>JBBRCE010000012.1:0-107646 GCA_038205115.1 Pirellulales bacterium
ACCTGCTCGCAAACCTTTCGCTCTTCATCCGAGAGCTGTACGATGTACTTCTTGTTCATGGGGCACCTCCTTGTTACAGGAAGGTTCCCTGAAATCCGCGTTTCCGGCAACCCGAGTATTTAGTGTGGATGACGCACTAGGTCGTTATGCTTGGTATGACAGCAACACGGACAAAGTTAACCAGCGTTATGCCCATCAGGTGAAGCAAAAGAAACCGAATCCTTGGGGCTTGTACGACATGCATGGCAACGTCTGGCAGTGGTGCCGCGATTTGGTGGGAGACAAACTGCCAGGGGGCACCGACCCACTTAGCAGAGAAGGCGAACGATGCGCGGTTCGTGGCGGAAGTTGGCTGGATGAAGCCGCCGTTTGTCGTTGCGCCCAGCGATCCGGTGATTATGGTGAAGACGCACATAGCTATATCTCTGGGTTTCGACTTATTTTAATCAAACAGTAACGCCCCCTTCGAGCAAATGTATCATTCTGGGTTATTTGTCGTACCTTGAAAACGTGCGGCCAATGTTTGCCAGCAGTGCCCTGGGGTTCAGACGGCCGCGGCCGATAAGATCGCTTCGTAAGCCTCGCGAGACTGACGCAGGATCTGACGATAGTCGGCCGTTTCGATTTCTTCGCCCATCAATTCCACGTCGAAGTAGCCGCGATAACCGGCCGAGTTGAGCGCCGCCACGATCTCGCGAAGCGGCAGCACGCCCTCGCCCAGCAGTGAACGATTTTGCTCGCGTTCGGGCGGTTGCTTCCAATCGCCCAAATGCACGATGGCAATCCGCGATGCGAACTGTTCGATCCGCGACAGTACGGCCGAGTCGTCGCCCATGTGATAGGTGTCGAGCGCCAACTGCACGTACGGGCTCGGCACGGCGTCCAGCAGTTGGCAAGCGTCGTCCAGGCTGGTTAAAAACGTCCATTCGCCGGCGCAACCGCGGTGCATGGGCTCGATGGCCAGCGGCACGCGCGATTCGGCCGCCAGCGGCGCGAGTTCACGTAAAGCGTCTACAATTAATCTCCGCGCGTGGCGATGCGTGTGTCCGGCGCGGGCACCCGTGTACAGCACCAGGCAACCGGCGCAGGTGCTGGCGGCCAATTGAATCGCCTCGACGGCGTCTTCGACGCTTTCGCGAAAGGTGCGGCCGTCGCTGCCGGTGAAGCCGCCCGCCCACAGCAAGTTAGAAACTTTGAGCCCGCTCTCGGCAAGCAGTTCCACGCCTCGCGCGTCGCCGTAGTCCGAAAGCTTCTGCCGCCAGACGCCGATCGCCGGATAACCGGCCGCTTGGTACTCGGCCACATCCTCTTCGAACGACCAGCGATAGGTCGTCATTTCATTCATCGACAATCGAACCATCCGTGCAGACCCCCATACAGCCCGAAACGCCACGAGCAATTTGACTCGCGGCGGTCACCTAGTATGCGAGATGGATGGCGCGCTGTAAAGCAAACTTTATGTGCGTGCTATCAGCGGCAAAAAACTTCGTCGCGCGCGGCATCGACAGCCGCGCACAAATCGGTTAGACGCGGAAAATTTTCCATTGGCCAGGCGCATCGAGCAACGTCGTTCACAGCACGGCCAGCGGATTGTTCTGCAGCGCTTCTTGTGCCGGAAAACAGGCCACTTGATGCGCGCCGCCGAGCAATTCCGGCGAAGATTCCAAACACCGTGGCTCGACGATCGGGCACCGCCCCGCAAATCGGCAGCCAACGTAATGCTTATCCGGCGACGGCACTTCGCCCGTCAGCACCGTGCGCCGCCGCTGGCGCTCGCGCACCGGATCGGGCAGCGGAATGGCCGAAAGTAGTGCTTGCGTGTAGGGATGCCGCGGATTGCTACAGACGGTTGCCGCATCGCCCATTTCCACGATCTTGCCGAGATACATCACACCGATGCGATGCGAGATATGCCTGACCACCGCCAAATTGTGCGCGATGAACACATACGCCAGGCCCAGTTGCCGCTGAAAATCCATCAACAGGTTGATCACTTGCGCTTGAATGGAAACATCCAGCGCGGAGACCGGCTCATCGCATAAAATCAAACGCGGTTGCACGGCCAGCGCCCGCGCAATGCCAATGCGTTGCCGCTGTCCGCCGGAAAACTCGTGCGGGTAGCGATTCAAAAATCGCGGATTCAAGCCCACCATATCCATCAGCCGCATGGCTTCCAGTTTGCGCTGCGCGGCCGCATACAAACCGTGAATGTTCATCGGCTCGATGATGATTCGGCCGACCGTCATTCGCGGATTCAGCGAGGCAAACGGATCTTGAAAGATCATCTGCATCTGGCGGCGAATCGGCAACATGGCCCGGTCGCTCAGCCCGTTGATGGGCGCGCCGTCGAGCAGCACTTGGCCACCAGTCGGTTTGACCAGGTTGAGAATGGCGCGGGCGGTGGTGGATTTTCCGCAGCCCGATTCGCCCACCAGCCCCAGCGTTTCGCCGCTGCGGACGGAAAAGCTTACGCCGTCCACGGCGCGCACCAGGCCATGCGTTGGCTTGTAAAACGGCCCGCGCGAAAACGGAAAATGCATTTGCAGATTGCGCGTTTCCAGCAGCGGCGGCTGCATGTCAATCGAGTCGGGCAAACGAGCCCAGGCGGCAGATTCGCTCATCGCGGCAGGACCTCCACGGCCGTCGCGCCGCTCGACACGGGATTGAAACAGGCATAACGCTGCCCCGCGCTATCGGTGGTCAAAGGCGGCACGAGCTGACCGCATTTTTCCATTACGTTAGGGCAGCGCGGGGCAAACGCGCAGCCTGGCGGCAGCGCCATCAAATTCGGCGGTTGCCCGGCAATGGGCGTCAGCCGCGCAGTGCGATCGTCCAAGCGCGGAATCGAATTCAGCAAGCCGCGCGTGTAAGGATGCCGCGGTTTGGCAAACAGCTCGTCGACGGGCGCTTCTTCGACGAACCGCCCAGCATACATCACGTTGACGCGGTCGCAGGCTTTGGCCACCACGCCCAGATCGTGCGTTATCAAAACGATGGCCGTGCCTTCGCTGTGTTGCAGTTCTTTCATTAGGTCGAGAATTTGCGCCTGAATGGTCACGTCCAGCGCGGTGGTTGGCTCGTCGGCAATCAGTACGGCCGGCTTGCAGGAAAGCGCCATGGCAATCATCACTCGCTGACGCATCCCGCCGGAAAACTGGTGGGGGTAATCTTGAATCCGCAGCCCGGCCGAGGGAATGCCGACGCGGTCCAGCATCTCGATGGCATGCTTGAGCGCCTGCGAGTGGCTGTAGCCGCGATGCAGTTGCGTGACCTCGGTGAGTTGCTGCGCCACGGTCAAAAACGGATTGAGCGACGTCATGGGATCTTGGAAGATCATGGCCACGCGGTCGCCGCGAATTTTGCTCAGCGCGCGCTGGTCGAGTTGCAGCAGGTCTTGTCCGGCGAACATCGCTTTGCCGGCGGTGACAAACGCTGGCGGTTGCGGCAACAGTCCCATCACGGCCAAGTTGGTGACCGATTTGCCGGAGCCTGATTCGCCGACGATGCCCAGCGTTTCGCCCGCCGCGACGCCAAACGAAACGCCGTCCACCGCGCGGACCAATCCGTCGTCGGTGCGAAATTCCACGTGCAAGTCTTCGACGCTCAGTAACATCCGTTCGGCTTCCGATTTCAGTGGTCGCGAGGCTATTTGTTTTTCATGCGCGGATCGAGCGCATCGCGCAATCCATCGCCCAGAAAATTCAACGACAACAGCGTGAGCCCCAGCGCCAAGCCAGGATAAACCACCAGCCACCAATACGTTTTGATGGGCGTGATCACGGCGATGCCTTCGTTCGCCAGCAATCCCCAGCTGACGTCCGGCGGCTCGACGCCCAAGCCTAAGAACGACAAAAACGCCTCGAACAGCATCACGTTAGGAATGGTCAGCGTCAGGTAAACGATGATCACGCTCCACAGATTCGGCACCAAATGTCGGAAAATGATTCGCCAGCGTCCGCCGCCGATGGTGCGGGCCGCTTCGACAAATTGCTCGTGCTTGAGCGACATCACCTGGCCGCGCACCACGCGGGCCATGGTCAACCAATAGATCGCGCCGACAACCACAAAAAACACGGTGATGCGGTTGATGTGCCAATCTTCCAACCTGGACTTGATGACCGGCTCACTGAGTACGGTCACCAGGTAAATCACCACAAAGATGAACGGAATGGAATACAGAATATCCACGCCGCGCATCATGGCGTTATCGACCCAACCGCCGATGTAGCCCGAGATAGCGCCGTACGAAACGCCGATCAGCAGCGATACAAACGTTGCCACGAGCCCCACCACCAACGACACGCGCGAGCCCCAGAACAATCGCGACAGCAGATCTCGGCCGAGTTTATCCGAGCCCATCAGGGCGTTGAATTGCCAGTTGCCAAAGACTTTCAGCCGCAGCGCGAGCATCCAATTGAACGGCGGAATCAACTCACCAAAACCGCTGCCTACCGGATCGGGCTCGATGTCGTCCGCTTGCGATTGAAACGAATGGACCATGATCGGCCAACAGTGCGGCGCCTGGTATTGCTGTTTGAGGTCGATTTTTCGCGGCGCGGCCAGCGGCAGCAGCGGTGTAAAGAACGAGAGCAGCGCCACGGCGATGAGGAAATAGAGCGCGATCATCGCGGTGCGACTACGGCGCAAGCGGCGCCAGGCGTCGCGCCCTAGCGAAACGCCCTGAATGGCGGCGGCCTCTTTCAGCAGCGCGGCATAGCGCTCGGTCGTTGGCGGCGCCGTCGGATTTTCTGAAATCGTTGCGGTCACGTGCGGCTCAGTCCAACTTGATCCGAGGATCCAAAAATTGATACGTCAGGTCCACCAGCATGTTCATGCCATACAGCAAGGCGGTGTAGAGCATGACCAGTCCCATGCACAGCGTGTAGTCGCGCTGCGTGGCCGCTTGCACGAAGTGCTGCCCCAGCCCAGGCACGGCAAAAATCTGCTCGACCACCATCGAACCGGTCAGAATACCGGCGATGGCCGGCCCCAAAAACGAAACCACCGGCAACATCGCGCCTTTGAGCGCGTGCCGAAAAATCACGCGGCCGCGCGGCAAACCTTTGGCGTAGGCGGTGCGAATGTAATCTTGCCCTAGCACGTCCAGCATGCCACTGCGCGTCAGCCGGGCAATATAGGCCGCGTAGGGCGCGCCCAGGCACAGCGCCGGCAGCACCAATTGACTCAGCGATCCCCAGCCGGCAGCCGGAAAGATCGGCACGATAAACACGAACATGATGATGGCCAAACTGGCAATCACAAAGCTCGGTACGGCAATGCCGATGGTGGCCAGTGTCATTAGTCCGGCGTCGAGCAAACTGCCACGGCGCACGGCCGAAAAGATGCCGGCTGTCAGTCCCAAGACCAGCGCAAACACCAGCGCAAAAATTCCCAGCGAAGCCGAAACAGGCAGGCCTTGGCGGATAATTTCGTTGACGCTGAAGTCCACGGATTTGAAGCTGAAACCCAGATCCAGCGTGACGAAGTTTTTCAGTTCGCGACCATATTGCTGGATCAGCGGCTCGTCCAAATGATAGCGACGTTTGAGCTGCGCTTCGATCAGCGGATCGGTCTTTCGCTCGCGCGAAAACGGACCGCCGGGCGCGGAGCGCATCAGAAAAAACGTCACCGTAAACACGATCCACAGCGTGACGACCATCCAGGCCAGCCGGCGAATGACAAAGCCCAGCATTTACTTGCCCTCCCGGGCCAGCACGGCTTTCTTTTCGGCCGGATCGATCGACATGCCGATATAAGGATGCAGCGTCTGAGCGTTGGGATACCAACCTTTGAGATAGGTGCGGGCCATCTCCGGCGAAGCGTAGAAATAGAGCGGAATGATCGGCATCTCGTCCATCAGCACGCGCTCGGCATCGTGAAACAACTGCGACCGACGCGCCGGCGAAGGCTCGTGGTGAGCCTGTCGCAGCAGTTCGTCGTACGTTTCGCTCTTCCAGCCCGTCTGATTGCTACCGTTATCGGACTTAAACACATTGATGAATGTATTACTGTCGGTGTAGTCGCCAAACCAACCGGCGCGGCACACATCGTAGTCCAGTCGCTCGCAACTGTCGTTCATCGAGGGAAATTCTTTTTCCTGAATACCCACTTTGATTCGTAGATTCTGCTGCCATTGCGACTGCACGAACTCGGCGATGGCGCGATGATCTTCATCCGTGTTCAGCAGGATCGAGATTTTCGGAAAGCCGCGCCCCTCGGGATAACCGGCTTCGGCAAGCAGTTTGCGCGCGGCGAGCGGATTGAACTCTTCGCACAGCGCCGGCTCGTGGTGCATGTACTCATTCATTTTGGGCGGCACCAGGCTGCGCGCGAGCTGATCGCGCCCATGCTTCACCCCATCGACAATGCTCTGCTTATCGATGGCCATGTTCAATGCCCGCCGCACCAGCACATTGCTGAGCGCGCGGCGAATTTGCTGTTTGACGTCCGACTCCGTCGCCTTGGGATCGGGTGGCGAGCAATTGATGCGATAAAAGTACGTGCCGAGCACCGCCTGTGGCTGATAGTCGGGCCGATTGGCCGCCAGCAACACGGGCACCACGGGTGCCGGCAATTTAAGAATCCAATCGACCTGCCCGGTCAGGTACATGTTCAGCGCGGTTGTCGAAGATTTGATGGGCAGGATGTCGATCACATTCAGAAAGACCTGTTTTTGGTTCCAGTAATTGGGATTCTTGACTACCCGCACGCGGTCGCGCATTCGCCGCAATTGCAACGTGTACGGACCGTTGGTGACGATATTCTCTGGCCTCACCCAATCCGGCAAATGATATTTTTGCACGCAGCGCCGGTTAACCGGATACATGGCAAAAAAACCGGTCAACTGCGGAAAATAGGGCGTGGGATTATCGAGCTTGATCTCGAGCGTTTGCGGGTCGAGCGCGCGAACCTTGACGGTGTCGAACGATGGCAGCACGTGTTTGCAGCCTTCGATGTCTGGGGCGGCGGGCCTGTCGCCACGCGTGAATCGCCGAGTTTTTCCACCAATTTCAACAGTAAACACCTTGGCCAGCGCCGCTTGGGCCTCGTCGGGATCTTTTATTTTGGGTTCTTCGATTTTCAAAAGTTTGCCGTACAGCGGCTCGAGACCGTCGTCGGGTTTGTCCTGCAGTTCGACCTCCACGGCGTTGCCCACGGCGACTTTCGATTCGGAAAAGGTTTTCGAACCGCTGATGTACCAGAATTCTTCGGCATACACGGCCGCCGTGCCGGGATGAAAAAATCGGCGGTACGACCACAAGAAGTCTTCGGCCGTGACAGGCGAACCGTCGCTCCAACGCGCGTTCTTACGCAAATGAAACGTGTAGGTGAGTTTGTCGTCCGAGAGATCCCAGCTTTCGGCCACACCCGGCGTGGCTTCCAGCGTTTTCGGATCGTACTGGCAGAGTCCTTCGTAAAGCGCCCGCAGCACGTTGCCTTCGCTGTCGGATTGGCTAACGGCCGGATCCAGCGATTTGACTTCGTCGCCGTTGCAGAACGTCATGTCGGCCGGCGGCAAGCGACCAAACGAAACCGCCCAGCCTAGCGCCGCCAATAGCAGTAGCAAGCCGAAATACGGAAACAGATTACGAAGTCGCGCGGACATGGCGTCAGTATGCTTCAGCGCGGCAATTCTGGCTAGTCGCGCTGGTCCGCCAATCCGTGGTACTTCACTTTGATCCGAATTACTTGAGCGGCGAGTAATCGGTGGGTTTCAGCAGCACGAACTTCACGCCGTCTTTGACCGTGAGCGATCCGCCGGCCGCTTTTTCCGAGGCCTCCTTGGCCGCCTTCCAGTCCGCGTCGCCACCGAACTCCTTAAAGCTCGCTTCGCGGGCAGCTTTGGATTTGTGAGCCAGCAGATAAACGAGCGTGTTGGCGCTATCGACGTCTGCTTGGCCTTTATCCACGGTCCAGTAGGCCAGGTTGGTCATGCCGTGCTTCTCGAACAGCTTGATCGTATGATCGCGAAAACGGGCGTGCAGCGCCGGCAGTTTGCCGGGCGCCGTGGTGTACGTTCGCAATTCGAACACCCGCGGTTCTTTCTCGGCCGAAACTTTGATTGCAGGCGAAAAATCGGTCGCGTGCAACAGCAGCCATTCGGTTTTGGCCAACAGCGGCCCGTCTTTTTCCGTTTTATCCCGCGCCGCTTGCCAATCGGAATCGTCATTAAACGCCTTCCAGGCGGCATCGCGGGCTTCGAGATTGGGATACGACAACAGATAGATCAGTTTGTGTTCGGGATTATCCAGCGGCATCCAGTAGCCGACGCTGGTCATTCCATGCTTTTCGGTCAGCTTGCGTTCCGCATCGGCAAACCGCTGGTTGAGCGCGTCGAGTTTGCCTTCGGCCGCCCAATATGTGCGAAGTTCGTAGAGTTTGCCAGTGGGCTTGGTCTCGGCCGGTTCCGCCGCGTTGACGGCCACCGCGGCAAATATCAGGAGCGCAAAGGCGAGTAGATTTTGATTTCGAATCATCGACAAACCGGGGTTGGAGTTGGGCACAACGTTGACCGTGTGGCGATAGTCTACCGCCTACCGGCATGGCAAGAAAGCATTGGATTTATGATCGACTCAAGGTCAATCGCCGCGCGAATGTCGAGCCTGCCACCGATGGCAGTTTTCTGCCCCTTTGACGCCCGGGCCGCCACAACGTAAAACATACGTTCGCATTTCGAGGTTGGGCCGCCACGTCGGCCTTCGATGAGAGGCCCCCGCGATGGGGAGCTGCGAACCTGGTCAGGGCTTAACCGCAGCAGCCATAAGCGGTCATCCCTTTGCGCGGTGGGTCTCTCATCCAAGGCCGACGGCAGTCGTCCGCCCGTTGCGGCGCGGTCCGTCTGGCAGAACCAACTGGCCCTCGGAATTTCGCCCTGGACTGCCATCTGCCGGTGGAAACGGGCCTCGCAGCGGGGAAGCTTCCCAATGGCCGACGCGTACGACACTGCCGCAGCGGAGCAAACCGGCGAATATGTTGTGGTTGCGCGGCGCTATCGCCCGCAAGCGTTCACGCAACTGATTGGGCAAGAACATGTTGCTCGCGGCCTGACCAACGCCATTGAATCGCACCGGGTGGGCCACGCCTATTTGTTTACCGGCGCCCGCGGAGTGGGCAAAACATCCACCGCGCGAATTCTCGCCAAAGCGCTGGATTGCGTACACGGCCCCACGCCGGCGCCCTGCAACGAATGCGAAATCTGCCGCGGCGTCAGTTCCGGCGACGACGTAGATGTGCTGGAGATCGACGGCGCAAGTAACCGCGGCATCGACGAAATCCGCCAACTGCGTCAAAACGCCAACGTGCGGCCGAGCCGCGCCCGCTTCAAAATCTACATCATCGACGAAGTTCACATGCTCACCCGCGAGGCCTTCAACGCCTTGCTCAAGACGCTGGAAGAGCCGCCCGAACACGTCAAATTCATCTTCTGCACCACCGAAGCGGAAAAAATTCCGATCACGATTTTGTCGCGCTGCCAGCGATTCGACTTTGCCGGCATTCAAACTTCGTCCATCGCCGGCCGTTTGCGGCAAATTGTCGATGCCGAAGGCGTGCAGGCCGACGCCGAAGCGCTCGAACTGCTGGCCCGACGCGCGGCTGGCTCGATGCGCGACAGCCAATCGCTGCTGGAACAACTGCTGGCGTTTGGCAAAGGCGCCATTACCGCCGCCGACGTGCACGAGATGCTGGGCACCGCCAACGATGCACGGCTGGGGCAGATCACCCGTGCGCTGGTGGCCCACGATCCAACCGTGGCGCTGGCCGAACTCGATGCCGCCATGACTGAAGGCGTGGATCCCGGCCAACTGCTCGAGCAACTGCTAGGCTATCTCCGCGACTGCATGGCTGCGGCGGTGGGCTGCAAAACCGACAGTTTCTTGCACACCTCGCCTGCCGAATTTGCCGCCGTACAAGAAGCCGGCAAGCAGCTTGGTCTGGAAACGATTCTGGCCGTGATCGGGATCATCGATCAAACGCTCTCGCGGTTGCGATATAGTACGCACGCCCGCGTGTTGGCCGAAATGGCACTCGTCCGCGCCTGCAAGCTGGAAGACCTCGACGCCTTGCCGGCTGCCATCGCCCAGTTGCGTTCCGGTGCCACGGCAACGATGCCAGCCGTCGCGCAGCGCGCAGCGGCCGCGCCACCGACTCGACCTACGCCGGCTGCCGACGATTCAAAAAAAAAAGCACCTGAGTTAGCAGCCGCTGCGCCAACGGTGGCTCATCCGCACACGGCCGAAAATCTTGCGCCGCCCGCGATTCACGTCAACAAACCAGCCGCCGAAACGTCGGTGGCCAAGCCGCCCGTCGCGATCTCGCATCCAGCCGCTAGCGAAACGGCTTCGCGCCTGAGTATTGCCGGCGACTCGGCTTCGCAGACGTCGGTGGACAATATCAACAGTCAGCTCGCTTCAGCCTACGACGCTTCGGCGGAATCGTTCGAGTACCACGATGTTTCTGCTGCCACGCCAGCCCAGGTACGGTCAACGCCTGCCGTGCTTGCTGTTTCCGCCCATGATTTGCCGTCAACTGCCGGGCCCAGTTCGAGCGATACCGTCGCGGCGGATGTTCCGCGTCCGCTGACGGCCGACCAAGTGCCCGCCATCTGGCAGCAGATGCTGGCCGAACTGTCTGGCATGACGGCCGGTTACGCTCAGAACGCGGTTCGCGTTTCGCTGGCTGGGGCCGATCGCCTAGCGGTGCATTTTTCTGCCCGGCATAATTTTGCCAAACTGAATTGCGAGAAGCCGGAGCAACTCGGCGAATTGCAACGCGTGCTGGCGGACGTTGCCGGTCGCCCCGTGCGATTGGAATTTCATACCGTGGCGGATGAGCCGGCCGCAGCCAAGGCGGTAAAATCCGACGCGCGCCGATCCGCTGGCCCCAGCCGCCAGCGTCAGGCGGAAATCTCCGATCACCCGTTGGTTCGCAAAGCCAGCGAGCTGTTTGATGCGCGCGTGGTTCGAATCGACGAAACACACAGCGTCTAGCTTGCTGAATTTTGAGATCGGCATAGAATATGCACTGGGCGATGTTCGTGCCGCGCGCTCCGATTGCGCGGCATTCCGCCAGCGAGCGCGGCAGCTCTTTTTCAGGTGAGACATGTTCAAGGGGATTGGCAACTTCGCCTCCGTGCTCAAGCAGGCGTCGCAGATTCGTGGCAAACTCGACGCCATCACCGACGATCTGAAAAACCGCCGTGCAACCGGCACTTCGGGCGGTGGCATGATCGAAGTTGAAGTCAATGGACTCAATCAGGTGCTGCGCGTGAGTATCGACCCCACCTTGATCGAGCGTAAAGACAAAGAAATGCTGGAAGACCTGCTGCCCGCCGCCATCAACCAGGCGATTGAAAAATCAAAGGAGCAGTACGGCGAAATCATGAAATCGATGACCGGAGGCATGGACCTCTCCGGCCTAAGCGCCATGTTGGGCGGCGACGTGGAGTCGCCGGAAGCACCTGCAACTTAATCCGAAAGCTGATCCGTCGTGGCGTTAATCACGGAATCCGTTAGTCATCTGATCGACGAACTGGCCAAGTTGCCGGGCATCGGCAAAAAGTCGGCCGAACGATTGACGTATCACATTTTGCGGGTTCACAAGAACGAAGCTTTTGCACTGGCGGATGCCATCCGCAACGTCCGCGAAAACGTGCGTTATTGCAGTCGCTGCTTCAATCTGGCCGAAGCCGAGCTGTGTACCATCTGTCAGGATTCGCGCCGCGACGCGGGCCTACTGTGCGTGGTCGAACAGCCGCGCGATCTGATGGCGCTGGAGCAAGCTGGCTCGTATCGCGGCCTGTATCATGTGCTGCTTGGGCGGATTGCGCCGCTGGATGGGATTGGAGTGGAGCAACTGACCATCGGACCGTTGCTCGAGCGGATTAAGGCCGGCGCGTTCCGCGAAATCATCATGGGCACCAACCCCACACTGGAGGGCGACGGCACGGCGCTGCTGATTTCCAATCAATTAGCCGGTTTGCCGGTGGAAATCACGCGGCTGGCGCGGGGCATCACCACCGGCAGCGTGTTGGAGTTTGCCAATAAGGAAATCCTTGCCGACGCCCTGGCGGGGCGGCAGAAATTCTAGCTCCGGAATCACGGTCTTTTCGTAAGCAAGCTCTGGGAAATAAGGTAAAATAGCAGCGGCGGCACGGCGATCGGCCCAGCATGCTCTCCATCACGGGATGAATGGTCGTCGCGAATCTAGCCCGGCTCAAAGGAAGTTCTTATGCGTTTATCATTCGGTCAAGAGTTGCGGATGGTGCAAAAGCAAGTGCTTGCGCCCCGTATGATTCAGTCGATGGAAATTCTGCAGTTGCCGATCATGGCCTTGCAAGAACGCATCGAACAAGAACTGCAAGAGAACGAACTGCTGGAAGTGGCGATTGACGAACTGGAAACCGCGCCTGAAGAACAAGTTAACCCCGACGCGCCCACCGAAGACGAGCGTGAACTGGTCGTCGATGAGACGAAAAACAACGAAGAAGACTTCGAACGCCTGCTGAACATGGACGAAGAGTTCCCCGATCATTTCGAGGAGCGTTCGCGTCCGTCGGCTTCGCGGATCGAAGAAGAAGGCGATCGCAAGCACGACGCCATGGCCAACATGGTCGATCGGCCAACCAGCCTGCACGACCACCTGCACAATCAACTGGGCTGGTTCGATATCGACGAGCCAATTCGGCAGATGTGCGACCGGATCATTTACAACTTGGATTCCAACGGCTATTTGCAAAGCCGGCTGGAAGAACTGATCGATCCCGATGGCGGCCCAACCCAACTGGCACTGGCGCAACAAGCGCTGGCCTTGGTGCAGCGGCTCGATCCGCCCGGTGTGGCAGCCCGCGATCTGCGGGAATGTCTGCTGCTGCAACTCGTGCCCGGCATGCACGACTACGAGCAACTCAAAACGCTGATCGCCAATCACTTGGAAGATCTCGAACACAACCGCATGCCGGCCATTCAAAAACGCACCGGCCTAACGCTCGAGCAAATTCAAGAAACCCTGCACGAGCTGCGCAAACTTAATCCCAAGCCCGGCGCCAACTTCACCAGCGCCTTTGTGCCGAGCGTGCAACCGGATGTCTTTGTCGAGCAAGATGATACCGGCAAATACAAGGTTCGCTTGGAAGATGGCCGCACGCCTAATTTGTTCATCAGCCCGTACTATCGCAAGCTGTTGATGACCGGCGAAGCCGACGAGAAGACCAAGGAATACATCAAGCGCAAGATCAATTCCGCGCAGTGGTTGATCGAATCGATCGAACAGCGCCGCAACACCATCACCAAAGTGGCGCAGGCGATTGTCGATCACCAGATCGAATTTTTGAACAAAGGCCCCGAGTCGATCGAACCGCTGAAAATGCAGCAGATCGCCGATAAAGTAGGCGTACACGTCACCACCATCAGCCGCGCGGTCGACGACAAATGGATCCAAACGCCACGCGGAATTTTTCCGCTCAAGCGATTCTTCGTCGGCGGCACCATGAGCGCCGATGGCGAAGAAGTGGCCTGGGACGCCGTGCGAATCAAGCTGCAAGAAGTGGTCGATCACGAGAATAAACAGCATCCGTTCAGCGACGACGAGTTGGTCAAGGAACTTGCCCGGCACGGCTTAACCGTGGCACGTCGCACCGTGACCAAATACCGCAAAGCCATGAATATCCCCAGCTCGCGGCAACGTCGCGATTGGAGTCTCGGTCCGGACGAAAAGCCGGCCGAACTCAATGGTCACACCGACGATCATGACGACGAGGACGAACATCTCTCGGCCGCCGCAGCCGTCATGACGCCAGCGCTGGAGATGAACGGAGCGGTGCCGCTGATGGCTGCTCCGCCTGGCGCCTCGACGCCTGAAACAGCAACTCCTGAAGTTGCGACCAGTGGCGCACGCGAATTGGCCGATCACCAGTTCGATCACGCGCCACTGGGCGAGCCACAATAGTTTATTCGCAGTCGCCCCTGAATGGCTGAATTCGGACGCCGGCGGTTGACCGCTCGCGTCGATGCGTCGGCATCAGGCCGCGAACAGTTGCGCCCAAACGATTCGCCAGGCAATCAGCCAAACGCACACGGCTAGCAGCACGAAGAACGTTTGCGGCCATTGGCGCAGTCGCCGCACTTCGATTCCGGCCAGTGTGGCGCAAATGATCGACGGTGTGGCCATGATGGCAACCGCCAGCGCCCCTTGCCAGCCGAGATACGCCCCGACGCAAATCCAGGCAGCGTCGATGTAGCCGCGTCCGCTGGCTATCCAGCGGTTATAAAGCCAAGCCAGTCCGCAACCGGCCGCAGCTCCGCATAGACCGTCCATCAGCCCGGCCTGCCAACAGTTGGGGTCGAGTTGCGGCAACTTGGCAAACGGCGTCGGGTGTAGGTCGGGCCAGAACAGCGGAAACACCAGTCCCACGGCCAGCGCAAAAATCGTCAACCGTGAAGGCATCGGTTGGCGGTCGTTGTGGATCAGCGTGATGCACAGCAACACGCAAATCAGGCAGGCGTGATACGCAAACACGGCAATCAACGAGTCGATCAGCAAGCCTTGGTCGCCACTGCGCTCCGGCAAATTTCGGCCGCCGGTAAAGAGCTCGACCCAAGCCAAGCCCAAAAACAACCCGCCGGTTGCCAGTTCGATCAACGGATACCGCGCGGCGATCGGCTGACCGCAATCGCGGCACTTGCCTCGTAAAATCAACCAGCCAAAGATCGGCAGGTTGTGGTACCAGCGAATGGCGTGTTTGCAACGTGGGCATCGCGAGCCGGGGTTCGACAAACTCATGCGTCGCGGCAGGCGATACACAACCACATTCATGAAGCTGCCAAAAATGGCACCCAGCGCAAACAGCCAGAGCGATAGAAAAAGGGCCAGTCGTTGAAGTTGGTCGAGCGTCATGCGTGCGTCGTGGGATACTCGGGTAATCTAAATGATGCCGTGCAGCGGACCGCCCGGCGCCGCCAAGGCATCGACGCGCCGCGATACAGCCGGGTCTTCGATCAGTGGCGGCGCGTGGTGCGGCTTGATGCGGGCGTCGATCACCAGTGGCCCCGCGCAGCCCCAATGCTTTTGCACGATTTGCGCGCCGCAGCCGTAAATGTCGGCCGCCGGGTTGCTTCGGGTAAACGTAACCCACAACAGATTTTTGAGCGACTGCGCCGCAAACGGGCTGTCGTCGCAAATCACCACCAGCGGAAACGCATCGGCCAGCGCATTCTGCCGCCAGACCTCGCAAAACTGCTCCAGCTGCGTAGCACGCGTTGCCACGTCCTCGCCTGCACAAATGCTGGGCCCGCGTATCGCCAACACGCCAGGCATGCAAACGCGCGGTTCTTCGAAGCCTTCAGGCATTCGCGGAGCCGCGGGAATTTCCTTGGCGAGGCTGCGTCGCGCGGGACCAACGGCCGCGATCACCACCTTGGAGCCTTGGTTGAATCCGCTGCCAGAATAATCCAAGGTGTCGATGGTCGTACGTGTTTGAAAATGCAGATCGCGCGACCAATCGACGCGCTGCAGCAAATGCTGCAGAAAGCCATCGATCTGCTGGATATCGAGCGCCGGATTATCTTCACCGGCGACAATCAGCAGATACTTGGCGAGCGACATTTGCCCTTGGCCCAAAATGGCGTTGGCCTGCGTGAGCAGTTCTTGCGGTTGACTAAGCTGCCGGTAGGGCGTGTAACGTTCGCTGCCGATGGCCAGCAGTAGCGGATGTACTCCGGCCGCATCTACCGCATGTACGGCCCGCACGCCGGGGATTACAGTCGGAATGATCGGTCCGGTGAGTTCATGAATCAACTCTCCAAACACGGTGTCTTCTTGCGGCGGCCTGCCCACCACCGTAAACGGCCAGATGGCGTCGCGACGATGAAACACGCGCTGGACCCGCATCACCGGAAACTCGTGCCGCAAACTGTAATAGCCCAGGTGATCTCCGAACGGTCCTTCAGGCAGCGTGCGGGTAGGATCGATCGTGCCACTGATGCAAAAATCGGCTTCGGCGTAGATGGGCAGCGCACTGGAATTCGCATCTCCGGCGCGGACCAGCGGAATGCGATGTCCGGCCAGCGCGCCGGCGAACGCCAGTTCTGGCAGGCCTTCTGGCAGCGGCATCACGGCAGCCAGGCTCATCGCCGGCGATCCGCCGACAAAAATATTGACGTTCAGTGGCTGGTTGCGACGCGCGGCGGCTGCGTGATGCACGCCAATGCCGCGATGAATTTGGTAGTGCAATCCAACTTCGGCATTGGCGGCAAATTGGTTTCCGGCCAACTGCACGCGATACATGCCCAAATTCGATTTTTGCCAGCCCGGCCGCTCGGGGTCTTCGGTGTAAACCAGCGGCAAAGTGATGTACGGTCCGCCATCGTCTGGCCACGATTGCAGTCGCGGCAGTTGATCCAGCGTCGTTTGCTGGGCGAGCACCGCGCCACGGGAAACGGACTTGGGTCGCATGCTCAAGGCGGCCCAGCCTGCGCCCAGCGATTGCAGCGGGCTGCGCAGCGCGGAGGACGGATCGATTTTCAAATCGATCAACCGCCGCACGGTCGCCAGCGAATCGCGAAAGATGAATCGCGCGCGATCGAGCGTACCAAACAGGTTCGAAACCATCGGAAACCGGCAGCCTTTGACGCGCGCGAAATAAATCGCCGGTCCGCCTGCCTGATAAACGCGACGCTGAATTTCCGCCGCCTCGAGGTGCGCATCGATCTCCGTTTCAATACGCAGCAGCCGGCCGTGCGCGGCCAGATCGTCGATGCAGTTTTTAAGAGTGCGGTAACCCATGCACGGCAGCATAACTCCAGTGGGCTTAACCGCAAAGCTCCGTTGCCGCTTAACCCGCCGCGGCAACCGGCCGGCGGATGGCAAGGCCGCCGGTTTGTTGCGACAAACCGGCGTGGCTATGATGAACTGGGCAGGCATCAAGCTCGCACTCTGTCGGGACATTTCGTTTCCAGGACAAATCGTTTGCATGTCATCTGAACTCATTGAAATCCCGTTGGCGGAGGCCATTGAAGCCTCGCCCACGGCGCCCGCTTCGTTTGCCGACAACCGCTGGAAAACGCGTTGGATTTTGCTGGGCGTGCTGATGTTTTCCTTGCTGCACGTGTTGCCTGCGATTGATCGCCGCCATTTGCAAGGCGTGCCGCCCGTGCTGCTGCTGATTCTTGGCATCTTGATACCGCAAAGTTTTTTTCTGATCTTTCCGCTGCTCACGCGCGATCGGAACCGCAGAGCGCCGTTAAAAATGCCTGCGTTTGAGAGCGTGATGATCGAATTTGCAATTGCGATTCCGATTGTGATCGGCATCATCACGACGATGCTGATCGTTGGATATCTGTTGACTCGCTTTGCGCCGGGCGTATCGGTGACTCCGGACGCGCTGCGCGATTTAGCGGCTTCGACCGATGCGTCACGCGTTTACATTTTTGCGCTGGCGGCGTTTACCGTTCCGCCGCTGTGCGAAGAAGTGTTCTTCCGCGGCTTTTTATACAATGCCTTGAAAGCGCGCTGGCCCTGGCTGCTGGCCTGCGTGGTCGAAAGTTTGATCTTTGGCTTTGGACACACATTTGGAATTGTGCACGGCGCGTTTGCCTCGGTGTTGGGATTAATACTGACGCTGGTCTATCAGTGGCGCAAGTCGCTGTTGACGCCGATGTTCGTGCATTGCGGCAACAACCTATTTGCCGCGCTCGGAATTGTGGCGCTGATGTTCTTAACCGCTCATAGCCCGGTGCTTGGCATTGTGACTGACCCGCAGCAATCGGCTTGCGTGGTTCAGCAGGTCACAGCGGGTACCGGTGCGGAAAGCGCGGACCTCATGCCAGGCGATGTGGTTATTAAAATGGACAAAGCGTCCATCGTTAGCGCCGCGCAGTTGAAGCAAATGCTGCTCCAATACAAAGCGGGCGACATCGTACGTCTGACGATCCGGCGCGATGGCGTGGAAATCATCAAGTCGGTCGAGCTCCAAAAGCGATCAGATCCACCGCCGGAATGAACGAGCTTTCTCAAGCTCACGCCGATTTCGCAAGCGTGTGCATTTGCACCTGCTGGCCGAGCTGGTTTTCGGCCAGCCGCACCAAGTGCTGGTGATGCGTGAAATAAATTACCTGCGAAGTCCGAGCGAATTCCGCCAGCACGTTGAGAGCTGCCGCGGCGCGGGCGTCATCGAAGTTCACCAGGATGTCGTCCAGGACCAGTGGAAACGGTTGATGCGCGGCGAGATGATTTTCCAACATCGCCAGCCGCAGCGCGAGAAACAATTGGTCGCCCGTGCCTTCGCTCATGTGATTGACTTGCACGCGCCGCGCCGGCTGGCCGCGCAGGCCGACCAGCACGGGTTGTTCGGTTTCGTAATCCACTTGCAATCCGCTAAACGAGCCGCGGGTGAGTTGCGAGAAAAACGCGCCCGCCCGATCCAGCGTTGGCCCTTGATTCCGCTCGCGAAAACGTTCGATGGCCTGGCGCAACACGGCGTTGGCCAGTCTGAGCCGCACATATTGCTCAACCTCCGACTCGAGCGCGGCCAGTTGCTGCTGCATGAGTTCTGCTTCGCTGGTGGCGGATGGATTACCGTCAATACGCTTTAACTCCGAGTTTTCTTCGCCAATTCGCTGGGCCAGTTCCAGCCGCTGGTGTTCCCACTGTTCGATTTTTTCCTGCAGCGCCGCAATTTCGTCCGGCAGTTGTGCCGCGTCGAGCTGTAAAGTTTCGGACACGAACTCCGACAGATCCAGGCCGTCGGAAAGTTGCCGCAACTGCTTCTCGCACACTGCCAGCGAATCACGGGTTTGCACCACGCGTTGCCAGCGCTGCTCGGCCGGCAGCAAATCTTCGGCCGATTGACAACCCGCTTGCTGACAAAGGATCTGCAGTTCGGCCACGGCCAAATTCCATCGCCCGGTCGCGGCATCCAACTCCGCCTGACACTCCTCTCGCTGACGCGTCAGTTGCTCCAGCTTTTGACGGTTGCCGGCCGCCTGCTTCAATCGCGTTAGTAGCTGCTGGGTAATGGTGGCAGTTTCGCCCGTGGCCAGATCCGGCGAAAGTCTGTTGGCCAACTGCCGAATGTCGGATTCGAAGGCTTGCCCCCGATCGGCAATGCCGGCCAGCCGCTGCTGCTTATCGGCAATTTGATTGAGCTTGTCGAACAGTTCCTTGATTTGATCGAGCACCGCGCTGGCCTGCTCTGGCGAGGCGTCAGCCGGCAGCCCAAGCGGCGCGATCGCGGCCAGCCAGTCGGTTTGCCAGGCCGCCAACCGCTCGGTGGCCTGTTGGCTCGTATCCGCGTGCGACTGCAACACAGCTTGCGAGTCTTCGATCTGTTTGCCAAGCTGTTCGCGCCGACGCGCGGTTTGCTCAGCCTGCCGAACGCTCGCTTGGGCAAGCTGAATCAATTGTCGCAGCGAACTCTCGACTGGCGGCAGTTGGTGACCGGCCGCGGACAAGGCCGAATGCAACTCATCAACGCCGCGTTCAATTTGCGATTGCAGTTCCGTCAGCGCGGCGCGGCGCTTGCGAATTGCCTGCGATTGCAATACCAAGCGCTCGTGCTGGGCCAACCATGATCGCATCTCGCCCGGTGGACGCGGTTGAATGTCGCAGGGCTGCCAGAGCGATTGCCAACTGGTTTGCAACGCAAATTGTTGCTCGTCCAACTGCAGTTGCTGCTCGTTCAATTGCTGTGCCGCGAGCTGAATTGTCTGCTGGCGGTCGGCCAGGCTGGCGATCTGCTGCACGCGATCCGACTCGCGTCGCAGGGCGTCGGCCACGTCGTCGGCGGCCTGCACCGCGGCTGCGTACGCGTTTGCCAATTCCAACGATGCAAACCGATTGACGAAGGCCGCAATCTCGATTGGCGTCGGCAAATCGCTCTTCCCTTGCTGCCAATCGGCCAGCACCATTTGCCAGCCCGATTCGCGAAAGTGTCGTGCGGTTTGTAAGTCGGCCTCGCACGGTACGTTTCCCTCGCCACGAATCCGATCGATCTGCTGCTGCACGGCGGCCGCTTCCGCTTGTCGCTCAGAGAGCTTGTCGGCTTGAATGGCGCGCTGCTTTTCGATTTCGTCGGACTGGCGGCAACAGCGCTCGATGGTTTCTGGCGGCGGAAGCGGCAACTTCTCGATTTGCTCCAGCGATCCCGCATGCAAACCCAATCGCGACCGATCGATCTCCGCCTGGTGCTGGGCGGCTAACAGTTCAGCTTGTGCGTCGTCGCGAAGCTGCTCCAGGTCGCCGCGACTCTGCCAATGCCCAACAACATCCGGCAGCGATTGATTGTCGCTGCTGGGCAGCTCGGCCAATTTCTGCCGCAAGCGAGCCGTTTTTCGCTGCAACTCGGCCAAGTCTTGCTGACCGCGCTGAAGTTGATCGACCAGCGTTTGCTGATTGCGTGCGAGGCGTTGGATTTCTGCCTGCCGGCTTTTGGTGAGCCGCAATCTTTCGGCGTCGTCCAGCGTCAGATCGGGCCGCAACTCGGCCAGCCGTTGGCGGGCATCGGTTTGCAATTGCGCTCGTTCGCCTTCGAGTCGTGGCGTATCGTTGCAATCGCGCAAATACGCGCCCAAGTCTTCGCGCAGGGCATCGATCCGATCGGCTTCGGCGGCCAGCGCTTCGTCTAGCGGCAGGCGGGCGACTTCCGCTGCAAGCTGCGCCAGGCGTTCGGCATGCAGCGCGACCGTTTTGCCTTCGGCCGTCGACTGCAACTGCGCTCGATGCCGTCGCTGTCCAAATTCGGCCGGCAGGGCAGGCAACTCGCCGTGCGCCGCGAGGTTTTCTTGCAACTGGCGGCGCTCGACCATCAGGGGCAGCGCGGCCAGCGCATTTTCCGCACGACGCTTGCTACGCCGCGCGGTGGCCAAAACGGCGTCGACCTCCGCCAGCGTGCCGCGCAACTGGCGGAGACTGGCGTCGTGCCCTGCCCATCTACTGCCAGGCACTTGTGCGTCTTGCATGCGTTTGCGCGCGTCTTTGACCGCGGCAATTCGCGCGTTCACGCTCCGTGATTTCGCTTGCGGCGCAAACAGTTTGGCGGCTTCGGCATCGAGCTGCTTTTGCACCGCTTGCAAGTTGCCGATGCCCGCGCCGGCCGCAAACAAGATTGGCCCCCAAGCGCCGTTGCCGGAGACGATCTCGCGTCCGCCCGCGACGAGCTGTTCGTGACCGAGTCCGAACAAGCGGCCGAACAAATCTGGATTCAGCCCGCCGAGCAGCGCTTCGAAACCGGCGACGCTGGCTGGCGTTTGGCCATCGGCTTCCAGCAGCGTGTTTTTTTGGCCCTTGCGGCGGACGAACTGCCGCGGCGAATCTTGCCCGTTGGCCAGCGTGGCGCCAATTCGCAGAGCGCCGTACGCATGCTCAAAGTTATCGTCCGACTGCGGAGGAATTCCAAACAAAAAGTCGCGTAGCGCACGCAGTGTCGAGCTTTTGCCGGCCTCGTTCTCGCCCAGCACCAGGTGCAAACCGCGACCGTCGCCAAAATCCAAATGTTGATGCGTAAACGGGCCAAACGCCAATAAATCGAGCCGGAGAATTCTCATGTGTGGGTAGCGGCCGTTGGGATGCGAATGTATAGGTGCAGTTTAACGAAATGCATTGCTGCCCGAAAGCCACGCCAGCCAGTCCGCGGGCAATCCAAACCGCCGCCGACCGCCACCGCGCTCCAGCCACTTGCAATTGTCCCCAACGGCCGACCGACGGTTCACGCAGCACCGTCCGATATGCCGTACGAAATGCCCCGGGGCGAGCATCCGGCTGTTCTGCTCAGGAGAAAAAAAGTTCGCCGACACGCTGCCAGTCATCAAATTGGCAACGTAACACATTTGAGCCAATCCGTTTACGTTTTCCGCACACTGAAAAAACCGCGGTGGACAGTGAGGACACAGCGCTGACGGGCAGCGCTTTTTCACACACCGCGGCGCGGACCGCAGGCTCGTCACTCCCATTTGCAAGACCTGAAACTTCCTGTCATCGGCGCGCAACGCGAATGCTGCCCGCCGAATCGCACTTTTGCAAATCGGAGTGTGTGAGCGGTCGCCAGGCTTGCATAGGCGCAGGCGACCGCCGGTCAAATTGTCAAAGAGCTTCAACGGGGGTTCGGCTAATCACTGCGGCCAAGCGTCGGTTCGTTTTCGATTGGCCAGCGCACCGGCGAACCTACTTTTGTCTCGCAAACCATCCACGCGACATCCCTTGCCACCAGTCTCATGCAAGTGCAGGCGTTTTGCCGACGGAAGATTTCGTTCGTAGCGTTGATTGAACAACGTTGATTGCTGAACCACTCAAGCATTTCGCCTGACTGCTACGAACTCAATTGTCCCTTCGGGTGTTGTGCCTGCGTTTGCACGCTGAGTTGTCAGAGCCCTGGGTTGGCCTCAAATCCGTTGTCCCGCATTGGGCAGACCTTCCGCCCGCGAGATATATGAACATTAGTATACTGTATCCTCAAGATCAAGTCAACGGCAGAATCGGCAGAATGGATCGAGTCGGGTTCACATTAGTGCGCTGCCAGCTTTACAATCACGCCGAGTGCGAATCGCACCATTGCCGACCAACAGCCGGCGCGGCGCTGCAACTCCGCATGTGTCCGGCACCACACAACTGCGATTTCGGCGGCGAAGCGATGTGGTTGTCTGGTAACTGGTGCGCAAATGTGCGTATGATGCCCCAGGAAGTAGCTGCCCGGCTCACGCACATGTGCGTACCCTAATCGGCTTGGCCGCTGATGAAATAAGTATAACAATCATTGCGAAGGCGGCACTTCCGACTCAATTACAGTTCTCCCGTAGCCATGAAAGATTCGATATGAGCATTTGTCCATATTGCGATCAGGACATCGTGTCGGAAGTTTTAATACCCGAGAGCGACAAAAAAACGTATATGTGTTGTGAATGCGACACGGTCTGGAGTGATTCGGAACAAATAAGCAATTCGACAGGGAGGAACTGTGAAAGCGTCATGTATGCTCTTGGACGAATAGCGAATTGGCATTCGATTAAGAGAATTACGCAGGTTGAAGGAAGGGCCTTTGTAAAATGACGGTTTTACGAAACTCCGCCGCACTAATACACACTCGCGCGGCGATTCGGGGGGATTCGCTCGTTGGAGATGTCTGCGGGTGCTGTTTCGCTGCTAATTTCCGAGCTGGATCACTGTTTTACCGACGCCGTGGACCGAAGGCGCTTCGAGCAAATATGCTCGGGGCACCTGGTCAAACGGGAGGATCTTATCGACGACGGGCCTCATCATTCCAGAATCAAATAAGGCGGAAAGTTTCGTCAATTGTTCCCGGTTCGGCTCGACAATAAAGAAAGCCTTTTTGGCTTTTTCATTTTGGTCTGTTTCGCTTTGGGAAGCGATCGTGACGAGCCGACCGCCTGGAGCAAGGACGTTCCAGGAACGAGTCAGTGTCTCGGCCCCGACCCCATCGAAGACGACGTGGAAGGTATTTCCAAAATCCTCGAAACGTTCGGCACGATAATCAATAACCCGGTCGGCACCAAGTTTCAGTAGGAATTCCGTGTGGCGGGCAGACGCAGTCGCGACGACGTAGGCGCCGCACCAACGGGCAAGTTGCACGGCTAAGGCGCCCACACCACCGGCGCCGCCATGAATTAAAACACGTTCGCCGGGCTGCAGGTCAGTTCGTTCGAAGAGGCCCTGCCACGCCGTGAGGGCGGAGATCGGCGCCGATGCCGCTTCGGCATAGCTGAGACCGCGGGGCTTGGGAGCGACCGCCAACCCAGCGGCGCAGCAAAACTCGGCGGTGGCGCCGTCTGCGAACCAGTCATTCATGCCGAAAACTTCTTGTCCAACGGCGATGTCCGTGTCCTCCCCAGTTGCAACGACAACACCGGAAAACTCGTGACCGGGTATCGCGTGCCGTCGTTCATCACCGCTCTTCGTGTGAGTCGTCGGGTACCACTGAAGCTCCGATGGAGTCACGCCGGCAGCGACGACCCGAATCAGCACTTCGCCGGTTCCGGGACTAGGCATTTCGACATCGACGGCGGTCAATCCCGGAATTGGACGAGCATCAGTACATTGCCAAGCCTTCATTGCGTGCTGCTTTCCTAGGACTTCGCCCCAAACCTAAGCTGTAAACCCACCGTCGATCGTGAGACCACTACCATTGGCAAATCCTGTTTCATGGCCAGCGAGGTCAACCACCATCGCTGTGATTTCTTAGGCAAGCTGTCGCGGCGAATCAACACGGACGACGCGGTCTTCAATTGGTTCACCCAGGATGAAAACACCAGACAATGAAAACTGCGACATTGACTAACCACCATAGAAATGCTGAAAGCACCGATATTGCCACTCGCACGCGAGTGGAGATGCGGATAATAAACACCGAACCAAGAAATGCAATGATCGTTGAGAAAAGCGCACAAGCCAAAAAACGATCGGACAATCTTAGATTGTATGTTTCGGTGACAATGACTAATGCGGGCACAAGGGAAAGTCCTAGCATCCAAGCAACAATGGATATCAGGTGTTTGGTTCGCCGCATCAGCGGCGCCTGCGTTGCGCGGATCATTGAAAAGGACTCTTCATTCGTCATCGTGAAACTTCTTTACGAGGAAATCCACCGGAGACTTGGTCCAAACTGCTTTGCGCCCCGGTCAGTGCGCCGGGTTCGGGTAATGGGTGCCGTTTCTTGTGGTCGCAGGTGCTGATCGTGGAGGACAATGGCGCTGTATTGTAGCGTGGCCGTGTCACTTGGTCGCAGTGATTTCGATGTTTTGCTGATCGCGGACGACCGTGAGTTTGAATGTCGTACCGGCGGTGATGTTGCCGGTGATCTGGAGTAGATCAGTGGTCGTCTCGGTCTGGCTGCCGTTGATGGCCACGATGACATCGCCAACTTGCAAACCGGTCTTTTCACGCGCACGATCGGCCGGCACGGTCAGTACCAACGCGCCGGCTTCCGTCGGCAGGCCGTGGGCCGACTGCTCGCCGCGGCCGACGATGTTGCGAATTTTGCCGCCCGGCCACTCGCGCACTGCCGGGTCGCGAGTCGAAGCCGCTTCGCGCTCGTGGGCAAACGACGGCGTTCTGGCAATCGCCCGTAGCGCCGGCGAGGTGACGCCAAATTGGTCCATCGGGAAGTTTTTAAAGCCGAGCGCCAGCGCGGCCGATCCCTCGCGGACCGTATAGTTGCCATGAGCCGGATCGACGAACATGGCGTCCGCCCGAACCGAATGCGAATCCTGGTTCGAGACTTTCTGTAACTCCACTGCCGGTGCGGATGTCGGGGTCGACGGATCGTGCAGCAGGTTGAAATCGACGGTTTTGCCCCAGGTCTTGGGCATGCGGACCGGCTGGTACTTGGTGAACACGATGTTGTGCGTGAACACGTCCCCACTGTTTTCGAACCAGACGTGCGGATGGAAGCTATTGCTGGCGATCACGTTATTTTCGACGATTCGACGATACCCTTCGCGGTTCTTCAATCCGCCGTGCAGGCAAAGATTGTTGATGATGCGATAGTTGCTCGAACCGTCGTCGAGGTCGATATCCCAGCCGTGATCGCAGCGCCAGCGGTTGTTGCGGAGCGTGGTCGGCTGGACGGCGTCGAGCAGCGGAAGCTCGGGATTGGCGGCCACCAGTTTTTCGACGGCCGTGGCGTTTGGCAACCAATAGCGATCGCGGCCCCAGGAGTTAAACGAGCCGTGGTCGCCGGTTTCCTTGACGGTGTCGAAGACGTCGCAAAATTCGACGACGTGCCCACCCCAGCAGCCATCGCCGATGTTGATGCCTGCCCGCGGCAGATCGTAGATGCTGCAATGGCTGACGGTGATTCGGGCGCACATATCGAGGCCGACTCCTGCGGCCTGTTTTTCGTAACGGCCAACTCGCGTGATCAGGCAATCTTCGACGTGGCAATCGGCGGGGTAATTGTCGCTTTGCGGGCCTGGCTGGCGGCTGATTTGTTCGATCGGTTGCTGCTGGCGATACTCGAACAGCGGGTTGCGTACCGCCTGGGGATCGCCGACGAACATCACGCCGCCGGCGCCGGCCTGCTCGATGCGGCAGCCGCGGACGCTGACGCGGCGATTGTAATTGTTTACAAAAACCGCATTGCCGCCAAGCTGGTCGAGAAAGCTATCGGCCAGTGTGCAATCCTCGGCGCCGTCGAATAGCACGGCGCCGCCGCGATAGATTGTCCAGTCGCTGCGCAACAACGGTTCCTTGGTTTCCATGAAGGTGCGGGCCGTGTGCTGGAAAGTGAGGCCGCGCAGAGTGACGAATTTGACCGGCGATTGCTGCGTGCCGCGGAATTCAATCAGATGGCGGAGTTGAGCGGACTCGACGATTGCATTCGCCAGATCGACGCCTGGGGGCGGATAGAAATAGAGCGTGTGGGTTTTGGAATTCAGAAACCACTCGCCGGGCGCGTCGAGTTCTTCGAAGATGTTTTCGACGAAGCGGTATTTCGCATGCGGCTTGGCGGGGCGGTTGCCCTGCCAGCCGCCCTGGAGCATAACCTCGCCGTTGTCGTTTTTTCCGGTGATCAGATAGCTAAACCCGCCCCATTGTCCGGGGTGCATGGCGTGCATGTATCCGCCGGCCGGATCGGTCCAGCGTGCCGCGCGGGACGCGCTAATGCAGTCGGCCGCGTAGCCATTGAAGATCAGTACGCTGGGGTCAAAGTTTGGATATCGCGCCATGATCTGCCGCTCGCCGTTGACAAACAGTTGGTCGGGGGCGAAGTCGTCGGGCACTTGACACTTGAAAATGCCGTCGCGAAATGGCGTCCACGCCAATTCCAGTTTCCTTCCGCCGCTGAGCACGACGGACGCGCCCGGAGCGGCTTGCCACACGACCGCGGCTTGCTGCGTGCCGGAATCTTCAGGCGTGAGCACGAGCGGCGCTTTCAGATAATACGTGCCTGCGGCCAGCGTGATGGTGATTGGGGCTGCGGCGCTCGCTTTTTTTGCAGCGCGCAACGCCTGTTGCGCGCCGGCCAGCGTTTGTAACGGCTGCTGCGTTGTGCCAGGGTTGCTGTCGGATCCTGCGGGGCTAACGCTCAATTCCGCGCCGCGGGCCAAACTGGCCACGAGCAAGGCAAGGGGCACGGCCCACCACGCGGAATGTAAATTTCGCTGCATCATTTTTGATAACCAACCGAGATTCTTGATGGGCACATCTTAAAACGGAACCTCACGCAATTTGAGCCGCGCCTCGAATGCAATGCGCTGTTCGGGCGGAGCGGGGGAACCTGCAATGAACGTCAGGCGGTGGTTGCGCCCGGCAAGTCGTGATGCGGCACGAGTCGCTGGAACTCGGCCATTTCGACTTCGCTGCCGACGACCATCGGCGTCCGCTGGTGGATGCTGGTGGGCTGAATGTCCAGCACGCGCTGTCGCCCGGTGGTCGCCACGCCGCCGGCTTGTTCGATCAAAAACGCAATCGGGTTGGCTTCGTACAGCAATCGCAACTTGCCTTCGGGATGATCGGCGGTTGGCGGGTACATGAAGATGCCGCCGATCAGCAAGGTGCGGTGAATGTCGGCCACCATCGAACCGACGTAGCGGCTGGCGTATTTTCGGCCCAGCGCGCCGCCGCGCAGGCGCTCGAGCAGTTCGGCGTAACCCGGCGGAAAGCTCGCGGCGTACGCTTCGTTGCAAGAATAGTATTTGCCCTGCCGCGGCATTTTAATATTCGGATGACTCAGCAAGTACGCGCCGACCGCCGGATCGAGCGTAAAACCATGCACGCCATTGCCGACGCTGTAAACCATGATGGTTGAAGAACTGTAAACCACGTAACCGGCGGCCACCTGCCGCGTGCCGGGCTGCAACAGCCAATTGAGCGGATCACTATCGCCGTCAGCCGGTCGGCGTAGCACGGAAAACGTGGTGCCGACACTAATGTTGACGTCGATATTCGACGAGCCATCGAGCGGGTCGAAGACCACGGCATAGCGGGCGTCGGCCGAGCAGTGCGCGGTCATGTGCGGATGCTCGTTTTCTTCGGAAGCCAGCACGCCAATACTGGGCCGCGTGCCGAGCGAGTGCAGCAGCACTTCGTTGGCGTAAACGTCGAGCTTTTGCTGCGTTTCGCCTTGCACGTTGACTTCGCCGGCCGAACCGAGAATATCGGTCAGCCCTGCTTGCCGCACGCGGGCCTGAATCATCTTGGTGGCCAACGTGATGCCGGAGAGCAGCCAGCTAAACTCGCCGGACGCGCCGGGAAAACGTTTTTGCTCTTGGAGGATGTGCTGTTGGACGGTGAGAATCATAGGTTGCGCGTTGGGCTGAGGCTTTCGATCGAGATTTCGGACGGTGCTTCATACGGGCTGGCGAACGCTGGATATCCGCTCAGCGTAGAGTCATTCGCTTGCCTACAGCTCTTCCAGTCGAAATTCCGGCAGCGATTCCCACTCACCTATCCATTGACTAGTCTACCACGGCGTGACGATGATTTTGCCGGACAGCGTGCCCGATTTATGCACGGTGTTTTGTTCCTGCAAGCGATGCGCGTCGGCGGTCTGGGCGAGCGTAAAGCGCTGACTGACCAGCGTTTTCAGTTGGCCGGCCGAGAGCCAGCGGTTGATGTCGGCGGCGCAGGCTTGCTGTTCGGCGGCGGTGGCGTTGAACATTACAAAACCGTGCAGCGCCAGGCCTTTGACATAAAACGGGCCGACCGGAAACACCGGCCGGGCGTCGCGGCCGGCCATCAAAATCATCCGTCCACGCGGGGCGAGCATTCGCACCGCGCGGTCGAAGTCCGGCTCGCGGAGCGTTTCCCAAAACACATTGACGCCTTCTGGCGCAAAGCATTTGACTTCGGCCTCGACATCTTGCGTTTTGTAATTGATGGCTAGTGCCGCGCCCAATTGTTGGCAGAGCTGAACCTTGTCGTCACTGCCGCAGGTGGCAATCGGCCGCGCGCCCAGTGCTTTGGCCATCTGCACGACGGTCGAACCGACACCGCCGGTGCCGCCATTGATGAACAGCGTCTCACCGGTTTGCAATTTCGCATCGCGTACCAAACCCAGGTGCGCGGTGATGCCCACCAAGGCGCTGGCAGCCGCTTGCTGGTCGGTCACATCGTCTGGCGTGGAGTACAGCAGACTTTCATCGACCGCCGCAAACTGGGCACAGCAACCTTGCCGGCCGAGCAAGCCTTGGTTGCTGCCCCAGACGCGGTCGCCAATTTTGAATCGCGACGCGCCGGGGCCAACCGCCTCAACCGTGCCAGCCAGGTCGCTGCCGACGATGTACGGAAACGTGACCGGCATGGGAATGGCGCCGGCGCGGATGTAGGTATCGATGGGATTGAGTGCGGCCACGCCAACGCGCACCAGCACCTGCACTGCTTGCGGCGTGGGAATGGGAAGCGGGCCAACGGTGATGTTTTCGGCCGGGCCGGTGGCCGTGATGTAAGCGGCGAGCATGGTGTTGGCCATGATGAAATATCGCGAGGCGTGCGCGTCCTGTGGTGAAGGCGAATCAACGGCGGCGCGCCGTTCGCCGTTGCCCGATCGCACGAACCGCCTGCGGGCCGACCGGCGGACCGGCTACCGCGAGTTTACGTTGATCTTTCGCGGTAGGAAATAGCCCACGATCAGAATCAGCAGGGCGACGCCGGCGACGGCCAAGACGCCCAGGTTGACGTTGTCGATCTGCCGATTGCGCTCTTGGGCGGCGAGGTCGTGTTTAATCACTTCGGTGGCGTCGGGCGAGAGTTGGCCTGCGGTCAGGTTCTTCCAGAGTTGCCAATTTTGCCAAGCGGTGCGGTGGCTTAAATCCATCGGCCGCTCACGAAAGAAATGAGCAACCGCCGCCACGGCCACGCAGAGGATCAACAAGTACAGGGCGATGAACATGACGCGGGATCGCGCTCCCCACTGTCGCTGGACCGGCGCGGCGACAACCGCCTGCGGCAATTCGGCCAAACGACGCGCGCTGGGTATCTCCAATGGCTGTCCGCAATCGCACGAGATTTCGCCGCCTGCCTGACCGGGGCTGACGGCGTGCTGCCGACCACAAGTACACGTGAGGAGATATTGGGACATACGGGATGTTGTCAGGGTTGGAAGTTGCGTCGGGCGAATGGCGAGGAACGTTATGGCTGCTGTTTGGATGATGGCCTGCGTTTATTCGGGCGCGGCCGAACCGCGGTTTGACCACCAGGGCAGTGTAATGCCGCCGTCGATCAGCAGCGAACTGCCGGTGATGTAATCGCTGGCCGGGTCGGAGAGAAACACGATGCCGCGGGCGATTTCCGCGGGTTGACCTAGGCGTTTCCAGGGCAGTTTTTGGCTGGCGGCCTCCAATTGCTGTTCGCTGGCAAATTTGCGTTCGCCGGGCGTGTCGATCCAACCGGGGTGAATGAGATTGACGCGAATTTTGTGCTCGACCAGTTCGATGGCCGCCGTGCGGGCCATTTGGTCGATGGCCGCCTTGGACATATTGTAAGCCATGCTCCGCGGCACGGCCACGAAGGCGTGGGGCGAGCTGACAATGGTGATTGCCCCGCCTTCGCCTTGCCGAATCATTTGACGCGTGGCGCTGCGGAGCAGGTTGAAGGCGCCCCACATGGTCACGTCGACGGTTCTTCGGAAGCCATCCAAGTCCGCCAGGTGAAACAGGTCGCGGTCGCTGTAAGCCGCGTTGCTGACGGCGATATCGAGTCGACCCAGCGTTTCGACCGTTTCAATTACGGCCCGCTCGACATCGTTGAGCGAGGCCACGTCCGCCTGAACGATGACAGCCCTGCGTCCCAAATGGCGCACGGCGGCGGCCACGTCTTCCGCCTCGTCCAGATCTGCGAGGTGATTGATGGCGACGTCGCAGCCAGCGGCGGCCAGCGCCAGCGTGGCGCTGCGGCCGATGCCGCGACTGGCACCGGTGACCAGCGCGATTCGACCTGCGAGACTCATACGTGGTTCGATCGGTGGATGATTAACCAAATGCCAAATCCCGGCGGAAGTCGCGCGGCAAGCAGACAGCCGCAAGCGTTCGGACAACGTGCGGACCCAGCGGCGGCGGAACATTCGCCATCGCTAGCAAGGTCATCGGCTTGCCCTCGGATGGCAGCGGGCGAACAATTCTGGAATAACGGCCGCACGCGCGAACGCTCGCCCGTCCGGTTACGTCTTAAAGGATGACGGTGGTCAACACAAGTTAGTTTGCATGTGTTTTTGGCGAAATTTGAATTTGGTGACTGGACCGGTCACCGCTCGCGGATACAATTGAGGGGTTGAAATTTTGACGGAACAATATGCGCGGAACTCTTCATGCGGCCATTTTGTCGAGAGGCTTCTCAGACAGAATGGCCAACCTTGTTTTTGCAAGCTTGTGCGGTCGGATCGCCGGCGGCATTTGGCGATATGGATAGTTTAGGCAGTGCAGGCTGTTTAGGTTTATTGGGTTCGGCCGGCCTTTGAGGTTGAGTCGGGCCTGCGGAGATCGGACCTTCGCTGGAAAAAATTGTCAGTCGAGGCTGGAATTCCCCACAGCTTTTTTGATGTCCAAGTAAAGTGTGATGATTAACGAAGCTTTGCCGCTGCTTTTGATGCGGCACGGTTGACCGGATTGCCGACCGTAGCGCGTTAGGGATGACCGAGCCGTAATTTTCTTCCAAATGCTAGCGGACAACTGAGGTTGCCGCTCAGAGTGGTAGATTTGTTGATATCCGTTTTTTGTGAAAATGGCAGAGTTGGTAATTGAGTTCGTAGGTCGTTCGTTGTAGTTGAGTTGAATCGATAGGACATTTTCGCCGCATTGGCGCTGGCAAGAAACCGGGTTCGATCCGTCGGATGGCTGACCGCTTGCAGGGATCAGTCGGGATTGCGACTTCGGATGGCCGGCGGCAGTGTGAGTCTTGTTGGACGTGCCAACATCTAAGACGTTGCAAGTGTAGGACAACGGGAAACCACGTGGCAAACTCGGGAGGCAATCCACCATCAGCCCCCAACCACGTCTTCCTTACGCTGCGTCGACGGCGACGCACGAGTCCGAACCGTCGGTCAACTGAACTAGAACTCATCCCCAATGGCCCTCCTGAGGAGTGTTCCTTTGTTTGATGCATTGCTTGATGAATTAGATGACGACGTCTCCGTCCACGCCGACGAAGCGGTTGACCTGGTGGATAAGCCGGTTGACGTCGACGACGGTGATGATGATGAGATGCTCGATCACGATCCCCTGGCGGCGGCCGACGATCTCGACGGCAAAGTCGATGATGCGTTGCCGGGCGTGGACGATGATGTTGAGTCTTGGTCGGACGATCCGGTGCGGATGTACTTGACGCAGATGGGCGAAATCCCGCTGCTGACTCGCGTGCAGGAAATTGCCCTGGCCAAGAAGATCGAACTGACGCGCGCCAAATTCCGGCGCGTGCTGTTGGAATGCGATATCGTTTTGCAAAAGGTCGTCAAAACTCTGAACCGCGTGCATAAAGGCGAATTGCCGTTCGACCGCACGGTGCAGGTCTCGGTTACCGACCGATTGGAAAAGGATCAGATTCTCGGCCGTATGCCGCACAACCTGCTGACCGTGGAAACGCTGTTGCGGCAAAACCGTAACGATTTTCGCACGGCCACCAGCAAGAGCGCCAAGCCCACCGCTCGCAAAGACGCCTGGCTGCGGCTGGGACGTCGTCGCCGTCGCGCCGTCAAGCTGGTGGAAGAGCTCGGTTTGCGGACGCAGCGAATTGAAGCTGATATCCGGATGCTGATCGAGTTCAGCTACCGGGTCGACGAATTGAAAGCCAAAATCGATAGTCACAAGAAGGATCGTCATCCACCGCACGAATTGCGCAAGTGGCGGCACGAATTCCGCACGATTCTCTGGAATCTGCAGGAAACGCCGACCAGTTTGCGGAACCGCGTGAAGGTGCTGCGGACGATCTACGCCCAATACCAGCAGGCCAAGCGCGGTCTGTCGGAAGGCAACTTGCGATTGGTGGTTTCGATTGCCAAGAAGTATCGCAACCGCGGATTGAGCTTTTTGGATCTGATCCAAGAAGGCAACGCCGGTTTGATGCGGGCGGTGGATAAGTTCGAATACCGCCGTGGCTTCAAGTTTTGCACTTATGCCACGTGGTGGATTCGTCAGGCCATTACCCGCGCCGTGGCCGATCAAAGCCGCACGATTCGGATTCCGGTTCATATGGTCGAGACCATGTCGCGCGTTCGTAATTGTTCGCGCGATTTGCTGCAGAAGCTCGGCCGCGAACCGACCATTGAAGAAACCGCCAAGGCCTCGGGCACAGCCATCGACGAAGCCCGTCGCGTGCTGGCCATGAGCCGATATCCCATCAGTTTGGACCGTCCGGTGGGTAACAGCGAAGACAGCCACTTTGGCGACTTGCTGCCTGACTCCGGTGCGGAAAGTCCGGCGGTGGGCGCGGCTCAAGAGATGCTCCGCGGACGGATCGCCAAGGTACTTAAAACCTTGAGCTATCGCGAACGCGAGATCATCAAGCTGCGTTACGGATTAGGCGACGGTTACAGCTACACGCTGGAAGAAGTGGGCCACATTTTCAAAGTGACCCGCGAGCGGATTCGCCAGATCGAAGCCAAGGCCGTCCGCAAACTCCAGCAGCCCAGCCGCAGCCAAGAGCTGATTGGGTTCTTGGACTAAACCGCCGCGTTGGCAAGTAGCACGATGGAATTCAACCTTGCGAGCCGGACCTCAAACGTCCGGCTCGCGGTGTTTTCAGCGTTCGCCGAAGACATTCCAAAGATTGGCCGTTATCGACACCGAGTCACCATGCCGATAGAATCAGGCGGTTAATCGCCGCACAGCGAGTGTACCATGCTGACCAGAGTTGACATCGAAAACTATCGTGGTTTCCCATCATACAGAATGGATGGTCTTGCGAGGGTAAACTTGCTGGTAGGGAAGAATAACAGTGGTAAAACCGCTATTCTCGAGGCAATTCATTTTTTGGCTTCGGGAGGAGATCCAGCTGTCCTTGAAGAGATTTCAGCTCGTCGTGGCGAGTACATTTTGACGAAGTCCGACAAATCTCTAGTCGACCCAAGCCACTTCTTCCACGGTCACATTCTCGAACCGGATAATCCAGTTTCGATTTCGGGTGATAGCGGGATTGGGCCAGTTCAGATTCTCGTTACGTCCAAGGTGCGAAAACGGGCGGACGTCGAAGGAAAGGAGACAATCGAACATGGTATTGAAGAGGCTGTAGTAATTAAGCGAGGGGCATCGAGCGAGAAAGGTGAAAGTGGATTCCGGTTAACCCGCGAAGGCGGCGTAGATTTGGACCGGCCAAGGTTCCCTCGATGGAATTCATTTGACCGAACGGACGGGCCTCTGGTCCGATTTATCGACGCTGATTCGATGGATGTCCGCCAACTCGCCACGATGTCCGACGAGATTAAAGTTCGAAGATTGACTGACAAGATCGTGACGGCGCTGCAAATTCTTGACGACAAAGTCCATGCTTTCGATTTCCTCACTGGCATGATGGGGCATTCGCGGTATTACTCACGTGCTGGAGCAGTTATTGGGCGAAAAGACGAGCGGGCACTTATTCCGCTAGGCAGCATGGGCGATGGGATGCGTCGAATGCTCGCACTAGCTTCGAGCCTCGCATGTACTAACGATGGCACCTTGTGCGCCGATGAAATCGACACTGGCCTGCATTATTCTGTAATGCCAGACATGTGGAAGCTTGTCATCGAGCAGGCGTCGGCCTGTAACGTCCAGGTGTTTGCGACCACGCATAGCTGGGATTGCATCGAAGGGCTATCGCTGCTGTGTCAGGATGAGCCAGACTTTCAGAGTAAGGTGTCCATTCACAAGATCGACCGCACGCTTAGCCACAGCATTTCGTTCGCCGGCGAATCCGTCGCTCGGATGGAGCGGAATCACATTGACCCTCGATGAAAAAACCTCCCAAAGGTGTTCCGGCGTTGTATGTGGAGGGCGCTGATGACATCAGTGCCATCGCTGCCTTATTGAGAAGGCACGGTTTCGACAGCAAGCGAGGAAAGCGCCATCTATTTATCTCGCACGCTGGGGATGACGCGAGTGAAAGCACAGGTAGCGATAGCGAGTAATTCGCTGCGATGCCGGATTTGATCAAAAGCAATCCGGATCAACCGTGCGGATTTGTATTCGACATTGATATTGAGACGGATCAGCGTTGGAATCGCGTCAAGAGCCGACTCAGTTCGCTGGTCGATGGATCGATCGATTTCGGCCAACCGCTGCCTATTCAATGCGCGTCGGACGGTAAAGACGGTTTTATCGGACATGTCAAAGGGTATGCCAAACCGTTCGGTGTTTGGCTCATGCCGGACTGCAAAAGCGATGGTCAGAAATTAGAGCACTTGGTGCGATCGCTCATTCCTACAGACGATGCAATCCTTGAACATGCCAAGCGATGCACGGCCGCAGTTCCCAAGCTGGTCGACGAGGCAAATGCCATCACAAGCGCACCGCAGAAACTGCTGAGATGCTTTTCGGAAAAGGATCGCATCAAAGCCGAAATTCGCACTTGGCTGGCGTGGCAAGAAGAATCAGGACAGCCCTTCGGGGCGGCAATTACCAAAAACTCTCTGGCGCACGATTCGCCGCAAGCGGTGGCCTTTTTGGATTGGCTCTCGCGACTGTTCGGTTTCAAATATCCGGGGCCAGATCCTCTTCCGTAAAATCGATTGCAGCCCAAGCAATTCGATTCCCAACTGTTTGAAGTCAATCGCTCACCCGTCTTGCGGCGCTTGCGGCGTGGGCAAGATCAGTTGGTAGAATGCCAGATCCAGCCAGCGACCGAATTTGAATCCGGCCTGTTGGATGACGCCGCAGGGCGTAAAGCCAAACGACTCGTGCAAACGGATGCTGACCGCGTTGGCTGCGTCGATGCCGCCGATCAGCACGTGATAGTCTTGCGATTGTGCAGCGCTGATGACTTCTTGCAGCAACCGTTTGCCCACGCCTTGACCGCGAAAGCGGCGATCGACGTAGACCGAGTGCTCGACCGAATATTTGTAGGCCGGAAAAGCGCGGAACGTCCCGTAACTGGCAAAGCCCAGCAGTTCGCCGGCTTCGTTTTCCAGGCCAATCACCGGGAACTGCCCTTTGGCTTTGGTCTCGAACCACGTAGCCATGACGTCCATGGTCCGCGGTTTGTAATCGTAGAGCGCGGTGGAGTTGGCAATGGCATCGTTGAAGATTGCCAGAATTTCGGCGGCGTGCCGATCAGGTTGGCAGCGGATAGCTCGCATGAACGACGACCGATAAGCGGGTTGGAAGTTGGCGATCTGGCGCAAAAACGGTTCGTCGCATTCTCACCGCCAGCGATCCGGCGGTCAAACGGCACCGGTCAGCGAATTGCAGAATTGGCTGCCGTCGAATTGTTGAGCGTGCGGAATTGACGCGTCGGACCGTGCGATAACCCTCGAAGCGCGGCGGATGTCGATCGCGCTGGTAGCGAACGTGCCGGTTGCGAGCGAGATGCGTGGGGACATATACTTGTTTTTCAAGCCCGAGCGAGTTGCTGGACGCGGAAACCGCTGCCAGCGGGCGTGTCGCCGGTTCGGCGGAGCTGGGCGTTTGCTCCCGTAGCTCAGTAGGATAGAGCAGGGCTTTCCTAAAGCCAAGGTCGCAGGTTCGACTCCTGCCGGGGGTACTTTTTTACGTTCGCCCAACTGAACGCCGTCGACGTTTACTCGGCAAGCCAAACGCCTGGGCAGATGAATTCCTACCCGCCAACTCAGCAATCAGACGGCATTCAAAATGACAGAAACCCTACGCGTGGCATTGAGCGTTTTACTGGCGACAATCGTACTGGCCCTGCCGGTCGCTGACGCCGCACCGCCCGCCAAGGAGTTGTTGGCGAAAGCCGAGCAGGGAAACGCGGAGGCCCAACTGGCGCTCGCCTACTGTTACCGTGACGGCAAAGGCGTGAGCAAGGACAACGCGGAGTCCCTGCGTTGGGCGCATCGCGCGGCCGATCAAGGTCATGCCGCAGCGATGGATTTCGTGGGCTACGCGTTTTTCACCGGTCGAGGCGTGAAGCATTCTCCCGAACTCGCGTTTGGCTATTTTCAAGCGGCGGCCGAAGAATCGCCAACAGCGGCCTTCAACCTGGGGCAATGTTATTACGGCGCGCAAGGCACCAGGCAGGATATTCCCAAGGCGCTCGAAATTTGGAATAAGGCAGCCGAACTGGGCAGTGGTCGGGCAGCATCGTCGGCAGCCATGATGTATCTGGCCGGCGATGGCGTGGCCGCGGACGCCAAGCAAGCACTCCGGCTCGCCACACGCGCGGCCGAACTGAACGATCCGAACGGGCTCGTGGTACTGGGCGAAATTCACTATCAGGCAGGCGAAATCGAACAGGCCCGCGCGTGTTGGACCAAGGTCTCAAAACTCAAGCGGGTTGGACTCACCGGCCATCCGGAACAGCCGGGCGATCAGGCGGCAGCACAGCAGGGCGCGGACCTGTTGAAACTGATCGACTACCGTGGCCGCAAGCCCGAACCGAACAAGTTCGCGCTGGTGGCAACACAGCACCTTTACCAAGGTTGGAACAACTGCGGCGCCACTTCGTGCGCCATGCTGGCGCGGTCGCAAGGCGCCAAGGTCGGCGGCTGGGATTTTAAAAAGTTATGCCCTTCACCCGTCGGCACCGGCACCGATTGGGGCGACCTGCTGAAAGCTTCGGAGCAGCTCAAGCAGCGATGGAAGTTGGTTAGGAACGACCGAAAAATAACTTCCTCTGAGTGAGACGCCCGCTGCTCGTGATAGCGCGCGTCGACCCGAACGAAAAACGGAAGTTATTTTTCGGTCGTTCCTTACGTTCACGCCCGACGACGCGGGCTTCGATCAGGCAACGGCGTTTTTGCGTTCGCAGCTCGATGGCGGTCGGCCCGTGGTCATCGACTTCAAGTTTGTCGGCCCAAGTTACCCTGACGGCGAGGCTGGGCACACGCTCGGCGTGACGGGCTATATTGCCGCCGAGAATCTCTACATTCTTTGCAATCCTGCCATTGCCACGCCCGGCTTGCAGTTGATCACGCCGGAACATCTCAAACAATTCTGGCGATCGAATCATTACGGCGAAATGTCGCACAATGTGATGTCGCGTCCGGCATTGGCGATCGACTCGCCCTGACGCTCTCGATATTGCCGCGCCGCAACAAGCGATGCGTAATGTGCGTTCTGACGTCCGCGCGCTGCGACGATAGCAACTCGAACTCGGCGGGAGTTCCCTTGTCCTGCCAGCCACCAGCGTGGGCGCAGCGAATCCAATCGCTCCACGCCTTGCTGCCATGGTTGCGTTGGTCTGATGCGTTGGAACGCGAATTTTTCTGCGAATTCCGCGGGAATTGCGGGGAATTCCGATTCACTGGGTCGTTGGCACATACTGTGCAATGTCTGCCATATCGTTGCGTCCAGCGACGCTCTTCTTACAAACAAAAACTTGGGGACTCGATCATGTTTAAGCCACTAATTTCTCGAGGTGTGTTGTGGATTCGAACGGCAGGCGTAGCTGGCGGATTGGTCTGCCTGCTGGGCAGCGCTGCGATTGCGGCCGATGCGCCGAAGACAGCCCCTGCACCGCGTGCGCCGGCTCCATCGGCACCTGCACCGACAACTCCAGCACCTTCGACTAACCCACCACCGGCGCCACGTGACAACGCCGCCACTCGTGACGCTGTCAAAGACAGTGCCAAGGATACGCGCGACACCGCAAAGGGTGCTGCTAAGGACGCTCGCGATAACGCAAAGGACACGGCGCGTGACGCTCGCGATACAGCCAAAGACGCCGCTCGCGACACGCGCGACGCTAAGGACACGCGCGACACTGTCCGCGATAACGTCCGCGATACCACACGTGAAGTTCGTGATGGAGTCAAGGATACCGCTCGCGATGTCCGCGAGACCGTGAAGGATGTCCGCGACGCCGCCAAGGATGTTCGCAACGGCGTACGCGAAGGAGCTCGCGAGGGTCGTCGCTTGTCGGCCGATCAATGGGGTGTTTCGTTCGGCAAAGTCAACGAGCGCGGTCTTCCGGTTACTAAGCTCACGACCAGCAGCGTGGCTTATCGCGCCGGCTTGCGTGAGTCGGATGTGATCTTGTCCGTCAACGGCCACGCATTGAAGGCCGGTGATGATTTCGAACGCTACGTTTATGATGGCGAACGCACAGAACGTGTGAAGATCATCGTCTGGCGTGGCGGTCGCGAAGAGATCGTGTATCTTGAGCCGAGCGTGATCTACGTTGACGCCGACGCCAATGTCGACAACTACGCCGACGATTACCGCTACTTTGGTGTCGATGTTGACGATCACGTCAACGACCGTATCGTCATTCGCAAAGTTTATCCCGACTCTCCGGCTTATGCCTCGGGTCTGCGTGACGGTGATGTCATCACCACTTGGCATGGCGAACGCGTCGCGACTCCGCGCGACTTCGGCCGCATCATTCAACGTGTTGAACCGGGCACACTGAAGTTTGAGTACACTCGCGGTTCGAAGACTCTGCCTGCTGAAGTGAAGTTCAGCACTCGGCCAAGTCGTGCTGGCGTACGTGAAGAGCGTCGTGAAGAACGCCGGGAAGCCACTCCGATTCGCAATCGCTAAGCTTGTGAACCACCGTTTGGATTTCATTGGGCGGCGTCCAATCTTCGGATTGGACGCCGCTTTTTTCGTGCGCCGAGCAAGACGCAGTTCTCAACATACAGGCCGGCGCATGAAAATGCCGGCTTGTGTCGCAAGCGGCCGTGCCCAAACCGGCGGCCGTAAAAACCTGCCGTTGGCGGGGCGAAATCATCGCGCCTGACCCGTTGGCTTCGATTAACTTTTCAAGGCGGCGTCGAAGTTATCGTCTTGCGCGGTCCGCCGCGCGGCGCAATCGATTGACAGTTTTGCTGCCGGTAGCGACATTGACGGAATGCAGTTTATTGACCTGGATCACAATGCCACTACGCCACTTGCGCCCGAAGCCGCTACGGCCATGGCTGAGTGTCGCGGTCTGGGGTTAGCGAATCCGGCCAGCCAACATCAAGCCGGCCGCCGCGCGCGCCGCCTGCTGGAAGACGCGCGCGAGGCGATTGGCAGCTTGTTGGGCGCGGACTTTTCCGGTGCCAAGCCCGATCGGCTGATCTTCACATCCGGCGGCACGGAATCGAACAACCTGGCGATCTTCGGGCAGTCGGCGGCGCGGCCGGGTTGCTGGATCAGTTCTGGCATCGAACATCCCAGCGTCGCCGCGCCACTGCAGGTGCTGGCGTCGCGAGGTTGGTCGATCGAACGTTTGCCCACCAGTATCGACGGTGTGGTTAACCTTGAGTCGCTGCCTGAACGACTTCGGCGGAATTCGTCGTTGCCGCGTTTGGTGACGGTGATGTTGGGCAACAATGAGACGGGCGTGCTGCAGCCGGTGGCCAGCATCGCCAGGCTGGCGCGTGAGGGCGGGGCCAGCGTGCATACCGACGCGGTGCAAGTGGTGGGCAAGTTGCCGATTGATTTTCGCGCGCTCGGCGTCGATACGTTATCGTTTGCGGCGCACAAATTTCATGGCCCGCGCGGCATTGGCGGGCTGCTGCTGCGGCACGAGGTTTTGCTGCAACCGCTGATGTTGGGCGGTTTTCAACAGGCGGGGCTGCGCGCGGGCACGGAGTCGGTGGAACTTGCGGTGGGACTACGCGCGGCGCTGGAACTTTGGCAGCGCGAGGCCGACCAGCGCCTGCGGCGAATGACCGCCTTACGGCAGCGACTCGAAGCGCGACTGAAGTCTGCCTGGCCGAGCGCCGTGGTCCATGGAGAGCCAGCCGACCGACTTCCGCACTGCATTAACATTTCGTTTTGCGGATTGGATCGCCAGGCGCTGGTGATGGCGATCGATCTGGCGGGCGTGGCGTGCTCCACCGGTTCCGCCTGCGCCAGCGGATCGAGCGAGCCGTCACCGGTGCTGCTGGCGATGGGTGTTTCGGGCGCGGCCGTGCGCAGTTCGTTACGCTTCAGCTTAGGGGCGACCACCACGGAAGCCGAAATCGACGAAGCGGCCGCACGAATCGAGTTTGTGCTACGGCAATCAGCGACAGCAAAATCGGCCGACCGCTCAGTTTGACACTGTAACCCCGATGGCAGATACTGATTTGAGCTTCTGGCGGCGGATTGGCCGCGACGAAAATTTTCACAGACCACGCGGGATCGATCAATGCATTGTCGTCGGTGCTGCCGTTGCGCTGGTGCTGCTGGTTGTGCTGGTGGTCATTTATTGGAGCAGCGGTGATCCGCCCGCCAAAAAACCAGCCACATCCGAGCAAGCCGCTCAGTTAGCCAAGCAGGCGGAATCGGACACGGATCCCGCGGCACGAAAAGCGGCTGCCAATCGGTTGGCAGAATTGGTGCCCCGCCCTCAAGATTCTTCCAGCGGTGGTTCCGCCAACACGGCCGCGAGTTCGCTTGAGCCGGGCGTGGCGACGGCGAACAAATCGACCGACGTGAGCACGGCGCAACTCCGCCAGTTGGTTAAAGGCGGGGGCGATCCGGAAGTGCGCGCGACCGCCGCGCAAGGGCTGGGCTGGGCCATGGATTGGGAGAGCGTGCCCGACTTATTGAAAATGTGCGATGATCCGTCGCCGCTGGTCCGAGGTCGGGCCGGCGCGGCGTTGCAACTGATTTTGGGAGCCGACTATCACTTTCGCGCCAACGACGATTCGCAAACGCGAAAAAAAGCCATTGAAGGCATGAAACAGGTCTATCAGCAAGCCAAGGGGCCGCCGCGCCGCGCACCATGAAATCCAATTGCCAACTGTCCGCCCGTTGCCCTCTCGGTCGCGCGGGTTTTACGTTGATCGAGTTGCTGGTGGTCATCACCATCATTGGCATGCTCGTGGGGCTGTTGATGCCGGCGCTCAACAGTGCGCGCAGTTCGGCGCGTGCCGCCCAATGCGGCAATAACTTGCACAACATTGGCGTCGCCTATCGAAATTTTTTAAGCCGCGATGGCGACCGCACGCAATTCAACGCAGCCACCTGGACCGGTGATTTGGCGCCGCATTGCGAAAACAGCTTGCAGCTATTCATTTGCCCGGAAGACAGCGCGTTGAGTTCTGGTTTTTCGCCCACCTGCGTGCAAGGCGTGACGCTGCACGTGAATTGGAATCCAGTCTTCGACATTCCGTTTGTCGAGGGACAGCGCTGCCAATTGAAAAACGTCCAGGCCGACTCGTTCGAACTCTGGTTCGAAGATAACTTTGACTGGGATTACAACGATTTGCGAGTCAAAGTCGCCAAAACCGCCGACGGCAAAGCCCACTTGAGTAGCGTCATGAAAAACTCGGGCGCCACGTACGATATCATTGGCTCGGACGGTAAGGTATTGATGAACGTGACCAACGCCAATCATACGTCGATGTCGCTGGATGTGCCGTACGAGCGACTGAGCTACGGCGTCAATAATCGCGCGGTGGCGATGGGCAGTGACAGCAACAAGATTTTGGCATTGGACTACCGCAAAAAAATCGCCGATCTGGTCGGCCTCGATGCCAAAGACAAATTCAGCGAACAAGTGGCGCCTCGCCATCGCCGAAGCGTGAACGTGCTGTTCATGGGCGGCGATGTTGCTCGGCGCATGCCCGACGAAATCGATCCGCAAGCGGACCTTAGCCTGCACGATACGCTTTGGAAACCGCTGCACGATCCGAAACTTTCGCAGTAGTCGCGAGACCGCTTCGAACGCCTTGCACGGATTGCCATGACCGATATATCGCACGGCCGACTGCAGGCCATTTGGATCAAACGTGCGCATCGCGGGGTGATGGACGACGTGCAGGCCGCGGAACTGATTGCGAACCAAGGCCTGCTGGGCAGCGCGGATCGCGGCGGCAAGCGGCAAGTAACACTGCTGGCCAGCGAAGACTGGCAAACGCTGATGACGCAGCATCAGGCGGAGTTGCCAGCGTCCATGCGCCGCGCCAATTTGTTGCTGCAAGGCGTTGCCCTGGCGCGCACGCGAGGCAAAGTGCTACGGATTGGCACTTGCCGGCTCATCATCAATGGCGAAACGCGGCCCTGCGAGCGAATGGACGAAGTGCTTCCGGGCTTGCAAGCCACGATGCGCGCTAATTGGTACGGTGGCGCATTCGCGGGAATCCTCGAAGGCGGTTCGATTCGCGTGGGCGACACGGTTGATTGGGCCGAGTGACGCTGCGGCAAACGTCGGTCGTCGCCTGCGGCCATTAGCAACAGACCGCGGATCGGATCGATGGCCTGTCAACCGGCCGATGGATTTTGCGGCGCGGGCCAACCTGTCAACCGGTAACGCCACTGCACGGTCTGCGGATACCGATCGTTGGCTGGATCGAGCGCCGGCACAATTTGTAAACCGCGGGCAGAGTGCAACAACTTGCCGCTAACGTGATCGACATTCAGCACGGCCATGGCGGTGTGATCCGGATTTTTGGCCACGGCCAATTGCTGCGTCACCGACCAAGCCGCGGACGAAGCGTCGTAACGGCTGCCGAGCGGTCCCGGCGACTGATGCAATCGGCAGGCGACATCCGCGGCGATGGTGGCTTGCCGCGGATCGATCTCGAAACTGGCCGACCAGTGCGAGGTGCCGGCCATGCCAACCAACAAAATCACCTGCCGGTCGCCGGGGCGCGACTCTCGATGCAAATCTCGAAACGCCGGGCTGGCGGGCCAGTCGTCCAGGTCGTTGCCTTCGACCGATTGCATGAAGCAGTCGGCTTGATCGCGAAAACGAATGGCATGCGCAATGCGATCGTGCTGGCGCGAGAACGAAATTTCCAGCGGGCCACAAGTCAGCAGCAGCGGCAGCGACATAACCGTCTCGACGGCAAACGGACAATAATTAAAACAACTCTGCCAGCCACGCGGGGCGCGATGCGCGACCGCCCCTCACAAATTGCCCCAACCTCGACACGGGCGCGTTGGATTATACCCTCAAACCTTCAGTCGGTTTCGGCCAGCCGAATTTCCAGCGAGACTTGCTCCAGCCAATGGGCAGGCAGTTCGCGCGGTGTTTGCCTGCGGTCAACCGCGGCGCCGGATGCCGGATCGCGCGGATCCGATTGAGAAAATTCGAGCCGCAGCAGATTACTGGCGGCGAGTTGCGCGGTGACGTTTGCCTGAAGCGCTGCCGAGTCGCCAGCCACCAGCGGCAGTGGACGGTCGTTGAGCCAGGCCGTAAACGAAATTTGCGGACCGTGGAAGACCAGCCACACGAATTCGCCGGTAACTAGACCGCTGGGACGATTGAACCGACGCGAGCAACACACGATGGGCCGCGCGGACGTGGCTGGCGAATCGATGTCCCACGGTTTGCGCAGGCGGATCACGTGAGGATACATTCAGTCAACCGGGTTCATGCCCGCCACCCACCCGTGGTTAGTCCGGCACAAACGATTGGTGGGTAGTCGACTCGCGAACTTGCCTGGAATCTGGCTCGTAGGTGCGGACTTTGATCTGCACGCCCCGCAAGGCGTAAGGAAACGGCGCCGCGCTTTTGCGTTCGCCCGGATCGTCGGAATCGAGCCCGTCGGTCGAAACCGCTACCGAATTATATGTGGTCGATTCGTAGACGCTGTTCCAAGTGTCGTATGTGGCGGGATAGGCATTGGGATAACTGGTCGGCGGAGGGACGCTGGTCGAGTTCTGTGTGCCGAAATAGGACGCGCCGCCGTAATGCAGATCCACGTAGGCGCCGTAAGCGGCTGCCGTGCCCGATTTCGGATAGCCCAAGTCGCCAGGTGCCAGCGCCAGTCCGCTGGTTACGTAAACGGGTGCCGCGGGATCCCAAACCTTGAGATCGAAACCCAGCACGTGCGTCAAAATAATATCTTCATCGGAGCGCGTTTTTGTGGTGTCCAGTTCGGCCAGCGTTTTGATCGCGGGCCAGTTCTTGACGCCAGAAATTTGGCCGCTGACGGCATGCTGAAAACGACATTCGCGGCGGGCGAGATCCGAAAGCGAATTGAGCACCACCGTGCTGCCAACCTGCCGAGCGGAAAGATCGTACTTGGTCTGAAAATCGTCGATGTTGGTGCCAGCCACAACCCGCACATCGGCATCCGGCATCACCAGCAGCAGGCGGCGATAAAGGTTTCGCCAAGGCACCGTCGGGGCTTGACCGGCAACCGCCGGGTTGGGCAACGTGCGGGTGTACCAAATGACTTCGGCAATGGGCGAGGTCATGACCACGCCGTTTTTGTCCGGCTTGCCGACGAATGGCGCGCCGGTACTGCGTACGGTCATGAAGATGGCATCGTCCACGTCTCCCAGCAGGCGTCGCTCGACGAAGTCTTTGTAAATGTCGGCCGTTGCGGGCGATGATGGCGGTGGATTGGCATCCGAGCCCGGGCCTTCCAGAATCTCCAGGTAGCCGCCGGTGCCATCGCCGCGCTGCCACAGAAACGGCATGCAGATCAAACCGGCCAGGTCCGCGCGCAAGCGATCCGTGGCCGCCCGATGACGTTGGTTGGTTTCGATCGAAGCGCGCGCGCCCACGATCGAATTACTGACGTTGCCGAACATGGTGCTGACGGCAGCCATGATAATTAATGTCACCGCCAGGGCGACCAGCATTTCAATCAGCGTCAAAGCATGCCGAGATGCGGACAGACCGTGAGCGCGGCGGAAGTAGAGCTGCCGCATGGAATCATCTCCTCGATCAGAAAGTGTTTGCCCCACGTCACAGCCGGAGATTCGCGGGCCCGCGCCGGCTCAAACAGGGCGGAGCAAAATCGGCACTGCCCGAACGGGCGCAGCCATTTCGCTCAACTGTCTCCATTGCAATGTAGTTTACGGTCAAAGTCAAGGGATATTGCCTGCGAATCGCGATTTCGCTACTGTCCGCAGCAGTTTGGTTCAGCCGCTGCCGCTGGCATTTTTTGCCGCACGCCGCGGCTTGGCGACTTTTGTCGGCTTGGCCAACTCCAAACTTCGCCAACAATACCAACTGGCGATTGTCGAATACGGCTGCCAGGCGGCACCAATTTGCAGACAGGTGGCGCGGTTGGGTAGTTCCGCAAGCTGGTAGAGCTTTTGAATGGCGCTGCGCACGCCCAAGTCATCGAGCGGAAAAACGTCGATCCGGCCGAGCGAAAAGATCAAAAACATTTGTGCGGTCCAGCGACCAATGCCTTTGACTTGCGTCAGCTCGGCAATGATGGCGTCGTCGGTGCGGCGTGCGATTCCAGCGAGTTGCACCGTGCCGTCGCTGACTTTAGCGGCCAGATCGTGCATGTAGCCGGCCTTTTGCGGCGAAAGGCCCACGCCGCGCAACTGTTCGATTGACATTGCGGCCACGTTATCCGGCGTAATACCGCCGCTGGGGGCCAGATGATCGATCAACCGCTGTCGGATCGATCGCGCGGCGCTGGTGGAAATTTGCTGCGAAATGATCGAGCGAACCAGCATTCCAAACCGATCGCGCTCGGGACGCAGTTTGAGCGGCCCCACTTGAGCGATCACGCGGGCAATCACACGATCGCGGCGGTTGAAGTGCGCGCAGGCGGTGGCAAAGTGTTTGGTCGTAATGGGCATGCTACGACTTCTCCTCGCCCGGCTCGTCGCCAAACAGCGCGCGCAAGCGTCGCATGGCGCGGAGGTATCGCATGCCGGCGGCCGCCTCGCTGAGTTCGAGCGCGGCGGCAACCTCGCTATTGCTGAGTTGCTCGAAGTGCCGCATCAGCACGACTTCGCGATCGGGTTCGTCGAGCTGATCGATGGCGGCTTGAAAGCGTCGTTGCAATTCGTGCCAAGTGGCCGCGGCGGCTGGCGTGAGTTCGCGATCTTCAATGCCCATGGCCAGGTCGAGCGTGGAGCGGTCGAGAAACGCGGCGGCCACCAGCGGCTGTTCGCGGTCGAGACTTCGGCGGGCAGCCACGCGATGTCGGCGATGGGCGTCGATGATTCGATCTTTGGCCATATGCCGCAGCCATAGATGAAATGGCATTACCGGATTTTTCAGATAATCTTGCAAGCGGCGGTTGGCTTCGACCATCACATCTTGCACGATGTCGCTGGCGTCGACACGGCGTTGCAGAACGGGGTCCATCCGCAGATCGACCATTCGCCGCAGCGCGTCGCGGTGCCGTTCGAGCAGCGCGTTGACGGCGGCCAGATCGCCGGCCTTGGCGGAGGCCAGTAATTCGCCAGTCTGTTCTTGTTGAGGCCACATGCGAGAGAAACGCCCTGGTTTTTCGGGATTCGCGTCGACAACCATTAGAGTCAAAATCGGTTCCGAACGCCATCCGCGACGGCTGTCGGACGCGGTCCGGCAGTCGCGTTGCCAGCCGCACATTCCGCACGACCCGCCGGCTTAGCAAAATTTCCGTCACCGGCACTGGCCGCAAGAGCGTGGCGTTTTGACAACATCCGCTACGCGAGCTAGAGAATTGATGAAGGATCGTTTTCGTCAACCACCTTGCCGCCGCTGGCTCTCCTGAAGTCCCGGAAAACTGTTGTTATGGAAAGCTCCGCATCCACCTCGCGAAACGATTCCACCCTCGCAAAACCGTTTGGCCAGCTTTCGTTACGCGTTCATGGCACGCAGTACGATGGGCAAGTCATCCAACTGCAAGGGCCGAAGTTCACCATCGGCTCCGGCGGCAACTGCACGCTGCGACTGAACGCTCGCGGCGTGGCCCCGGTACAATTTTTGATCTATCGCGGACTCGGACAGACGATTGTGCGCCCATGGGCAGACAGTTCGCGGCTCAACGGCGCAGCATTTGTCGACGCCCCGCTTAGTGTGGGCGACCGGCTGGGATTTGGCCCGATCGAGTTCGAAGTGATCGAATCGTCGGCCGCGGAAGGCGCCGCTACGTTGCCGGTTGCAAAAGCCGAGCACCGCGCCGAGTTTTCAACGGAGTCGGCCAGCATCGTTCACGGCGCTGCGGCCGATGTCACGGAACTGCGCGACCGGTTGGAGTTGGCTAATCGCCAAGGGCGGCGTCGCGCTCGTAAGCTGATTGAGAAAATGCGCGATTTCGAGCGTCGCCAACTGCGTTTGGCCGCCGAACGTCAGTCGCTCTCGCACGACCAGCAACACGTTGCGGCCCAGCGCGATCAGTTTGCCGTGCAACGTCAGCAATTCGACGCTCAGCAGCAGCAAGCGGATCAACAATTGACCGCGGCCAGCCAGCGCATCTCCGCGCAGTCGCACGAACTGCGTGCCAAGCTGGCCGAATTGGCCACTCAGCGCGATGCGTTGATGACCGAGCGCGCGGCTTGCGATCAGCAGCAGCGCGTAGCGCTGTTGAACATTCAAAATGCCGAAGCCGATTTGACCGCGCGTCGCCACCGTCTGACCGAAGAACTCAACCAGTTTGCCGGCGAGCGTCGCAAGTTGGAAACGACTCGGGCCGTTTGGCAAGCCGAGCAAGCCGCGGTGGCCATGCACGCCGCCGAGCAAAGCCGTCAACTCGATCTGGCCGCCGAGGACATTCGCCGTAAACAGGCCGATCTCGACGCCGCCCAACAGGCCTGGCAAATGCAGCAGCAGCGGCTGGAAGGCCAATTGCAGGCCAGCGAGCAACAGATCGACCAACTCCGCGAGCAATTGAGCATCGATCAAGCCGCGCTGGCCGCACAACAACGCTCGATGCTCGCCGAGCAGCAGCATCACCAGCTCGAATTGGAACAGGCCGCGGCCGATCTGCGCCGCCGATCCAGCGAACTCGATCAGCGCCAAGGGATGCTCGAATTACAGTCCGAGCAATTGCAGTCCGACCGCGTTCGTTGGGAGAGCGAGCGGGCCGAACTGCGCCAGGATCTCGGCAATCAATCCGAAAACTTACGCCGCCAGATTGCCACGCTGGAAGACGAGCGGCAAGCATTTTTCGCCATTCGCGACCGCTGGCAGAGCGAGCAGCATTGTCAGCAGAGTGAACTTGCCGACCGCCAAACTGCGCTGCAGAATCAGCTCGATCAGCTAACCCTGCGCGAACGGACGCTCGGTCAAGAGCAGTCGCAATGGGCAGCGCAGTGTCAGCAATCGGCCGATCAGTTCGCCGACCAACAACAACAGTTCAGCCGCCAGGCGAGCGAAATCGAGCAACGACAACTCGATTTGGAACATTTGCGCAGCTCGTTGCACCACGATGGCGAGGCCCTGCTGGCCCAGCGTGTTTCGCTGGAAATCGCCCAGCGCGAACTGACGACAGCCATCGAATCGCATCGCGCGGAGACCGCCGTGGCCCAGCTGGCCGACGGAGGCACCGCCAGCGGCCAGCGCGATGCCGGCCGAGAACTCGAACTTCGGCAAGCGGAACTCGATCTGCGGCAGACGGAGCTGGAGGCACGCCTGGCCGAAATGGAAACGCGCGGCGGCGAATTGCAAACCTGGCAAGCGATGCTCGATGCGCGGCAACATGATCTAGAAACGGCACAGGCGGATTTGTCGGCGCAACGCGACCAGCTCGCTGCTCGGCACGACCAACTTGCCGCGGATCGCGCCGCGCTGCATGCACTGCAGGCGGAACTACATTCGTACCACGACCAGTTCGCCGCGCGGCAGACAGAATTCGAGACCCAACGCGCCGACCTCGCTCTCCAAGCCCTGGAACTGCAATCGCGGCAGACGGAGTTCGAGTCGCGGCAGTCCGAGCCGACCAATCGAATTGCGCCCGCTAGTGATTCGGACGCGCCGCCCGCAAGCGGCAGCGAATGCGAGCCACTCAGCGTCATCGAGCAAGCTGCCGTCCGGTCGGTCGATCTGAACGCAGGCTTGCATGGCCCGCAGTCCGGTTGGGAAGCTGAACGTGGCGAATTGCTCGGGCAACTGCAACAACTCCGCGAGGAAATCGAGCGACTGCAAGCGGAATTGGCCATTCGCCGCTTGATCGCGCCGTCGGCGAATCTTGCGGCGGACGCCGCCGACATCGAGCACAGACCACTGGCGACAGACAGCGATTCGCAATCGCTGCAAAACGGCTGGACGCAACTTGCCGGCGAGCGACAAGCTTTCGCAGCAGACATGCAACTGCAACGGCATGAACTCGATCAGCGTTCAGCGACGCTCGACGCGCGCTCCGCACAGTTGGAACAGCAACTTGAGCAGTTACTGGAGCACCGCGAACATCTGGCAAATCAAGCAAACACCTGGAACGAAGTGAAGGCCGCCGAGGAACTTCAACTGCAGACGCAGGCCGAACAACTGTCGCAAGCGCAGGCACAATTGCAAGCGTTGGCCGACTCGCAATCGCGGCATCCGGCGGCAAGTTGGGCGGCAAGCGAAAGCGCCGGCAGCGACGCAGCCGATGACGTTTCCAGCAATCAACCGGCAGCGCTGCATGCCAGCGGCAGCCAAGACGACGACCATGATTTGATCGAACGCGAAGCGGCCGCGGCGGCGCTGCAGTGGCGTCGCGGGCCGGCGCAGGCCGAAGTCGATTCGATTCTGGCTTTGTCGAACGGATCCGATTATCAGCAGCATGCCGCAACCGAACCCGAATTTGCGGACTCGCGCGCGGAATTGCTGGCGGATGACCAGCCGACCGGCGCTGGCCCGTCCGAGAGCGACGCGGCGGACGTTGAATCGCCCGGCGAGCGCGATATTTTTGCCCGCCTCCGCGCACTGGCGCTATTGAAGAACGATACGGACTCCACCTCGGAATCGCCGCAATCGAACGATTCCCGAGCGTCAGCCGAGTCGCGTTCGCTTTCGGCTTACGAGCGATTCAGTCAGAACCAAGCCCAACTCGCCGCTCAAGAGGCGGCCGACGCGGACCGGCGCAGTGGTGGCTCGCCGATGGCCGAGAGTTCGTCAATCGCCCACGATCGATGCGACAGTGACACTAACGACGAAGCCAACGAAGACGCTGCGGACGAACGTGCGCAGCCGCAACGCGCTGCGCATCCTTCAGCCAGCGGCGACAGCGAGACCGGCGAAGAAGAATCGGTCGAAGACTACATGGCGCGGCTACTGAACCGCATGCGGAGCGACAAGCCCACAGCTTCGTCGGTTAGCAAGAGCGAAGCGCCGTCCAAGCCCGCGCCCGTTGCCAAGCCCATCGAGCCGGTTGTTGCCGAACCGCAGCTCGAACCTTTGAAATCGCTGCCGCGTTCGCAAGCGCCCGAGTTTGGTGCCGACCTTTCGGCAATGCGCGAACTGGCCAATCAGAGCGCCAGGGCGGCAATCCACACGCATCAACGCAAGAGTATCGTGCTTCGCGTGGCCGAGCAATCGGCAGTCGGCGCGGGCGTCGCGGCGCTGGGCGGCGGGCTCGTCTGGTGGTCGAACCTGAAAGACACCACGCCGCTGTACGGCGGCCTGGGTGCAGTGACGTTCGGTCTGGCATGGATTGGCTGGGCGCTTTTCAAGGTGTTGTCGATTGGTTCCCGCCCTGCGGAGGCAAGCTCAGACGATCAACGCAAGTTGTCGCAGCCGGCCAAAACCGAACCGGCGGCCTTGTAGAAAATCTTCGTCAAAACGGACGCACCGGGCAGGCGAAGCCAAGCCTTGTTTCAATGCATCTTGTCGGGCGGGCTGCTGAGCTTTGTTGCAAAGCGGTGTGCTACGTGGACGACGGCAGCCACTCCAACCCGTTGATGACAAGCCATTTGCGGCCGAAGTCAGCAACTGGGCATGGAGCATGTTAAACGGTTGGCATATCAAATGCTTACAGTGGTCGGTTCTCGCGGTTTTTTCTTCCGCCACTGCCCACAGAACCGCTTGCGATGCTGCTATCTGCCGATGCTCAACTTGATCGCACCGCGCGCGGAGTCGCAGGCGTCGATCTGATTGCCAGTTTGCTTCGCGAACAGCAAACGTTGAATACGGCCGTGGATCGATTTTCGCAGTTGCACGATGCGGCCGCCGTTCCGGAGCAAGCCCGCTATTACCGCAATCTTATTCCGCTCAGTAAGCCGCAACCCGGCGAGCAGTATGCGTTCGAAGTCGATTTGGACACCTGCTCGGGTTGCAAGGCCTGCGTCACGGCTTGCCACAATTTGAACGGCTTGGAGGACCAAGAACTCTGGCGCTCGGTGGGTTTACTGCACGGCGGCAGTTCGCAACTTCCGGTGTTGCAGCATGTCACCACGGCTTGCCACCACTGTGTCGAACCGGCCTGCCTGGAAGGCTGCCCGGTAAAAGCCTACGACAAAGATCCGATCACCGGCATTGTCCGTCATTTGGACGATCAATGCATTGGTTGCCAGTATTGCATTTTGAAGTGTCCTTACGACGTGCCCAAGTACAGCAAGTCAAAGGGCATCGTTCGCAAGTGCGATATGTGCAGCAATCGGCTGGCGGTGGGCGAAGCGCCTGCCTGCGTGCAGGCGTGTCCGAATCAAGCCATTCGGATTGCCATCGTTAGTAAGCAGGCAATCATCGAAGAAAGCGAAGGCGGCGTGTTTTTGCCGGGCGCGCCAGAACCGCGTTACACGCTGCCGACCACGGTTTATAAAACCGCGCGCACTTTGCCGCGTAATTTGCTGCCGGCCGATTATTACTCCGTGCAGTCTAGCCATAGCCATCTGCCGCTGGTGGTGATGCTGGTGATGTCGCAGATGTCGGTGGGCGCGTTTGTGATCGAACGGTTTTTAACGACCTGGTCCACTTGGTTCAGCGATCCGCAACTGGGCAACTTCCGCTTAGCGCATTTGGTCGGCGCAATCGGTTTGGGCGTGCTGGGTTCGGTGGCCGCGGTCGGTCACCTGGGGCGGCCGCTGTATGCCTTTCGCGCGATCATCGGCCTGGCCACGTCGTGGTTGAGTCGAGAAATTGTGGCCTTTGGCGCGTTCACGGGCTTAGCGTCGGCCTACGCCGGCAGCGCTTGGCTCCAGCAGCGCGGCCTGGCGATTTCGCCGGCGCTACTCAACATGTTAGGCGCAAGCGCGGCGCTAGCGGGTTTATTCGGCGTGGTTTGCTCGATCATGATTTACGTCGACACCCAGCGTCCGTTCTGGGACGGGACTTCGACAACTCTGAAATTCATGCTCACCGGCGTGGTGCTGGGCTTGCCGACCGCGTTATTGATTTCACTCTTTGCGGCGCTCGCCAGCCAATCGCTGACGCTCACGCAAGTGATGAACGAGTACGGAACCCTGTTGTGCCGCGCAACGCTGGTGGCCGTCGGCGTCAAGTTGCTGTACGAATGCCTGATCTTCACACACCTCCGCAATAAGCATCAAACCCCGCTGAAGCGCACGGCGCGGTTGATGACCGGCGAATTACGCCAAGCGGTCGTGTGGCGATTCGCGCTGGGCATTTCAGGCGGGTTGCTGCTGCCGGCAATCCTTTTAGCGCAACCGTGGTCCGGCGCGGGGCAAGTTACGCAGTCGGTGTTGTTGCTGATAACCGCGACGGCCCTGTTTGGCCTGTCGCTGGCCGGCGAACTGCTGGAACGTTATCTGTTTTTTACGGCGGTCGTCGCGCCCAAAATGCCGGGATCGTTGCCATCATGAGCCTTGCCGATCAGAGTTCACCTGCTCCGCGCGTGTTGGATCGGCTACGGACCATCATGCGACAGTGGGACGGCAAACTCACGCGCGATTTACTGCTCAGCCCGGGCGGCTTCGGTCTGGGGCAAGTTCCGGCCGATAAAATTCCCGACGCCACGACGAACACCGTTTGCGGATTCTGCTCCACCGGTTGCGGGCTGAAAGTGCATCTGCATCAAGGCGAGGCGGTGAATCTTACGCCCACCACGGATTACCCCGTGAACCTCGGCATGGCCTGCCCCAAGGGCTGGGAGGCGCTGAATGTGCTGCAGGCCGACGATCGCGCCACGATGCCGCTGTTGCGCAACGACAAGGGACGCATGGAGCCCATCGGGTGGGACCAGGCGATGCGTGTGTTTTGCGCGCGAATCAAAGCCGTGCAGGCCGTGCATGGACCAGAAGCTGTGGCCTTCATTAGCACCGGCCAGATTCCCAGCGAAGAAATGGCGCTGCTCGGCAGTCTGGCCAAGTTTGGCATGGGCATGCTGCACGGCGACGGCAACACGCGGCAATGCATGGCCACGGCAGCCACGGCTTACAAGCAATCGTTTGGTTTCGATGCCCCGCCCTACACTTACCAGGACTTCGAAGAATCCGACGTGATCGTGCTGGTGGGTGCCAACTTATGCATCGCGCACCCGATCATGTGGGAACGCGTGCTGCGCAATCCGCACCAACCAAAGATTTACGTCATCGATCCGCGAGCCACGGAAACGGCCATGCAGGCCACGCAGCACCTGGCCATTCAGCCCAAGAGCGATCTGCCGCTGTTCTACGGCCTGGCGCACTTACTAATTCGCAACAACTGGATTGATCGCCCGTATATCGACGCGCACACCAGTGGCTTCGATGAGTTCGCGGAGTTCGTGCAGGAATTTACGCCGCAACGCGTTTCCGCCGAGACCGGACTTTCGATGGCGGCGCTGCAGGAATTTGCCACGGCCATTCACCAGGGAAAACGGGTTTCGTTCTGGTGGACGATGGGCGTCAACCAAAGTTACGAAGGCACCCGCGTCGCCCAAAGCATCATCAACCTGGCGCTGATGACCGGCAACATCGGCCGCCCTGGCACCGGTGCGAATTCGATTACCGGCCAATGCAACGCCATGGGCTCGCGACTGTACAGTAATACCACCAATATGCTCGGTGGGCACGATTTCACCAGCGCTATCGATCGCGAAAAAATCAGCGGGCTGCTCAACATTCCGGTCGAGCAAATACCCACGCAAAACAGTTGGGCCTACGACCAAATCGTCGAAGGCGTTCTGGCTGGCAAGATCAAAGCGTTGTGGGTCATTGCCACCAACACGGCCCACTCGTGGATCAATCAGAACGCCGTGCGCGATATTCTCGGCCGACTGGATTTTTTGGTCGTGCAAGATATGTATCACAGCACCGAGACGGCGCAGTTGGCGCATATGGTGCTGCCGGCCGCGGCCTGGGGAGAAAAAGAAGGCACGTTCATCAATAGCGAGCGGCGCTTTGGCCGGCTCAAACGCGTGGCCCGCGCGCCAGGGCAAGCGCTGGCCGATTTTGCCATCTTTCAACTGGTTGCCCACTATTGGGGCTGCGGCGAAATGTTCCAAGAGTGGACATCACCGGAGGCCGCGTTTCAGATCATCAAGCGGATCAGCCGCGGGCAGCCCTGCGATATCTCCGGCATCAGCGACTACGCCATGCTCGATGATCGCGGCGGCATGCAGTGGCCTTGCACCGCCGAAGCAATGCCGGAACCGCACGACAACCAGCGTCGCCTGTTTGCCGACGGCCAGTATTATCACGCGGATGGCCGCGCGAAGTTTTTGTTCGAAGCGCCGCGGCCGATGCCTGAACCGCCCAGCAAGGCTTATCCGCTGATCTTGCTGACGGGTCGAGGCACGGCCTCGCAGTGGCACACGCAGACGCGGACGTCCAAGTCGCCTGTGCTACGCAAGCTGTATCCCAAGGAGATCTACGTCGAAATCAATCCGGCCGACGCGCAGCAGTTGGGCATCTCGCCCAACGAGTCGGTGTGGGTACAATCGCAACGCGGCCGCATCAAGGCGCAGGCCTTTATTACCCGCAGCGTGGCCGCGGGGCAGGTGTTCATACCCATGCACTACGAGACGGCCAACCAATTGACCGACGCGGTCTTCGATCCCTACTCGCGTCAGCCGTCGTACAAATCGTGCGCGGTCAAGATCATGCACGAGCATCAGCTCGATTAAGCCAGCGGACAGTCTGCCGAAATTCGCTTTGGCCAGCGAATCAATCGGGTACAGCGGCCTTGATTTCGACCAGATTGCCGGTGGCTTTGCCGTCACGCGTGCAAAGCGCCATAAAGACGTCGGAATCGATGGTGTCGCTGATGAACGCCACGTTGTGGCCGACCATGGCGACGTTAACGCCACCGGGGTGAGCGCTGCGTAATGCGGCATAGTAGGAGCCGGGCGTTGCCGAATCGCCAGCGGCGCCGGCCGAACTTGAACCGCCGCAATACATCTTATTGATATTGGGGCTGGCGATGTTTTTATCGCAACCCTGAATCGTGTCGTAGTAATTGGCGGCTTTGTAGGTTGTGCCCAGCGTCGAAACCGGGAAACCGGTCGCGGGCTTCGAGGCCGGATTGGCATTAGGCGGCAAGTAACCAGTGAAGCTCGACGCGCCCATGTTGGGCAGGAACCAGGCGCCGCGAATATCCGCGGAATTGTTGCGGGCCAAGATTTCTCCGATGATCAGAGTTGTCGTAGCGCCGTCATGCACGTCATCGACTCGAATTCCCTTGCCGCCTGCCTTCCATTTGCCCTTGGCGCCGGCGTCGGTGGTGGACGTAAAGGTTTTGTCGAGAGTTTGAATATCGAACATGCCTTTGTGTCCCACGTAGTAGTCGGCGCCGAAGTTTCCGGCGATATTGCCTTTGGCCAGGTTTTTGAGCGTGGAGCCGTTAGTGTAATAACTATCGACGTCAATTGTTTCCGCGCTGGGACACGCAAACGGCGGCGGAACGGTGGTGCCAACTGCCTGCCAACGATTGGCACTATCGGCCGTGGTGCAACTCACGCAAGGGTTGGCGTTGATATCAATGCACTTCATCATTTGGTTGAAATAGGCTTCTTCATCCAACTGCGCGAGCAACTTGGCCAGCCAGTTCGGTCCTTGGCAAGGCGGCGCCAGATCCCACTGCTTACCGGTGGCTGGCGTGCAACTACCGACGCCCGGCGGAAAGCAATTGTTTTGGCTATGATAGGTTTGCAGCGCCAAGCTGATCTGATTCATGTGCGTACTGCAAACCGTCCGCTTGGCCCGTTCACGTACCGCGCCGATGGCCGGCAACAGCAGCGCCATGAGCATGCCCAAGATGGCAATCACCACCAATAATTCGATCAACGTAAAGCCGCGGCGCGTGACGCTGGCGGCTGGCCGCATGGTGTGAAGTCCCGACATGAAAATTACTCCAAGAAATGTGGTTGCCGGCGACTGGCTGGACGTTCACGGATAAGAGAGATGGGAATGAGTGCGGAGTGCCTGCCTGTCGCAATTGTCAAGCATATGGCTTAACTGGTATTTTTTCAAGAAGTTTTTTGTACGTTTGCTAGCCGATGCCGCCCGCAACTCACGGAAGTTTGGCAGCAATTCCAGCGGCGCATCACACGTGATCCCGATCATCAACTGCATTTTTCGACTCTCGATCTTGGTTGGCGGAACGCCCGGATGCAGGTCATGGAGTCGGCAATCTTCGATTGCAAGAGGTTACGATGAACGAAATCTCTCCCGGACGATACCGGCATTACAAGGGCAACGACTACACCGTGATTGGCGTTGCCCAGCATAGCGAAACCGAAGAAGAACTGGTTGTTTATCGGCCCGAGTACGGCGCGCGCGGCCTATGGGTGCGTCCGAAAAGCATGTTCGCCGAAACGGTGCTGGTTGGCGGTCGGCCGGTAGCGCGCTTTTCTCGCCTGCCTGACGAAGTCCCCGCAACGAGCGACGTTTCGCACAAGTTCGGCAATTTGCTGGACGATATTCCCAGCCAGTTGCCCCACGAACTGGTGCAGACGCTGCTCCAGCGGCCCAGTTTGCGGGTCGAGCGAATCGTCTCGCAAGGGCAGGCCTCGCCCGCCGGTTTTTGGTACGACCAGGACCACGGCGAGCTGGTGCTGTTGATGGCCGGCGCGGCGCGGTTGGAGTTGCCCGACCGATTAGTCGAACTGCGGGCGGGCGACGTAATCGATATCCCCGCGCACCAGCGCCATCGCGTGGCTTGGACATCGCCGGACGAACCGACCGTTTGGCTGACCGTGCATTATCGGGAACAACCATGAGCAGCAAACAGCACGCACCGGTTTACACGCCCGGCGCTGCGCCGCGCTCGGTTTTAAATGTTCAAGGCGAAACGCTGATCGCGCCCGGCGACTGGGTTTTATTGCCGCCCGGCGACGCGGGGCTGACGCGCCGCGTGAAGGCGGCTGGCGAGCACTGGGTGGTGCAAGAGCGGCGCGGCCGCAAGATGTTCTCGCGTGGCATTTGGGCGCCGGCAGCAACCATCGCCCGCATTCAAGCGGAACTGCTGGCCGAACGTGGCACGGAAGCTTACGCCCGCAAGCAGCAGCGGGCCGCGCAGCGGCGCGATCACGAGCAAGCTACATACGTCGACGATTTTAACGGCGCCGTGTTGGCGTTTCTGGCATTTCATGCCGCACACGCCGAACTGGCGGATCGACTGGCTCGCGCGGTGACCGAGCACGCCACGCCGGTCGGCAGTGGCACGGTCGCACGAACTGAGCGAATTCCGGTGGCCGAGCGCGCCGAGGCAGCGGTGATTGCCTGGCTGCGGCATCAAACGACCAGTTACGACAACATGGCGATTGCGCGCGTCAAAGGAAAGCGTCGCGAGGTCCGCCGGCAACTGGCCCAGCATTCACGCACTCTGCTGGAGCAATATCGCCGCGGTCTGGCAGCGCCGGCGGGTTGCCCGTTGCGCGCGGCGCTTGATCGGCCGGCGGAACACCAGCAATAGCCGACGCTGGCAGCGTCGCCAACGAATGCGCGTGAGCGAGCGAGTTCGTTGGTCTGAAAAAACAGCCCTCTGGGCCGCGACGCCGGTTAGACGGCCACGGCTTCTTTTTTGCGCGACTGACGCTTGCGATCGTTCTCGGTCAGCAGGACTTTGCGCAGACGAATGATGTTGGGCGTGACTTCCACCAACTCGTCTTCTTCGATGTATTCCAGCGCCGACTCCAGCGACATTTGCCGTGGCGGCTTGAGCAAAATGTTGCGATCCGTGCCGGACGCCCGCATGTTGGTCAGCTTCTTTTCTTTGGTGGGATTGACCACCATGTCGTCGCCGCGAGCGTTCTCGCCCACAACCATGCCTTCGTAAACTTCGTCGCCGGGGCCGATGAACAAATCCGCTCGGTCTTGCAAGCTATCCAGGCCAAACGCCACGGCCTTGCCGGTACACATCGAAATTAGCACACCGTTGGCGCGACCGGCGATATCGCCTTCCATCGGGCGGTAACTTTCGAAGCGATGATGCATGATGCCGGTGCCTTGCGTGGCGTTGAGAATTCGCGTTCGCAGGCCGATCAAGCCACGAGCCGGAATCGAAAACGTCACATGCGCATAATTGCCGCGATTGGCCATTTCCAGCATTTGGCCGCGCCGCGCGCCGCACATTTCCATCACCGGACCGATTTTTTCGTGCGGCACTTCGACCACCAACGTTTCGAACGGCTCGGACTTGACGCCGTCGTGCTCGTGCAAAATCACGCGCGGCTTACCGATCGAAAGTTCGTAGCCTTCGCGACGCATGGTTTCAATCAATACCGAGAGATGCAACAAGCCGCGGCCCGAAACGGCGAATAGCTCGCTGTTTTCGATCGGCCGGACGCGCAACGCCACGTTGCGTTCCAGCTCTTTGGTCAAGCGGTCGCGAAGATGTCGCGTGGTCACATACTTGCCTACCCGGCCGCAAAACGGCGAGGTGTTGATGCCAAAAATCATTTCCAGCGTGGGCTCATCAACCGATAAACGTTTCATCACGCGCGGCGTGGCCGGATCGCTGACGGTGTCGCCAATTTCCACGTCGGGCAAACCGACGATGGCCACAATGTCGCCAGCCGTGGCTTCTTCCACTTCGACGCGGCCGAGCTTGTCGAACGTGTACAGCGTGGTCACTTTGCAGGTCTGATTCACATTATGATTTTGCATCAGCAGCACGGACTGCCCTTTGCGAATGTTGCCGGCTTGAATCCGGCCGATGGCAATTCGGCCTACGTAGTCGGTCCAGTCCAGCGTGGTGCATAGCATCTGCAGCGGTTGATCGACTTCGACCTTGGGGCCCGGCACGAATTCCAACACTTTATCCAGCAACAGGTGGAACGAATCGGTCGGTACATCGGGATCGCTGGTGGCGTAGCCGCCGCGCGAAGTGGCAAACACGTAGGGAAAATCGGCCAATTCGTCGCTCGCGCCCAATTCCAAGAACAGCTCAAAGACTTCGTTCAAGACTTCGTGCGGGCGGGCGTCGGGCCGGTCGATCTTGTTGATCACCACAATCGGCTGCAGGCCGTTTTCAAACGCCTTGGAAAGCACAAACCGGGTTTGCGGCATCGGGCCTTCGGCCGCATCGATCAACACCAGGCAACCGTCAGCCATATTCAACACACGCTCGACCTCGCCCCCAAAGTCGGCGTGGCCCGGAGTATCGATGAGGTTGATTTTGGTGTCTTTGTAATGGAAGGCGATGTTTTTTGCCAAAATGGTAATGCCGCGTTCGCGCTCCAGGTCGTTGGAGTCCAAAATGCATTCGCCTGTTAACTGGCTGCTGCGGAACTCGCCGCTTTGACGCAGCAGGCAATCGACCAACGTCGTTTTACCGTGGTCGACGTGGGCAATAATGGCGATGTTACGAATGTCGTTACGACGCATGGCAAAACTCGGCAAAAAAAGTGTCTGGAAATCGGTTTTCCGGAAGCCGCCGCACGGGGTGTGCCTGAGCAACTTCCGCTAGCAATCTGGAGAATTCGCGCCCGGCCTGGCGAAACAGACTCACGGCGGGGCAGAGGTCTCGACTGTCGTTCAGCCTGCTGCGAAGTTCGCTGGCTGAGGGCGACAATCGAATGAACGAGAAGGGACACGCGGTCGCTAGACCACGTTAGTCCCAAAACTGGAACACGGCAAAATATCCTGGGCTGCAAATCCGCTTCATGATCGACTCGTAGCGAAACCGCCCAAAACGTAATGTTCAGAAAAAAACCAAGGCGCCAAAAGTTCCGCCTCGGTCATCGAATACCTGGATTATAGTCGTCCGGGCCGAAGCCGACAACGCCAAAACGGCGGCAATTTGCCGCCGTCGCCGAGAAATACCGCAAAAACGCAGACTCAAGCGGCGCTCGCGTGCGGCTCACGTGGAACCCACAACTTCGATGTTCAGTAAGCTGAGCGAAGTGTCGTACAAGTTGCCGATGTCGTGCAGCGTATCACTGCCGCTGCCGCCGTCGATCTGAGCGCTGGATTTGACGTGCGTGTATTTGATCTCCAGGCTGTCGTTGCCGTCGCCCAGGTTGGCGTAGAAGTTATCGAGAATCGAAGTCCGCAATGCCAAGGTGTCGGCACCCGAGCCGCCGTTAAGCGTCAGGCTTGTGCCGGTGTTGTTCTCGTAGGTGATCGTGTCGCCGGTGTCAGTGACGGTGCCGCCGGTGATGGTGGTGGCGCCGCCGAGCACCGACGAGTACAGCCACAGCGTTTTGCTGCCGCCGCAGGCGCTGCCATCAAAGAAAACCGTCGATTTCAAATTGCACCCGGCGATGGCGATGGTATCGATGCCGGTTCCGCTGGTGAACGTCGCAGCGCCTGTCGCCGCGCACTGCGCGGCGCTGATCAAATCGTTGCCGGCGCCGACATCGATCGACCACTTGCCGCCGACGCCAACTTGCGTTTGCTGAACCTGATCGTAGCCAGCCGCGCCCGCGATGGTCAGATCTTTGCCGATCACGCTAAACGCGGTGGTAATCTGATTGGAAATGCCGCCACGCCCGCCGACGATGCTCAGCGATCCGGTGGGATACGTCTGATTCACATAGATCACGTCATTGCCGGCGCCGCCATCGATGGCCAGGTTGCCGCCGAGCACCACGGCCGCGTTTTTGCCGACGTTGATGGTTTTGTCGCCGCTGCCGCCGCCGATGGTTACATCGCCGGCCAGGTTGGCGCCGTCGAGCGTGAACATATCAGCACCGGCAGTCAGGATGACCTGCATACTATCGACGCCGCGGACGGTGACACTGCCGTTGAGCACGCCGTTGAGCATGGTGCCGCCGATTGCGGTGACCACATACTCGCGCGCAGTGCCGTCGCCAGTGACTTGAATTTGATCAGCCCGATTATCGCCAGTGATGACCAATTGCGTGCCCAGCATTTGCACGGTCACGCCTTGTGGATTGACGACCGGGGCCGAAGTGTTGAACGTGCGAACGTTGGAATATGTTGTGCCGGCGCTGTTGCTGGCGTAGGCGACGTACGAGTAATTCGTGCCGGGCTGAAGTCCGGTATCTTTGACCGTGAACGCGCCGGTCGTGCCGCTAACCACGAAATTAACAACGCCGCTATCGCCGAGTATCGGCGAAGCATCGACCGAGGTTTGCGAAATCAGCACGCCGCGGGCAGTGATCGCGGCGCCGCCGTCGCTGGTGACGTTACCGCCAAGCGTGGCGGTGGAGATTGTGATATTCGTCGCGGCCGCGCTGCTGACGGTAGGTCGCACGATGCTGGCCGCGCCGCCATAGGTTGCCAGGTAAGGGATCAGCAGATTCGCCACGGGACTTCCCAGCCCTGTGGCCAAGTCGTAGCCGGCGGTGGCTGTTTGATATTGCGTGCTGCCGGTGGTAATGTCGTGAAAGTCCGCGCTGGGCGCTGCGTACAGGGCCGCTTTGGTTTGCGTGGCACCGTCGAGCGCGCCTAATCCGTTGAGCGCCCGGCCTTGATTGGCGATGGCGATCAGCGCGGCCCACTGCGGCGCGCCGGCGCTCGTGCCGTCAAAAGCGCCCCAGCCTGTGCTGGGACCGAAGGTATCGTAAACGGCCACGCCAACGCCCGCGTTGTACGCCACATCCGGCGTGTTGCGTCCGGAGAATTCCGCGCTGGTTCCGCCGCCACCACTCCAGACCGTATGACCGGAGGAGGTTGGCGTCCAAGCCGTTTCGCGACTGATCGTATTGGAAGCAGTTAAGTAGAGATCGGTACCGCCTACGGCCAGTACGTTGGGCGAAGTGGCCGGAAACGTCGGCACGCCGTGATCGCCGCTGGCTGCGACAAACGTAATGCCTTGATGGCCGGCCGGCGTGACCAGATACTGCGAACTGAGCCCCTGATCGTACGAGGAATATTTGACATTGTCGTTACTGCCCCAGCTTATTGAAATCGCCGAGACGCCGGGCTGATTGCGGGCCCAATTAACGGCCGCAAACAGATCGCTATCGGAGTCGCTACTGGCTTCCACGAGCAGGATATTGGCGCCAGGCGCAATCGCGTGCGCCCACTCGACATCCAGCGCTGTTTCGCCTTCCCAGCCTTGCGCCGGATCGGTCACGGGCAGAACAGCGCCGCCGTTCTGGTTCACAACGCGTAGGCTCGGCGGCGGCGCGATGCCAAGCGACGAGTCGAAATTCGCCAGGTCCGAGATAATGTTCGGATCGTCGTAAGCGTCGATAATGGCGATGGTTTGTCCGCGACCGTCGGCGGCAATTCCGCCAAACGACGTGGCCGAAAACCCGTAGGCCGCGCGAATCTGCGACGGCGTGTAGCCGACGATGCCACTGCCAGCTTGCGGCTGAAAGTGATACATCGGCGCTACCGAATTGGCCGACATCAACTGCCGGCATTCGAGACTTTCGTAGCGAAGTTGCCGGACGGGCTGCCGACGAGCGGGCCTCAAGCGAGATTGCGAATGCATTCGCGGCATAGCTGGAAATCGACCATTGCAAGAACTGCTGCCCCCGATCCTCGGATCAATCCTCGCTGCGGATCAATACTTGCCGCGGCCCAATTGCAGCGTCCGAAAATCGTCATGTGGAGTGGGCGTATAGCCCACACCCTGTATAAGTAATCGTTCGCCGAAAACCGTCCGAATTCAAGTACGACCTGTGAATTCGCGGATTCGCGCAACGACCTGTCGTGCGCGACACTTTGGCACGCGAAGTTATTGGGTTGTGCAAACCGTTGCGGCTGAAGCGCATGTGAAAAGCATTACCACGTATCGAGGCATCGACGTTCATGGTTTGGCGGATTCGCTGGCATGGTGCGCTTCGCTGGGCGTTTTCGTTTTTTGCCCGGCGGCGAACAGGTGGCATTCGTGGCCGAGAAACACCAAGACGGCAATACCGAGCGGGATGAGATAAAAGATGCCGCGGTAGACCAATGTGATGCCGAGGATCTGCGCCCGCAGCCGGTTATCGTCGGCGTTGGCCAACAGGAGTTTCAGTATCGCCAACTCAACCACGCCCAAGCCGCCGGGCACGCGTGAGATGATGACGGTAAATGTCGTCAGGCAGAACACCGCGACAAACGCGATGAACCCTTGGCGGACTTCATCCGGCAGCAGCACGTAAAAGATGCCGGCGTTTACCAGAAACGCCATCGCCGAAACGACCGCCTGCGCCGCAGCCAGCCGAAACGTGGGCAGCGAAAAACGAAAGTGACCGAACTGATAGACTGTTTGCATGCGGAGCGTTACCAGCAGATAACCGCCTACCGCCGCCAGCAAAATCAATCCTACGGGCCACAAATGATGCAGGGGCAACGACCAATCCGGCGGCAACTGCACGGGATCGAACAAAAACGTCACGCCAGCCAGTGCGTAGAAGCCAACCCAAAACGTCGGCGCCGTGAGGGCGATGAATTTGACCACCTCGGCGAGTGGAAATCCCCAGGCTGAATAAAACCGCATCCGTACGGCCGACGCGCCAAAAATCGTGCCGAAATTCAAACCAATCACGCGGGCAATCACGCCCAGCAGCGTCAATCGCCACCAATTGTGCGAATGTTCCAAGTGGCGGGCGGCCAGTGAATCGTAGAGCACGCAGCCAGCGTAATAGGCGGCCGTCAGACCGCCAGCGGCCAGCAGTTTGCCGGTGGGAATCGCCCACATGCTTTGCTTGAGCTGTTCGAAATCGATCTTTTGCAACTCGCTGGTCAACAGCCAAACCACGCCGCAAAACAGCAACAGCACCAGCAGCGGACCGAACTTGCGTGCGGTTTTCAGCCAGGCATCGAGCTTTTCGGATGAGATCATGCAGCGGGTCAACGAATGTTGGACGTGGTGTTCGGGCAACTGTTTAGTATACGAAGCGCGGCGTGTAAACCTTTTCACTGCTGCCAAGGGAGGAAATCGCGGCCTGCCGGCGTTATTCTCGCCGACCGGCGGACCGCGTTTCGCCTCGAACTTCGTGGTCGCGGTCAGCGGCCTGCTCTTTCCTGCCTGGGCGAGCTAAGATTACCATAACGGTTGTTGCGGAAAGCTTCCTGACGAGAGTGATGTTATGAATGCGCTGATTTTGATGGTTGCATCAACCACCGTGGGGATCAACTTTGGCTACCAGCCGACGGGCGATGGCGGTTTGGAGTACATCATTCAGGTCGAGCCGGATTTTTGTCAATCGTTTCCGGACAAAGGCATTTCCAGCGAGGTGCCCCGCGAGATGTTGAATTCGATCCATCGCTTTCGGATTGTGGTTGGCAACGATCAACTGCCGCGCGAGAACCTGCCGCCCGCCATGCGGACGATTCAGACGCCAGCCAACACGTATCCGATCAGGCCGATTTCGCCCGACGTCAATTCGCAGAATTCGTTTCCGCCAGCCACGTCGCGCCCGCCGCTCGATAATCCGCTGCAGCCGCGACCGATTGCGCCGGCCCAAGACCCCGATTCGTTCAATCCGCTGGGCAATCGCCCGAGCGAAGACCGCACGCGGCAGCAAAACCCGCTTGATCGCCGCGACTCGACAACCGAAGCCTCCGAACGCCCCAAGCTGCCGACATTTGCCGACGACAAAAACACGCAGCGATTCACCGGTTATGCCACCGCCGCCGAGCCCGAGCGACAGTGGTGGGCGTTAACAACCACGTTGGTGGCGCTGTTCGCCTCGTTGGGCGGCAACTTGTATCAGGGGTTGGCGCACTTTAACCTCCGCCAGCGGTATCAATCGTTGGTTGAGCGCGTGCAGTCGCCGGCCCGCGTTTAGCGCCAGCTTTTGGCAGGCAGTTGATTGCCCGCCGGTTTGACCGCATAATGCCGGCGTCGGCCACGCTTGCCACCCCGAGGTTTATCGATGTCGGCCCGTTTGTGCAATTGATTCGCGACTTCGCCGAATTGCCCGCCGAACTCCGCGGCGGTGCCGTTGCCATTGGTAACTTCGATGGCGTGCATCGCGGTCATGCTCAAATCGTTCAGCGGTTGCTGGAGCGCGCGGCCGGAGTGCGCGGCCCAGCCATCGTCTTCACATTCGATCCGCATCCCGTGCGACTGCTGCGGCCGGCCGAAGCGCCGCCACCGCTGACCTGGACCGATCGCAAGGCCGAACTGCTCGGCGCGCTGGGTGTGAATGCGATGTTGGCCTATCCCACGGACGAAGCGCTGCTGCAGCTTACGGCACACGAGTTCTTCCGGCAAATCGTGGTCGAGCGCCTCGACGCCAAGGCAATTGTCGAAGGGCCCAACTTCTATTTTGGGCACAAGCGGTCTGGCACGATCGACGTGCTGCGGACGTTTTGTCAACAGGCGGGCATCGGTTTGGACGTGGTTGAACCGATCTCCACTGCTGGCGAGCTGGTCTCCAGTTCACGTGTCCGCGGTTTGCTTGCGGCCGGAGATATTGCCGCCGCTAACAGCTTGTTGACGCAACCTTATCGCATTCGCGGCATGGTGGCGCACGGCGCGGGGCGGGGGGCCAAGCTGGGCTTCGCCACGGCCAATGTCGAAGCCATCGATACGCTGCTGCCCGCTGCGGGCGTCTATGCCGGCCGCGCTTGGGTTGGGCAGACCGCCTGGCCAGCCGCGATTAACCTCGGGCCAAATCCCACGTTTGGCGAACATGCCCTGAAAACGGAAGTGCATTTGATTGGCTTTCAGGGTTCGTTGTATGGGCAGGTTTTGGAGGTTGACTTTCTGGCCCGGCTGCGAGACATTCAACGCTTTAGTGGCGTCGATGCGCTACGTGAACAACTGCAAGCCGACATCGCCGCAGCGCTGCGACAAACGCAAATGTCAGTCGGCCAAGGCAGGCCGCAGTCGAACAACTCCGCGAGTTCTTGAGTAATGCCCGACACTTCGTCCGCCGCCAGCCCCATCGATTGGCCGCGTTTCGTTTCGCTCATTCAGTCGCACCAGCGATTTGTGCTGACCAGCCATATCCGGCCCGATTGCGACGCGCTGGGCAGCGAACTGGGGATGGCTGGCGTGCTCGAGGCGCTGGGCAAGCACGTGCGAATTGTCAACGGGCAGGTCTCGCCGCCGAACCTGGATTTCATCGACCCTGCTCGGCGGATCAAAGCGATTGGCGTCGACATTCAGCCGGCCGAATTGCACGACGCGGACGTGTTGATGATTCTCGATACCAGCGCCTGGGCGCAGCTTGGCCCAATGGGCGACGCCATCCGTGCCATGCCTGCCAAGCGGATCGTACTCGATCATCACATGAGCAGCGATGAGTTGGGCGCGGAGCTGTTCAAAAACACCAAGGCGGAAGCGACCGGTCGGCTGGTGATCGAAGCGGCTGAGCAGTTAGGCGTGGCGCTTACGCCTGAGATGGCGATGCCACTGTTTGCGGCGCTCGCCACCGATACCGGCTGGTTCCGATTTTCTTCGGTCACGGCCGAAACCTATCGCTACGCGGCCAAACTGGTGGCGGCTGGCGCGCAGGTGACCAGTATCTACAACGTGCTTTACGAGCAAGACACTCTGGCACGATTGAAACTGATCGGTCGAATTCTGGACCGCACCACAGCCGAACTCGACGGCCGACTGATCCACACGCACGTTTTTCAACAAGATTTCAAAGATTTGGGCGCGCTGCCGTCGGACACGGAAGATATCATCAACCTCACGCTCAACGTGGCCGGCACGCAAGTGGCTGTCATCTTTGTCGAGCTCGGTTCGGGTGGTTTTAAAATCAGTTTTCGCAGCCGCAGCCAGGTCGATTGCAGCCAACTGGCCGGACTGTTTGCCGGCGGCGGGCACAAAGCGGCGGCCGGTGCCACGATCCGCGAGCCGTTCGACGTCGTTCAAAGCCGCGTGCTTGACGCGGTCCGCAAGGCGATGGGAAAATAACCGCGCAGCGCGCCGCAATTGGGCCGTTCGCCGCGCCGCTTCGCACGCAGGGGAGCCACGTGCGTTGCGGGGGAAGTCGTTTGGGCGAAGTCCGTTTTCGCCGGTTCCTGGCAGAGCATCCGTGACGGGGCTGGCATCGAGCGCCCCGGCCGACAAACCAACCCGAGATTGCAGCATGAATCAGCCAATGCAGCCAGCCCCACGGCCGATGACTAACCCGGCAACGCCGGCCGCGGAAGAGCGCCGCGGATTTCTCGGCAAGCTGATGGCCGTGGCCATTGGCGGCGCGGTGTCGCTGGTGCCACTGGCGGCCGGATTGTTTACGATCTTCGATCCGTTGCGTCGCAAATCGGCGCAAGGCGCGCCGCTGTTTGTCGCGCCGCTTGCAGCGCTTTCGCCAGGCGGTCCGCCCCAGCGATTTCCGGTGATTGCCGATCGCACGGACGCCTGGAATCGATATCCCAAAGATGCGATTGGTGCCGTGTACTTGCGTTTGTTGACTGACGGCAAGCTGGATGCGTTCAATGTCATTTGCCCTCACGCCGGCTGTGCCGTGAGTTTCAGCGCCAGCGAAGCGGTCTTCAAATGCCCCTGTCACACCAGCGATTTCAAGCTCGATGGCTCGGTCAAGGCGGGTCCGAGTCCACGCGGCATGGATCAACTGGAGACGGAAATTCGCGACGTGAACGGGCGTAAGGAAGTTTGGGTCAAGTTCATCAACTACTATCCCGGCAAGTCCGAACAGGTGGCAAAACCATGAGGCAATTGGCGACGAGCTTGGCCGACTGGTGGGACCATCGCACCGGTTTTCGCGGCATCGTGCATGCCGCGCTGTACGAGAATATCCCTGGCGGATCGCGCTGGCGTTATGTCTGGGGCAGCACGCTGGTCTTTACGTTTGTGGTGCAAGTCATCACCGGCCTGTTTCTGTGGATGTCGTATAGCCCCAGCGCGCAGACCGCTTGGGAGAGCGTGTATTTCATTCAGTACGACATGCAAGGCGGGTGGCTGCTGCGTGGGCTGCATCACTTCACTGCGCAGGCCATGGTGGTGCTGCTGGCGCTGCACCTGTTGCAGGTGGTGATCGATTCCGCGTACAAGGCGCCGCGCGAGGTGAATTTCTGGCTCGGCCTGATCTTGATGCAAATTGTGCTGGGCCTATCGCTCACCGGCTATTTGCTGCCTTGGGATCAAAAAGGTTACTGGGCCACGCGCGTGGCTACCAATCTAATGGTGCTGGTGCCCGGCGTGGGTCAGCAGTTGCAGCAACTGGTGGTGGGCGGAACCGATTACGGTCATCACACGCTGACGCGCTTTTTTGCGCTGCATGCCGGCGTGCTGCCGATTTTGCTGGTGGCGTTTCTGGCGATACATATCTACGCCTTTCGGCGTCATGGCATACGCTACGTATTGCCTAAGAAAAACGCCAAACCGGATCGCACGTTTTGGCCCGATCAGGTGCTCAAAGACGCCGTGGCTTGTCTGGCCGTACTGGCGGTGGTGTTGTTTTTTGTGTTGCAAGCCGGTCTGCATGGCGATCATAGCAAGCAGTCGCCTGGCGAGTATTTGGGCGCCGACCTCGGCGCGCCGGCCGACGGCAGCAAAGAGTATTCGGCCGCGCGGCCCGAATGGTATTTTTTGTTTCTGTTTCAGCTTCTCAAATACTTTCCCGGCAAGAACGAAGTGATTGGCGCGCTCGTGGTGCCAGGCATCGTGATGACCATGTTGGCGCTGATGCCGTTCATTGGCCGCTGGAATCTTGGGCACCGCTTTAACGTCGGTCTGATCATCTGCTTGTTGATCGGCGTGGCGCTGCTGACCGGCATGGCCGTCCACGACGACCAATACGCCCGTTGGCACGACGGCTCGAAATGGCCCGCGGAAATCGGCGAACTCGAAGCGGCCGGTAAAACCGTCGAGGCCGAAGCGCTCCGCGCCAAACTGCTGAAGTATCAGGCGTCGCTCGATCATCAGGTGGCGGTGGAAGAAGCCGAAAAGAACGCCCACCGTGCGCGGCAACTGGTCGTTGCCAGCCACGGCATACCCGTGCAAGGCGCCGTAGGCATGCTCCGCGACGATCCGCAAACGCAGGGGCCGCTGCTGTTCGCGCAACATTGCGCCAGTTGCCATACCAACGTCGACCGCGATCATCCCGGTGCAGAAGTCGCCAGTTTGAGCAAGGCCTCCGCGCCCAACTTGTTTGGCTTTGGCGGTCGTCAGTGGATCAGCGGGCTGCTGGATAAAAACCAGGTTAACGAATCGCACTATTTTGGCAGCATTCCGCCCATTGATGCGGCCACCGGCAAACCAAAGATCGATCCCAGCACCGGCAAACCGGCGGTGCGGGCAATGGTCTCGTTTGTGCAAGACGATCTGACCAAAGAACCGTGGACCGCGCACGAAATTCAGCAGGTGGCCATCGCACTGGCTGCCGAAGGTCACCCGGACGAAGCGCGCAAAGACGAGGCCGACGTGCTCGCCGGCGGCAAACTGATTCGCGACGAAAGCCGCTGCGGCCAGTGCCACCAGTTCCACAACAAGGTGGAGTTAGGGTCCGCGCCGCTGCTGACCGACTATGGTTCGAAGGATTGGATCGTCGGTATGATTTCCAACCCTGCTGACAATAAGTATTATGGCCAGGACAATCAGCGGATGCCGGCGTTTGCCGCCGATCCGCACGACGCTGCCAAGAATTTGCTTTCGCCGCGGACGATCGAAATGATTGCCCAGTGGTTGCACGAGCAGGCGACCCAGCGCGATGCGGCAGCCAGCGCAGCGCCGGCCGTATTGGCCAAGGGCGATGTTGGCACCGCCAGCAAAGCGGCAACCGGCGGCGCGGACAAAGACGCGGCAAAATAAATTGCCGCCTCGCGCGCCGCGTTTACTTTTTGGGTCCAACTTTGAGCGTCTTGCCATCTAGCGTGAACGCCAGACTGGCCGGTTCGCAGGCCGCTTTGAGCAGTTCGTCGGCCGAGACGTTTTTGACGTCCAGCGAGACCGGTGTTTCTAGTGTGTGGCCCGCGGCGCGGATGGCCGCTTCGTCCAGTTGCACGTCAAATTCAAGCTGTTTGCCGAGTTGCTGCAACAGCTTGCCGACCGGCGCCTGATTGACTTGCAGCGTGTAGACTTGCTTGCCGGGCGTGACGGAAGTCTTGCGCGCGGTTTTGCCGGCCAAGGCTTGTTCGATCAGATCGTGATCTTCTGCCGGACCGCGGATGTGCAGTTTGCCGCCGGCCACGCGCAACTGCGAATTTGGAAACGCGGCCGAAAACTTTTTGACGTTTTCGGCGTTTCCGCCCAGGGTGTAGCTGCGTTCGAGCGTGACGTTCTCGGGAATTGCCGCCAGCGTCAGCGTTTTGCCGCTGGAGTCGAACGAAAACGTCAGATCGAACTGCACGGCAACCAGCGTCGCGCGGTCGGTCCAGCCAAGCGCCGGCAGCCGCGCGCCGGCCCACAGGTCGTGCGGCAGCAAGTCGAGGTTCTTTACTTCGATGCCGCTTTCGGTCGTGAGCTGCGCCAGCAAATCCCTAGGCGTGGCCAGATCATCCCAGCGAAACGCCGCTTGCCTGGCCAGCGGGCCGTGAGCGGCGGCCGGCAGCTTGTTGATTTCTTCCTTTCGCAAGGCCGACAGTGTTCGCAGCTTTGCGGCCGTGGCTGGCGGACCAAAGTAGGCGACCGGTCCGAGTTGCGAATAGCCGAGTTTGCCGCGGGCGGCAATTTTCTTGAACGCGATTTCCAGTGAATCGTTTTCGATGCTCAAATCCAACTTTTGGTCGGGATCAATGCGGCGGTCGAGCAGCACAGCCACTTTTTGCGCCTCGCCCAGGGCGTACAACGATTTTCGCAGGGGCGCGCCCGTCCAACTCACGCTGCTGGGCAGCGTCAATTGTTGCTGTAGCTTTGCGCCAGTCAGCCAAACCACGTCGGCCGCACGAATCGAATCGCGCGGCAGGGCGAAGATCAAGCAGGCCAGTAGCAATGAGTAGCGGCGATGAGGCATGACATCAGTCTACGCTCGGCCAACACGCCAACACAATCAGAATCGATCGTAAACGGCTTGCGAGTTGCGAATTACGCGGCCGCTTCAAATTTCTGGCCGCCCTCTTCGCGGCTTAGCGGTGAACCGGCGAAGTTGCCGATTGTTGATCGCAAAGCAACGCTCGGGCAAATGCTTTTGTCCCGCGCGGCGGCAAGTCGCAAAAAAAATATTCGGCGAACAGCCGTGGAATCTGTAGAATGGAGCATCACACTTCCGTCAGCGGAGCCGTCCATGGATTGGTTGCTGCCTTACATGCCGTATCTGATGCCGCTGTTTTCCGCCGCTCTCGGGGGCGCGATTGCGATTGTTGCTGCGCGGATGGCCAGCGCTGGCGCGGAGCGTTGTCAGCGATTGAAGTACGACCACGAGGCGCGGCTCAAATACAGCGAGCAGCAGCAAGCCCGCGGCGCGGAACTTTATCAGCTTTGCTGCCGATTGCCGCTGGAAGCTTCGCAGATGACGGTCATTTTGATGATGCACTACAGCAAAGCGGAAAACGCGACCTTTGAGCCGCCCCGCTCGGTCGAGCCTGCGCCCATGCATCGCGTAACGATGCTGGTGAACGTTTATTTTCCCCAGTTGAAAGCGCAACTTCGTTCGCTGGAAACGGTGATGGAGTTTTTCGATCGTTCGAACGCCGCGTTCGTGCAGCAGTTTGCCCGCGATCGCCGGCAGGCGGCTGTCACGTTGAATTCGATGGGCAATGTGGCCGATAAGATTCGCGAGGCAGCGGCCGAATTGACCAAACATCTGACCGCATATCTGGCGCTCGACGCGCTGCCCGACGCGCTACCAGATACGACGACCAAGCGGGTGCCGCTGCGATCGCCCGCGCCGCAGCGCGACGCTCCAGGGCTGAAGAAACTGGCTTCGTAAGGTTCTGGCAAACCGATCTTACGGTTGCAGTTCCGGAAACACATCCGCGGAAAGCTCCTGTTTTTTCAGCGCGGTTCGTAGGCGGGCCAGAAATTCGAACTTCTGATTGGCGACTTGCTGTTCGCTGATGTTCAGATGTTCGGCCGTTTGCTTGTTGGCCCAACCGCGCACAAACAGCAGTTCCGTGCATTGTACTTTTTGCCATTCGCCGCGCTGCGACCACCGCGCGAACTCGCTGCGCAGCGCCGCGGCCAACGCGGCTTCCTCAAGATTTCGGCGTTCGCCGCTGCGGGCCACGCTACTCACCGCGCGCTGCCGCGCGGATGGCTCGCGCGACGAATGCTCGGACAGCCCGCCCGTCAGCGACAGCGCCGGCCGGCGACCTTCGCGGCGCAGCACGTCGGTCAGTTTGTGCGCGGCAATCGAAAACAGGTAACTTTCTAGGGGCCGGGAGAGATCGTAATTGGGCAGACTGGTTAGAAAGCCAATGAAGGTTTCTTGGACCACATCTTCGCTGGTTGCCCGGCGACGCAAGCGGCTGTCGGCAAACGCCAGCAGCCGGCCCTCGAACCGCGCGATCAACTCGGCCCAGGCTTGCGGTTCCGCGCGGCGAATGGCGGCAATCAGCAGTTCGTCGGCGGTTGGCATAACACGAAGGTTGCAAATGAGCAGGATGAAATCGACGCAGTCCGTCAGACTTGCCCAAAGCAGTTTCTGCCTGGGCTGCGATATTATATCGTGCCGATGCGGTTTGAGGGGATTGCTGGCGTTTCAGCCCAGCTTGGAATAATCTGATTGTCGTGGCGGTTCATGCCGGCGAATCTTTTTCGCCGACGGCGGCCATTGGCTGGCTTCGATTGGTTTCATATGCGGGAATCTCAATGACAATTGTTCGCGCTCGATTTCATCTTCAACTGACGCTGATCGTTTTGGCAGTTGTCAATTTCGTCGGCGTCTGTGCCGTCCGCGGCCAAGGCTCGCAAGCCGATTACGACCGCGCCAAGGCGATTGGCCGACTGACGCAAAACAAGGTCTACCGCGATCAATTGCAAACCCACTGGTTTGCCGACGATAACCGACTTTGGTATCGAGTCGAAACGGCGTTCGGAAAACATGAATTTGTGTTGGTGGACGTCGCCGCCGGCAAACGCGAGCTGGCCTTCGATCATGGGCGTTTGGCGGCAGCGCTCACCAAGGCAGGCGTGAAAAACGTCACGGCAGAACGGCTCGACATCGCGCAACTGGATTTCAGCCACGGCGACGACGCATTCGATCTGCAGATCGCCGGCCAAACTTGGCAATGCCAGCGCGGCGATTATTCGCTGACCAAAATGTCGCAACCGGGCGAGCCGACTCCGCCATCGAAAACCAATGATCGCGGTGGCAAAGCGGTTGTCGGACGTGGCGGGCAAGCGAGCGTCGCGGGCGGCGGGGAAACATCGCTGACTTTTATCAATCGCACGGCCGACACGGTCGAATTGCAGTGGATCGATGCCGCTGGCGCGCGCAACAGCTACGGCGCCATCAAGCCGGGCGAATCGCATCCGCAGCATACTTACGTGGGTCATGTTTGGACGGCGACCAACAGCCAAGGGCAATCGCTGGGCGTTTATGTCGCCGGCGAAAAAGCCGAAACCATCGAGATCGCCGCGCCGGCAACCGAGCATTCCAAACAGGATCGGCCCGCGCCCAGCGTCGAGTCGCCGGAAGTACAATCGGACGAGTTGCCCGCGTTGGCGTTTCCGTCAGAAGATGCGCCCGCCGATTCGCCCCGCGGCAAAAATAAGCGTCCGCGCCGCACGCGTCCCGTCGATCAGTCGCCCGACGGCCACTGGCAAGCGATGATCAAAACCAGCAATGTCTATCTCCATCCGATTGCCGGCGGCGACGACGTGCAACTGAGTACGGACGGCACGCCTGACAATCCGTATTCGGCCCGTTTCTATTGGTCGCCCGATTCGCAGCGGCTGGTAGCCATTCGCAGTCAGCCGGGCGAGGAACACAACGTATCGTTCATCGAAAGTTCGCCGTCGGATCAGGTGCAGCCCAAGCTGCACACCAACAGTTACCTCAAGCCGGGCGACCGACTGCCGCGGGATCGGCCGCAGATGTTTGATGTGGCCGCCAAAAAGCCGCTGCCGGTTGCCAACGAACTGTTCGCTAACCCCTGGAGCATCGACGAAATGCACTGGGCAGCCGACTCGTCACGATTTCTGTTTCTTTACAACCAGCGAGGACATCAAGCGCTGCGGCTGCTGGCCATCGACGCCGCCAGCGGTGCGGTGCACGCCGTGATTGATGAATCGAGCAACACATTCATCGATTACTCAGGCAAGTTTTTCCTGGAAGACTTGCCAAAAACCAACGAACTGATTTGGATGTCGGAGCGCGACGGCTGGAATCATCTCTATCTGTACGATGCCATCAAAGGCGCGGTCAAGAATCAGATCACGCGCGGCGATTGGGTGGTCCGCGGCGTCGATCGCGTGGATGCGGACAAGCGGCAGATTTGGTTCCACGCCGGCGGCATTCGCCCCGAGCAAGATCCGTACTTCGTGCATTTCTGCCGCGTGGATTTCGACGGCCAAAATCTGGTGGTACTGACCGCCGGTGACGGAACGCACAAAATTGAATTTTCGCCGAATGGCAAAACGTTGATCGATCGCTACTCGCGCGTCGATCTGCCTGTCGTGACAGAGTTGCGCAGCTCGGCGGACGGCAAGTTGATTTGCGAATTGGAACGCGCCGATTGGTCGGCGCTGCGCAAAACCGGTTGGCAATTGCCCGAACCGTTTGTGGCAAAGGCCCGCGACGGAACGACCGACATTTACGGCCTGATCGTGCGGCCCAGCAACTTCGACGCCAGCAAAAAGTATCCAATTGTCGAACGCATCTACGCCGGTCCGCAAGATTCGTACGTGCCCAAAGCCTTCAGCCCGCAATTGAGTTTGCAAGCGATGGCGGAACTTGGTTTTGTGGTCGTCGAGATTGACGGTCTGGGCACGTCGAATCGCAGTAAGGCCTTTCACGATGTGTGTTGGAAGAATTTGGCCGACGCTGGGCTGCCGGACCGCATTGGCTGGATCAAAGCGGCTGCCGCCAAATATTCTTACATGGATCTGAGTCGCGTGGGCATTTATGGTGGATCGGCTGGCGGGCAGAATGCCGCGGCGGCTGCCATGACGCACGGAGATTTTTATCGCGTCGCGGTGGCCGACTGCGGTTGCCACGACAATCGGATGGATAAAATCTGGTGGAACGAGCAGTGGATGGGTTGGCCCATCGGTCCGCAGTACGCCGCCAATTCCAACGTCACGCTGGCGCGAGGACTTAAAGCCAAGTTGCTGCTGATCGTCGCTGAGATGGACACCAACGTTGATCCGGCGTCGACCATGCAGGTGGTCAACGCGCTCGTCAAGGCGGACAAAGATTTCGAAATGCTGGTGATCCCCGGCTCGAACCACGGTGCGGCCGAGTCGGCCTATGGCAGCCGCCGCCGGGCGGACTTTCTGGTGCGACACTTGTTGGGCGTGGAGCCGCGCTGGAAATCGTGAAGCTGTTTCTGTGTTGCCGCACGTCGCAACCTGGCAAATCGCCGCTGCCAGCACGCGATGCACGTAGACCCGACTCGCCAAACCGCCTATCATTCCTAGCCGGTTTATCGCGAAAAGTTTCCTCAAGCGTTACCGTCAACCGGTCGAAGTTAGAACGGACTTGGTAGGTCCGCGCGCACGATCGGATCGGCGGTGCTGTCACTTTGAGTTGGAAACGTTTATGGAAAAATCATCGCTAGCATCAGCGGCGCGCCCAACAGGCGTGATCGGTTTCTTCATCAACATGATCACCGATCTGGGTGAGTTGGTGATCAATTGGATCGCGGCGCTGGGCGATTTGTCGTTGTTCTCGCTGCGCGTTTGGGCTTGGATGCTTACGCGTTTGCCGCGGCGACAAACGCTGCTACCCAACTTCTATCAGATTGGCGTGCTCAGCCTGCCGGTGGTGGCTCTGACCGGAACATTCATTGGCATGGTGCTGGCCGTGCAGAGTTACGCGCAATTCCGCGCCATGCACTTTGAATCGCGGTTGGGCGCGGTGATTAACATGTCGCTGGTTCGCGAACTTGGGCCGGTGCTGGCGGCGACGATGCTGGCCGGACGCGTGGGCAGCGCCATGGCGGCGCAGTTGGGCACGATGCGCGTCACCGAACAGATCGACGCCCTGTCCAGCATGGGCGCCAATCCCATCCACTATCTGGTGGTGCCGCGCTTTTTGGGCTGTATCGTCCTGATTCCCACCTTGACCATCATGGCCGACTTTATGGGCGTGGTGGGCGGTGCGTTTTATAGCATCAAAATTCTCGGCATCGATTCGCACGAATACTGGGTCAACAGCCAGCGATTTGTCGGCAACTATGATTTGTTCACCGGGATCTTCAAGAGCCTGTTCTTCGGAGCGGCCATCGCCATGATCAGTTGCCACCGCGGCTTCAATTGCGATTTTGGCGCCGAAGGCGTCGGCCGCGCGGCCACCAGCGCGTTCGTTTACTCATTTGTGTTGATCTTGATCATCGATCTGTTTCTCGGCATCGGTCTGGACTCGGTGTACATGATGCTCTGGCCCGACGGCAAAAAACTTTTGTACTAAAAACGCGTGTGGGTTGGATCGCTTACGAATGAGACGCATTTAACGAAAAGCCGGAATGACGGAAACATCTGCCGAACAACTCCGACCCCTGGTGGAAACGCACAACTTGGATGTCAAGTTCGGGCGACAGCATGTGCTGCGCGATATTAACTTGAATATTCCTCGAGGGCAGACCGTCGTCATCATCGGCGAGAGCGGTTGCGGCAAAACGGTGCTGCTCAAGTCCATCATTGGACTGGTCTGGCCCACGTCCGGTGAAGTGTTGTTCGACGGACGTTCGCTGATGAAGCTCAAAGATCACCAACTGGCCAAACAACGTACGCGCTTTGGATTTTTGTTCCAGAACGCGGCGCTGCTCGACAGCATGAGCGTGGGACAGAACATCGCCTTTCCGCTCCGCGAACATACGGACAAGAAGCAGACGGAAATCGACGAGATCGTCCGCGCCCGGCTCAATGAAGTTGGGCTGCCGGAAAACGTGCTCAACAAAAAGCCGGCCGAACTGTCCGGCGGCATGCGTAAACGGGTGGGACTGGCCCGCGCGCTGGCGCTCAACCCGGAAATTCTGCTGTACGACGAGCCGACCACCGGTTTGGATCCGGTGATGAGCGATGTCATTAACGAACTGATTCTGCGGATTCGAAAGCAACATCCGGTGACCAGCATCGTGGTCACGCACGACATGCGCACGGTGCAAAAAGTGGCCGACCGCGTGGTCATGCTGTACCCATTGCCGCGATTGCGCGACGACGAACCGCAAGTGATTTTCGACGATCGTCCCGATCGGCTGGAGACGTCGCTCGATCCACGCGTGGCGCAATTCGTGCGCGGCGAAGCCGGTGGGCGACTGCTCGAATTGCAAGCACAAAACAATGCCAATAGAACGCAGTGAGCGACGTTACGGTTTGGGTGTCCGCGGCCTAGCGCCCTGGCCTGCGTCCGACTTCGCAACACGGGAATGGTAATTTTATGGAAGATCGCATCATTCAATTTCGCATGGGCGTGATGGTTGCCGCCACGGTGCTGATCACCTTGATCCTGGTGACGCTGTTTGGCCGCACGCCCTGGTCCACCCACAAAACGTACACCGTGCATATCCGTTTTCCGGAAGCGCGCGGCGTGACGCCGGATACGCCCGTGCGCAAAAACGGCATTCTCATCGGTCGCGTGAGCAAGGTAGCGTTTGCGCCGGAAGATGGCGTGATCATTTCGGCCGAACTCAACGACGACATCGTGCTGCGGGCCAACGAAGTGGCTCGCCTGGCGTCGGGCTTGCTCGGTGATTCCGAATTGCAATTTGCCGGCGTTGCGCAAGCGGCCGAAGGCGAGAGTAAGCCGGGTGTCATCCAGCCTGGCGCCGTGCTGCAAGGGCAAGTCAACGGCAATCCACTCAACGCGCTCAACGACATTCAACCGCAGTTGGATCGCGTGGTGGTGTCGATGACTGGCGCGGGCGACGAAGTTCAAAAACTGGCCAAGAACCTTAATCGCCTACTGGTCAATAACGACGAACAACTCAACCGCATCGTTCGCAAGACCGAAATCACCATCGACCTGTTGCAGCACACGCTCAAAAACGTGGACGACGTGGTGGGCGATACCGAACTCCGCGACAACTTCAAACGCACGCTATCTGGCATGCCCAAGGCGCTCAACGACTTCTCGCTGGCCATTGCCGACATTCAAACCACCGCGCAAACCGCCAATCGCAATCTCAAAAACCTGGAAGGCTTCACCGAGCCGCTGGGCAAGAACGGCGAACAAATGCTGACCCGCGTCAGCAGCACGGTCGAGCGGTTGGACGCGCTGATGGAACAAATGGTGTTGTTTGGCCGCACGCTCAACAATCGCGACAGCACCTTCGGCAAGCTGCTCAACGACACCGCCACCTACGACCAGGTCAATCAGACGCTGGCGCAGGTTCAAGAACTGCTGCGCGAGGCGCGGCCGGTGGTCGATAACGCCCGCGTGTTCGCGCAAAAGATCGCGCAGCATCCGGAGTTGCTGGGCGTCCGCGGCGCCATTAAGCCCAGCACGGGCATCAAATCTTCGGAAACCTATGGGTCGCGAATCAGCCATACCCTGGAAAACGGCGACCGCCCACAATCGGTCATTCGGCTCAGCGACGAATAACGCAGATTGCTATTTGCCGTGATACAATTCAGCGTCGGCCGATTTCTGTCGCCGGCGAACGGTGTGGAATCAGAATCGGTTTTGCAGCAACGTCCGGCGAGCCATGGCGCTGATTGAACTTCGCGAAATTCGCAAATCGTACGTACTGGAAGAAATCACCGTCGATGCCCTGCGCGGCGTGACGCTAGATATTCAGCAGGGCGAATACGTGGCGCTGATGGGCCCCTCGGGCTCCGGCAAATCGACGCTGATGAACACGCTGGGCTGTCTCGATCGGCCCACCAGCGGCAGCTACTTGCTGGACGGGGTTGAAGTTTGCACTATGGGCCGCGACGCGCGGGCAAAGCTGCGCAATCGCAAGATCGGCTTTGTGTTTCAAAGCTTCAATCTGCTTGCCCGCACCAGCGCCATGGAAAATGTCGAACTGCCGCTGCTGTATTCCACCGGTATTCCGGCCCGCACGCGCCACGAGCGCGCCACGGCACTGCTGCAGCGCGTCGGGCTCGGCAACCGACTGGATCACCATCCCGGGCAACTGTCTGGCGGGCAGCAACAGCGGGTGGCCATTGCACGTTCGCTGGTCAACGAGCCGGCAATCTTAATGGCCGATGAGCCCACCGGCAACTTGGATTCGCGAACCAGTGAAGAAGTGATGATTTTGTTCCGCGAACTTAACGAGCGCGACGGCATCACCATCATTTTGGTTACGCACGATCAGGAAGTTGCACGGCACGCCAAGCGGGCCATCGTGCTCCGCGACGGCCTGGTGATCGAAGACACCGCCAACTTTGACCGCGCCATTCACACGCTGCATCCGACCGATCATTAGCTAAGCGAGCAGGATTTCCAGCGATTCCCCGTGCGACAGCGTGATCGCTTCTGCAAGCGCGATCGTGGCCACTCCTTGCTCGCTGGTCATCGAGCACTTGACCGGCTTATCGCCCACTTTTGCCGTTACGGTTGAGAATTTTTTCGCAGCAGCCAGATTGATCGATTGCAATCGCAGCTTGCCCCAGGCCACGGCAATGGTGGCCGCGAGTTTTGCGTCGTCGCTACGCTGCGCGAAGGTGCCCCAGCCTTCGGCCGCGGTGAACGGTGCTTTGAAGTGTTCGGGCGTCAGCCGTGGCGCAAAGCCAATGTGCGCTTTGGGACCGTGATATTCGAAGCCGCAGGCCGCCAAGAAGACGCCGTAGCTAGCCATGCTGCGGGCGTAGTGGTCGCCACACTCGATTTCGTTATACGGATTGCGGCGGCTGGCCGAATAGCGGTCGTGTACGGCGCGGGTAATGGCCAGGCCTTCTTGCACCAGGCCTTCCCAGATCATGTGGCCGGCAACCTGATATTCGAAGCCGTTCATGCACTCGTTGAAATAGCCGGCTGCCCACTCGGTCTTGCCTTTGCCGCGCGCTTGCTGGTAGTCCCAATCTTTGCGCGGAAAACTACACATCAGCAGTCCGGCCTCGCCAGCCATCGCATACCAGCGGCCGGGCTTGTAATGCGCGCGATACGGTCCGACATCCGGAGCGAAGTTGTATTTCCATAGCGAGCGCAACGCGGATTTCGTTTCCTGTTCCGGAAACACTCGCGGCAAACCCACCTGCCAGGCCCAACTCTGCCCCATGACTTGATCGATCTCGCAGCCACTGCCGGAATTGATGCTGTCGAGATGTTGTGGGCTGGGCTTGTTAATGAAGTATTCGCCGTCGAATAGATTGGCGACGATCGCCTTTTGACCCACCGTGAGAATCTTCCGACATTGGGCGGCGTAATCGGCATCTTGCATTTCGTCGGCCATCGTAGCGGCGGCCTGCAACGCGGCGAGATACAAACCGCTGAGCCAGGCCACGGGACCGAACCAGTCCGTATCGAGTGTGTTGTGCTGGTTGCTCTCGATGATGCCGTCGGCGTTGGCGTCTTTTTCGATCAGCCAATTGGTGGCCCGTTTGACCGCCGGCCAGACGCGCTTCAAAAACGCGCCGTCGGCCGACATTTGATGTTCGCGCAGCGTCCGCAAAATGGTGCCTGCCTGCGCGTCGACGGCCGGAATGCCGGTGCCGCGGAACCCAATTGCGCCGTCGGGTCGCATCGCGGGGCCGTAATCGGTTTGCTCGCGGAGAATTCGCTCCAACTCCGGAAACTGCCGCGCCACGGCCTGCGCGTAGTGCCAAACATGCACGCAGGTGCCAGGGCAGCAGCCAACGCCTTCCCAACCCCAAAATTGACCCGACGAAAAGCGGTAGCAGGTGGATGTTGCCAGAATGGACGTATTCAACTGCGCGCGGTCGAGCAGCCAATACGGCAGTGTCGAGTCGTACCAGGTGTCTCGCCACAGTCGCGTCTGCGATGCCAACCGCTCGAAGTTTTCGGCCACGTACGTGGCCACCGCCAGCGCCGAGTTGAACTTGGTGGCGTAATAACGTCCGCTCGGCAATTTTTCGATCTGCAAATTCGGAAAATGCCAGGCCAGCACGAAGGTCACGGTCGCCGATTGACCGGGTTCAAGTTTGAGCTTTCGTCCCAGCTTGCCGATGAGCTTTTCGATTTCGGTCACGTCGGCGGGCGCGCCGAGCAGCGCCAAGCCCATCGTGCCGAAATCCGGCAACTTTTCGAGTTTTTTGGACGTGCCGATGGCTTGATCGCTGAATGCGATCTTACCGACGCCGATGTTGCCCCACGCGCCGGATTGCGCATCGACAATCTGGATCACCGCTTTGCGGTTGTGAAGATCTTGCACGTCAAAGCTGTGCTGCGTCATGTGGTTGTCGTTGGCACCGGTGGCCGTGCGGACCACCTTGCCATCGACCAGCAGATTCAAGCAGGTCTTGCCGGCGTGATTGCCGCCGCCAATCCAGAACGTGACGAACCGTCGCTCGATCGTGAACTCTTTGCTGGTGAGCTGGCCGGTAGCGTCGTCTTTCGTGGCGGTATCGTTACCGGGCGCCGTGGCGTGCGAGTTGACCACGCGATCGGTATCGCCACCGACGTCGCCTTGATATTTGGGAAGCTCCGACTTCTTGATCGGTCCACCGCCAAAGGCCGTGCCTTCGACTTTCCAGCCAGCGTACTTTTCTTGCTTCCAATCTTCCAGCACGATGTCGGCTTGCGGAGGTTTGCTTGCGGCGTCGGAACTTTCGGCCGTACATTGCAAGAACTGAAAATCTTTTCCGGAAACGACCTGGTTGTGCCGCTGGCAAGTCGCCGAGCGTGCAATTGCGTTTTCGAGCGAGCCGGTCAGCGTGGCTTCAATTGCAGCGGCGCTGGTGTTCTTAACGCTGAATTGCAGCACGGTTGCCGGCAGGCTCGAATCGTCCGTATTTAGCGGGATGAATGGCGAAAACGCTTCCAGCGTAACGGCCACATCGTCTGCCCGATACTCGACGCGTCCGATGGGATATTCGCCACGGAAGCTGATGTCCGAAAATCCTTTTGCGTCCAGCGATCGGGTTTTGTCGCCGATCGTCAATTGAAAGCTCTGCTCCAGTGGCGCGGCCGGATCGCGCGGTTTGGCATAATGTTCCGCGCCGGTTTTGGTGTGCTTGTTGAAAATATCCCAGTGCCAGAGTTTGCCGTCGCCGCCGAGGTAAACTTGCCCCGCGCAGATTCCGCCGATCGGCATGCCGATCCACTTCAGTTCGGCAGTTCGATTGACTTCCGGCGTGCCGCGCGCAAATAGCGACTTGACCCAATCCGCGCTGAGTTTCTTGTCGGCCGGCACCAGCTTTTCGAACTCGCCCGGCTCAAATGGCCCGGCCATCACCGGCAACTGCGTGGCCAACAGCGGCAGCGAACTGATGCCAACCACGCGCAGAAAGTTGCGGCGGTTGATGGTATCCGAGCAACCGCAATCGCCGCATTCGTTGGAGTCTGCTGGCGTCGAACTCATCGTTTTGCTTTCTTAGAGGCACGGCGGCGCTGCTCGTCATCAGCCAAGGGGTACGATGCCTGGGCAAAAGGGTGCTCCGACGCGGAAATCGCTATCTTCGCACGGTAACATGATTTCGAGCGTAATTCAAATCGCGGCGGTTAGTCGTAGGTTGCGGCGTGACGGCTGGCAGTACTTGCATTTTGCTGTTGCCATGTCGCCAGCGCGGTCGGGTCGTATCGCGGCAAACATGATATAATATTCGAGATGATTCGAATCGAGTGCGCCACGACTTGGCGGCTTGCAACATTTGCTCCACTGACAGAGGTTTCCGGTGCAACGCGATTTTTCCACCATCGAAGCGGCCGTGGCAGCCATTGCCCGCGGCGAAATCATCGTGGTTGTCGATGCCGAAGATCGTGAAGACGAAGGCGATTTCATCTGCGCGGCCGAAAAAGTCACGCCGCAGATCGTCAACTTCATGATCACCCACGGTCGAGGGCAGCTTTGCATGCCCATCTTGCCGGAGGTCTGCGAGCGGCTCAAGCTGCCGATGATGGTCGAGTCGAACACCGCGCCGCTGGGCACCGGCTTCACGGTGACCGTGGATCATCTTACCAGCCGCACCGGAGTGACCGCTCGCGAGCGATCCACCACCATTCAGGAGATTCTCAATCCGGCCAGCAAGCCCGGCGATTTCCTGCGTCCAGGGCATCTCTATCCGCTGATGGCTAAAGAAGGCGGCGTGTTGCGGCGCGCAGGGCATACGGAAGCTTCGGTCGATTTGGCCCGCATGGCTGGTCTGCAACCGGCCGGCGTGCTGTGCGAAATTTTGGACGAAGAAGGAGACCGCGCCGCCCGCGATCGATTGTTCGAAATTGCCGATCAATTCAATTTGCAAATCATCTCCATCGAAGAACTAATCCGCTATCGCCGCATTCGCGAAAAGCTGGTCTATCGCTTGGCCGAAGCTGATCTGCCCACCAAGCACGGCCAATTTCGGATCATCGCTTACGGCGTGAAGTACGAGACGCAACAGCCCATCGTGCTGGTGCATGGCGATCTGACGAGCGTGCCGGCGCCGCTGGTGCGGCTGCATTCGTCGTGCTTCACGGGCGACTTGCTCGACTCGCTGCGTTGCGACTGCGGCGACCAACTGCACATGGCGCTGGAACGCATTGGCCAAGAGGGTGCCGGCGTTTTGGTTTATCTGCCACAAGAGGGCCGCGGCATCGGACTGATCGAGAAGCTGAAAGCCTACCAACTTCAAGATCAGGGTTTGGATACCGTCGAAGCCAATCTGGCGCTGGGCTACAAAGCCGACAGTCGCGATTACGGCGTCGGCATTCAGTTACTCAAAGATTTGGGATTATCCAAAGTGCGGCTACTGACCAACAATCCCAAGAAGACCGACGCCTTCATCTACGGCGGCTTCGATCTGCAAGTCATCGATCAAGTGCCCATCTTGCCGGAAGTTCACGAGCATAACGCCAAATATCTGGCGACCAAACGCGACAAACTGGGACATCAATTTCCGCAGTCGTAGCCGCTCACGACAGTCATCGTCTTGGGAAAAAAACGCAACGCACGCCATCTGCGCAAGATGACGCGCGTTGTTTGATCTTACGTTACTCAGCGATCTATCGCTTGACCGGCAGCGGCGGCGCAACGGGTGGCGCAGGCGCTGGGATCGGAACGGGCCGTGGCGCAGCGGTTGGCGGCAGTGGCGGTGCGCTGCCGGGGCGTGGCGGCGAAGACGCGTGCGGCGGAGCGACGGGCTGCACGCCGGGATTGAACGGCGGCTCGGGCGTGACGTCTCGGTCCGCGTCGACGTGGACTTCGGTCCGCGCGCCACTGCCATCGAGTAAACTATGATCAATCGTTTCGCCGCCGTCGCGGGTGAAGAGGGCCATTGCCGTTTTTGGATCGAGACCGGCACCGATTTTATGGACCGAACCGTCGGCAAATGCGGCCAAGAACAGTCCATCGCGAAGTTGACCGAGTCCGGCCAGCGGATGTTTTTCGTCCAGTTGCCAATCGTCCGGCTGTGTCCAGACGACGGCTTTATTGGCATCGACTTCCAAAATCATTACGGTGTTCGAGAGACCGTCTTTAACGTCGTCCAGCGAAATCGCTTTGTCGCCGTTGAACATCGTATGCTCGCCGCGGGGCACGACGTAACACGTTTTGCCAAGCGCCGTCACGCCTGGCGTGGAGTAGACGGTGGGCATTTTGGCAATCAGCCGCTTGTTGTGCTCGCTGTCCCAAGGCTCGTCGAGGTGGAATTCGCGGTACAAAGCTTCTTGCTCGATGTAAGGCAGAACATGGACGCGCCAACTCAGCAGCGGCTTGCCGTCTTTGCTGGAATAGGCGGCCGGCAGCTTGCCATTCTGCGACTCACTGATATGCATGCACAACGTCAATTGTCGCATGTTATTCATCGACTGCGACTCTCTGGCCGCTCCCGGTCCGAACGCCGGCATTGCCGGCATTGCCGACGTTCGCACGCCGTACATGCCGGCTCCCAGCAACCAAGTCATGCTGAAATTTAGCGGAACGGTCGTTTGCGAGATCACGCGCAAGCCATCGGCATGCTGCGAGATCGTCGTGATCGAAGGCTTCAAGTGCTTGCCAATCGAATCGGCCGACGGCAGCATCGAGATATCTAAGTCCACGCCCTCGCGCTGTAGTTGACTGACGCCCATTTGTGCCGCGACTTGCAGCAGCGGATAGACCGTTCGGAAAACGTTTTCGGAATCCTGGTAGGTGAGCGCCATCAGGTGCTCGTCCTTGAGCGCCTTGGCGACGGCCGGAACCTTGGCCAACGATGGACTGCCAGCCGGCCGCGACAGGTAGCTTTTGATCGACTGCGGATACAACGCCACGACCAACTCTTTGTCCGTGATGCACCAGGCGGGCGCCACCGGAGATTCTTCGCCAATGAAGTTCATGAAGAAAATCTTGTGCTTGTTGAACTCCATTTCTTTGACGGTCGCGCCGCGTTGAGGACGAGCGCCCGGCGGCGTGGGCGGCGTCATCGAACGCGCCATGGCAACCAGTCGGTCGTGAGTCGCTTGCAACTTTTGACGATCGCGAACTTGCACCACGGCGGTCACGCCGCTGAACAGCAGGCCGCCTTCGCTGGGCGAATTGAACACGCACCAGGTGTCGCCAAGTGGCGTCAGGACAGCGTCCGGCAGTTTGCCGAACTGAGGTTCAGCCATGCTCATTTGCCGCTCGAAGTCCTGCCGCGCGGCTGGCTCGATCTGGCCCACAATATCCATGACGTCGTGAAACAGTTTATTGGCGTCGATGCGGGCGACCATGGCCAGATTGGCGTTTTGCGGAATCGGCGCTAAGTCAGCGGCGGTCAGCGGTTTGCCTTGAATGGCGGCAAAAATGCCAGTCGGCTTGCCGGCGGTGGCCAGCAGCGATTTCTCGACACAGCCTTCGGCATCCATTCCGCTGACGGCGGCATAATACTGCAAGCCTTTGAGTCCCAAGGCATCCACGGCGGTTGCCACTTTGGGATCGGGCGCGAGCGGCAAGGCAATTTCCAGCGCCCGCTTGATGTTCAAATAATGCACGGCCGAAACACGCTCGACCGGTAACTGCTTTTTCACGTCTGTCAGCCAGGCAGGCACGATTGATGTTGCTTTGCCGCGCGCGGCGATGGCGTCGGCCGATCCGTCGCCAATGCCCAGGATCAGGTAGTTGCCGCGAAATCCCCACTCGACTTTGGGTGCGTCAGGCGGTGTCGGGAGGCGATGCCATTTGCCGTTTTCGCCCATCATGGCTTTGCCAAGAAAGTTCGTTTCCAACCGCGCCAGCGATTCGCTGACGGCAGCCGTCTCGTCGCCGGTGCTAAGGATGGCGCCGCCTTCGATCTTCGGTCCCTTGGCAATCGTGGGATTGACTTTGGAAATGTACAGGGCCAGCGGCCGAGTGAGCAGTGTTTTGATGAGCATCGGGCCGTCGGTGGCGATCAGTTGGTCGCCTGGATTCGAAGGCGCGTTTTTACGGATCGCAGCCACAATCTTCTCATGCACTTCCACGAACAGGCGCTGCAGTTCGCTTTCCGCCAGCAATTGCTCGGTTTGATTGCCGCTCTTGGCATCCGGTTTGGCCATGCCAGACAGACTCAGATACCAGAGACATTCTTCCGGCGCGATTCGCGACATGACCGGATCTTGGGGCAGCGGCGGCAGCGAGAGCGGCAGGCCGGTCGGCGCGCCACCACCACCCATCATCATCATGACGGCGATCCAACCGAAGGCAAAACTGGTGCTGGCCATAATAATCGTCTCCAGAAAAGTTTGGTTCGGATTCGCACCGAAAATCGGACGTGAGGTCTGCCGCGACTGATGGCCACCGCCGAAACGCGACGTTGTGCCCCTAGTTCGCTGCGCAGGCTGTGATTTTGGAAAAATTGCATCAAAAAATTACGGCGTGACCGTGGCCGCAGGCTGGGCGTTACTGCCGGCATTATCGGCCGACTTTTTAGCATCAGCGGCTTTCTTGTCAGCGGCCTTCTTATCAGCGGCTTTCTTCTTGTCGGCCGCTTTCTTTGCATCGGCGGCTTTCTTTGCGACGGCCAATTCCTCGGGCGACTTCGCGACTTCGGCCGGTTTAACAATTGGCTTGCGCTCGACGATCGTGCCGCCCAAGTCGAGAATTTCGATCTTGCGGAAATCGACAACGCCGCCGTGATTTTGCACGCACACGTAGCCGGACAGTGCTTTGTCCTTGATGGTATTGACCGTGGTTTGATCGGTATTCTGGCAGAGCACGCCGTTGGCGGTGACCTGAATTCGCGGACCGACGCAGCGGACTTCCAGCGTGTTCCACTCGCCGGCTGGCTTCGACGGATTGCTGGTGGCCGGCACGTAGCGATACAGCGAAAAACTGCTGTGCTCGTCGACCTTTTTGCCGGCATCGTCCAGCAACTGAATTTCGTAACCGGCAAACGACGGTCGCGATTCGGCAGGCCCCGTGAATTTTATGGTGCGGATACCGACGCCGCTGTTGCAATTTTTGCTCATGCGATACTCCAGCCGCAGCGCAAAATCGGCGAATTCTTGTTTGTCGTAGCGCAAAAAGCCAAAGCCCTTGCCTGCGCAGTGGATGAGGCCGTCGGTCACGGTCCAGGTGGGCGCTTCCTTGCCCTCTTTATCTTTGAATTTGTCCGTGCCTTCGACCACCCAGCCGCTGAGGTCGCTGCCGTTGTAGATGGAGACGAATTTTTCTTCCGCGCGACTGCTGGCGGAGACCAGCAGCAGGCAGCAAATGGCGAGGTTCAGACGTTTCATGGTTGGGGCGCCTAAGGTGTGTGCGAGGCGGGTGAGACCAGCGGTGGCCGGCAATCGAGAGCCACGATATTAACCGGCCAGTGTGGCTGCGATTATATGTCGGCCGTGATCGAAATACACGCAAGTCCGCGGAAATTTCCGCCAACAGCGCGGGTCCCCTGCGCAGCATCGGCCCCAGCGCGACGCGGACCGCCTTACTGAACGGGCGGAGCTTCCGCCGGCCGCTCGATAATTTCCGCCACCCCACGCTTGCCGCTGGGGCCGGGCGCTTTCCAATTCGGCCGCGGGACGCCGGACTGTTCGTCGAGTTCCACCACCACGGTGTCCCAAGCCGCCAGACCGCGCTGGTCGAGTTGCAATCGCAACGCCCAGCCGGTGCGCGTGGCCACGGTATCGAAACCATTGAAGACAAAATTGCCGAGGCTATAGACGATCAAATGGCCTTTATAATACTCCGCGCCTTGGGTGACGTGCGGGTGCGCGCCGACCACGACATCGGCGCCGGCATCAATCATTTTGCGTGCCAGGGCTTTTTGCCGATCATTGGCCGGTTCTTCCTCCCAGCCCCAGTGCATAAACGGAATCACCAGATCGGCTTTGTATTTCTCGCGCGCGGCTTTGATGTCGGCCAGCACGACGTCGTCTTTTTCGCTCCAGGCCACGCCCGGTAGATTCTCTTCGGCCTGAAACGACCGCAGCAGCACTTCGCAATAGCCGAGCATGGCAATCTTCAATCCGCCACGCTGGACGATCCACGGTTTGTGGGCGTCGGCCTTGTTGCGTCCGCCGCCGAAGTACGGCACGCCGGCAGTTTCGAAAAGTTCGCACTGCCGCACCAGTGCCGACTTGCCAAAATCGCAGGAATGATTGTTGGCCACGGTCAAGCCGCTGAAGTGCTGTTTCAACAGTGGAATGCAGCGGGGATGAGCCATGAAGTTATACGGCTTTCTGACCCGCTCGCCGCGCTCGGCCACCACGCACTCCAAGTTGCCAATGGCCACGTCCGACTGCTTCAGGAGTTTGGCAAAATGCTCGAACGGATCCTTGCCCTGCGCGATCAACTTGCCGGTTGCTTCATCTTGGGCCAGCATGATGTCGCCCACCAGGATCATTCGCAGTGGACGTGACGCGGCGTCGGTCGCTGGTTTGGCGTCTGCAGGACTGGTGTCCGCGGCAACAGGTGCGTCCGCGGCGTGCGACGCGGCAGCGACGAGAACGAGTCCCAACAGTAGGAAAACGCGAGCAGTCTGTGGCATCGGCATCGGCAACCTCACCGGATAGCAAACTTGGCAAAACCGGGAAACGGCTCGCGGGGAGAAGCGAACTGAGATGCTCAAAATGATGGAATCCAAGCCGGCCGTCAAGATCGCCGTCAGAATCGGCACAATCGTCGGCCGCAAGCGGGGCAATTGCCGCGCTGTTCTGGCAACGCGATCAGGAGACAGCAAGTTTTTTCGCAAAATGCCTAGGCGTGTGTAGAATAGATGGCAGGGTGGACCTGCATGCAAATGCTTAACCTGGAGGCGTGGACGCCCCCTTTTTGCGGAGCTTGTATTGATGCGGAACTTTTTGAGTCGCTCGCAACTCGGTGCCCTGGCGGCGATTTGCTGGCTGTTGGCGGTTTCACCGTGCAGACTGCTGGCCGCCGATGCCGTGGGCTCGTTTCCGCCGTTACCGCCGCTGCGAATTCAGGGCACCAACCTCACCGCGCTTGGCCAGCCGATTGCGCTGCGCGGCGTGAATCTCGGCGGCTGGCTGGCGCTGGATCCAAATTTTTGCGGATTTGATTTTCCGGACGAAAAGTCGCTGTGGAGCAGCCTGACCACCCGGCTAGGCGATGCCAAAGCCCGCGCCATTCGCGAGGCCTTTCGGACCGCTTGGATTGGCCCGCAAGATTTGAAACGCATCAAAGATTTCGGCTTCAACCATGTTCGCGTACCGTTTTACTACGGGCTGATCGAAGACGATGCAAAACCCGGCGAATATCGCGAAGATGGCCTGAAGTGGCTCGATAGCGCCGTCGAATGGTCGGAAAAGAACGGACTGTACTGCGTCTTGGACCTACACGGCGCGCCAGGCGGCCAGAACAAGGAAGTCCACAGCGGCGAAAAAAATCGCAACGCGCTGTGGAGCGACGTCGCCATGCAAAAGCGCACGATGGACATCTGGAAAGCGCTGGCCAAACGCTACAAGGGTCGCCCGAGCATTGCCGCCTTTGACGTGCTCAACGAACCGTCCGGTGCCGCCAATGCCAAGCAATGCGTTAACGCGCAGGCCGAGATCGCCCATGCAATTCGCGCAATCGACCCGAGTCGCTTGGTGATCGTCGAAGATGGCAACCTAGGTATGAAAATTTTCCCGAAGTTGATGGGCAAAGACAAATACGGAATCATCTACAGCCAGCATCATTACCCCACCTTGGTCTCCGATAAACCGACGGTCGACGTCCATGAAGAATTTCTGAAAACCAAATTTCCCGCGTACGCGCTCGATCAGGTGCATTTCGATCAGCCGTTTTACGTGGGCGAATGGAATGTCATTCAAGAGACGGCCGGCGGCGGGCCGATGGTTCGCAGACACGTCGAGGCCATGGATGCCCAAACGTGGTCGTGGGCGTTTTGGACTTACAAGCAAGCCAGCAAGACGCCCGTCCGCGAATGTTGGTCGATCGTCCGCAATGGCAAGCCGATCGACGTGCCCGATATGGAAAAAGATTCCGCCGAAGAAATCCTCGCCAAATTTCGGCAACTGCGGAGCGAAAATCTGGTCATGTACAAGCCAATTGAAGCGGCCTTCCTGCCCAAGCCGTAGCGGCGACTGTACATCACGCATCGAAATCTGGCTCGTGCGCGACAGCGCCGCCGGCAAGCCGCAAGAACTGTGTTTAAGACATGGTTAGTTGAAAGGCCGACTCGGCCAGTCGCGGTAGCTCTTCGATCATCTGAAAGCGATCCAGCGTTTCGATCCAAGGCAGTGCCGCTGCTCCTGCGGAATGCGAAAAATCCGCGTTGGTGGCCACAATCTGAAATTCGATGGCGACGCGGAACCACTGGCGGTTACGATCGATGGGCGTGGCTTCGTACGCTTTGAACAGCAGCGAACCACCGGGATGGTTTGTGAGCGGTTCGGCGTTTAATGCGCCAACTGCGGCTTGCATTTCGAACAGATCCTGCGCGGAAGCTTGGACCTGCATGACAAAGGTATTTTCGCGCTGACTCATGGTCTCGCCCCCGGTCGTGAAGTCATTTCGACGACCGATTGAAGGCAACTTGCATGCCGCGTTAAAAACGCGAAAATCCTGATAACACCGCTCGGGCATTCAGGAGTTGCTGCATGTCGCCAAGGGCTTGCGGCAACTGACTTTATCGCAGCAGTTCTCGACGGCTCTTGGCGGATGGCTGTTCGTCAGCAGCGGAACAAACGCACCGATCCGAATAACCGTTGCCGACGCGCGGTTGCCTGGCCGCATCCAGGAGTGATTTCGACACACGGCCGTTGGATTACGGAACGAAGCGTGGCGTGGTTGCGCCGCGCTGCATCTAACGCGCAAGCTTATAATCCGGAGCGGCGCTGCTCGGCTTTGAGTCGGCGCATCCGTTTGCGCTCGGCTTTGCCGGCTTTACGTTCTTCGCTATCTTCGCCGTCGTCATCGTAATCATCGTCGTCGTGATCGGCGGCCTTGGATTGCGGCTTGCTCTCGGGTTTACCGTTGGGCTTGATCGGTGCGTGCGGTTGTAGGTCGGTGCGTTTGTCGGAGTGCGCGTCTTTGGTCCCGGAATCAATGCGTGTGCTGGCGCCGGTCTTCTCGTGCTTGTCAATCTTGGGCGTCGAGGACTTGGCGGCTTTGGTCTTGGCCGCCTTGGCAGGCAGCAAGCCTTCGGCATCCAACACCATGAAGCGCGCATACAGTGTCACGCCAACCAGCAGACTTAACTGCCCCATCATCTTGCAGCCTTGACGAACCAGCACGCTGACTTCCGGGTTGACGGGCAACCAGCCCATCTCGGCCACGGCGGCAGCAACCCAAAACGACATGGCCGCGATCAACAGTGTGCTCGTCGCGCGACTCTTGCGCGCATCGACCACAACTCGCGCGCCGACTGCCATGATCACCAGCCCGAGCGAGCCGAGCCAAATGGCGGCTGGCTTGAGGTTCAATGACCAGCCGCTGAGTTGGGTGACCACGTGCTGAAACGCCAGATGCAGATTGGCAGTGGCGCTCAAGCTCATGACGCTGGCGAGCAAGGCCATCCACAACCAAACGCGGTAGCGGCCTTGATAATCGTCGGGATGATGCTTGCGGACCGAATAAATCAGCCAGCAAACGGCAGCCGCCTTGGCCAACATCATGGTCGACAACCATACGGCAACGCTGCCGGAACTTTCTAGATCGAAGGCTGCCAAACGCGGTTCGGCCAGCGATGGCGCCCAGCGTGGCAGAAAATGGTGCAGCACCAGGCAAATTGCGATCAGCGCCAGGCCAAAAAGTCCGCCTAGGACAATTGGCAACGCCCGTCGTGGAACTAAATCCGTGACGCGGGATTGATGATTCATTTTCGCCAGTTCCGCCTTGGGCCGCAGAAACATCGCCCCGCGCTTCCATGCATCGGGTCTTATTTGAGATTCGGCATTTCGCTCGTTACGACTCTACCACTGGCTCGGAATGCCGGATAATTGCCGTGCTAGCCGCCGGCACGGTTTGCCCAACTTGGTTGGTCAACGGCAACCGACTCGTTCGTGGCGATTTCCGCGTCGCGCGCGCCGCAGCGCAGGCCATCTGCTGGCGGCCCTTCCCAGGTGCCGCTAGCAAGCCTAAAATTCCGGCGTACGATATGCCACGTCGCCATATTCTGTTGGCCGTTGAATTCCGAGAACTCTGCATGCCTTTTTTGCCCATCGTTTCGCAGCCATTTGCTGAAAATTCGTACGTTGTCTGGCTGGATGGCCGGCAGGATTGTTTGATTGTCGATCCCGGACTCGAACCAGAAAAAATTCTCGCGGCCATCGACGAGCAGCAGCTTGCGCCGGCGGCCATTTTGATCACGCACGGCCACAGCGACCACATCGCCGGCAACGGCGCCATGAAAGAGCGCTGGCCAGACTGCCCCTTGGTGATTGGCATCAACGAGGCCGATAAGCTGATCGATCCGCGCCGCAATCTCTCCGCGCAGTTCGGCTTTAATCTGGTCAGTCCGCCAGCCGACGTCTTGGTGCGCGACGGCGAAGTGTATTCGGCGGCCGGTTTCGACTGGGAAGTTCGCGAGATTCCCGGTCACTCGTCGGGGCACGTAGTGTTCGTTGCCCGGCAACTCTCGCCCATTGTGGTGATTGGCGGAGATGTGTTATTCGCCGGCAGCGTGGGACGCACGGATTTTCCGGACGGCAGCTTCGAGCAACTGGCGGCCGGCATTCACGAAAAGCTGTTTACGCTGGCTGACGACACGATCGTGTTGCCCGGCCACGGCGAACCGACGACCATCGGCCAGGAGCGAAAGTTCAATCCCTACGTGGGCGCGACAGCCATGCGCTAGCGATTCGCTTCGGCTTGATAACTGCGATCGAGGATATCCATTGGGTGAACGATATCCAATCGCTGGCCTTGCAGCCGTGCCTCGCGGCCAATTTGCAGCAGGCAGCCGGCGTTGGCGGTGATGACCGTGGTGGCCCCGGTGCTGAGAATATTGCGCATTTTGCGTTTGCTCAAGCGGTCGGCCATTTCGGGCTCGGTCAAATTGTAGGTGCCGGCGGCCCCGCAGCAGATTTCGGTTTCCGGCAGTTCTTTGAGCACTAGGCCCGGAATTTTCGCCAGCAGGCGGCGCGGGGCCTCGCGAATTTTTTGCGCGTGGCCCAAATGGCAGGCGTCGTGATAGGTGGCCGTGAGTTCCACACGACCTTTCGGCTCCACAAGTCCCAGTTCATCGAGAAACTCGTGAATGTCTTTGATCTGTCCGGCGAATTTTTCGCGCGCTGGCTGGACCGCATCGTGCCAGTGATGGCCGTAATCTTTGAGCATTGCGCCGCAGCCAGCGACGTTGACCACCACCGCGTCGACGCCGGACAGGCTCAGCGCCTTCATGTTTTGATCCGCCAATTCGCGGGCCGGTTCACTGGCGCCGGCGTGAAAATGAATGGCGCCGCAGCACGCCTGATCGCGCGGAACCAGCACTTCGCAACCGTTTTGCTGCAGCACACGCGCGGTCGCCCAGTTGGTGTGTCGGAACATCACGTCGCTGACGCAACCGCGGAACAAAGCCACTTTTGCGCGGCGCTTGCCAATGGCTGGCAGCATCTCCGGCAAGGCCGGCAAACTTTTGGTCGGTGGCGGCAAGTTGCGAACCAACTGCCGCAATCGGCCGGGCAACAGGTTGAACAATCGCAGTTTTTCGGCCAACGTAAACAGCCCTAATCGCTGGGCAATGCGGGCGGGCAGCAGCGCCTTTTCCATCCGGTCCGGATAGGGAAACAACCCAAACAAAATCCAACGATGAAACCAATCTTGGCTTTTGGGCGCCTCGCCGCTGGTCTGTTCCATGGCCACGCGAAATGGCTCGATCAACTTGCCGTACTGCACGCCCGAAGGGCAAGCCGTTTCGCAGGCGCGGCAATCGAGACAAAGTTCCAAATGCCGGCGAACTTCGTGATTCAACGCCAACCGACCATCGGTCACCGCGCGCATTAAATAAATGCGACCCCGCGGACCATCGTTTTCGTTGCCTAACTCCAAGTACGTCGGACAAGCCGCGGTACACAAACCGCAATGCACGCAATCCAAAAACCGTTGATAGTCGATTCCCGCGCCCGGATTAATGGTGGCCAGCTCGCGCGGCGGCGCTGGTGTCGGATGCGCGTCGGCTTGCCGCGAGTGCGCGCCCTCGGTGGGCAGCGCGTCGGGCAGCGGCTGGGGATCGACGAGATGGGTTTGTGCGTTGGTTGTCATACGCGGCAATTCAGTGAGGCAAACGATGATTGACGTGGAATAAGTCGCGACGGCAAGCCATTAGGCCGAATAAACGAAGCGGCCCGGGTTGAGCAGGCCGCGGGGATCGAACTGTTTTTTGACCGCGTCCATCAGCGGCGTGGCGTCGCGAGCGCCGCCCCAAATGGCCTGGCGGGTGATTTCCGTCGACGTGGTGCTCAGTACGGTCAAATGTCCGCCTGCCCGTTCGGCCAGCGGTTGCATGCGGCCCACCAGCGCGCGCGACAAACCGGCGGTTGGTACTTCGCTCAGTCGAGCAATTACGATGCCATTTCCGGCATGCGACTGAATCGAACAGTTGGCGTCCAGCTCCCGCAATTGCCGGCAGAACTCGACCACGGCATGCGGCAGTAAACTGGCCTTAAGCACCAGTGGTCCGGGTTGCGTGGCGAAGTCAATCAACTGCCGCGCAAGCGGCAGATCGCGCTCGGCCACGATTTTCGCGGCGATAGGCGACAGCGGTTTGAGTTCGTCGGCCAACGTGCGGCCCATCCAATCGACTTCGGCGACCGTGCCTTGCAGCGCCACGAGCAGGCAGGCCAGGCTGTCGACGGACGAAGTCTCGGTGCGCCAAGCCGGGCCGGCTATTAGCTCCACCGCGGCCGGCGTGGTTTTTGAAGCGGCCACGGCATCGAGCAATTGCGCCGCGACCGGCCAACTGTCGATCGGTAACATCAGCCACGAGCTACTCGGCGAGATCGGTTTGACTTTTAGCGTCACTTGCGCGATCACGCCCAGCGTTCCCAGCGAACCGGTCAGTAGTTTGCAAAAATCGTAGCCAGCCACGTTTTTAACCACGCGGCCGCCGCCCTTAAACGGAATGCCGCGGCCATCCACGGCGCTGATGCCAATTACGTAATCGCGCAGTGTGCCATGACCGTAGCGGCGCGGTCCGCTGGCGTTGGTGGCAATCGCGCCGCCGAGTGTGGCACGCTGCGGCGTGGCAATATCGACCGGCAGGCATTGGCCTTCGGTGGCCAGCGTGCCATTCAGTTCGGCCACGGTAATGCCAGCTTCGACCGTAATGGTCATGTCGCGCGCCGGATAATCGATCACTTGCCGCAGATTTTCCAGCGACAAGCCGATGCCAGCGGTGCGCGCCGGCAGCCCGTAAGCCAAGCTGGTGGCCCCGCCAATCGGATAGATGGGCGTGGAACTTTGATAGGCTTGGCGGACGATCTCGGCCAACTCCGCCTGCGTATGCGGCGCGCGGGTCTCCGACAGCGGCAAAATTTCGGCGGTAATACTCACGGAATGCGGTCTCAGCATGTGTGTCGAACTGTCAGTAGCCTAACCCGAAACGGCCATCCGGCAAAGCGGGTAGCGGAAAATGCCAGTTGTGACGGCAAAACGGCCCGCGCGAACCGCCGCCTTGCGGCAAACGACCTCGTCACTGCTCGCCGGTCTGGTTATGCTAGAAGGATGAGCCACCTGACGAGCGACCCGCAGCCTGCGTCCGCACATCTTCCGCAAGTCGGTCAGATTCCGGTTGCCGAAGTCCTCTCGGAGCCCGATCCGGACGACGCGCTCACGCTCGCAGTGCCGCAATACCTGGACGAGGCGCAACTGCATTCGCCGCGCCGCCGCCTGCGAACGCCTGTCCTGCTCTTTCTGACCACCTGCTGCACCACGTACGCGGCCGGAGCCATCAATTGGTCGTATCTGGGGTTGATGGCGTTCGACTCGCAAATGCTGCAGCAGTTAATTCATGGCTGGCGCACCGGGCTAGCGTACATGTTTTCAGTGCTGTCGGTCTTAATGGCGCACGAAATGGGCCATTACCTGATGATGCGCCGCTACGGCGTGCTGTCGAGCTATCCGCTGTTTATCCCCGTGCCGCAGACGCTGAGCGGTACGATGGGCGCGGTGATCGTCATGGACGGCACGGGCCGCGGCACGCGGGCAGATCGTAAGCAACTGTTCGATATTGGCATCGCCGGACCTTTGGCTGGGCTGGTCGTGACCATTCCGCTGATCATCGCCGGGCTGACGATGGCGCCGGTCGTCGAAAAAGTCGTGCAGCAACCGACTTCGGCCAATGCGGACGAAATGCATTTCGGCGATCCGCTGCTTGTGAAGCTGCTGATTCCGGTGCTCCGCCCCGAACTCAAGCTTAACCAGGAACTGGGCGTCAATGCCTTGTATATGGCCGGCTGGGTGGGGCTGCTGATTACCGGGCTGAACATGCTACCGATCAGTCAACTCGACGGCGGGCATGTGGCGTTTGCCGTGTTTGGCCGCGGATCGCGCTGGATTTCGCGCGGCATGCTGCTGACCGCGCTGTTGTTTATCATCTTCGCCGAACAATACAATTGGACGGTGATGATGGTGTTGGTGGTGCTGATGGGCATCCAACATCCGCCCACCGCCGACGATCAGGCGTACATGAGTCCGGCCCGACGAATCTTGGGCGCGGCCTCCTTGGCGATTCCGATCTTCTGCTTTACGCCGTATCCTTTGTATTGAAGGTTGCGGATGAATTCGAACAATGCCGCCAGTGAGTCGCAGATATGAAGTTTTGCAGCCCTGCTTCAAAATTATTCGCCCGCCTGGCGATGATCGCGTTAGTTGGCCTGGTGCTGGGCGCGACGACGACCACCCGCGCGGAGAAAGTTTACCAGAGCGATTTTTCCGAGGCGGATAAAGTCTCGGACGCCTGGTCCGTGCAAAAAGTTGGCGCCACGCCCAACGGCAAGCGGAAGTGTCTCGGACCGTTCGAAAACTCCGAGAAAGCCGAGCTGAAGCTTAAAGCGTTACCACGGCACGAATTGATTTCGTTGGAAGTTGAGCTGTTTGTCGTTGGCCCGTGGAGTGGCGACGACGAAAACGCTGAGGCCGTGCAGGAAGTCCAACAGCCGTCCCTTTGGAGCCTGCGCGTCGATAATGGCCCCGTGCTATTCGACGCCACACTCGATAATCGCGTGCTGCTGCCCAGCACGTTGACCGATGAACTCCGATCGGCGCACATGCAGAGTTATCCCTGCTTGCTGGCCGGCGAGCGGTTGCCGGGCCAATGCGGCGCCGCCGAACGCGGCACGTTGGGCGCTACGTTTGGCGGCGATTCAGTCTACCGGTTGAAATTCGTGTTTCCGCACCAGTCGGAGACGTTGGGACTGGAGTTTAGTGGCGAAAACATATTCGAGATCACGGCGCTCGACAAAACCCTGCCGCGCAACTGGGCGCTGGGCGCGGTCAAAGTCGAGACGCTCCGCGCGGCCGATCAGCCGCAACTCAAGCCTCAAGAAGTCGAGCAAATCTGGAAAGACCTGGCCGCGCGCGATCCGGAAACCGGCTACAAGGCCGGTTGGAAGTTGGTGGCGCAGGGCGATCGGGCGGTCGAACTACTTTCCAAAAAAAGCGTTGCGCAAAAACCCGAAGATCGCAAAGCGGCCGAACAGCGTCTGAACAAAATGTTGGCCGACCTGAATTCCGATCGATACTCCGTCCGTCAACAGGCCAGCAAGCAGCTAACGGACATGGCGCACGACTCCGGCTTGGAGCTCCTCAGAGCGCTGGCGATGGCGCGCACGGCCGAAGCTCGCGGCCGGCTCAGACAAATCGTCGAGCAGGCCGAATTGCTGGACCCCAGCCGTCTGAACGAGCAATCGCGGCGGCAACTGCGTGTTGAACGCGTACTCGAGCTCATTCACACTCCTTCGGCGGCCGATCTGCTCAAGCAGTTTGGGCAATAGCTCGCGCTACATGCCTCGTGCTGGCAAAGGGCGCTGGCTCATCCTTGCGCGTGTGGCATTGCCAGCGCGCTGCCCGCCGACGCGCCGTGAAATGGAACCGACCGTCCTCGGAGAATTGACAACCGCGAGTTTTTTGGTTCTCGTGAGTAAGTACACGCGGTTTTTTAACTTCAACGAGAGTGATTATGAAAAAGCAAATCCTGTTGGCGGCGCTACTGGCCCTGTTGTGTAGTTTGCCGGCGGCGCGCGCCGACGATCCCGATCTTTCCGGTGCCAAGAAGCTGGGCTGGAAGCTCACGCTGCAAGCCTGGACCATGAACTACATGAATGGCGACAAAAAGAATTCGACCACTTACAAAGCCCTGCAAGCCGCGCACGACCTGGGCATTCACTACTTGGAATGTTATCCCGGGCAACAACTCGATGACGACGCGAAGGCCAAGTGGGGACCGGAAATGACCGAAGACCAGATCAAAGCCGTGCTCGCCAAAGCCAAGGAATTGGATGTGGAAATCATCGATACCGGCGTCATCGGGATTCCGGGCAAGGAAAGCGATGCACGCAAATTTTTCGACTGGATCAAAAAAGTGGGCGTCACGACCGTGGTTACGGAGTCCGAAGAAAAGACGCTACCGATGATCGACAAAGTTGCCGGCGAGTACGGTTTGAAAATTGCCTTGCACGACCATCCCAAGCCCAAAAGCCGATATTGGGATCCGGAATACACCTACACGCAAATTAAGGATCTCAAGAACGTGGGCTACTGCGCTGACGTCGGTCACTGGAAGCGGAGCGGGCTGGTTCCGGCCGAAGTACTCAAAAAACATGGCGACCGCGTGGTGTCCTCGCACTTCAAAGATCTCAAAGACGGTCACGATGTTGTCTGGGGTAGCGGAGACAGCGCCGCCGCACAGATGCTGACCGAACTCAAAGACAAACAATTCAAGGGACCGATCGCCATCGAATTCGAATATAAATGGGACATGCCAACGCTGGCTCGTTGCGTAAAATTCTTTGCCGACACGTCCAACGAATTGGCCAAATAACTCCGCACCATCAACGAAAATGACCCGAGCGGCGGCGAGCGGGTTGCGCAGCGGGCGCAACCCGACGCCGCTGTTTTTTTGGCAAATTGGGGTACAATGTCTGCCTGTGGACCATTCGGGTTGTCGTCGGATTGAGTTACCGGAATTACAGCATGCCTCGCCTGTTCAGGATGTATGGCAAAAAACGAGGCGACCGCCGGACCGGGTCGCAAGCGCTTGGCAGCGTGGGCGAGGCGTTGTTCTTTGGCTTCTTTTTTTTAGTCGGCGTGGTCAGCCTGATTCTCCTGCTGGGCGAAGTCATCATTCCCGAGTGGCGGGCCAATCACGACTTCATGCAGTCCAAAGCGACTGTCATCGATACACGGATCGACCAACAAGGCGATCAATATCGTCCCGCGGTGCTGCTGAGTTACCTGGTGGACGATGTCCCCCGCGAGCACTGGGGCTACGACATTGTCCGCTCCTATGCCGGCGGAAATGAAGGTCGCGAAAGCGCCCAACAGCAAATCTCGGCCTTTCACAAAGGCGATACGTTGCCTTGTTGGTACGACCCGCGGCAACCGCATCACGTGGTGGTGGTCCGCGGTTTCAATGGCTGGTTGTGGGTGCTGCTGCTGGTGCCGGCGGCGTTTATCGGCATCAGCGTCGCCGGCCTGGTTTACACCAAAATCAACTGGGGTAAGTCGGCCGAACATCGAGCGGTGGCTGCTGGCCGCGCGGCGGAACTCAACCCGCTCGGCAGCGCGTCGGCCACCGCAAAAACATTTCCCACCATTCCGCTGGATGCCAACATCACCAACAGTCCGGGCATGCGGCTGAAATATCGCTTGCCGATCAACATCTCGCAAGGCTTACGGCTGTTGGCGCTGGCCGCGGCTTGCCTGTTTTGGAACGCCATGGTGCTGGTCTTTGCCATGCCGGTGCTGCGCGGCACGATGTCGCCGCTGGGGCATTGGCTGTTAATCGCCTGCTTACTGCCGTTTGTCGGCGTTGGCATCGCGCTGATCTATTACTTCATCCGGCAGTTCTACGGCTACAACGGCGCCGGCACCACCGCGCTGGAAATTTCGGATCACCCGCTGGTGGCCGGAATGTCTTACGAAGTGCTGATCGTGCAGGCTGGGCATCTCCGCATGAAAACGCTCGCCGTGTACCTGGCGTGCGAAGAAGAAGCCACCTATCGCCAGGGCACGGACGTCCGCAGCGAGCGCCGCCGCGTTTATCAACAACCGTTGTTTCTCTGCGAAAATTTCGAGATCGAACCGGCGCAGCCGTTCGAGCAGCGTGGTTCGCTCAACATTCCGGCCAGCGCCATGCACTCGTTCAAGGCCGATTCCAACGAAGTGCAATGGAAACTGGTCGTCAAAGGCGCGGTCGAAGGCTGGCCGCCGTTCGATCGGAGTTTTCCGGTAATCGTCTATCCCGCAGGATCCGTGGCGAAGATTTCGGATCGAGCGCTGGTTGTGGAGCAGCCGACGAGCGCCAACCCGGATCAGCCCGTCAAAAACGGTAAGGCGGGCAGCGCCCCGGACTTCAAATCGTCGCCGCTGGCCAGCTATTAGCGGTTGGCGTTTTTCCCCTTGCCTTTGATGGCCGCATCCGGTTTGCGAGCGCTACCGCCTTCGACCGGCACGGGATGCACGGTTTTCAACAGGGCTTTCATTTCCGTGATGACGGCTGCCTGTTGCGGTTCGGCGGCCAGGTTATGCAGTTCTTGGGGATCGGCGTCGTGATCGTAAAGTTGCGAGCCTTTTTCGCCGCGGGCCCACTCGGTGTAACGCCAGCGCTCGGTGCGGACGCTGTGGCCCGGAAAGCCGCCGCGCTGCACCTGCGAAAACGCCGGCCGTTTCCAGTCGGCCGCCGGATCGTCCAGCAGCGTTCGCAAACTAGCGCCGGGTAAATCCTTGGGCGGCGCAATGCCGGCCAGATCGGCCAGGGTTGGATAAAGGTCAATCAATTCCACCGTTCTCGCGCTCGCCTTGCCAGCCGTTTTCATGCCGGGAGCGGAAATGATCAGCGGCACGCGGCAGCTTTCTTCAAAACAACTTTGCTTCATCCACAAGCCATGTTCGCCCAGTTGATAACCGTGATCGCTCCAAAACACGATGATGGTGTTGTCGCGCAAGCCCAGCCGCTCGACCGAGTCCAGCACGCGGCCAATCTGTGCATCGACAAACGAGATCGCCGCGTAATAAGCCTGTTTGCACTCGCGGGCTTGATCGTTGGTTACGCCCATGTAAGGCCACGGATGAGTCGAGCTAAGCGCCGGCGCCGGCACGGTGTCGCGGAAACCGTCGGCAATTTTCGGCAGCAGAATGTCATCGTAGCGATACAAGTTGAAATACTTAACCGGCGCCACGTAAGGGCAGTGCGGTTTGTAAAAGCCAACCGCCAAAAAGAACGGCTTATCCTTGTGTTTTTCCAGCAGTTCAATCGCTTGCGTGGCGACCTTGCCGTCTGTGTGTTCTTCGTCCTTGCCGGTTTTATCGGCCAGTAGCGACATCGACGATCCCAGTCCGGTCTTCGAGTAATTGATGATGTCGCGCTCGAGCGTGGTTTTATCGCGCCCGGCCGGATTGAAAAACTCTTGCCACGACGCCGGATCGTCCAGCCCGCTGGTGCCAATATCGCCCGGGTTGCCGTAATGATAAATCTTGCCCACCCGCGCGGTGTAGTAATCGTTGCGCATGAAACACTGCGATAACGTAACTACGTCCGGCAGGCCTTGGCGAAAGCGATATTGCAAATCGAACACGCGCGTCGTATCTGGGCGCAGGCCAGTCATCAACGACGACCGACTCGGCGAACAGAGCGGAAACTGGCAGTACGCGCGATCGAACTTGACGCCTTGCCTGGCGAGTCGGTCGATGTTGGGCGATTTCACCAACTCGTGACCGTAACAGCCCAGGTCGTTGTTCATGTCGTCGACGGCAATGAACAGCACGTTGAGCTGCTTCTTGGCCGAAGAATTCGACGTCGCAGCCGGTTCCGCGGCCCGTAGCGAACCGCAACAAATGAGCAACGAAAGCGTGATCGCGGCGAATGATTTCATGGCGGGTGCGTGGGGTTGGGCGGATGTGGTTGGAACGTTGCGAGTCTATCGGCTGAAAAGTCGTTTGTCCAACATTTCCGAAATTCGGCTGCCATCGCCAACACGCCGGACAGGCCATCGTCCACGGCATTTCATCTGCTGTCCGAGCGGCCCAGGCGTTAGACTAAGTTCGCTCGACTTCAGCGTACATTCGTCATGGAATCGTTCGGGGCCATTTATGATGCGATACACTCTGGCGCCGCTGGCCGGTCTGCTCTTGGCAACCGCTGTGCCGGCGCTGCGCGCGGCCGATCCATTGCCATCGTGGAATGACGGGCCGACCAAAAAGAACATCGTCGAGTTCGTGCAGCGCGTCACCCAGCCAGGCGGCAAAGATTTCGTGCCGCTGGAACAGCGAATTGCCACCTTCGATCACGACGGCACGCTGTGGTGCGAGCATCCGCTGTACGTGCAGGTTGCATTTGCCGCCGACCGCATCAAATTTCTGGCACCGCTGCATCCCGACTGGAAAGCCAAACTGCCGCTCAAGGCGCTGCTGGCCGGCGATCTCAAGGAAGTTGTGGAGTCCGGCGAAAAAGGCATCGCGGAAATCTTCGTCGCCTCGCACGCTGGCCTAACGACCGATGAGTTCGATAAACTCGTCAAAGATTGGCTGGCCACCGCGCAGCATCCGCGCTTCAAACGCAAATACACGGATTTGGTTTACCAACCGATGCTTGAGCTGCTGGCGTATTTGCGCTTCAACGGTTTCAAAACCTACATCGTTTCTGGCGGCGGCGTGGAATTCATCCGGCCCTGGGCCGAACGCGTTTATGGCATTCCGCCCGAGCAGGTGATCGGCAGTACGGTCAAAACAAAGTTCGAAATGCGCAACAACATTCCGGTGATCGTACGGATGCCGGAACTCAATTTCTTGGACGAAAAAGCCGGCAAACCGATTGCCATCAATCAGTACATCGGCCGCCGACCGCTGTGCGCGTTTGGCAACTCCGACGGCGATTTACAAATGCTGCAGTGGACGCATGCCGGGCCAGGCGCGCGGTTCTGCCTGTACGTGCATCACGACGACGCGCAGCGCGAATACGCCTACGATCGCCACTCCTGGATTGGCAAGCTCGACAAAGGTTTGGACGAAGCCAAAACCCAAGGCTGGACCGTGGCCAGCATGAAAACCGATTGGAAAGTCATTTTTCCGTTTGAAAAAAAATGACGCGCGATGGCTCAGCCCACCGCTTTGGCAATTAGAAATGCGGCCGCCGCTGCCAATCCGCCTACGACCACAGTTTGCCAGGCGCTGCGAAAGGGCCGCTCAGTGGTGAACGCGCCTTTGACGTAACCGAACACGAACAACGCGAGCAGCGTGACGATTACCGAGCCCAGCAGCGCGGTGTGAATGGATGAAATGAAAAAATAGGGCGCCAGCGGAACCAGGCCGCCGACAATGTACGATAGCGCGATCGTCAGCGCACTGCGACGCGCGCGCTTGGGATCCGGCTCTTCCAGCCCCAGTTCGAAGCGCATCATGAAATCGACCCAGCGTTTTTTATCCGCGCGCAGCGCATCGACCACCGGCGCCAATAAATTCTCGGTCAGCCCATACGTGCGCAAAATATCGGCAACTTCCTCGGCCTCCTTCTCCGGCACCTCTTCCGTTTCACGAATTTCGCGGGCGCGCTCGGACTGATAATGTTCGGCGTCGGTCCTGGCCGCCAGGTATCCGCCCAATCCCATGGCGATGGCGCCGGCGGCCACTTCGGCCAGGCCGGCCGTGACGATGATGCCGCTGGAGGAGACCGCGCCAGACAGGCCCGCGGCCAGCGCAAACGGCACGGTCAATCCGTCGGACATGCCGATGACAATATCGCGCACGGTTTCCGAGGCCGTGAAGTGATGTTCAACGTGTTCCGTCTGGTGCATCAAATCTTCCGTCATTCGTTGGTCGGGCCACGGCCGCGGCGTTAAACAGAAATTGCCAACCGATGGCGGCAAGCGTCCGCGAGATGGACGGCAGTTGCGCGAGAGCCATTGCCACTCGCGAGTCGCCGCGACGTAACTGCGTCAGTCGTCGTTTTGGCGAGGCGGGTGGCGGGGCATTCTGGTCTGCGGCAGGCTGCGATCCAGCCAATGACGTAGCCGGCCGTAGAACTGGCCCGACGTTTCTTCGGCCATCCGCTGACACTTACCAAACGACTTAATACGGCTTTGCAGTTCGATCACGCCCGGCGGCGTTTGCTCCAAGCGACCGATGAACGCCAACAGTTGTGTGAGCTTGTCTTCTTGCAATTGTTCGCTCAGCAAGTTTTCTTGACGGCTAATATACTGTAGGGTTCGCTCTTGATCCTCGCGGTTGGTTTTTCGACTGATGCGCATGCTGGCAATTCCCTGCGGCCGTCTGATCTTCGGTCAATCTGCTCCATTGTAGCAGACATTGGCCGTCGGCAGCGGTTGAAACCGCACAGTTGACGCCGAGAAGTGCGCAGGCCCTCAATGGCAGGCGGCGCTGCTCGATCAGTTTTCGCGGGGACGAAAACGACGGTCGCATGGCGAGCCGTTGGGGCAGACAGCCTACTTGCCGATGATCTCGACTGCGGCGCTGCCGGCGTTGTCGGCCAATTCGCCGGAGAAGTCGTTGACCCTTAGAAAGAGCGTGCCTGATTGCTGCGGCGTGATCGACGTGCCGCGGCCGACCGTGATGGGCGCGATCAAACCGCTCGGTTTGCCGTTGGACTGTTCGGCGCGGACGGCGCCCAGCACGATGCCCAGCGGCAGGCCGTGGCGATAGCGGATGGATACGCCCGTCGGTTCGCTGATCCAAGGTTTGGGCTCGACGGCCAACTGGTATTTACCACTGACGCGAAGTTCGTAGGTTGTGCCGGCCTCCAGCCGACGGCCGGTATTTTGCCAGCCGCGATCGGCTGCTAAGTTGAACTTGGCGCCACTGGCCGGCAGCGGTTGGCCGGGGCGTAAGTCCAATTGGCAGCGCTGGAAATCGTAGCCGTAGTCCATGTCGGCGACAAACACTTGCCACTGTTCGGCAATGGTTGGCGATTCATCCGCAAAGGCTTTACCGAACTGGGCGTTAAAATCGCGCGCGTCGGCCGCCTTGGCCAACTCGCGGAATCGCTGGTGGTACTTGGGGCTCATATCGAAAAACGCCGCCGCCGCCCAGCACCAGCCGTAAGGTTCGACCTTGAGATGGGCGCGGTTGTCGTAATTGAGAATCTTGGCCAGCGTCATCGCCCTGCCTGCAGCGAATTCGGTTTGCACGATTTCCACTCGTCCGAGCTTTGGCACTTCGCTGGCCGAAGTTGGCAAATACCGCAGTTGCAATTTGCCGTTTTGCCAGCGATGCGTGGCGAACAATTCGGCCATGCCTTCGGAATACCAGGGTGGGCCCGCGCCGCCGACCAGCGTGTACATGAAGCCGTGCGTGCCTTCATGCAGAATCAGATGCCGCTGATAATAGCTGCTCGCTTGCTCGTTGACCCAAAAGTCAAACTGCCGACAGTAGCCATTCAGAAACGGCGGCAGTTCACTGGGCCACAAGCCGGCCGCTTGAAAACGGGCTTTGTCGTGCACCAGGCAACCGGTCATCTGCCAGCCGCTATGTTGCTCAGGGCTGAGCTGGAAATACTCGCACCACTGAGCAAACGCCAAATCGAAAACTGCCGGTATCTCGTCAACTTCCGGCGACGATTTCAAATCCGTAAACAACCGCAGATGCTTGCCGGAAATTTCTCGAATGCCAACGGCAGACAATTTCTGAGCGTCGGGCCGCAGGGCAGAACGCTCGGCAGCAGCGCAATAGCGAGGTGAACAAGCGAGCGCCCAGCAGAAAAAGCCACCCACCAATAGCAAACCACCGCGCGATGCTCCCTGAGCAATCGCGCGGCGGTTATGGCCCGGCGAGTGATATGCGTTTGCCATCCAATCAATCGGCCGATTATGGCAGTGGAGGCGGAGGAGTCACAATACTGCGTGGCGGTTCGGCCTGTGGCGGTTGAGCCTTTGGTGGCTGCGGTGGTTCGGTGCCATTGGCGCGTGGCGCGTCATTGCGCGGCGCTTCGGCACGTGGCAACGGACCGCTTTCTTCTAACTGTTTGAGTCGCTGCTCTAATTCCTGCACGCGCTGCTGAAGTGCTTCAACCGTTGCCCGATCACCACCACCGCCGAGGCCGCCGTTCAGAATGTTATTCAACGGGCTGTTCGGACCGCCATTGTTCAGACCTTCGATTAAGCCCGGCAACTTGGCGGCGATGCGTTCGCGGAGCGGTTGTCGTCCGCCGGTGCTCGGTGCGGCAATGGCAACG
>JBBRCE010000013.1:0-101992 GCA_038205115.1 Pirellulales bacterium
CAACCCGCGCCGACGCTGTTGATCGACAACTCGGCCTAACACCCTGCCGCGTCTCTGGCCAGCAACCCTCTCACACACTTCCCCGCGCTACCGCTCCGCGCCCACAGCAAATAACCTACATTTCAGCCCGTGAACGGTTACAAACGACGAAATCGTCTGTAGGCGAAATGACTTGAGACCACTCGAAGGCATTGAGCTTGAGCGAAGTACGCGCGAGCATCTCGCGGAACGGCTGAAGTAATTCCGCATCGTTTCCTAGCGAAAAGTAATCATCGGGGTCGCCGAACAAACTGTTATAGACGATCCCGCATAAGCTAGCCAACTCGGGATTTTCCGGCACAATCATCGAAATCGGACGGTCAGCGTAGGCTTCGTTCGTGTTATAGGCATAACCGGACGCGAGGCGGTCGTCGTACAATAAACTGTCGAGGATTTCCTTGTACGTCGCCATCTCGTCTTCGTTCGTGGCCGCCGTTAGCTTATTCCGATATTCGACGAGCGCGGCTTCCCGCTCTTTCGCTGCTTCCAAAACTTGAGCCTGCCGCAGTCGGTCGGGAAAAACATAAATGCCTGGCGTAAATGCTTCGAAACAAGAATCCCGATATTCGATGGCGATTGCGTAAGGAACAGCCGAAAAATAACTTCCGCTTTTCGTTCGGGTCGACGCGCGCTATCACGAGCAGCGGGCGTCTCACTCAGAGGAAGTTATTTTTCGGTCGTTCCTAAACGGGTTCTTCGACTCCAAGCGTTTTGACCGCCGTCGGTATCTCGTAGAGCAATATCTTTTCGATCTTGGCCAGCAGGTCTGGCTGTCGATTGCGATCCGCATCGTTCATAGGTTAATCCTCATGCTGAAACGATCCCTGTGAAGGTTTCATTGTAGGTATGAACTCGTCGGACCGCAATTTGCTCGGCGCAGAGCAAAAATTGTGCGACTGAGGGACTCGACGTTGACGTCTACCTGGGCGTTCACGTCGATGTGCGAGCGTGGACCACAACATGACGATCGACACGAATAGGCGAGTTTCAGTGCACCGCCCAAGGGATCCGACGAGGTGATCGCGGTGGAATTGCGACAGAATCAAGGATTGATCATCGACTTGGTCAACTTCAAAAGTCCAAGGTCGCGATGCGGCGATCTAACGCGGAATATCGAGTGATGGATGCTACGTTGCTCGATTCCGATATGATTTCTGAGCCGAACCTGTGAGGCTCATTACAAAAACTCACGCCGCTTAAACTGTCGGCAGCGGACTCATTGGAATGATGGACGGCATATCGCACGAATCGTCATCCACCAAATTGGGCGCGATGTGGTATCCGGTGCCCAGTAATTCCTCGGCTTGCGCCAGCAGTGACTGATATTGCTGCTCGGCGTCGTCGTAGCCGTCGAATTCCGGCAGCTCGCAGGTTGGCCCCAAGACCGGTTGCACCTGGCAATTGACCGTGCGATCGATCAAATACAGCGGGCGGCCACGGACCTGATCGTAAATGCGTGTGACATATTCGCCGAGCATACTGATGCCCATGGCGTTCAGCGCACCGAAGAAACTGCCGATCAACATGGACGAAGTCCAGCCCGGAATGGCCGAAGCGGTGAACAGTTTGCAAAACAGAGCATAGCCGCCAACTGCGGCGAAAAGCCCGATCGCCGCATAACCGATGGCGTAAAACGCCAGCAGAGGAAAGCCCGAGAACGAAAAGATGGCCGTCTTGGCCAGCCGCCACAAGCCGCGGAGCGAGACGCGCGGGTGATCGTCGTAGCGCGCGCCGCGTTCGACCTCCACGCCAATTTGCTTGAAGCCCACCCAAGCGCGCAAGCCTGGCAGGTACCGGTCGCGCTCGCCCAGCGAGACAATCAATTGTGCCGCGCGAGCATCGATCAAGCTGAAATTGCCGGCATCAATGGGAATTCGCACGGTCGAAAAGTGCGACAAAAATCGGTGGAATCCGGCGAACAAGCAGCGCTTCCACGCGCCCTCTTTGCGATCGACTCGCACGGCGTAAACCACGTCGTAACCTTCGCGCCAACGCTCGAGAAACCGGGCAATGGCGTCGGGCGAATCCTGCATGTCGCTGTCCATGATCACCACGGCGTCGCCACGGGCATGCGCGAGTCCGGCTTGCACGGCGGCTTGGTGGCCAAAGTTGCGCGAAAAGTGGATTACGCGAATTTCGCTGTAATAGTCAGACAACTGATCGAGCACTTCGCCGCTGCCGTCGGTCGAGCCATCGTCGACAAACACGATCTCGTACTTCATGCCCAATTGAACGAGCGAATCGCGCACGCAAGTGACCAGTCGGCGGAGCACGCGCGACTCGTTATAAACCGGCAACACCACACTCAGTAGGCATTCTTCCAGTGGCGGGCGGACGTCGGTGGGCAGGCAGTTCATCTCAAGCGGCCTTTCGTCGGCAATATCCAGCGATGCACGAGATTCCAAGCAAACATAGGCCACAAGCTGTGAGCATTTTGCCGTTTTGCAGGGCTGGCGAAGAAAATTCCAAATTCACCCGATGTTTTCCGACTGGCACAACGCAGCCCAGAAAATCGCCATTTGCCCGCAAAACCGGAATATTCCGGCCGTCGACTTGAGCCCGCCAGCCGCGATGGTAACTTTCCGTAACGACTAGCAACTGCTCGGCCGACGATTCGGTTGCGAACTCGATGCGTCCTGGCCGATCGGCCAGGACCTGTACCTGCCCTAGGTCGCGAGTTCCACTGTTGGCTGGCCGCATGGCAATTGGCGATCCGCTTTCGATCAGCGCGGTACTCGTCAAATCGATCTGGTTGATGTCGCGCGCCGGATTGCTGGATGCCAGCGTCTGGCGCACGAAGTAGGCACGGGGTAGCGGATCGGCAAGCGAAATCCAACCGATGTCCTCGAACGGCGAAGCGTCGAAGCCAGTCGAATAGCGACTGCCTGCAGCACGCAGCGCGGCCGCATCGCAATAGTTCAATTGCCGCGCCGGTTCGAGCCCGGCGTAGCCGTCAACTCGCGACACGCCCGCCAATAGCATTCGATTACCCTGGCGCAAACTTTGATTGCCCGCTGACTCTAACATCACGCGTTGGCCAGCGGCCTGACCGGGCGGAAGCAGCATGGAGAGCGAATCGGCAAGCACCGCCTGACTGGCGGTTTCGCGGTAAACGGCTTGCGCTAAACCGTAAGTTCCCAAGTCAGCAGCGGTGAAAAGAACCAGCGCCGGAATGGCCCAGCGATAACCGCGCAGCGCGGCGCAGATTGCGAGCGCGGCCAGCACGATGATGATCGGACCCGCGATGACCAGCGGCCACGGCGCGACAAAATCTCGCCAGGCCAGGCAAGCCAACTCCGCCACGCCAATACTTCCGACAAACGCCAGACCCAAGCCACGCTTGGAGTAGCGATTGGGATCAATGTTTTTTTCGCCGCAGCGTAGTAGCACGGAAAAGGCGATTGCCGCCGCCGCCGCCAAGGCGAGTTCCAGCAGCACAATCGCTCGGCACGAAAACCGAAAGCTGCCAACAAGTGGCAGGCGCGACGTCAATCGATATAGCGGCGTGAATTCGCCCGTCGCCAGCAGCAAGGCAACCGCGGCCAGCGCCAGGCTTGTCCAAAACCAACGCCGCAGCTTCGGCACACCGGCCTTGGCAAACATCATCCAGGCAATCAGCACGATCGGCACGCCGCCGATGTACAGACCTAGCTCATGGGTGTTTTGGCCGACGACGCGAGTTGTAAAAAGGTACGGCGCGACGAGCTGAACCAGATTCAACGGGTGTAACGAACCATTTGCCAAAAACCCAGGCGAAGCTGTCTGCCGCGTTGATTGTTGTAACGCGTCCCAGGTAGAAAGAATTTGCACTCCGCCAATCATCACGCCGCAGGCCTTGGCAAACAGCCAATGCAACAGCGAAGAAGCGCGAACGGCGTTATCGCGGCGACGAAGCAATACCGTCAAATACGCGCACTCGGCCAGCAGCGATAACCACACATACTGCGGATAGCCCAACAACAGTTGCGAACCGGTCAGCAATCCAATGGCGGCAACAGGTCCCGCAATTCTGCGAGACTGGCTGGTGCGCACCAAACTGCCTGCGGCCAGCAGCAGCCAGGGCAGATGCGACACAACGGCCATCGCGTTGGGATGAATGAAATGCAGCAAGCCGAAGCTAGAAAATGTAAAGATCAGCGCGCCAAACCAGGCCGCGCTCCGCCGAATGATGTGGCACCGAAAAAGCAAATAGCTGCCGAACATCATCACCGGATAACTGATGAGCAGTTCCAACGAAAAGGCCGCCTGCAGCGGCAACCAACGATAGAGCAGCCAGTGCAGCGGATGATACGTGCCGGCCTGGCCTTCGCCTGTCAGATCGAATCCACAAAACAGTGAGGGCATCCAATCGAACGCGTCGCCCTGAACCAGGCACTGTTCATAGAACGCGCGCAGCGGTAAATGAAATTCGCCCAGGTCGTCCGTCAGGTAGTAACGCCCAACAAAAAACGGCGCTGCCATTGCGGCAAACAACAGCGTCGCTGCAAGCACGACCCAAGCGGCCGCGCGGCGATCACCGGCATTCTTCTTTTGTGGCAGCGGTAACGGTGAACGGAAAGGCATGAGTCGGCAAATAACGATAGAAAGGCGACTGACGAAATCAAAGTGAAGGACAGCCTGCCGCCCGATCTAACTGACCATCGGCAGCAAATGCGGTTTGGCCAGGATTCGAAAGCGGCTGACCAGCGGTTGCCAGCGCTCGCCGCGCTGATGGATGCGGCGGTCGTCGATCGGTCCGAGCTTTTCGGCCGCTAGATCGAGATACGGCACCCGGCTGGGTTCTAAACCCATGATGCGGGCAACGGTGGCATCGACGGCTGTTGGCACCGTGCCCATGATGACCAGTCCCATTTGCTTGGCGCTGCCCATGATGGGGCCGTCGCCTTCCATGCACGTGATGCCGTCGACGATGGAAATCGTCTTGGGCAATGAAGCGTTAATATCAAACACGGTTTCTGGAATTCCGTTATGGTGCAGCACGTTTTTGGGCCAGCCGTACTTCACGCCGGGAATCGTGCCGTAAAGGTTTTTCATCGACGCGGTAAAACCGACCCAGTGATGCGTTTTCAGCTTCGGCATGGAAACGACGAGATCGGCTTCTTGAATGGATCGCGGAAAATAAAACCCGGCCAATTTGCAGGCGTTGCCGCGATTGGCGGTCCAAGCGACTTCTTCGTAATTGAGATCCGCAAATGGCAGGCGGGCGTCGGCCAACGCGTCGAACAGATTGGATTCGACCAACGCGAGCTCGGTGTCGCGAACGTGCCCTGGGCCTTCGCCGACGACAACCGTGGCGCCCCAGGCGCGAAACACTTCCGCGGCCGCCAGCACCATCGCGGGATGCGTGGTCATGTGCGGCGCGGTTTTGTAAGGCTCAACCAGATTGGGTTTGAGCAGCACGCGCTTGCCGCGCAGTTGCTGTACATCCAAGCCGGAGGCGATCAGGCCGTCGCGAATTGTTTGTTCCAAGCCGGAATCGTAACGCTGGTTTTTGGCAATAAAGACCGACGCCTTGGGTCCGCCCAGCTTGCGAACCATCGGCCAGGCCAACAGCGCAGCCATGCCGGCGCCGGCCGCGTTGAGCCAATCGCGGCGGGTGAACTTCACCGGCGATTTATCGACGGGCGCTACAGGCAGAGTGTTCGCGGGAATGTTGGGCGCGGTGCTCATGACGACAGGCTCGCTACGGCGGAAGTTTGGAGGATCAAATCGGGCTTGGCGGCCAACGCCAGCAACGCCAGTTTTAGCGGCGAGCGATCAGAGCGTAGCGTACGATCGGCCGCGGCAGCCAACATCGCGGCGCTGCCGCGCGGTAGCCGGTCGTGCGCCGCCAGCCCGAGCAGGCCGTAACACAGCGACGCGGTGGGTGTACGTACATCAAGCGTGCGCGTTAAATAGTCGATGGTCTTGGGGATTCGCGGATCGGTGTCGGCTTGCAGTTCGGACGCCTTCAGTGCGAGCAATGTCAGTCCCGAAGGTTGCAAGTGCGGTCGTAATTCTTGGCCGAGAACGGTTGTGTTGCCGTAGTTGCAACCGCCGTCGGAAAGCAGACGATCGACGAGCAGTCGCCGGCCTTCCCGCGTGCGTGAATGTTTTCGGTTGCCGGTGGCGCACAGCGCCAAAAGGCTCCAAGCGGTGGGCTCAATCCACGAATGCGTATTGTCTGCCCACGACCAGCCGATGAGCGTGGAGTCGTGCCCCATCTCGGGACTGCGTTCGATTGGCTTGCCAGCCAGGTGCAACAGTGCATCGACGCCGGCGGAGACGTTTGATCGATATGTGACATCGTGATCGAGCGCATCTTGCGATTGCACTGCAGTCTGCCAGGCCAAAACGGCCGGCGCGGTGAACCACGGCGGCGATGGCTCCGAGGCATCTGGGCCGACAATGCCGCCGTCGGATTGCAGAGTGGCCAGCCAATCGAGGGCCGTCTTTGCGGCGTCGGCATGTCCGTGTGTTAGCAGCGCAATGGCCGCGAGCGCCGTGGGTTCGCTGCGCGGCGCGGCGTCGGGCTGATAACCGCAAGGCTGGTGGTCGACCAGCGGTTGCAGAACGTCGTCGATCCAACTCATACGGCTGTCGTCCGCGGCGTGATCGCCATAACAGGATTAAGCGGACCGCGCTGGCGAAAACTTTTCGCAATTGGTGTGGCGCGGGTGGTCCAGAAAAAGATAGCTTTTCCTAGCGACGTTGTCGGACACGAACCAGATTTGGTTCGGCGTGTACGGCAATTCCTGCCAGCCACCCCGCCACGACCAACGCCCCGCGCCCGCCCTGCTTGCGATTGCGATTATCGATGTCCACTCTGACGCTTGAGCGTTCGCCGCTCATTTCCGACCAGCGAGTAAGCTGGAACGATTTTGCAAAGCGCGCGATGCGAATGTTTCTGATCGCCAATTGTCTGGGAATCTTGGCCGTGGCGATTGGCTTTCGTGCTTGGCGGCTAGGGTCGCTCCCCGGCATTAACGGCGACGAGGCTTGGTACGGCGTGCAGGCAGAAAGCGTGTTACATGGCGAGCCAATCGCGTGGCGCACGCCGACAGGCAATTTCTTGAATCCGTTTTTCCTGCTGCCGCAACTCGCACTGCACGCCATCTTTCCGGCTTCGTTCACACTGTTACGGATCGTGCCGCTGATGAGCGGATTGCTGGCACTGGTTGTCAATTATTGGCTGGCATGGCGTACGTTCGGCCGGCAAAACGCGGTAATTTCGACGCTGATTCTCGCGGTGCTGCCCATCAACATCGCGTACAGCCGCTTTGCCTGGGACGCCAGCCAGTCGTTGCTGTTCACGCTGCCGGCGGTCTATTTGCCGCTACTGGCCGTTAAAGACCAGGCGCTACGCTGGCGATGGACGGCGTGCGGTTTTGGCATGCTGTTGGCGGCAATATTGGTGCATCCGACCAATATCTTCGTCGCGCCAATGTTGTTGATTCCGGTAGCGACAATGCTGCGCGAGCGACGGCCTGTCAGTTCCGTCGAACTTGAAATCGTTCGTACCCACGAACGACGCACTACCGTCATGTTGCTGGTTAGCCTGACTGCAGCGGTTATCGTCTGCAAATTTGGCTGGCCCTGGATCGAGCGTGGATTATTGCGGTGTACGCAGCCGGCCGAACTGCTCGATTTTGTGAAAAACTATGCCCAACTTTTCTCGGGCGCCACGATCTATCGATTCGTGGCGGGCAGTAGCAAGGGACTCGCGCCGGACATGTTTGATGTGGTGGTTTGGTCGCTGATGGCCTGCAGTTGCTACGGAATATTCCGCATCTTCCGGCAACAACCGACGAAACATCGCACAGAAATGCTGATCGTTCGCTTACTTGGCTTGAGTTGGGCCGCGACCATTGCCGGTTTTTTTCTGATTGCTGGCCCAGAGTCGTTGCGACCGAACTTCGAACGTTATGGCATGTGCTTGATTGCGCCCAGCGTTTTGCTGGCCACTTGCGGGTTGCAATGGTGGCTGTTGAGAAAATCGCCGGCTGCAGCAATCGTTTTTTTACTCTGCGGCTGGCTAACACTCGCAGGGTTTTGGATTGACTACGTGCTCGAGATTCGAGCCGCGGCCGCCAATTCCGGGCAAATGCATCGCACTTTTTTGACGGGCGAAATTGATCCCAAGCAGCAAGCGTTCGAGCGCATTCTTGCGCTGGGCGACAATGGCAATCGACCGATTCGCGTGGTGGCTGGCGATTGGTGGTGTTACTGGCCGCTGCGTTATCTGGCAGATTCGAGTCGCACGCCGGTGGAAGTCATCAGCCTGCAGCAAGTGACGGGGCAGCCCGAAGCCGGCGATCAGCCACAGTTGCCGCCGCTTGTTAACGCGGAGTTGCCGCTGGACTTTGTCGTGGATTTCGAAATTGAAGGGCAAAGCTGGCCCTCGGGCTGCGCAAAACGCCTCGGGGCGCATGCGTCGGACTTAATGCAATTCGACGGGCCGCTGGCAATTTATCGCTTGCATGGCCGCACGATTACGGCTTGCCGCAAGAATCTTTTGGAATCCATGGAAAATAATTAAAGCCGGCAATTTGACAGCGGACATTTCTGACATAGGTTTTCAGTACAAGGACATTCACTGCTGACGCAATGACTGACCTTGTGCGGTGCGGGCTGGCCGGGTCTTCGGACTCCGCCACGTGTGCCGTGGCTTATCTCCCATCTCATCCACGCCAAGTCGCGTTTGAATTTGCTTCGTCGCCACAAAAGCGATGGATGCGTTGGGCGTTTTGCCGCAGAGGGCCTGCAAGCCTCTTCATCCTCCGAAAAAGGCAAACCTGTCGCAAGACTGGGACGCAAAGCCAAGGGCCAGACGGTCATGAGTCGTCTGGTAGCCGGTTACCGAAGGGATGTGAGCCGCGGACGAATTCACTTCGAGTTCGAGTCGCGACCACGAACTTCCTTATGACGAGGGGGGGTAAGTGACCTTAACTTTTCAGACTCGGTCGGGTGCGCGGAGCAGGCTTCGCACTGAGCCGAGTCAACAACAATCCATTCGGGCGGTTCGCCGCGGGGGGAACTGCCCGAGTTTGCCGGAGGAATCCATGAAGAATTTCGCTTTGAAGGTGCAACGTTTCCTCAAATCGGAAGATGGTCCAACAGCGGTCGAGTACGCCGTGATGTTGGCGCTGATTGTGATCGTGTGTTTGACGGCCATCAACTCGGTTGGCACCAATGCCAAAGCCACGTTCACCAACGTGGCCGCCTCGATGTCCACAGCTTCGTAGTTTTTGCGTGTTGCGTTTTTCGTCACTTGAAATTTTTTGAATAACAGGAATGATATCCCATGTTGAATTTCGCCGATAAAGTCAAGCGTTTTTTGAAGTCCGAAGACGGCCCAACCGCGGTCGAGTACGCCGTGATGTTGGCTCTGATCGTGATCGTCTGCTTGACGGCCATTAACTCGATCGGCACAAATGCCAAGGCTACGTTCACCAACGTGGCCAACTCGATCTCGGGCGGCACCGCAAGTTAGTTTCTGCTGGCGCGACCTCGCCGGCCAGGCTTTTCCCCCTGGCCGGTGGTCGCGCCCGGTTGATCTGAATCCGTGCTTCCCCCGCGAACTTGCGTTGAGTTCGCGGGGGTTTTTGCGTGATTCGGGCCTCAATGAATTCGCACGGGCGTGACCGGCGGCAGCGGCTTTCAGCGCCAGCGAGGACAGAATCGGAGCCTCGCTCGCGCTGCGGGCCGACAAAAAATCGTGCGCGAGTTCAACCCATTCCGCCGTGGGAGCAAACGTGACCTATCTTTATTCGTAACGATCCGCGTAATTGAAACACTTTTTGCTTGGACCGAGCGGCCATGGATACTTTTGCGACTCAAGATTCCTTCTTCGGCGCCGTGCAAATGCTAGGGTATTTCTGCACGCTGCTGGCGGGGTTGATGAGCTACCTATTCATGCCTCGCGGCTGACGCCGAGCCGGACCGAGCACCCCAACGCACCATTATTTACCTGGAAAACCCGATGTTCAACGCAAATAACCTTGGCCTCGCGCTGCTGCAGAATTGGACCGTCTGGCTGGTCACCATCACCCTGATTGTGGCCGCCGTGATCGACGGCATTCAACTCAAAGTTCCTAACTGGATCACCTTTCCGATGATCCTCAGCGGCTGGGCCGTTTGCTTTGCCATGCACGGCTGGGCCGGACTCGGCGATAGTTTGCTGGGCACCCTGGTCGGCCTAGCACTGTTGCTGCCCGCGTACGCCATCGGCGGCATGGGCGCCGGCGACGTCAAATTGCTGGCCGGAGTTGGTGCCTGGGTCGGGGCGGGCGTGACGTTCTATTCGTTCTGCCTGTCGGCCATTATCGGCGCAGTGATTGCCATTGGCATGGTGCTGGCACGCAAAGCTTGGCAAAAGCATCGCGATCAATTCTTTGTGATCTTCTCGGAAGTCATGACCATTGGCAGTCCTACGCAGTTGGCAACCATCGCCGCCGAACGCAAAAGCTCGATGCTGCTACTGCCTTACGGAATTCCAATTGCAATCGGCACCATCCTGTACTTTGCTGTCACGGGCATGCTGCTGTAAGAAACCAAACCAATCGGCGGAATTCACCGCCTGGCCGAGAAGGCAAGCTGGAGAAACCTTGCCGATTGTGCCGAAACTAACGATGAGCGAAAACTACCGGTAGGATTTGCCAGCGGGGTTGAAAAATGATTGACCTTAGCGGTTTGCGAAAGTCAGCCTGAGGTTTCGATTATCGCGAACCTGCGACTACTGCAAGCAGAAATGCAATAGGTGCAGTCCGTCGCCCCCAGTCGCCAATCAAGATCAAAGAGACAAGTGCCACAACTCACACGACCCGCGCACGGCGACGAGTGACGTTTTAAGAGAATTGGAGAAATGTGATGCGTCCTAAATCATTAATCCTGCTGTGCTTGGCGCTGGGCTGCGGCTTGGTCGCCTCGATTGGAATCAGCCAGGTGATGGATCGCAACAAACAGCCCGGCGCCGACATGCAAGAAATTGTGGTCGTCACCGCCGATATCAAGGGCTTTGATCCGCTGACCAAAGATAATGTTAAGCTTGAAGCCTGGCCCCGGGAGAAAGTCCCGGCCAATGCCATCACCAACTTGGCCGAGATTGAAGCGGCGCGGGCAAAAAGCGCCATCTACGCCGGCGAAGTGGTGATTACCAACAAGATATTGAAGAAGGGCGAGTATTTAGACGTGGATTTGCCCAAGGGATATCGCTCGATTGCCGTGGCCGTCAATGACGAAAGTGCCGCTGGCCAACTGTTGCGTCCAGGCAGTCGCACGGACGTGTTGGTGTTTGTCAACAAAGCGCAGAATCCAGATGTGCGTCAGACCGGCACATTCACAATTCTCAAGGACATTCAGATCTTCGCCATCGATCAGACGGTTCGAAAAGCCACGGATAAAGTCGATGAATCGGTCAAAGCCAAAACCATTTCGCTCGTCGTCACGCCTGAACAAGCGCAGATTGTGATGACCGCCGATCAAATCGGCAAACTCCGCTTCATCCTGCGAAATCAAAACGAAGCGGACGACTTGACGACTGATAAGGGCAGATTGTATTCGCTGGACGACATCCTGAAGTCGCGTAAGGACGGTCGTTCGCCGGACGAAGCGGAAGCGCCGCCGCAGCAAGCGGTCGCGGCGCCGGCAGCCACTGGTCCGAGCATCGGGCAATCGCTGTTAAGTTGGTTGGACGAGCAGAAGAATCGTTCGGCCGGCACGAACTCGCAGCATTCCACCGTGGCCAGCAAGGTCGAAAGCTTTACGATGCAAGTCTTGAGCGGACCGGAAGAAAAGAAAGTCGAGTTCTCGCGTCATGGTAACGCCAATGGTTGGAAGGCCGGTTCGCCAGCCACCGTCCCGCCGATTGAGCCTGTCTCGGGTGAACCCGCATTGAACTTGCCATCGGCTGCGACGCCGGCTGCCGGTGGCGGATTGGACCTCGACAAACTGCGGGCAGCCGCCAGCAAGTTGTAAGTAGAATCTGCAGGTCAGCGCGGCCGGCTGACAGTCGTAGCGAAGGCAACGATCTGGCCACATATGCCAGTGCCAACCGCCGCAACCGGTTCTACGGTAGCCGGCAAAAAGGATGACGGGTCGGCGCTCAACGATGCGATAGCAAGGATTGATGTCAGTTCCGCAGCAGCGGAGACTGCCGGGCACATAAAACGCCGTCGTTACGGACAACGAAGGAAGCACACGGATGTACCAATCTCAATCGCAGATCGTTGTATCACGTCGAACTTGGGTCGCGGTGCTGTTTTGCGCCGCCATTTGCAGTTCCGCAGCCCGAGCAGAAACGCCGGCAACCGGCCAAATTGTCTATAAGGTCAGCGGCGGCAATCAAAAGTTGGAGATGACCACCAACTCCAGCCGGATGCTGACACTCGAGCAGCAAGTGCCGCGAGTGCAGGTCAACAATAAAGAGATTGTTGACGTCACGCCGCTGTCGCCCAACGAGATCAACATCTTCGCCAAAAAATCGGGCGTCACGCAAATCAACTTGTGGACCAACGATAATCGCATTCACACCATTGATGTGATCGTCAAAGGCGACGCTCAGGAACTTTCGGTTACGCTCAAAGAGCAGTTTCCGCACGCCTCGATTCGTGTAAATCCCACCGCGGGCAGCGTGATTCTCAGCGGCTACGTCGATCGCGTGGATGACGTCAATCAGATTGTCGATATTTCCAAGGAATACTACCCAAAAGTCATCAACAACATGCGGGTGGGCGGTGTGCAGCAAGTGCTGCTGCGGACCAAAGTTTGGGAAGTCTCGCGCACCAAGTTGCGCGCCATCGGCAGCGACTTTGCCACGTCGTCCGGCCAACGATTTGCAGTTAGCAGCGTCAGCGGTTTAATCAATGCCGCTTCAGCTTCGGCCGGTACGGCTGCCGGTGTGGGCGGAGATACGCTGCGATTTGGCTTTGTCGACGGCAACACGCAGTTCTTCGCCTTCATGGAATTCCTGCAAAAGAACGAGCTGGTCAAAGTGCTGGCCGAACCGAATCTCACCGCACTGAGCGGACGCCCGGCCTACGTCACGGTGGGCGGACAAATTCCGATTCTCGTGCCGGCCGGTTTGGGCAACGTTTCGATCGATTACAAAGAATACGGTACCCGCGTGGATTTTGTGCCCATCGTCTTGGGCAACGGCAATATCCATTTGGACGTGCGTCCGAGCGTCAGCGAACTGGATGATTCGCGCAGCGTCACAATCAGTGGCACCAGCGTGCCGGCGTTGCGAAATCGGGCTGTGGATACCGGCGTGGAAATGAAGCCCGGCCAAACATTGGCCTTGGCTGGCCTGGTGCAATCGCGCACCGATACTTCGAAGACCGGCGTGCCCTACTTGATGGACCTGCCCTACATAGGCACGCCATTCCGCCGCACCCGCGAGACTACCAACGAGGTGGAATTGCTAGTGCTGGTCACACCGGAACTGGTCGAAGCCATGAATCCGGACGAAGTTCCGGACTGCGGCCCGGGGCTGCATTCGCAATCGCCGTCGGATAACGAATTGTACTGGCACGGTTTGATGGAAAAGCCGTCCTGCGGCCCGTGCGGCGATGCCGTCCGCGGCTGCAACACTTGCGGTGCAAATGCCGCGTCAACCGGCGTGACCGGCGTCACCGTTAAAACCAGCAACTGCGTTGGTGCCAACGCAAGCGACGCCGAAGTGACCAACAAGAATCGCGCCGCACGTGATGTCTCGGCTAGCAGCGGCAACGTTCGTCAGGGAAATCCAACGCCGACGCCAGCGGATCGTCAGGCGTACAAAATTCGGACCAGCGATGGCCGCATCGTGGTCACCGATGGCGGCTTGCCCGCCCGTCAAAATCCGAGCAACCCGCAAGACTCGCGATTTTCTCCGGCAAACCGTACGGTCAATGGCGGACCGGGGTTAATTGGACCAGTCGGTTATGACGTTGTTAAGTAGAGACCGATTGCTAGTTGCACGCTGCAGCGACGTGCAACGCTGGCCCGCTTGCTGTGCGTGAAGAATGTTTCTTCAGACGCGGTCTGAACTCAGAACCAGCGGTTTACCTTCCACTCAATCGACTCCCGCCTATGACTAACGTACTGCGTCTGGCGATTGTCGATCCCAGCGATAGCGCTCGCGACGGACTCAAGACGATGCTGCTTGGGCTAGACATGGTCTGGCTGGAAGCGGAATGTTCGCGCTATGAATTCTTTGCCGATGTCGTGGGGCAAACCCATCCCGACATTGGCGTGGTCGCGTTGGATCACGACCCGGAAAAAGCGCTGAAACTCGTGGCGCAAATCGCCGAGACGGCGCCCCAGGTCAACATCCTGGTGGTGAGCGCGTCGACCGACGGAAATTTGATTTTGCGGGCGATGCGCGCCGGTGCCAAGGAGTTCTTGCCCAAGCCCATTCGGCTGGAAGAAATGGTTGCCGCGCTCGAACGCATCGGCGACCGCCGGCTGGCGCGGGGCGAAACGCGCGGCCAACGCAGTACGGTCATCGCCGTGGCTGGCGCCACCGGTGGAGTCGGCACGACCAGTCTGGCCGTCAACCTCGGTTGCGCGCTCGCCGCCGACGAGAAAAAATCCGTCGCGCTGGTCGACCTCGATCTTTGCCTGGGCGACGCCGACGTGTTTCTCGACACGATTCCCGACTACACGTTGGTTGACGTGGCGCAGAATATTTCGCGGTTGGACTTTTCGCTGCTGAAGCGCTCGCTGACCAAACATTCCTCGGGCTTGTTTTTGCTGCCGCGGCCGATGCAGTTGGAAGACACGCAGCTCATTACGCCCGACGATTTTCAGCGTGTGATCGGCCTACTGAAAGCCACCTTTACGCACCTGATCATGGACCTCTCCAAGAGCTATTCGCCGGTCGATATGACGGCGCTGCAAGCGGCCGACCACATCCTATTGGTCACGCAATTGGACCTGCCGTGCCTGCGAAACGTCGTGCGGCTGATGATGTCGTTCAGTGAGTCGGGGCTCAAAGAAAAAGTGCGAATCATCGTCAACCGCGTGGGCTTAGGCAACGGCCAAATCAGCCTGAAAAAAGCCCAGGACACCATCGGTCGCGAAATCTACTGGCAATTGCCCAACGATTATCGGTTGATGGTCGAAGTCCGCAATAACGGTGTGCCACTGGTCGAGCAGGCGCCCAAAGCAGCGATCACGCAATCGATCATCGCGCTGGGCGAAGCCCTGACCGGCGAGAGCAAGCCGCTGGAAGAGACCGAAGAGCCGAAAGCCGCGGCTACCAAGGGCGGTTGGCTGGGCCTGTTTGGCTCCAAAAAGAGCTGATCCGCGCCGATTTCCGGCAAGGCGACCGCGACGGCTGTGCAATGTTGACGTTTGCACGGCTCTTAACGCGTTTAGCGATCTAACGTCGCGCCGCGATGCCGCCGCACGACATCCTTTTTGCGCGGTCCGTCGCTGATTTTCTTCATCTCGCCGCCGATGTTGCGAAGATTCTTCGTCAGGGCGTTCTGTGCGCGTTGCGTAAGCTATGTTTTCACAGGGCCGAATCTTGCCCTCCCGCACATGCCGCGCGACCTTGCCGCGGCGCTCCCACCGAACTGGTAAAGAACACGCCATGGCAATCAGCCCTCCATCGAAGCCCATTTCGAATCTTGCGCGCCCTGGCGACAAAAACACCGGCACCGATTACGAAGCGCTCAAGCGACGAATTCACACCAAGTTGGTCGACAAGCTGGACCTCACGCGAGTGGGCGATTTGGCGGGCGACGTCCTGCGTCGCGAAATCCGACTGGTCGTGGAACATCTTTGCGACACCGAAGATGCGCTGCTCAACCGCAGCGAGCGCGAAAAAGTGGTCGACGAAGTGCTCGACGAAACGTTCGGCCTGGGACCATTGGAGCTGCTGCTCAAAGATCCGTCGATCAGCGATATCATGATCAACGGACCAAAGAACATTTATGTCGAACGTCGCGGCAAGATGGAAAAAACCAGTGTGCAGTTCCGCGACAACGCGCACCTGATGCAGATCATCGATCGGATTGTGTCGAAAGTCGGGCGCCGCGTGGACGAAGTTTGTCCAATGGTCGACGCGCGTTTGCAAGACGGTTCGCGGGTGAATGCCATCATTCCGCCCTTGGCGCTGGACGGTGCGTGCGTTTCGATTCGTCGGTTTGGTGCCAATCCGCTCAAGCTGGAAGACCTGCTCAATTACAAAGCGTTTACGCCCGAAATGGTGATGTTGCTGGAAGGCGCCATTAAGGCCCGGCTCAACATCATCATCTCCGGCGGTACCGGTTCCGGAAAAACGACGCTGTTGAATACGCTCTCAAGCTTCATTCCGCATACCGACCGTATCGTCACGATCGAAGACGCCGCCGAATTGCAGTTGCAACAAGAGCACGTGGTGCGATTGGAAACACGCCCACCGAACATTGAAGGCAAAGGCGCCATCACGGCCACGGACCTGGTGAAGAACGCCCTGCGTATGCGTCCCGAGCGCGTGATCATTGGCGAATGTCGTGGCGCGGAAACGCTGGACATGCTGCAGGCCATGAACACCGGTCACGAAGGATCGATGACCACGCTGCACGCCAATACCCCGCGCGATGCCGTGGCGCGTATCGAAACCATGATCACCATGTCCGGCTTCGAGTTGCCGCTCAAGGCCATGCGTCAGCAAGTGGCCAGCGCGGTGGACTTGATCATTCAGGCCAACCGGTTGCAAGGCGGAGCGCGGAAAATCACGCACATCACGGAAATCGTCGGCATGGAACAAGACACCATCGTGATGCAAGACATTTACCATTACGAGCAAGAAGGCATCGACGAAAGCGGGCGCGCCCGCGGCCGTTTCATTGCCACAGGCATTCGTCCTTCGTTTATGGATCGGCTCGAATCGTCGGGCGTGCGCTTGCCGGCCAGCGCCTTCCGTCAGCGGGTCATGCTGGAAGACTAGTCTTGAACGACATCGGACGCTCGCGATCCACTGATCACCTTACACGATAACAGCCATGACAACATTACTGATTTCGCTCGCCGCGTTTGTCGGAGTTGCCGCGTTGGTCGTCGGCGCTTCGATGTTGCTGCGCGGCACCGACGAATCGGCGGTGGAAGATCGCTTATCGATCTTGACCGGCGCCAAAAAGGCGCCGAGTGCGGATTTGATCAAAGAGAGTGTGCTGATTCAGCCCCTCAACGGCAGCAAAGATATCTTTGCCGATTTGGTGGCCCGCTTCGGCAATCTCAGTTTGCTGTTCGAACAAGCCAATACCAAACTGACGCCCACCAAGTTTTTTGTCACTTCGGCCGGCATGGCCGCCGTGGGTGGCATTGCCGCCGCGTTTTCGGGCATCGGACTCACTTACGCGCCGCTGGCGGGCGCCGCCATGGCGTTTTTGCCGCTGCTGTGGTTGATGTTTCGCCGCAAGCGAAGATTCGCGGCTTTCGGTCGCCAATTGCCGGACGCCCTGGAGTTGATATCGCGCGCACTGCGGGCCGGTCATAGCTTGGCTTCCGGCTTCAGTTTGGTCGCTAGCGAGATGAACGCGCCAATTGGCGTTGAATTTGGTCGCGTCTTCGAAGAACAAAACCTCGGCATCCCAATGGATGACGCACTAAATGCAATGACGGATCGAATTCCAAATCTCGACTTGCGATTTTTCTGCACAGCGCTGGTTTTGCAGAAGCAAACCGGTGGCGACCTGGCCGAAATTCTCGACAAGATCGGCCACTTGATTCGCGAACGCATTCAAATTTATGGCCAAGTTCAAGCGCTGACCGGAGAAGGTCGCTTGTCTGGCATCGTGCTGTTAGCTTTGCCGCCGGTGCTGTTTCTGACCGTTTATAAACTCAATCCCGACTACATCATGGCGCTGTTCAACGATCCGATGGGCAAGCAAATGCTCGCCGGCGGCATCGTGCTGCAGTTTCTGGGTGCCGTGGTCATTCGAAAAATCATCAACATTCGCGTGTGATGTCATGCTGTTAGCCGCACAACTTATTAATTTCAGTAAACTCATGCCCTTGGCAATCTTCGGCGTCATAGCCGCGGTTGCTTGGGTGGTGATGGACTTTTTTGGCGGCGCTTCGAAGAAGCGCTCGGACGATCGGCTGGCCGAGATCAAAGATCCGTTGGCCCGGCGGCGTCCCGAGGCCAGCAAAGCCAAAAAGTCCGATGCCATGTCGCGCGTGCTGGAAAAAGCCGCCCCGATGGCACACCCCCTACAGCCCAAGACGGAACGCGAAGCGGGACTATTGAAATGTCGACTGTCGGCCGCCGGCTTTCGCGGCGAAAAAGTCGTGACCACCTTCTTGGGCTTGAAGTTCATCGGCCTGTTGGTTGGATTGACGCTTGGTGGCGGCGGCTCGATGCTGAGCAGCGGAATTAGCCAGAACTCGTTAATGGCCACGGTGGCCGCGGGCGGGCTGACGTTTTACTTGCCCGACATTCTGGTTTGGTTTATGTCGCGAAGTCGTAAAATGAACATCTTCTTTGGGTTGCCGGATGCGCTCGATCTGATGGTGGTCTGTGTGGAAGCTGGTCTGGGCTTGGATCAAGCCATGCGCAAGGTCAGCGACGAGTTGAAACGCAGTTGCCGCGTGATCTGCGAGGAATTCTCACTTTGCAACCTGCAGTTGCAGATGGGCCGCGCTCGAGTGGAAGTGCTGCACGATTTAGGCAGCCGGACCGGCGTGGACGACCTTCGCGCTTTGGCGGCAATTCTTGTTCAGGCCGATAAATTTGGCTCCAGCATTGCGCAAGCGCTGCGTGTGCAGAGCGATGCCATGCGGACGCGACGTCGACAATTGGCGGAGGAGAAGGCGGCCAAAACGGCCGTCAAATTGATCTTCCCGCTCGTGCTGTTCATCTTTCCCGGTATCTTTGTCGTGCTCGTTGGTCCCGCGGCCATCACCATGATTCGCGAAATGTTCCCGGCGATGTCGGGCGGAACCTAGTTCGGCGTCATCGCGAGGTGATTCGAACGTATCGCGGGCGAAGAAGTGGGCGACGACCGGTTGCTACGTCCAAATCGAACGATCCGTCGCAGAGAGCGGCAGGCTAGCCGCGCGGATACTGGCGGCAGAATTCGTACAGGGCCATGTCCGTGGCGGCGGCCACGTTGTAACTGAATGGCCGGCCGTAAACCGGTATCTCCACCACGTGTTGTAGCAGTGCCAAAATATCGTCCGTTAGCCCCAATCGTTCGTTTCCAATCACCAGCGCTGTACGGCGCGGAAATTCGAACTGGTGAATGTTTTGCGAACCCGTGGTTTGCTCCAGTCCCACCAACTCGTAACCGGCCTGACGGAGTTCTTTGAGCACCGGCGGCAGCGTGCGGTGAAACTCAATTTCCAATGCATCGGCGCCATCGCGGGCAATTTTACTGTCCACTTTGGCGTTGCCGCAGGCGATGAGCTTCGACACGCCGCAACAGCCCGCGGTTCGTACAATCTTCGAAAGGTTGATGTTACTGCGCATCGGCGCGCAGGCGACGATCAACTCGCGAGGGCGCTGGAGTTCGCTGGGTGGCTTATGCCGCAGATGAACAAATTCCGACATGCAATGCTCGAATCTCTGGAAACGTGTTACCGCCATCACAATCGCCGATGGCCACAATCCCGCGATCAAGCCATCCTCAAACGACGACGCAAATTATACAATGAACGCCGGCACAATTTGCCGCAGAATCCCGGTCGTTGAAAAATGCGTTGGACGCTCGATATGACAAACCAATCGTTTGCACGAATGTTGTTTTTGACCCTGTTGACGGCAACTGCCTGCGCAGCCGCTGCGCCGCGGTACGGCCGCGCCGCCGAGATCGCCGATGCGGCCGACGTCAAATTGCAAACGCTGGATTACGACGGCTTGCAAAAACTGATTGTCGCGCAGCGCGGCAAAGTTGTCGTCATGGACTGCTGGGCAACATCTTGCGGGCCGTGCGTCAAAGAGTTTCCGCAATTAGTCGAGTTGCACAAGCAGCGGTCGGCCGACGGCCTGGCGTGTATATCACTGAGCTTGGATTTTGATGGCAGCAGCAAGATCGAAGATGTGCGGCCCGCGGTGCTCAAGTTTTTGCAACGCAAAGGCGCGACCTTCGACAACGTGATTTCCAGCCTCGATTCCGACGCACTCTGCAAAAAACTGGAATTCGCCGCCCCGCCAGCCGTCTTCGTATTTGATCGCCAGGGCAAGCTCCGTAAAAAGTTCGAGAACATCAACGAGTCGAAAACCGGGCCGTTCAGTTACAAACAAATTGGCGAACTGGTCGACCAACTGCTCAAAGAAAAACCCTGACGCTGTGAATCGATCGGATTTGCCGAAAACCTTCTGCACGGAATATTATGCACGCGCGCTCCTCGGAATTCGATCTCGACTATCAGGCGTTAAACGTCGGTATGGGCTATGCGCCGCTGCCGCGAACGCAAATTGAGTTAACCGGCGCAGATCGAGCATCGTTTTTGCACAACCTCTGCACCAACGATCTTCGTAAACTTCCCAACGGCAGCGGCTGCGAAGCGATGTTTCTGAACGCTCAAGGCAAAATCCTGAGCTTCGTACGGCTCTTTGCAGAAGCCGAGCGGCTGGTGCTCGACACCGTGCCAGGCCGGAGCGAATTTTTGCTCAAATACCTCGATCGGTATCTCATGCGTGAACAGGTCGTGCTGACCGATCGGTCGAATGCCTGGGCGGTGCTAATTGTGGCCGGTCCGCAGTCCGCTGAGTTGTTGCACAAGTTGTGCGGTGGCGCTCCGCCGGTTGGTCTGCTTCAGCATGCGGCGGTGCAAATTGCCGGCTGTGCGGCAACGCTGGAGCATGTCGATTTCACTGGCACCGATTGCTACTTTGTGCGCTGCGCCAGTGGCGATCTGCCGACGATCGAGGCCGCGTTGGCGACCAGTGGCGGCCGAGCTTGTGCTCCGGAAGCGATCGAAGCGGCCCGCATCGAGCATGGCACGCCGCTATTCGGCATCGACATCAGCGAAAAGAATTTACCCCAAGAGCTAGGCCGCGATCAACGGGCCATTAGCTTCACCAAAGGCTGCTACATTGGGCAAGAAACGGTTGCCCGCATTGACGCGCTGGGGCATGTGAATCGCTTGCTACGCGGCGTGCGATTCGATCCGGCCGCGCCTGCACGCGTTGGCGACGCGATCGAAGCCGATGGTCTGAACATTGGCGAAGTCACAAGCCTGGCCTGGTCGCCTAAATTGCAATCGCCACTCGGCTTGGCTTACATCAAACGCAGCCACGCCAGTTCGGGCACGCAAGCCACGTGCGGTGGGTTTCCGGCAGCCATCGTTGAGCTGCCCGTTCGCTAACCGTTGTGTTTGCCGGCCGCTTTCAAACTGCGTTTGGCGCCGTGGCAATCACCACGGGAGCGGATGCGATTGCGGCCAGTACACGGGTTAATCGCGGGACCACGTTTCCCGCCGGCGGCACTTGTCCGACGATTGTGATCTGACAAGCTGACAGCTGCTGGAGCAGGGCCGTCAGTTTGCCGGTCAACTCGCCAAGCAGTTGCTCCGTAGCAGCGGAATCCAGTTCGCTTTTCAGTAGCACCGTTTGCCCACGATTCCGCGTGCGTTTCAACTCGAAGAGGCGTCGGTTTTCAGCCTTGATCAGATGGCCTTGTCGAAAGGCTCGTCGCAATTCGCCTGTTGTATTGAATTGATAGACCGGATCGGCGTCAAAAAACAGGCTGAGCGCGCCATTCCGTCGGAACCCCGCCACGATCGGCGCGGCGAAACCAGTGGCCGTGAATTCGACGCGTTCGACGAGCGCGGATGCTTCGCGGAGCAAATCTTCGCGATCGGTTTCTTCGCGCATCATGTGTCGGCCGGCTCCCGTGCGGTTCAGCAAATTCACCATGCCGATCTTAGCAGATTCGCGGCGATCGTTGTTCCGACTGGTCAGGGCAATCGACTGCTGACATTAGCTCCACTGCTGCACATCGAGCGAAAGTTGATCGCGTTCGCAACTCGAAACGGCGCGAATGTCTGCGCGGCAGCGGAAGAACGCTTCGATAACATGCGGATCCCACTGCCGATTGGCGCCGTCTCGAAACACGGCATCGAGCCGCTCGTCGGACATGCCTTTGCGATAGGGCCGGTCACTGGCCATGGCGTCGTAGGCGTCGGCCACCGCGACAATGCGGGCCAGATAAGGAATCTTGACGCCAACGAGTGCTTGTGGATATCCGGCGCCGTTCCAGGCTTCGTGATGATGGCGAACGACGGGCAGAACTTGATCGAACTGTTTCAGATCAAGCAAAATACGGTAGCCGATTTCAACATGCGTTTTAATATGTTCGAACTCGTGATCCGTCAATTTGCCGGGCTTGCGCAGCACATCGTCGCTAACGCCGATCTTACCAATGTCGTGCAGCAAGCCCGCCATATAAAGCGTGCTGAGTTCCTTGGGGTCGCAGTCCAGTTCTTTGCCTAATCGCACGGCCACGCGGGCAACGCGATCGCTATGACCGCAGGTGTAAGGATCTTTGGCGTCGATGGCCGACGTCATTGCGCGAACAACGCCTTGCAGGAACTCCGCCTGCTGGCGATAGAGTTCGACGTTGCTGCTGTGAATGCCAAGAATCGCCGAGACGGACGCCAGTAGGTTGGCTTCGACGGAGCCGAATTCCAGCCCATGATTGTGATTAAACGCGGCCAGCCAGCCGAAATGATTTTCGCCTTCGGTCAGCGGCACGAGCACCAGTTGTCGAATCGCAGCGAACGGCCAATTGCCGCCAAGGACCGTTTGACAGTTAATAATGCGCGGTTTGGTGTCGCGCGACGTATTCAAATAGAGCAACAATTGATCGAATTGCTCGGCATCCACGGGACACTCGCCATACTGCAGCAGCACGTCCTCGGCAGTGGTGCACGCCGCTGATTGGTTGCCAGCGGCCGGCAAAAGTTTTAGTGCCAGACCGCTGGCCGGCAAAACTTCCGAGAGCCACTCCAGCGCAATCTGACCGAGTTCGTCTTCGCGACTGGAAATCTTCAAGTTTTGCGTCAAGCGGTAGATCAGGCTAATTTCTTCGTACGTCGCCGATAAACTCTGGGCGAGATCAACGTTCTCGGCTTGAGTTTTTTGTCCGGCGACGCGTTCTTGCCAGGCGGTCTGCGCTAATTGCGCCAAGCGCACCAATTGCTTGGGACGCCAAACCTCTTGCCGCGCGGCCCAGGTGGCGGCTTGCGATGCCGTGAGCCCCAGCGCCTTGCCGGCCGCGGCAATGTCGGCCATTGCCGCCACAGGCCGCGTCAGAAACGCGCCCACCGCGATCCAATGGATGCCATCGGCCGGAGCTAGCGGAATCGCCAACACGATGCAGGGGTCTTCGTCAAACACAAATTCAACTTTTCCGATGCGTGCCGCTTCGCAACAGGGCGCGGCCAACCAATCGGCATGACTGAGTGGCTGATCTTGCCCACGGTGCAGCCATGCGCCGGTTTGCCCATCCAACAGCGAAAGCTCCAAGCCAAACCATTGCCGCAGATCATTGACGATCTTGTGGACGTGGTTTGCCCGTGACGAGGCGTTGGAGGCTGTGATCGGTTCGCTGTGGATCGCCGTAATCATCGGAAGAGAGGGTAGATGGAACGCGGCGGTGATTGCGAATTCCTTTGACGCAATTCCAATGCGACAGCAATTCCCGCTATGCCAAGTTAGGTTGCAATCGTGCGCAACGCAAAATTAATGGATTGCCAAAACACGCAATGAAACACGGGTTGGCGGGGTTTGCCACCGGACGATCAACATCTGGGGCGGCGGCGGGGCGCAACAATCCGATTGTGCGGATTGCGAGGTTAATTCTGTTGACGGTTGCGATACCGCGCGCTCACGCGTTCGAGCAGCGAGCGCTCGTCGGGCGTTAAGCCGGAGATTCCGCAGTCTTGAACGCGAACCAAAATCTCATCCACGCGGCGTTCCTCTTCGATTTCGATTTCTCGAGTTCGTTGCCGTTTGATTTCTCGACGGTTTGCCAACCAGCGCCGGAATGAACCCGTCACGTTGGATTTGGAGCCATCGAAGTGCCGTTCCAAGCTGGTGTAGCCTTGCGAGAAATCGTAGTTCAGCAAACCGTCGTCCGCGTCGGGATCTTCGTGCCGATGCAACTCGTTCCAGGCGTAAAACAACAGGTAAGTCGCCAGCAGCAGCAAAGGCAGCATCGGTCGCACGGGCGAACTGCTGGCCGAATCGCTAAAAAACCAGGCGCTGGCCACCAGGCACAAAACCGTTAGATGAGCACACCAACGACAAACCATCGCCGCAGCCAACGAACTGCCAAAATTCGGCCGCAAGATCGCATGAAACAATCGGCCGCCATCCAAGGGAAACGCGGGCAGAACGTTGACCAAAAAGAGTAGCCAATTCAACCAGGTGGCTAATTTGACGATCATCATTCCCAGCGGCTCATCCGGCGCAATGGCCGGTCCCATGGGACGCAGCGAATCGAAAAATTGATTTTCGCCGCCCGCGAAAAAGAAAAACGGCGCGAGCAAAACCACAAGCAGCAAGTTCGCCAGCGGACCTGCCACGGCCACCGCCGCTTCGTGCGAAATTTGCGCCTGCGCAATTCCGCCCCAGGGCATAAAAGTGACTCGCTCCACGTGGCCGCCAAATCGAGCCGTCATCAGCCAGTGGCCGAGTTCATGCCACAGCAAACTGCCCAGCCAAATCAATATGCCAATCAGCCCAACGCTGATCGACATCCATTTTAAATCGCGCGAGGTCAGATCGACCACGAAGATGCAGGTGGCAACCAACAGAACGTGAATTCGCAGGCTCGCGCCGGCCCAGCGGCCAATTCCAAAACTCCAACTGGTATTCTCACGCATGGACTTACCGACCGAAAAAGCCGACAGAAATTGCACGCCAGGCCAAACGTGCTCGCCTTAGTCATCTTATCATCGCCGTCAAACGCAGGCAATTCGGACTTGAAGATCCCACGAGTCGGCGTGCCCTAGGGCTTGTCGAATGCTTTGGATCGGCCAATATTGTCAGCATCGCGTCGGCCTCGATCGCGCGGGTTTATTCAATTGCCCAGGCGGTTGTTGGTCGGTGTTCATAACTTCGTTTGACAGACTGCCTCCCGAGATCGCCATGTCGGATTTGCCGGAAACCGTATTCACATCGCAACGATTTTTCGTATTGCGCCACCGCTGGCAATCGGCCAGCGGGGCACCGCTCGTTAAAGAAACGATTCAACACCCCGGATCGGTGGTGATTCTGCCACTGCTGGCAGACGGCCGTATCTGCTTGATTCGGAACTTTCGCGTTGCCGTCGGGCAGACGCTGCTCGAACTACCGGCCGGCACGCTCGATCAACCCGGCGAAGATGCCGCGAATGCCGCCCAACGCGAATTGGCCGAAGAAACTGGATATCGCGCCGGCCGAATCCAGCCGCTGACCGAGTTTTTGATGTCGCCCGGAATTCTCAACGAACGCATGCAGCTTTTTCTGGCGACCGAATTGCAGCCCGGTGATGTCGCGCTTGAGCCCGGCGAAGAAATTCAGAACCAACTGGTGGCCTGGCCAGAAGCGCTGGCCATGATTGCCGACGGCCGAATTTGCGACGCCAAGACAATGTTGGGGCTGCTGTTTTACGAGCGGTTCCGCGCAGCGCAGCAGGAACCAGCCCGTCGGATTTAGGAACCGAAACCGACGTTGTTGAGCTTGGTATTGACGCTCCCCCACATACCGCCGGTCTGCGCGCCGAAGGAGCCGATGGCCGGCAGCACCGAGCCCAGCACCAACGCCAGCATGACCGCATACTCAACGGCGGTTGCCGCCTGGTCGTCGCGCAAAAAACGCATCACACCGCTATTCATCTTTGCCTCTTCACCGCATTGAAGACTGTTGGCCGTGAACTTTTTCCCGTTCATACAACCCTATCTCAGCTCGGTCAGAAGTCAATTTTCGCGGACAAGACTCGCGGGCAGGCTCACTTCGCTGGCCGAAAGCCGCGGCAAATTATTGAGCCACGGCACGGAATCCGGGCGGTTGCGACGATTGTAACGGCCCGGTCCAACGAATTACGTTTGACGCAGCGGCCTCGCGCAGATTCGAACCAGCGAATTCGATGACTCCGCGTGCCAGACCCCCGACGTTTTGCAGGTCGTCGCTGACGTTCATAACGTTGCCGCGCTCGTCATGCCACGAGGCAACGTCGCACGCGCCGGCCAGAATGGAACCTTGCCCTGTCCAGGCAATGGAATTCAGCAAGCGGTCGGGCGCTTTTTCGCCGCTGATCGCAATCAACGCCGCCGGCTGCTCGGCCGAAAAAACAGAGTCCGTGGCTTGAATCGAAATTGCCGCGGGATCTTCACCTCGGCGAACGCTGGGCACGGCGAGCAAGGCCTGTCCACCGCGCTGCGTGAAGCGGTTCAGCCGGAGCGATACGAGTTCATCGCCGCCCGGCGGATGCGAGAGAACAAAAACACGATCGACATCGCTGGCCAGGCAATTGTCGGCGTCAAGCCGCATCGCGCCCGCTGCTTGCCAATCGATGCCGGCCGCCACGCCGAAGAACACGCAATTTGCCAATTCCAGCCTCCCAGCCACGCGCAGCGCGCCGGCATGCTTGGCACCGTGCCAACGGATGGCTGCGGGTTTCGGAGCATCGCTCCGCGGCTGCTCCAACCGAAAACGACAATTCTCAAACGTCGCATGCTGACAGCGCAAGTTGATCAAACAACGTTCGGACGGTTGTGCGCCCGCGCCTGCGGCTGCGGAATTTGCCAAGCCAATGAATTCGATATTTTCGAAGTGCGCGTCTTCAACGCGGATTTGCCAACCGCCGGACGAAATGTAAACTTTTGCGAGTTCCCCGGAAGCTCCACGGACAGTTTGCCCGGCGTTTAGCGTCCAGCGATTCGGATCTTCCGCGCTTGCGTCGCCAATCATCAGGTCTTCTGGCAGCGTTTGCTGCAGCGAAGCCTGCATCGCGCGCTCGCCGGACGTCTGGCCCGCTTTGCCCTGTTCTGGCGAGGTGTTGGCATCGCGCGAGATCGTTGGCGCGGTTTGCGCATCGGGCGAATTCGGATTGGCCGGTGCGACTTTGCTGGCGAGGTCTTTTTTTGACCAACCCAGCGCCCAGCGATTGCCGCCGGCAACTTGCCCGCGCCAAAGCGGCCAGCTCAACACGCCGATGACCACCAGCACCGCGGCCGCCGTGGCCAGCCAGGGCACCATTTTATGCAGCGACTTTATCGCCGACGGCGTACTCAAACCGCGCTGTTGACGACGGTTGTCCCCATCGAAGCGCGCATAATCGCAGATCGCCACCACGCCTTCGCGCGTGGCTGAGCCAATTTTCGCGGCCAAGTGAGCAAACGATTGCGACCGCTGTTGAGGCTCGCGATGCAGACACAGCTCGATCGCTTGCGCCAGCGGCGTGGCAATCTCCGGCGCAAATCGTTTAAGTGGCGCAATTCGCTGCGATTGCCCGGCTTGCAATTTGGTGATGCTGTTACCGCCTGCCAGCGGCTCGCGACCGGCCGCCAGGTGCCACCATAGCGCGCCGCACGAAAACAGGTCGCCGGCGATGTCGGCAGCCGCGCCATCCGCGACGCGCGCCGGGGCCAGATAATCGTAACACTCGGCCGGCAAATCGGCATGCGCGAATCCCTCGGCAGGGCGAACCACCGCACGCACCCCGGCCCAGAGAATGCGCACGCGGCCAGCCACATCCACCACCACCGTTCGCGAAGAAAGGTCGCCATGCTGCAAACCCAACTTTTCCAACAGGCACATCGCGGCGGTCATCTGCCGGGCAACTTCTTCGAGGGCCGCCGGCGAAAGGCGACCTTGATGAATCAACCAGTCGGCAGCAGTCCGCGAACTGGCAACACCCACGGCCGAACTCGCCAACCAAACGCGACCCGCATCCTCGCCAACCGCTTGAATGGGCAGCAGTACGTCGCCTGCGATGGCTTGCTGCCGGCGAACGACTTCGGCCAATTCGGCCAGCACATCCGCCGCGCGTTCCGCGCAGTGCGTCACCAGCAGTCGCACTTCGGCGGTGCTTTCGCTCGCGCGCGCCAAGTAACTCTCGGCGTAACCGAGCCAATCGAGCTTGCGAAGCAACACATACGGGCCGATTTTCAAACCAGCGCCGCGGCCAGCGTTGATTTCGGCCGCTTGAAAACGTGTAAGCAAGTCACTCTGCAACAGCGCATCGACCCACACGGACTGAAACAACGGCAGGTCGCTGGCTAGTCGCTGCGCCAGCGGATACGCCTCGGCAATTTGCTCGGCCGTTGCCAAACTCAGACGGCCGAGCAGGGCGGTGAGTTCACTTGGCGCTTCCGTTGCCATTGGCAGAAGATCCCTTAAACAATTTCGCGCGAATCACTCAGTGCGGTTCGAGAGTGCCACCCAGCGTCCGACCATCGCAGCCACCCCCGCAACCAGCGATATCCCCCATTCTTCGGCGTAGTAAATTCGCAGCTCGGCGTTTGTACTGTCGTCAAACAGGAGGAGAGACTCCCATCGCTCACAGATTAAATAGGCACTGTAAACCTCCAAGATGATCGCGGCGACGAGCGAAACGGAAACTCCGATCGCGAACGCCCGCAAATATCCCCGGCCATAAACGATGCAGGCCAGACAACCGGCATGCATGGCCGCCGTGATTGCCATCAACGTCAGCAGGCCGAAGTGCGGTGGAAAACTGAACATCGCGCCGCAGGACAGCGCGACAACAAACGTCACCACGAAAATCAGTTTCAGCCCAAACCGCATCGTTCAACTCCGGCGTTCCGGATTGCGATACAGAATTTCCGACAGTAATTCCGGCGAGCCGCGTTGATCGTTTCGCTCGAAATGCCATTGATCGTGCGTCGGCATGAACTGGTCAGTATGCGGCCAAGGGTCGAAGGGTTGGAAGCCCAACGCATCGCGCAGTTTGCCACTATCTAAAGTGACATTGCCGGCGCGTGGCGGCATGGGACCGGCCGCGGCGCGCAAACAACCTTTGAGATGCCGCGGATCGTAGCCGCCCACCCGATTGATGACTTGAGCAATCTGATACAGACTCATTTGCCGCGGTCCACCGGCGTGATAGATGCCGGCGAGATCGCGCGCGAGCACAACCTCGCACAGTTGATTCAAACAGTCTGTGTAGGTGGGCGTACGGATTTCGTCGTAAAAAAGCGTGGCCGGCTTTTCCTTTTTGAAGCGCGATTGAATCCAGTCGATTGCGCCTGCGTGACCGTTAAAACTGACGCCCATCGGCAGCGAAATTCGCAGCACGGCGGCATCAGGCGCGGCGGCAGCGATCAGCCGTTCTGCTTCGACCATCGTTTGCCCATAGACGGTAACCGGATCGATCGGGTCGCCTTCCACGTGATTGCCTAGGCCATCGCCAGAAAACACCAGATCGACCGAGAGATGCACCAGTCGCGTATCTCGACCATTAAGCACGTCGAGCAAGTTGCGGACGCCTTCGACATTGACACGGTAAGCCATCGCCGGATTCAACTCGCACGACTTCAAAGCGCAGACGCCGGCACAGTTCAATACGGCGGCAAAGCGATGCTCGTCGAACAGCCGCGTTAATCCATCGTGGTCTTCGGCATCGCACACGGCAATACCGGGGCCGTTGAGTTTCCAGTTGTCGGTTTGGCGAATTCCAAACACCTGCCCCGGATACTTCTGCTGGAAGTAATGCAACGCATTGTAGCCGGGCACTCCCGCCACGCCGGTGATCAGCAGCGGCAGTGGCAATTCGTTAGCGAGTTCGATCGGGCGTAACATGCAGTTCAACGGGGTTCGGAAATCGCGACATTCGAGCCCCCATCGTACCAAAAACGCCGGTTTCCCTGTAGGCGTGTTCGCTGCCTACAGCAGATGGGCCGCCCGTCCAAAAAAGCGCATTGGCCGGCCGGTTATTCAGAAATTCGTACGGCATTTGCCAAACGAGCGTTGGAGCGACTAGACTCAGTCGCTTGCCCAAGTCGATTTCACCCTGGCTTGCCGCATCCAACAACTCAACGACGAGGTTAAAGTGTCGGAACTCAACAATCCCTTTGCGTCGCCCCTATTGAGCAGACTGCAAACCGATATTGCCACCGCGCAAGCCGCCGAGGGCCAAAGTTGCTGGCGTGATGGGCGACTGCTGGTGGTTGTCAATGCCGGTTCGGAGTTGCCGCATTGCTGTGTCAAATGTAACGCCCCGCCGCTGACCGAAGTTAGATTGAAACTCGCTTGGGCGCACCCCGCGCTACCTTACGTTGCTAATTGGGGTGTTACCGGCGGCGATTCTGATTTCGATCATGCAGAAGAAGGCAACGGTCCTCGCACCACTTTGCGAAGCACATTTCGAGCGACGCAAACGGATGCGATTAATTGCTGGCGGAATCTTGTTGCTCTGCCCGATCTTGCTGATTGGCGGTATTGCGATGCTCGCTCAGGATCGCGGCCCGCTATCCACTGCGGGTGGAATTGCCGTATTAGCGAGCCTGATCTGCTTATTCTTGGGCGCAATCATTTGGGCGGTTGTCTCGCCAATTCTGAGCCCCAAACGAATTAACGTGCGTTTCGCCTGGCTCAAAGGTATGAACGACGAACTTTTGGGCGAACTGCCAGAATTTCCGGGCGAACACTAGTCACAAGTGGAGATCAATTTGAGCAAGAATGATCCGCGGACTAACATGCAAAACCTGCGTGTGGTCTTGGCCGATTTAACGTCGCCCGCACAGCAGCGGATTGTCGTCGACCTGATTAATTCCTACGCCAGCGACCCATTTGGCAATGGGCAGCCCTTGTCAGAAACCGTCCAGCAAGAGCTAGGCCCCGCACTGCTGCGGCATCCAACCACAATGGTGTTGGTGGCGTACATGGACGATCAACCGGCCGGCATTGTGGTGTGCTTCGGCGGCTTTTCGACCTTTGCCGCGCGTCCATTGATGAACATTCATGACGTTTCGGTGCGACCAGAATTTCGTGGGCGCGGCATCGGTCGCGCGCTGCTGAACGACGTGGCGGTCCGCGCGGCGGAAATGGGTTGCTGCAAACTCACGTTGGAAGCGCTGGAAAACAACCTGCCTGCCCGCCAGCTTTACGAGTCGCTGGGCTTCTCGCACATCAGCGCTCCGCACACGGGCGGCACTCTGTTTTTCTCGCGTCCGCTCGTCGACTCGCGCGGTGAGTGAAACTGCCGAGAGCGCCAATTTCCGTGGGCGCAAACAAAAAGCCTTCGCCGGCAAGTGCTTACGAAGGCTTTCACAAGAGGGTGGCTAACGGGGCTCGAACCCGTGACCTCCAGATCCACAATCTGGCGTTCTAACCAGCTGAACTATAGCCACCGTGGAGAGGGGCGCGGACCGGCAATCTGAGCCTGCCCGTCGCCGCATGCTTCGTCTAGATTACCAAACTGGCCGTCGATGACAAGCCCAATGTTTAATCTTTTGGAACTCGCAAAACGGCCATTCTCGGCATTGCTATCGCGCGGCCGACGAGGTCAGTTCCGTTGAAGCTGGCGTCTGTTCCATGCCAATCTGAAATGGCCGCACGTCCACCCCATGCACCGAGGCAATGTCGACGTCGCAGTGAATCGCGAGATCAATTTCCTGCAGCGACGGGTCGCGATAGTTGTGCCCTTGCGGATCTCGCAAGCCTTGCACTTTTGGGCGCAGCGGTCGCTTGGGGTTAAAATCGACCACGGCCGCTTCGACGCCGTTTGACAATTTGACGATCTGGCCGATCGGAAATGGCGGAATGATCTGCGTAAACGCGCGTTCCACGATCGGATCGAAAAAGCCCTTGCAGTAGTGCCGCATTTCGAACAGGGCCTGCACAGGCAGTTTGGCAGCCGAGTAAACGCGATGCGTGGTGGCCGCGTCGTAAACGTCGGCCACCATGGCGATGCGGCTGAAAATGGGAATTTGCGTACCGCTGAGCGCCGGCAGCTTTTCGCCAGTGGCCGCATCAACGCGTTCGGGATAACCGCCGCCGCCAAATCGCTGATGGTGATTGAGCACCACTTGCGCCGCAGCGGCTGGCACTCGGCCCTTGACCATCTCGTGGCCGTAAACCGGATGCAGCTTAATGACGTCCATCTCGTCAGGCGTCAAGCGGCCTGGCTTATTCAGAATTTCGTCCGGAATCTTCATCTTGCCCACATCGTGCAGCAAGCAACCCAGCCCGAGCAGTTGCAAGTCTTTGGCTTCGCGGGCCGTCTTGAACGACCGTTGTTCAATCAGATAGCGCTCGAGCTTCATGCCCAACAGCATCGAAAGGTAGCAAACGTTGGTCGAGTGGGACATCAAATAGTTGTCAAACGCATCCAGTTTTTGCAACAGAATGTTTCCATGCGAGCTCTGTTTCAAAAATCCAAACAGATCGGAGATCGACGACTGAAAGTGATGGATGTCGAGGTCAACCGCCGCGCCATGCATGACCGACTCAAAGTTACGGCGGACATGATGGTAAACTTCTCGCTGGCGATCGCCGAGCGCTTCGTCGATGATCTCCTCCAAAAACTCCAAATCGCGATACCGAACCCATACTTCCAGCACGCCAAGCTGTTGCAGCCTGGGAATCAAATCCAGGGGAATCTCGCGATCCCGCTGCAACAAAAAGCGATACGGATCGCTGGGCAAGGCAATCGGTCGAGCCAGAATCATTCCGGCTTGAATCTTGTGGACTGGAACGCGGAGCATGATGGCGTGGGGGTATTCTTGCCGCCGGCGAACAGGCAAATGGATCGCCAAGGCACGGAGCAGGTGAAACACGGCGAAAAAGTAAAAAATTCCGCCTAACAGTAGAAAGCGTAGCTCATCGGCCACGCACGCCGCCTGATCGCAGTTGGGCATGCGAAAAGGCTGTCCCTAATGCCGGCATAAACGTCAACCAATTGCCGATTGCAACGATTGGGGCAAAGATCGCAGCAGTTCTTGAACCACTCCAATCGAGGGAGATCGATGGAGACATCGAGTCAATTGCAAAAATCGCGGATTGCAACGTCATGTTGACGTTCGGACAACTCCGGATCGAACCGCAAATTCTCATCGCAGCGGTAGCCGGGCCGTTTCCGCCTGCAGCACTTCGTTGTGATAGCGTTCGCGATTGGTCATAAACTGCTGGTAGTTGGCTTTGTTGGCGAACAAATAGACGCGACCATCGCAAAAACAGCCGAATTCGCGATACCCACGGACGTTTTGGCCGCCATCCAGCGCCGCAACCACATCGTTGCCGCCCAGCGCAGGGCAGTACTTGTTGGGGTTATCGAGGAATTTGCGCTGCTCAACCTCCGACACAAACAGAAATACCTGGCCCAAGTGAATGGCGCCAAACCGCGGATTGCCAGGCACCCAGGCCTTTTTCTCGGACAGCGTAACCGGGCAGAAGCCGTCCAAGCCATTGAGCAACGGTGCGCTCAGACCTGACGCTGCAAACGGCTTTGACAGCTCCGCTGAACCGCCGACGTTCGGTGGAGTTTGCGCTCCGACCGGTGATGTTGGGCCAACCGTTGCTTGGGTTACAGGCGTTGCGGCAAATGGGCCGGCGGGATGTCCAACCGGCGCTGCCTGCACCGGGGTGCTCGTGATTGGAGCGACGCTCGTCGGCGGCGCACCGATCGGCGTCTGATAGGCATTTGGCGAGTTCGCAATTGCCGGTGCCGCAGCGCCGGTTCGTGGCGCCATGTCGGTCGCCAGCGCATCATGATATTGATAAGGCTGAATACTCGGAGGCGGCAGGGTGGGATTCGCCGTGGGAGCGGGCGAAGATTTTGCCAGCGGTGCTCCCGTTTCGAATTCGGGATAAGCCACTTGCACAACGTTGCAGGCTTGCCCTGGCTTGGCCGCAAAACATACCGCATCGCTGCCCGCTAGGGAATCGGTGGCGATCGTCGCCGGTGTATTGAATGTTGGGGCGATTGCTGGCGTCGATTTGCGTATTGGACGATAGGCGATTGCCGCGGGGTTGGTCGAAATTGACCGATTCAATTGCGCCAAGTACGCGTTCGGATTATGGGGACAGCCCAGCTTGGCGATTTGGTGGTCGTCCGGCGTGACGATCACATCGGTGGGCCAGCGATCAATACCGTACTTGCTGGCAATGACCGGTTGTTGATCCACGTTGATTTTGACCGGCACAAACTGAGCTTCCAGCGCCGCCGGCAGTCCTGGTTGAGCAAAGACATCTTTCTCTAGCGCTCGGCACGGAGGGCAATGCGTTGAATAAAAATGGATCAGCACAAATCGATTGGTCTGTTGCGCTAGCTTCATCCCGGTTTCGAGATTGGACTGCCAGGCGATTTCGCTTTCGGCGGCGGTGGCCGCCGCAACGCTCACCAGCAGGGCGATGGCTAGAGTATTCAGGCGGAAGAGCTTTTGCATACAGGCAGCCCGTCATAGACATGCTGAAGGTCAAATTTCGAAAGCCAGCGCCGTTTTTGCGCCCTCTCGTCGGTCTATCATCGGTCCGCCGATTGTTAAACTGTGATCTTTTTGACGATTTTTCCGCATGGCGCGATTGCGCCGCCGCAAGCAACGATTTCGCAACGACTTTCGCAAGCCTGCCGATCGTCAAACACGGCAGATTCGCGTCGGTGTGCTAAATAAAATCCGAAAAAGTGCGTGCTAGCAAATCGATTTGCTTGACAGACCAATGCGGATGGTTATGATTACCGTTAGTTTAAGTTCTGCCTAACCAGGTAGGCGTTCTTCGGCCATAAAGTTCTTTGGCCAACGTTTCGTAAGAAGTTTGCGGATCGTTTGACGCTTCTACACCTGATTGCGGCTCTCGCATTGCGGGAGTGATCGTTAATCACAGGCCGATTCCCAGTAGCGTTTCGCTGGAAAGGGTGGCCACTGTGATTCCGTCGCGGAGATGTGGAACCCCGGAAAATCTTGGGGTTGAGGTTGCCGTTGGTTGGTCGCATGGCCCTTACGAGGTGCCGTTGCGACGGATGTCCACGAGGGATATCCACCGGCGGTAGAGTATTGAACCAGAGATCAATTGCCAGAGTGTTGCCAGATTTGATTGGCTCCGGCGGCTTGCGGATCAAATTCCGCGCTGCGGCAGATTGCATCGCGTGGAGGATTCACCACGCACGATCGAGGATTTGGAGTCGGTCCGGCATAGCGGATATCAGATCGTCGTGGCAAAAAATACAGGTTCCGAGCGTCGCTCGTTGCAAATCCAACAGGCCACGCTCGGTTTTTCGTGATCGAGGCGTTGGATTCGTCATCCCGCGGCATGTTGAGTGCCCGGGCTTGGACGGTTCTCGTGTAAAAACTCGCCGGTCGAATGATGCCGGTGAAGTCGTAGCGGTTGTGCGGTCTGTTTGGAAATCAGATTGGATCTTGGTTTCTGGCCCGCGCGGCTCGGTTCGTTTCTGATTCTCGGCACTGGTGGTTTCAGGTGAATTCTATGGGTAAGCGGAAAAAAGGTCGTGTACGTGGGCGTGGTCCGGGACAAGGACTAGGCCCTGGCGGGCACAACCCCGGTGGCCAAGGCGGCGGCGGTGGTTATGGCGGTGGTGGTGGCGGTTATCAAGGTGGCGGAAATGGCCAAGGTGGTAACGGCCAGGGCGGCGGCCAAGGTGGTGGCGGACGACCACCCCGCAACCGGCGGCGCTTCAAAGATCCCAATAATCGCCCGCAGCCAGACTTTCCGGATACACCCGAAAATGCCGATCCGGCCGCGGTTGTGCCCTGCTGTGGCATTCTGGAAATGCACCCCAACGGTTACGGCTTTCTTCGCAGTACCGATAACAGCTACACACGCGAGCGGACCGATCCCTTTGTGCCCGGCACGATGATCGAAAAATTCCGCCTCCGCGAGGGCGTGTTCATGAATGCCATGATGCAGCCCGGCCGCAAGCAACAAGGCCCACGGCTGAAAGAAATTCTCGATGTCGAGGGCCTCAAGCCGGAAGAATACGTCAACGTCAAAACCTTCGATCAATTGACGCCCATCAATCCGGAAACCTGGCTGCAACTCGAAACCGGCCAGCAACCGCTCACCACCCGCGTGATGGATTTGCTCACGCCGCTGGGCAAAGGCCAACGCGCGCTGATCGTGGCGCCGCCGCGGACTGGCAAAACGGTGATGCTGCAGCAAATTAGCCATGCGATTGCGGAGAATCATCCGGAAATCACGCTGGTCATGCTGTTGGTTGACGAGCGGCCCGAAGAAGTTACCGACTTCAAGCGGAACGTCAAAGGCGAGATCATCGCCAGTAGTTTGGATCGCGATGTCGAAAGCCATGTGCGGCTTTCGCAACTCGTGGTCGAACGCTGCAAGCGCTTGGCCGAACGCGGCAAAGATGTATTCCTGTTGATGGACTCCATCACGCGGATGGCCCGCGCCTTCAACAAATGGGTGGGCAACACCGGCCGCACGATGTCTGGCGGCGTGGATATCAAAGCGCTCGACATTCCAAAAAAACTGTTCGCCACGGCGCGCGTCTTCGAAGAAGGCGGTTCGCTGACCATCGTCGCCACCGCACTGATCGACACCGGCAGTCGCATGGACGAACTGATCTTTCAGGAATTCAAGGGCACCGGCAACATGGAATTGGTGCTGGATCGCAAGCTGTCCGATCGACGCGTTTGGCCGGCCATCGATATCGCTCAGTCGGGCACCCGTCGCGAAGAAAAGCTGCTCGATCCGGACACTTTGCATGCCGTGAACATGCTCCGCCGTACGTTGTCTTCGATGCATCATGTGGATGCGATGGAGCAACTGGTCAAACAGTTGGCCAAGTTCAAGAGCAATCGCGAGTTCATCAAGCTGATCGCCGGTTCGAAAGCGGCCGTCGATTAGATCGGCCGCGGATCAGATCGGCCGAATTGGCGGCCGATATTTCAAAACCATTCGCGGCCAGCCGCTAATTTTGGGTGTTCAAGACCACGCGGAATCGCGCTTGGCCGCTCATCATCCGTTCGTAGGCTGCGGCGGCCTGCTCCAGCGGATAGACTTCTGTCTTGGCCTTGACTCCGCAAAGTGCGCTAAAGTTCAGCGTGTCTTGCGAATCGATCGAAGTGCCGGAGTACCAGCCGTTGACCGATTTACAACCGCTCAGCAGCAGCAACGCGGAAACCTTCAAGGGCTCGGCCGGCGCGCCGACGACAATAAGCTTGCCGCCGACAGCCAGCCCGCCGAGCGTGGCCGTCATGGCATCGGCATTGGTGACCGTGGCCAAAATCACTTTGGCGCCGCCGAGTTTTTTCAATTCGGACGCGACATTTTGCGACTGACTGTCAATGTAATGATGAGCGCCCAACTGCTTGGCGAACTCGGCCTTTTCGTTGCCGCGCGCAATGCCAACGGTCCGAAAGCCCATCTTTACCGCGTACTGCACGCCCAAATGGCCCAGCCCGCCCAGCCCGAGAATGGCCACGGTTTGGCCCGGGCCAGCGCCGCTGTTTCGCAATGCATTAAATGTGGTGACGCCAGCGCAAACCAGCGGCCCCGAGTCCACAGGCGAAAGTTCTGCGGGCATCCGCGCCAGGGCCGTGGAATGCGCGATCATGTAATCGGCGTAGCCACCGTCGGCCGTTAAGCCGGTGACCTGATTCGTAACGCAGGCGAAGAAATTGCCGCGGCGGCAGTTCTCGCAGCGACTGCAGTAGCCGCCGTGCCAGCCCACGCCGACGCGCTGCCCAGGCTGCCAATCGCGCACGCCCTCGCCAATGGCATCAATGACTCCCACCACTTCATGCCCTGGCACGCGCGGATACTTAATGCCTGGCATCCCGCCTTCTTTTACCAGCGCGTCACTGTGGCAGATGCCGCAACTTTCAACTTTGATCCGGACCGATCCGGCGACGACTTCGGGAATGGGGCGTTCGACCAATTCGAGTGGACCACCGGCTTTTGAAACTTGCACGGCGCGCATGGTTGACATACCGGTCTCCGATTCAATGTTGCTCGGTGGAAATTCACGAACTGGATCGTATTGTAGAACCGCAGGCGTTGCGGACAAGGGCTGCGCGCTCGCTCCCAATTTCTGATTGGCGCGTGTTACGACGTCTTGAATAGCGGTAGCTTTTCGAATGTGTCGCCCAGAACCGTGGCACTTTTCCAGCCGAGCCAATCTTCCAGCAGCGTGGCGTACACCTGGCGGAAGTCGGTGTGATGTTTGATGTCGCCGTCGTCCAGATCGGTCAGACTGGGATGCTTGCCAACGATTCCAGCTTTGAGCGATGCGCCAGCCAGCATCATGGGCGCGGCCGCTCCGTGGTCGGTGCCGCGGCTGGCGTTTTCTTTGACACGGCGGCCGAATTCGCTAAAGGTCACCACGACCACGCGCTGCTGATGACCGTGCTGCTTAATGTCTTCTATGAACGCCTGAACCGCGCCGCTCAGTTGGCCGAGCAAGCCAGCATGATTGGTGGCCTGACCCGAATGCGTATCAAAGCCGTCTAGCGCCACGTAATACACGCGCGTTTTCAGACTGGCATCGATCAACTGTGCCACGCTGCTGAGTTTTCGCGCAAAGGCCGTTGGCGGATACTTCACGTCGGTCTTGTACTTGCCAAGCGATTCGGAAATGCGCTGGCTGGAAGCCAGAGCCGACGTCATGCTCTGCTGCGCGAATCCAAGCAGTTCGTTACCGGCCGCGCGTGTTGTTCGATTCGCTTGCTGAACCGCTGCGACAAATTTGCTGTCCTCGCCGCGGTCCAGACGAAAACGATCGACCGAATGAATCGACGCCGCATCGACATCGCGTGCCTCAAGCGCCAGTGGACGATTCTCGCTGCCCAGGTGCAGCGCCGGTAAATCGGAAGCTTTGTGAGCGGCTTGCATTTCGTCCAAGTATCGTCCGATCCAGCCCGTCGGACGTTTGCCTGGCTTACGCTGGGCAGACTGCCAAATGTCCATCGACGAGAAGTGCGAGCGATCGGGGTTGGGATATCCCACGCCTTGCACGACGGCGAATTGATGATCTTCCAGCAGTTTGGCAAAACCGATTAGTGCGGGGTGAAAGCCCAGGTAGTCGTCAATCTTGAGCACTTGACTGGCGGTTTGCGCAAGTGTGCCGCGACTGTGGTGATAAACATCGTCGGCGTAGGGCACAATGGTATTCAAGCCGTCGTTGCCGCCCGTGAGCTGCACGACGACAAGAATGTTTTCGGCCGGAGTCGCGGCATTGCTCTCTGCTGCCTGCAACAAAAAGCGCGGGATGCCGGCGCTAAGCGAGATAACGGCCGATGCGCCCAAGGTATTGGCTAAAAACCGACGGCGAGAATGCGACATGGCGGCACCCGAGTGAAAGTTTCGATTTTTGATCGCGATCAACAGCGTTAGTTCAACTGAAACTCCGGCAGCGTGCTCATGGCATGCAGCAGTTCGCCAAGCTGTCGATTGCGGTCGCCCGGCGCAGCAGCCAGGGCAATCAACTGAGCCCGCACCTCGCTGGGCAGCGGGGCGGCCAGCAGCAGTTCGGCCAGCGCGTCGACGAATTTTTCTGGCTGCTGCAGTTGATGGCGATCGGCCCAACCGGCCAATGTCCCACCACCGAACTTGCTCTGAGCATCGCGAATCACGTGCCGGACCAGGTTCGCGCGGCTGACGAGCGTTGACGAGTTGATCCAGGTGCGCCCTCCGTCCCAGCCCTTGACGCTGGGCGGAAAGAACAACGATTGGTTGGTTTCTCGCAGTGCCGCGGCCAAGGTTTGAAAGTTTGTGCCACCGTCGAGCGCGCGGAGCAGGCCGACGGCCAGTTCGACGGGCGAGCGGATTTTTCGTCCCACGGCATAGGGCGAGAAAAACAGTTGGCTGTGCAAGAGTCGCCGCACGGCATGCGAAATGACAAAATCGTTTTCGCGCAGTATCACGGCCAGCGGTTCGATCAGTGAGTCCGGCACGTCGGGGTCATCGGTCACGAAGAACCGTACGAGCTTGGCCGCGATGAACCGCGCCGCGGCCGGCTGCTTGACGACAATTTTGATCGCATCGCCGCCGTCGAAGACGCCGCTCTTGCCGAGGATTGTTTTGCTGCCGAAATCGTGCTGTTGATCGTTGAAGCGAAACATGTTGCGGCTGACTTCCCAGCCGGTAAAGCATCGCGCCAATTCTTGGACGTCGCGTTCGGTGTAGTTGCCCACGCCAAGGCAAAAGAGCTCCATCAATTCGCGTGCGAAATTCTCGTTCGGATGCGCTTTGCGATTGGTCGCCGAATCCAAGTAGACCAACATCGCCGCATCGCGAGCGATGTCTTGCGTGAGTTGGCCAAACGGCCCCAAAGCGCCACGCCGCAACAGGTTGTTTTGATCGAGCATCATCCGCGTTTCGGTCACCTTATCCGCACCGCAGGCGAAGTGACCGTGCCAAAACAAGGTCAGCTTTTCCAGCAGCGGAAACGGCGTGCGAACCATGCGAAACAGCCAACTCGGCGCGAGCGATTCTGGCTGATTGTTCGACGTGGTTGATGCGGCCATATCATCCATTTGCTGGTTGAATTCGCCGGAACTCTCGCCGCCTGCCAACAGCCGGTCCACGGCCTCCACGGGCGCGAGTTTCAGCGTGCGATCCAACTCTGCGAAGCTGGCGGCAAAGCCGGCCCGACGGTGCAAGTGCGCGGCCGCCGCGCGATTCCACGGCGCCGTTTCTGACGCCGCGAAGGGCGACCACGCCCAGGCAGGGTCGACCTTTGTCAGCGACAATCGAGCAACGGAATCGGACATGAGTTGAGTGCCTGTCGAAGTTGCGAGCCGAAGTTACTCATCGGCCATCTGCACGGCCAATTCCAACTTGAGCGAGGACGCATCGGCATGCAGTTGCAGTGTAGCTTGGTGCAGCCAAGTGAGGGCTGCCAGCAACAACTTGACTTCGCGCTCCGCCTGCGGTTTGTCGTGCCCTTTTTCGAGCATGTTTTGCGAAATCAATTGCGCTCGATTGTCTTTCAAGATGTCGTGTAAGATCCGCAGGTTGATGGCCGCACTGGTGTTGGGCCGCGAAGCGGAACTCGGTGGCTCGGCCGCTTTGCCCGCGCCTTCGACCAAATCCATCGCCAAGCCCCGTGTGCTGGAGAGAATGAACTTGTCTCCCACCAAACCTAACGAAGGCGTGAAGTTGTAATTGATGCGGCCCGATTTTTTGACCTTCTCGGCATCGTCCAACAGATACGTCGTCCCGACAACTTTGCCGTTGCCGACTTTTTCCGTTTCCGCCAGCAATTGCGGCGCGCCTTGCTGTGATCCCAGTACGTTGGTAAATCCCACCAGACTTTGAAAAGAGGCCTGCATGTGCGGCTGCATTTTTGCGGGATCTTTCAGGTGCATGACCAGCGCAACGCCCGGCAGCTTGATCAACGGTTCGGCCGTCGGGTTGGCAAAGGTCTGCCGCGCCGCAACAATTTCGATTTCCGGCGTCATCGCGCCGAGCACATCGCGTCCAAACTCTTGCCCCTGAAAGAAGCCGCCAAGATCGGTATCGGCCTTGGCCAGTTTCTGCTGAGTTTCGTCATCGAATAGTTCCGCGGCGGCTGCCCACATCTTGCCGAGGTCGCGATAGGCGGTGACTGATGCTAACGCATTTTTTGCCGCTGACGGCGCGGGCGCTGTGCCTTGGCCGTTTGCGCCAAAGTAGTAATCGCGCGCGGGGCTGGACCAAGCGGCCTGACGAGGCGCGGTAATCTCGATTTTCGCCCGGTGTTTATCGATCGATAAATTTGCCGTGGCGTAGGGCGTTTTATCGAGCGTGCTGAGAATGCCGCCGACGAGCAACTCCGCCAGTGGGTTGTCTGCCTGGGACTTCCATTTGTGCTCTCTAATGGCCATTTCGCGCAGCGAGGCAACGGGAGTATACGCCCAGGCCAGCGCGGCGTCGTCGCCTGGCGATGTCTTGCGCGCCGCGATAAACGATGGTTCCGTAGCGAGCGAGTCGCCACCGTCCAAGTAGTGATCGATGACGACTTTTCCCAAATCCGTGTTGTTCGTAAGTAGTAACCATGCACCCAGTGTTGCAAAGCGGCCTTGGTTGACTTTGTAGGCCGTGAGGCCTCGATACGGGTCGGGCGTGTAAGGGTCCGCTTCCCCTTTGTTAGCTGCATCGCCGCGTACGAGTTTCATGACGCCGTCGCGAACCTTGTCGCGGAGCGCTTCGTCGTGACACTTGGCCAACAGCACGGCGCCTTGCGTTTTCAAGTCGTAGCCAATCACCAATTCGTCGTCACTGCAACTCTCGATGGCCTTCCGCCAGTCCATGCCCAGGCTGCTTTCAACAATTCGCAACACGAACTGAAACCCCAGATATTCCGACGTTGACGTGGCCTGCTTGAACTCGTCCGTCGCTTCGATTTTTGCACGTAGCGGGTGTTCCAGTAAGGCCGACAATAAAAGTTTGGCGTGCGGAATTTCCAGATAGACCAGCGTACTTCCGGGCAGCAGTTCGGCAGCAGCCTGCGACGGCTTAGCTGGCGGCGCGGCCACCCGCGGCACCGCGTAGGCCGAGAGGCAAGTGGCCACGGTCGACGCGAGAACAATTACGTTCCAGAAAGCGCGATGCCAGAATCGCATAAGTTCACCTGAGGCAAGCAGAATTGCCGAAGATCGAAACCACCCGGCCGCCGAAGAGACATTCGCCGGACAGAATGCAATCTTGGCTGGCCATCCAAAAAACCGGCGCTCGATAAGATTCGTCCGGGTACGAGCAGTACCCGGCGCAGCGGCGGAGAGTTTCGCGATTTGGAGACAATCGACTTCAGATCAGAAATTTCGTAACGTCCACAGCCTATTGAATTTGGCTGAGATCGACATACTTCTTTTCTGGATCGCCAACGGGCTTGCCGTTGCTGTCATAGATCACGTTATAGGCATTTCGCAAGCTCAACAACAAATGCACGTGCGGATCGATATCGTAAGAGATCACATGCGTCGAAGCATCGCAGAACACCATGTTGAATGAATTCGAATGCGCGCTACCAAATGAGCTGGGATTATCGCCGGCCACGTCTTTGAGAGGCGCGAAACCGCCGCTGCGAGCATTATCTTGATCAAAACCAATGAATGCGGTGCCGTTGTCGTCGCCTGCAGCGCCGTCTTCATAATGATTGGCCGCCAAAAACTTCTCGCCGATTAGATACGTTTGCGACAATCCACCGGCGATGTTTTTCACTTCGCTATGACGGAAGATCACGCCGTCGAAGACGTCAGGGTGCCAATTGAAGGTGGTCGCCTGAGCCCAACTTGTGGGAAAATTCGTGCCTCCGCCGGCATCGCCGCCGACAGCCGAATGGACTTGTTGCGTGCCGTAGCACGCTGCGTAGTCTGTCCGCGACACTAAACTTTTCGGGTCACTGGACGTGGCTGGACGGTCGCAGTTGTAGCAACCGGTGCCGGAAGACGCCACAGGGTAGCAGGCCGCTTTACGCCGAGTTGGGCAGTAATATACGGCAACCGCAGTCCGCTCACGCTTTTGAGTCGCTGCTTTTTTTGCAGCCGAATCGCGCACCATGCCTTTGTCCAGGTCGTGCAGCGCTTCGTTATCCAAGTAGGGCAACAATGAATAGCCCCAGCCGCCCGGCTGGCGACCGCCGTAACCCAAGTCGGCATCACCGGTCCAAGGATAACCCCAGCCGGCCGAAGGGAAGTAACCCCAGGCCTTTTGATGCGACTGAACCGCCACGCCAATATTATGCAGGTTCGTCTGACATTGGATGCGACGCGCAGACTCGCGCGCGCCACTTAATGCCGGCAGCAAAAGTCCCATCAAAATGGCAATGATGGTGATTACCACCAACAACTCAACCAACGTAAAACCGTTCTTGCGACGTTTCATAGGTGGCCACTCTGAATAGAGGACGGGCACCGGCAGCGATGGCACGCTGCCGACCGACTTCGGACGTGAACCTTATCGTATCACAATCCGCGAAAAAATGCATTGGTTTTTTCGTAAAGTGAGTTTTCGAGGTTTTTTCGATAAATGATTCTGCTGCCGTTGCGGGCGTTGTCCGCTCGAGTAGCCGTCAGCCAGCGACGTTTTGCAGTTTTCGCCGCGCCTCCCTACAATGCCGCTGACTCCGAGATCCGGGATGCCGTACCGGCCGCGCGTTTGTCTTTTGCAATTGAACCAAGCAACTTTCCTGCAAGCCCCATGACCCACTGGTTGATCGAATTTTGGCCGCATCTGACTGCCTCGCTGGCGATCTTGCTTAGCCTGGGCTGCGCCGGGCATGCGGTGCTCTACAAAAAGGATGTCCGATCGACCATCGGCTGGGTGGGGATTGTTTGGCTGGCGCCAATCGTGGGTAGCGCGTTGTACTTGCTCTTTGGCATCAATCGAATTCGTCGCAAGGCGCACTTCTTGCGAAAAGCTAACGCGCCCGCCAAGAGCCGCGACTCGGCCGGAATTTCCACGACTTCGCCGCTCGGCGCTGCTGGAATTTCCGACAGCATGCTAACGCTGGAACATGTTGTAAATGGGATCACCGGCCGGCCGTTGCTGGCGGGCAATCGGGTGACCCCACTATTCGACGGCGACCAGGCGTATCCGGCCATGCTGGCGGCGATCGACACCGCGCAACAGACAATCTCGCTTTCGACCTACATTTTCAACAACGATTCCACCGGCAAAATGTTTCTCGAGGCCTTGGAGCGCGCCGTTTTACGGGGAGTCGATGTCCGTGTGATCGTGGACGCAATCGGCGCACGCTACACGTTTCCGTCGATCGTCGGCCCGCTGCGCCGGCGAGGCATCAAGGTGCAACGCTTTTTGCGTTCGATCATTCCCGGTTGGTTCGCGTACGCAAACCTGCGGAACCACCGCAAAATATTGGTCATTGATGGCAAATTTGGTTTCACCGGCGGCATGAACATTCGCGCCGGCGGATGGACACAGCAGGCCGGCAATCATCCGTTGCACGACTTGCATTTCTCGATCGCCGGCCCCGTCGTGCAGCAACTGCAAGACGTTTTTGCCGACGATTGGCTGTTCTGCACGCGCGAAGAAATCGGCGGGCCGCAGTGGTTTCCGGAGATCGAAGCGATGGGCGAAACGCCGGCGCGCGGAATTTCCGACGGTCCAGACGAGGATCTCGGCAAACTGCGGATGACCTATTGCGGGGCCATCGCCTGCGCCCAGCGATCCATTTCGATCTGCACGCCCTACTTCCTGCCCGATGAATCGCTGGTTTTAGCGCTCAACGTCGCGGCAATGCGCGGCGTGCAGGTGGACATCCTGTTGCCTGAGAATAACAATTTGGCGCTGGTGCAATGGGCGTCGGCGGCCATGCACTGGCAGTTGCTGCAACACGGTTGCCGGATTTGGCTCTCGCCTGGTCCGTTCGACCACACAAAACTGCTGCTCGTCGATGGCCTGTGGACGCTGGTCGGCTCCGGCAACTGGGACCCGCGCAGTTTACGATTGAATTTCGAATTCAATGTCGAGTGTTACGGTCCGGCGCTGGCCGAACCGCTGGAACAATGGTTCCGCGACAAATTAAGCCACGCCAACCCAGTGACATTGGCTAAGGTCGACGGCCGTTCGTTATGGGTCCGATTACGCGACGGCGTGGCACGGCTGTTGACGCCCTACTTGTGAGCTGGCGCGAAGCTGTTGCAGCGTTCGGCGATGCCAGCGGCCGTTCGATTAAAATTACGCGAGAATTTCTTTCACCACGTTTCCATAAACGTCGGTCAAGCGAAAATCGCGGCCGGCATAGCGGTACGTGAATTTCAAATGATCAAAGCCCAACAGATGCAAAATCGTGGCATGCAGATCGTGAACGTGCACCTTATTTTCGACCGCCTGAAAGCCAAATTCGTCCGTGGCGCCGTGAACGTAACCGCCTTTTACACCGCCGCCCGCCATCCACAGACTAAAGCCATGATGGTTATGATCGCGACCGTTCACTTTGCCGGCATTCGAACCGGGCGTCGGTAATTCAACCGTCGGCGTCCGGCCGAACTCGCCGCTGCAAATCACCAGAGTGTCGTCCAGCATGCCACGCTGTTTGAGATCGACGATCAACGCGCCCATTGCTTGATCGCACTCTTTTGCCAATCGGCGGTGGTTGACTTCGATGTCGTCATGGCTGTCCCAGGGTTGGCCTTGTCCGTGCCAGACTTGCACAAAACGCACGCCGCGTTCGACCAGGCGCCGCGCAATCAGAATTTGCCGCGCTTGCGTGCCAGGGCCGTAAAGATCGCGAATGGATTGCGGCTCGCGCGAGATATCGAAAGCCTCGGCCGCTTCGTGCTGCATCCGATACGCCAATTCAAACGATTGCACGCGGGCGTCCAACTGCGGATCGGCCTGCTGCGCATGCGTGTGCTGGCCGTTGAGTTGCGAAAGCAGATCGAGTTGCCGTCGCTGCTCGATCTGCGACGTGGTCTTGCTCCGCACATGTTCGATCAGTTTTTCGATCTCGGTGTGCTTGGTATCAATGTACGTGCCCTGGAAGACGCCGGGCAAAAATCCGGCTTGCCAGTTTTGCGACTCTTGAATTGGATAGCCGCCAGGGCACATCGATATGAACGCCGGCAGGTTCTGATTTTCGGTCCCAAGTCCATAAGTGATCCACGAACCCATGCTGGGGCGGACCAAGCGCGGCTCGCCGCAATTCATCAGCAGCAGCGAGGGCTCATGATTCGGAACGTCGGCATGCATCGAGCGAATGACGCAGATATCGTCGATACTCTTGGCCACATTCGCGAATAGCTCGCTGACTTCGATACCACTTTGCCCATGCTTACTGAACTTGAATGGCGAACCGAACGCCGCGCCGGTTTTACGTTCCGTTGGCAGGTTGGCAACCGGCAAAATTTGACCATGATACTTGGTTAACGCGGGTTTGGGATCGAAGGTGTCGACGTGCGAACAGCCGCCGTTAAGAAACAAGTGAATGACACGCTTGACCTTGGCGGGCAATGGCGGATCTTTCGACGCCAGCGGCGTGATCGACTTTTCGGCCGCCTGCAGCACACCAGCCTGCCCCATCAAGTCGGCCAGCGCGATGGCGCCAAACCCCATTCCGCAACGGCCGAGCATAGCGCGGCGATCGATCGTGGGCGAATCGAATGAATGTTTCATCGGCGGGAACCAGGCGAGGGGGCGGAATGGGCGGGGGATGGCGGGGGGCCACCGTTCATTGTTCTGCGAACAGCAGCGGAATTCAAGCGGAAAACGCAGGCATTTCGAATTGCAAAACAATGGCAACCAACTGGCGCGACCGTCGTGAACAGAAAACTGGGGTCCACCGCAATGGACGTGAAGAACAGCGAGGAAATTCAAAACAGTAGCGTCTAAGTTGCGATGATCCGGCGAGTTGCCACTACCGCGCCGCTCCCTGAAACAATTCGAACCTTGCTTATCGGCGCGCGTGAATAAACTGAATGATTTTGATGCACGGTTCCGCCGAACAATACTTTTCCTACTTCGCGTGCGTCCTTCGCGGTGAAAATCCATTTCACCTTCACGTCGGTCATTGACTCTCAATCCCCATGATCGTGCGGCTTTTCGCTCGGCAGCGGCACTTGCATTGCCGTGGCCAGGTAACCGATCAGATCGCGAACTTCGTCGAGTGTCATGCGATCCAACTGGCCGTCCGGCATCATCGAGATCGGCGATTCTTTTTGCGATTCGATGTCTTCGTTGGAAATCAACAGTTGCTCCGCGTTGGTTTGCAGGACCAGGGTATTGCTTCGCGTTTCTTTGACGATGGCCGAAATCACTCGGCCATCGTTCATGCGAAACACTCGCAGTTTGTACTCTTTGGCGACCACCGCGCTGGGATCGACGATGTTCTCTAAAATGTAGTCCAAGTTGGCGCGATTCGAACCCGTGAGATCAGGCCCCACCTTGCCGCCGACGCCGTACAGCGTGTGGCACTGCTGGCAGGTGCGACTGAAAATCTGTCGACCGTTGACCAGGTTGGCTTGCTTGAGTGTTTCACTGGGCAGCGCGGTTTTGTATTTGGCGATGCTCGCCTGTTTGTCCTGCGACGATTCTTTGACCGTGCCCCAGGCGGCTTCGAACTCCTTCACGAGCTGCGGGTCTTTCAATTCGCGAATCTGGCGGGCGGTAAAGGCCGTGACGTCCGTGCGGGCAATTGTGCCAGCCGCGATGGCATTAACCATTTCGGTGGCAAATCGTTTCCGCGAGGTCAGCGTTTCGATGGCGTCTTGCTTGCCTGCGGCGTCCAATTGCTTGTAAACGTCGATGATTGCACCCGCTGACTTCGAGTCGTCGTATGCCGCCAGCCCGCGAATCGCCTGCGCGCGCAGCCCTTGTTCGGCCAGCAGCGATTGCAGCAGCGGCGCCAAGTCGGGCACGCGCTGCTGAACCAGCACGGCAAGCGCCGACTGACGAGGCTCGGCGTCGAGTTTGGCATCCATCATTTTTTGCTTGAGGCTGGCGAGCGCTGCGGTTGATCCGAAGATCATTGAAATGACTTCGACGTTGGTCCGCACTTGCACGTTGCCGCTGTTCGCCAACTTGCTGGCCATCGACTCCCAGCCGCGGGGCATTTTCTGCGATTTGCTGCCAGCCAGCTCTTCGCGCATTCCGACCAGGACATCAAGCTGTAGCGCGGCGTTATCGGTGGCTCGCAGTAAATCCACTAGCGAGTCGAGATTTCCGCCCAGAATATCGGTGAGTCGCTTCGCAATCAACCGGCGGACCAGGGGGATCTTGCACGATTCCGCCAAGCGGATGGCCTGCGTTCTGTCGGCCGCCACGGCCGGCTCGATGCCATACCAGATCATCAGCGGCAAATTGCGATCTTCGGCATCTTCGGAGTGGGTCACCAGTTGTTGCGCTATGGGCCAACGATCGGCCAGCGGCATCCGCTGCAACACCGATGCCAGTTCCAAACGCACACGCGGGCCGCTTTCGTGGAGACGCTGATCAACAATCAACTTTTGCAGCTTCGCCGGCGCGGCCCGACCATCAAAGGCAAGTTTTAGCACCCAAACGGCGACTTCCTGATCTACCACGCCATTCAAGTAACGTTCTTGCAAGGCGTTGTCGAATCCGCCGACCGCGAACAGCGACCACAATGTGCGGAGGTTGATCGGAACGTCGTCTTCAGAATCCGACAATTCAAGTAACCGCTCGCGTGCCTTGGTCATGTCTCGCCCTGCGGCGGCACGTTCCTGCAGAATGCGTCGCGCATGGCGCGCATTCCAATCGTTCTTGCCCAGTTGCATTTCGACCAGTTCGAGTTCCGTACGTTGGTTCAAATCGAACGGCCGTGGCGGCTTGGCGTCGCCGTAGCTGACTTTGTAGATACGACCGGTTTCGCGATTGATCACGCCAGTGCTGTGGCATTCGCCGGTGTCGTTCCAATCGGCTACGTACAGGCAATCGTCGGGGCCCATCAGCAGAAAGTCGCCGCGAAACCACTGATCGTTGGCCATTAAAAAGTCAGGCGCGTGGCGGCCGACATAGCCCGCGCCGCGTTTTTCCAAACGGTCGTGATTGATACGATTTCCGTGGAGATTGCACGTGAAAATGCCATTGCGATATTCATCGGGCCAGGTTTCGCCTTGATAGATCACCGCGCCTGCATGCGCGTGTCCACCGCCGGCCACGCTATGCAAACCTTGTCCGCCGCGCGAGGTCGTCCAATTGCCGCCGCCCCAGTGCAAATGGTCGGACGTTGGTTCGATCAATTGATAACTATGCGGATTGACGTCCTCGCCGAACATGCGCTGGTAATGGGCGCCGGGAATCACTTGCCAGAGGTGGGCAATCACGCAATTGGTGATGAACATCTGACCGTACTGGTCGTAGTCCAGACCGAACGGATTGGTAGTGCCGTGACAGACGACTTCGAAGATTTTTTTGGTGGGATGAAATCGCCAGACACCGCAACTGATTGGCTGGCGATCTTTATCCTCACAGCCCGGCACGCCGACTTTGGAAGGCGCGGTGATGCCGTTGCAGCCGTACAGCCAACCGTCCGGTCCCCACAACAGCGCATTGAGCACGTTGTGTTTTCCTTTGTTCGACCAGCCGTCGAGCATCACTTGCGGCGGTCCGCTGGGTTTGTCTTCTCCCTCTTTGAACGGAATAAAAATCAGATTTGGCGAGTTGCAAACCCACACACCGCCAAAGCCTGGCAAAATTCCCGTGATGTAGTTGCCTTGATCCCAGAACACGGTGCGCTTGTCGTAATGCCCGGTTCCCTTGGTATCTTCGAAGATTAAAATGCGATCGTGCCCTGTGGCCGCCCAGTTGGGATACGAATAGCACTCTGCCACCCACAGACGTCCACGGTCGTCGAACGCCATGGCAATGGGCTGCTGCACGTCCGGCTCACCAGCCACTAGCGATACCTTAAACCCAGCGGCAGGTGTCATTTTGCCAGCCGCCTCGTCCAGCGCCACGGGCTCTTTTTGCGCCATGTGCGAATCGGCGTTGTAGTGTATGCCCGGCTTGGCTGGCGGAGATTCCGCGTAGGCAAGTTGCACCGCCGGATCATGCGGATCGACGATCATCGCTGCCGCAGCATAAGACAGCGACAGAACTGAAAAATACGCTCGGAGAGATTGCGCAGAAAGAATTTGTCCGGCCAGCATGTGGGCGAGTCCTTAGAAGTGTTTGGCGAGTTAAGGGGATCGCCTTCGCCTAACAGGATACCGCAAAGCCCACATCGGAGCTTGTCACTCGGCAAAAATTCTTCGGGGAGATCATCGTTACCCAACAGCAACCGGCGTGAGCGCGGCAACCAAGCGGTCGATCTCGGCCTTGGTGCGTTTTTCGGTTACGGTCACCAGGAAACAATCGGAGAGGTCTGGATACCACTGGCCTAGCGGCACACCGGCAAACAGGCCGGCTTCCAACGCTTCGGCCAGCAGTTCGTCCACGCGATTGGCGGAATCGCGGACGACAAACTCCTTGAACATCGGCCGGTCGAAGGCCAGCGACAACCGCGAATCACCTGCGGTGAGTTGCTGCGCGGCGTAATGCGATTTGCGAACGCACGCTTCGGCCACTTCCTTGAGCCCTTGCGGGCCGAGCAGGGCCAGATAGACCGACGCTCGCAGTGCGAACAGACCCTGATTGGTGCAGATGTTACTGGTGGCTTTTTCGCGGCGAATGTGCTGCTCGCGGGTTTGCAGCGTCAAAACCCAGCAGCGGCGGCCTTGACGATCCACCGTTTGCCCGGCGATGCGGCCTGGCATGCGGCGGACGAACTCTTCGCGGCAGGCCATGATACCCAAGTACGGACCGCCATAACTCATGGCGGTGCCCAGCGACTGCCCTTCGGCCACGACAATGTCGGCACCGTAAGTGCCAGGGCGTTTGAGCAAGCCCAAGCTGATCGGATCGACGGACACCACCAGCATCGCGCCGGCATCGTGTACAACCTTGGCCAATAATTCCACGTCTTCCAGGCTGCCGAAAAAGTTCGGATTTTGGATCAGCACGCAGGCCGTGTCGGGCGTGATGGCCGCAGCCAAATCGCGCGGGGAGATCGCGCCGTCTGGCGTGCCAACGGTAACCAGCCGCGTATCGAGATTCTGGAAATAGGTCTCGATGATCTGGCGATATTCCGGATGAACGCTGGCGGCGGTGACGACCTGCCCATGTCGGCCGGTGGCGGTCATGCACATCAGCACGGCTTCGGCCGCGGCGCTGCCGCCGTCGTACAGGCTGGCGTTGGAAACATCCATGCCGGTGAGTTGCGTGATCAGCGTTTGATATTCGAAGAATACTTGCAGATTGCCCTGGCTGGCTTCTGGCTGGTAGGGCGTGTAAGACGTGTAGAACTCGCCGCGCGAGCCCACGTAATCCACCACGGCCGGCACAAAGTGGTCGTAACTGCCGCCGCCTAAAAAACAGACGTTCTGCGCCGCCGAAATGTTCTTAGCGGCGAGTTGCCCGACGTGACTGGTCAGTTCCAACTCGGTGAGCATGGCCGGAATGTCGAGATCGCGCTTCAACCGCAATTCGGCCGGAATCTGCGCGAACAATTCGTCCAGCGACGCGACCCCAATTGACCGCAGCATGGCCGCCTGATCTTCGGCCGTGTTCAGAATGAAAGTCATGCGAGAATGCTAATCCGTGGCAAAGGAAAGAGGCGTGCCCTGCACGCGTCGAAAAACTTGCTGCGCGCCTTTGTCGCTGCGGGAACCGCCAACATTGACGCTGATCTTGTTTTTAGTGCCCCTCTTCGGCGCACTGTTTTTGATAGGCAGTGTAGTCCAGCAGATCGGCAGGCACGGCGCCGGCCAACTTGATTTTGACGATCCAACCGCCGTTGTAAGGATCGGTGCCCAGCGTTTCTAGCTTGTCGGGCAGGCTGGTGTTGACTTCCACAATCTGACCGTCGACCGGGCTGTACAAGTCGCTGACGGCTTTGACTGATTCGATTTCGCCAAACGATTCGCCGGCTTTGACTTCGCGGCCAATTTCCGGAAGCTGCATGAACACCAGATCGGTGAGTGCTTCGACGGCAAATGCCGAAATCCCCACGGTCGCGACGTTGTCGCTGCTGGCGGCATCCACGTACACCCATTCGTGCGTTTTGGCGAATCGGAGTTCCTCGGGCTTCACGTGCGAATTCCTTTGAATGAAGCAATCTGGATGATCGAACGGTGAATGCGCGAGCAACCTTGCGCAACTCGGCTGATAGCCGCGATGCACGATTCTCTAACCTCTACCGTCGATAGAACGGCAACTTAACCACTTCTGCGGTTGCGGATTGCCCGCGAATGTCAATTTCAAGCGTTTTGCCAATCGTGCAGTAATTGGCCTCGACGTACGCCATGGCAATCGGCTGGTCGAGCGTGGGCGAAAACGTGCCGCTGCTGACTTCGCCAATTTTGCGGCCGTCACAAAGTACGGCGTAATGTTCGCGAGGCACGCGGCGTCCCGCAAGCTTCAGGCCAATCCGCCGATGCGGCACGCCGATTTGCTTGGCCCGTGCCAGGGCGTCGCGCCCGGGAAACTGGCGGCCTTCCAAGTCAACGGCAAACGACAAACCGGCTTCCAGCGGATTGATTTTTTCGGACAGTTCGTGGCCATACAGCGGCATGGCGGCTTCCAGTCGCAACGTATCGCGGCAACCGAGACCGGCAGCCATCGCGCCTTGCGCCTGACCGGCCTGCAACAACTTGGTCCAGATGCCTTCGGCCGCTTCTCCGGGCACAATCAATTCGAAGCCATCTTCGCCCGTGTAGCCGGTGCGGCTCACCAAACCGGCGTGTTCATCAATGGTAGTTTCCAAGCCGGAATAATACTTCATCATCGATAATCGCGCGGCAACCAGCGGTTGCAACAGTTCGACAGCCAGCGGCCCTTGCACGGCAATCATGGCCGTTTGCACGGTTTGATCTTGGATTTTGACGTCTGATCGGCCATTCAACCGCGAGTCGATCCAGGCCACGATTTTTTGACGGTTGCTGGCGTTGACCACCATGACGTAATCCGTGCCGCTCTCGCCGGGCAGGCGATAGACCAGCACATCGTCTAATATGCCGCCATTGTTGTTGGTAACCAGACCGTAACGAATTTGGCCCGGCGTCATGTTGTCGATGCGGCGAGTAACGAGGCCGTTTAGAAATTCGGTGGTGCCAGCGCCCGAGATTCGCAACCGGCCCATGTGCGAAACATCGAACAACCCCAGCGACTTACGGGTGGCTTGATGCTCGGCGACGATCGATGCGTATTGGACCGGCATGGACCAGCCCGCGAAATCGACCATCCGGCCGCCATGCGAGGCGTGCCATTGATGCAGCGGTGTTTTGGCAAGTTCTTGAGACATTTCCGCAATTGTAGCCGTTTGCTCAAGACTTTAAAGGGGCTGCCCCGCGCAGGTGGCAGACGCTTCGTTCGCGCCTGCCGGCCGCGACTAATGCTGCGTAGCAAGATCGGGCGGAGCGGCGCCCACATCGCGCAATGCCTGCCGGATTTCGTCGGCTCGCGCGTCGGCTGGCAGCGGAACGCCAACAGTGACCATCGACACCGTCGGACCGCCGGCAACGGTCGGATTCGGAGCATTCAGCGCCATAAAGACAGGCAACAACACGGCTGCGGACTCGCCCTGAAGCTGGCTTAACAGTTTTTCGGTCGCTGCGTCCGGTCGATCGGTAAACACCAACGCTACCAAATTACCTTCGGCCAACGTCTGCGTCGCCAGAGCCAAATTTGACGCGCCGGAGACCTGAGTTGCCTGAACGTTGGTGACCAACAGCTTGTTTCGCTGCAGGAATCGAGCCAGAAATCCTTGGTCGAGATCGGTCGGAAGCTGTGATGCAAAAAATCGCGTTTGCCGATCAATGACAGCCAGTACGTCCAGCATTTGCTCCAGTTTTTCGCAATTGGTCAGTAGGATCGCAGGAGCGAAACTGGGCAGGTTATGTAAGCCCCGGCCCTGCAGGTCGCGGCGGCCGCGGTGCTTGAGCAGCCAAACGGTGCGGGCGACAAAGTCCGGCCGCTTCCAACACATCAGCCCCAGCATGGTGGCGGTAATTAAGCTGCCGCCAAAGAACAAGCCGTGCGGAATGACGCGACGCTTTTCGAGTTGTTCCTGGTAACGCTCCAGCATTTCGCGATGCTCAAGCTTATCTTCGGTTTGCGCAACATCATGACGAGTCAAATTCAAGCCAAAAAGTCCTTGCAAACCGACACTCAAGGCCGTGAAAACGATGATTGCCACCAAGCCGCCAGCCACGTTCAAAAAATTGCTGGTTGCCACAATGTTGCCCTTACTGTCTTTGGGCGCTCGGTGCTGGAGCAGCGTATAGAGCGGCACGATGTATAAGCCGGCCGAGATGCCAACCAGCAGTAAGCAGACGACCGTCGGCACGCCGTGGCTGGCAGCGCCCAGCGCCGCCGTCAGCAGGACCATCAAACCCAAGCCAATGGTGACCAGTCCCAGTTCCAAGCGATGCCCGGACAACACTCCGGCAAACCCGCAACCAATTCCCACGCCCAATCCGACGACGGAAATCAGCAGCGCGGATTCCAGTTCGGATGCCGACTTTCGCTTGCCTTTGTGCGCCCCGTGTTGGTGGGATTTATGATCGACCCGCGCGCCTTCCGCATCCGTCGCAGGCGTATCGGCAGCCGCTTGCGTTTCCTCGTCGTCAGGTAGATGCACTCGCGAAGGATCATTGATTTGGCTGACCACCCATTCGTGATCTTTGTCCGTTTCGCCTTGCAGAATCACCGTTTGTCGAAGAAACAACGTCATAAATGAAAAGAAGGCAATGCCGATGACAGCCAGCACCAGCGAGCGCGATTTGAACAGCGCCGACAAATTCGCTTGTAGCGGCGTCCAGGGATTCAGCACCAGCGGTTTGTGAGGAGTCGCCGCGGGCATGCGCTCGATCCAGGTCGACGCAACCGCGCCAATCACCGCCAGGCCCAACAACACGGCGCCGATCAGCCATTCTTTGCCAAGCACGATTGAGTCGCCGCTGATGTCGGAACTCACCTGCCAGAATAAGACGCCGCCAAACGAAGTGCCGAGAATCTGTGCCACGAAACTCGTGCCTTCCAGCAGCCCGTTGCCGCGCGAGAGCACGGAGGAATGTAAGATTTCCGGCATCACGCCGTATTTGGCCGGTACAAAAAACGCGCTGTGAGTACCCATCAGAAACACCGCGGCAATCACCAGCAGGGCGCTCCACCGGGCCACGGCGTGCGAGTCGGCGCCAGCTAGCGACGATAAATGTGGAAGCAAAAATCCAAAAAAGCAGAGACCCATGATTGCGACTTCGGCCATCTTCCAAAACACCAGCACGCTACGCTTGCTGTATTTGTCCGCCAAAATGCCAGCCAATGGCGAAAAGAAAAAGAACGGTGAAATGAAGCAACCCGTGACCAGCGAAATGACCATCGTTTCGCTAACACGATGGTGGAGAAAGCTGCTGTTGGCGTAGCGAACCAGCATGTCGCTGCCGTACAGAATGGCTGCGATGTGTACCGCCTGGTCGTTGAATGCGGCGAGAAATTGCGATAACACCAGCGCGATGAACGTCCGCGAATTCAGCGTCTTAGCAGGCTCAAAAGGCATCACGTTACTCGATATTTCCACCGCAAAAGTTTAGCCGCGATCTGCCATCGACAGGACGTCGATCAAGACATTGGGCCAGTCGTCATCGCTGCCGATTGTCACGAATTGGCCAGCGGCGGCCACGGAATTCGCTCAGAACTGCCGCGACGATGAGCGACGTGCAATCTTCCGGCAAAGCGCCTATTATATTCAAGAAGGTGCCGTCGTCACCGCCAAATCGCCCGGTTGCCGGGTGCACTTGGCCGGTTTGAGACGCGGTTATTCTTGGACACATTCTTGCAGGCCGCAACTTTGATCTCCACGACCATCCGCGGCGGAATTCGACTGGGGGTATTATTGACGCTGCTGACGGCCGGTTGCAAACCGCCTGCGCCGTCGAACTCCGTTGACAAAACGCCGAGCGCGCCGGTTCAATCGGCGATCACGGCTGCGGGCGATTCGTTGTCGCCGCCACCGCTGACAATTGAACAGGCGGTTCAGCACGTACCGGCGATGTCCGTAAACGCGATCGAAGATCACTCGCCGGAAATTACCGATGCCGATGTGTCCAAACTGCGTGAAATGGCCAACCTTGAAAGCCTGACGCTGACAAACGCTCAATTAACCGACGCCGGCGTCCAACACCTCGCGGGACTCAAGCGACTGAAAACGCTCGTGCTGGGCAATTCAACAATCACCGACGTGGGTTTGCGCTCGTTGGCAGCGCACGGAACGCTCCAGGTCTTGAACGTGAATGAAACGTCCGTTACCGACGACGGGCTGCAGGCATTGGCGGCGCTGAAACAATTGACGTTGCTACGCTTCGGAAGCAGCAAGATCCGAGGACGAGGGCTCAAACATCTGGCCGGGCTGCCACTGACGTTCTTAATTCTGCAAAACGCGCCGCTAGACGATTCTGGTCTGGAAGCGCTGGCAGATTGCCCGTCACTCGAATCGCTGTACGTGCAAAATACGCTGGTAACCGATGCCGGGCTGAATCGCCTGACCAGCCGGCTGCCGCGCCTGCATATTCACTAGCCGTACGCCGGTTGGAATGGCGGGCGGAAACGGTCGAGCGGTCGGAGTCTGACAATTGATGGAACTCCGCGAGTTCCGTCTCGAACTGTTCGCGCGTCAAAGCGCCGGATTCCACCAGCAGTTCGCCGATGGGCGTGACTTGCTGACGCTGCAGAATTAACAGAGCATTCAGCTCATCTTCCTCCAGAAATCCGAATTCCAAAGCCACTTGTCCGAAGAGTGTATTCGAACCGGCTTGTAAATTCAGAATTTGAAACACCTCGCGGACCGTCAGCATTCGATTGGCGATCGCCAACCGACCAATGGGCGTGCGACCTTTGACCTGATGAACCAATGCGTCGACAATCAATAGGTGCCGGCAATGACGATTTAACCAAATTTCGGCGCAACCGACGAAAGCTGCCACGTCGTCACGCGGGGGTAGGACCAGACGAATTGGCGAGCGCCATGACTAGGTAATAGACGCCGCCGAGGGCAATCGCGGCCGAACCGTACAGCACGATCCAACTTGGCCGCCGGTCGGCCGCTGAGTTCGGTAATCGCTTCCGCAGCAGGGTGAGCAGACCGAGTTGCGGCACAATCACTGCCTGATGACCGAATTCCACGCCTAGGCTGAAAGCCAGCAGCGCCGTCAGAAAGGTCGCCGCTGGAAGTTCGCTCATGGCCGCTTTTAGACCGCCGGCGTAGCCGAGCCCGTGGAACAGTCCAAAGCCAAACGCGACGGCCAATCGCCACCAGCCTTGACTGTGCCGCGGCCAAGCAATGTTTTGCAGCGCTACCAGCACAATACTGACGGCGATCATCGGTTCGACGATTCGCTCGCTCAGCGTCAGCACGTTAAGTGTGGAGAGCGCCAGCGTCATTGAGTGTGCGAGTGTGAACGCGGTCACAACTTTCAGCACGTCCCAAAAGCCTTTCGCGGCCAACACCAGCGCGGTCACGAACAGCAGATGATCGTAACCGTTGACGATATGCTTAAAGCCCAGCCCGAGAAACGAAACGAACAGCGCCCAGCGACTCTCGGTGGGTTGGATTTTTCGGCCACTCGCATGCAATACTTCTGCCGACCATTGAAATCGAAACGTCGCTGGCTTATCGCGTTGCAACAACGAAAGCCCCGCATCGCCGTCATCGTTCAATAGTCGCAACACGCACGGACAACTCCACTCGCCAAACTCGATCAAAAAATCTTGCCCAACGGTGACTTGGCGAGGCGCGGACGCAAGTTGATATTCGAAGCGATACGCCACTAATTCACTGCTGGCTTGCAAAGTCGCCTGATCCGCGGCGAGACCGTCCGCCCCTGGCGCGGTCACGAGATCTCCGGAAAGTTTTTGGCCATCGGCCGTGACGTGCAGATGCCGCTGCACATATTCGGCGTGGCGCCGCCTCAAGTCGTCGGGAACGACACCCCCCATGAAGCGCCGGCCAGCGTACTCCGTCAACTCCAGCTCCTCACGAGCCACGCGCACATCAACGATCACGCGTTGGGGCGTGACGATCGTGTCGATGGCGTTTTCGATCAGCGGGTGCGCGGATGCCGCCGACGGACCAAGTACGAAAAACGCGGCGAGCAGCCGAATAAGCGCGCGCCCACGCCACAAGGCAGCAGTTGACCGCACGATAATCGGCGCGTGAGCGTTCAAAACGAGGGCATCACTGTGGTTGAACATTCGGCGCGGCGGGACGCGGTGGCGGACCGAAACCGGGCGGTCCACCCGGTCCACCGCCGGGTCCACCCGGTCTGCCCGGCGGACCGCCTGGACCACCGGCCCCGCCGCGACCTCCTGGACCACCAGCGGGCGGATGGCGTTCGAAACTCGCGTCGGGCGTGCCGTGGTAAAATCGCGGAATGAATGGAAATTCGTCCGTCAAACAGTAGCGGTACGTGCCGGAAGGAAATTCCGCAGTCGGTTCGCTGCGGCCATTGCAGGCATCCAAGTCGCCAGAGCCCTCAACAAATTCGTAGTCTGCGACAAAGGTTCCGTCGTAGTTTCCTTTTGGTCCGTCGGGCCGTACGCCTTTTTTCAGTTGATAGCTGGACTTAAGCGTTTTCAGTCCGCTTTTATCGTCCTTGGGATCGCGATGTCCGAGCGAGTTGTAAATCGGAAAGCCGTCGGCCGCCCAGCCAACCAGTGTCATCTTTTCTTTGCCCTCAGTCAGTTTTTCCAGCAGCAACTTAGGTATCCCGTGGTAGTGATAGGCGCCGTTGGGTTGCACGTGCGCGCGACTTTCGTCCACACCTAAGAAGCCATTGGTCGCCAGCGGTTCGTACTGCCAGCCCGAGTTGCGATCGCGGTTGAACCATTCAGCCGCGCCCGGATCGAAGACCACCCCGTTAACCGCAATGCCAAACGGCTGCATCCGCAGCGCCAGAGGTTTATCCGCCAGCTTGGGCTCGGTGGGCATCTTAAACTGGTACTTTTGCGGCGAAATCGTATTCGGATTGCTGCGGTTGGGGAACGCGCCCACCGCGTGATCCGGGATGCCATTGGCGCGAATTGTCCGCACGCCGTCTTCAACGGTGATGGCGACTTCGCTTTTGAATTTGGGCTGCTCGTTGCTTTTGACCGGCTCGGTGGCGCGTGCGGCGGTCGAAAATGTGAGCGTTAGCACCGCTGCCAAAAAAACGCTGGCGACGCTGGAAAAATGAAATCTCATGCTCGAACCGTTTCCGGCCTCTTTGCCGAGGCGCTCTGACAGGACTGCAGGTTCATCACCAGCAGCAGATATTAATTGATCGACCTTAAGTTAACATGAAAATTCGCCGCTGATCCGCAGGCCGCCCGAAAATCAACTCCAGAATCGCCACCAACGCCGGGCGCGTTTCGGCTGAGCCGAAACGAGAATCGTTTTTTTCCCGCGGGAATCGATCGTGTCCTGCAAATTGGCGCGGGCGAGCTTGGCGCAACTGATGTTTGCAGCGGTCAGATTGGCCGCCGAAAGATTCGCGCCGGTCAGATTGGCACCAGTCAAATCGGCAGCGCGCAAGTCGCAGCCCGCGAGGTTGGCATTGCTGAAATTCGCGCGCAGATCGGCCATGCTGAGATCCGCGCCGCGGAGGTCGGCGTCTGTCAGATTGGCGCCAGTCAGTTGTACGTAGCGCAGGTGCGATTTTGCCAATCGAGCACCGGTCAAATTAGCGCCAATCATCCGCGCCTCGGCCAAGTCAGCGCCCATCAGATCGGCCCGCTCGACCTGCGCGCTATTCAGCAGCGCGTTTTTCAAATTGGCGCCTGCCAGGTTCGTGCCGCGCAAATCGGCTTCTCGCAAATCGCAATTGGAGAGATCCGCGTCATGCAAATCGGCATTTGCCAATTGAGCGGCGTGCAATCGCGAACCGCTCAAATTTGCACCGACCAGCGTCGTGGCGTTCACAGCCAGTAACGTCAGGCCGGTGTCTTTGTGTTTGATCTCGATCACTCACACACCTGGTGTTTGGCACGATCAACAAACGTTTGGTGATTTTCGATCATCAATACAAGTTCCGTTTGCTATCCAACAGCCGCTGCTCGAAGGGTGAGTTTGGGTCGGATCGAATTATACCGATCCGTTCGCCGCACAGCGACCCTGGCTCGCATGCGGCGCGTCATCGCTGCGGTGGAAGCGCGTGGCGAAGAGGCGCGCAATCAGTGCGCGCTATGTAAGCGTTTACGCCAACGGAAACTCAACCATCCGCAGGCAGAGGCGGACCCGCCAAGCAGCAACATCAGGCAGCCACACCAGGCAGTTGACCAGTGGCGGTACGCCTCCAGCCCCAGTGCCAGCGGCCGATCGGCGGGCGTCGCCAACGAAATCGCTAATCCCATGCCATCGAAGGCCGCGCCCACCGCGAAGGCAATCATCACAACCCACAGCGAACTCCAGTCTGGCACCGTCAGCATCCAGAGCACGAAGGCAACTTGCATCACGGTGAGCAGCAGCAGTAGCCGCGCCCAATTGGGCGCCGCCGTCAAATTCAAGTGCGGTAGCGCTGGCGAGGCGGAAATGAGGCAGACCACAAGCAATGCTGCCGCCAAACGTAATGTCGCCTGCCGCTCCGACGCGGTGGCGTAATGAATGCGGCCGTTGGTGTTTAGCAGGCGAGCGAGCATGAAACTATTTAGAGTTTTTCGAATTGCCGACCAACCAGCGCACCAGCGCGTTGCGCGGCAGATCGTCGCAAACAACTGCTTTCGGTTGGCCTAAATCACTTAACAGCGCTTCGGCGGCCAGGTATCCACTCCGTACCGCGCCCTCCATGGTAGCTGGCCAACCGGTAACAGTGAAATCGCCAGCCAGGTAAAGTCCGGCGACATGCGACTGTTGCCGCGGACGTATTGCCTCCAAACCGGGCGTCACGGAAAACACCGCCGCTGCCTCGGTCACTAGGCGAAAGTTAAGCAACCGCGCCTCACGCCCCGCCGGAAACACCGCGGACAATTCACGGCACACACGCTCGACAAGTTCCACTCGATCGACACCGGCCAACTCGCGCGACGCGCTGATGACAACTTGATAATAAAATCCGCCTCCGGCTTGACTCTCGCCGGCAGCGAGCCCATCGCTGCGATTGAACAGCCATTGCGCCAGCGTGCCCACCATGACGGCATGCGGCAGGGCAGTAATCGGGCGGTCGAACCACAAGTGCAGGCCGCTAATTGGTGCCGCTTCGATTTGCGACAACCGCGCCAATTCTGGACATTGGCCAAGTAGCGACTCGCTCAACAACTCGCCGACGCGACGCCAAGGCACGGCCAGAATAACGCCATCGAGCGGCTGCGTTGTTCCGGCCGCCGTTTGCAGCGCAAAGGCCGGCTTCGCCGCTCCGAGTTCGATTTCGCGTATCTGTTGAATTGGCGTTGAGAGTTCGAGTTGTACGCGGTGCGCCGCAAACCACAATTCCATTTGTCGGCCAAACAGATCGGACAACGGCTTGGTCGGAACCAGCACTTCGTACGCCTGGCGGTGTGCCAGAAAGGCGTCGACAAACACTTTTCGCGCCGCCGGCAGCGAAGCCCGTTCGACCGTTTCGCCCAAAGCGCTCACCAGCACGGGTGACCAGAAGCGCTCGACGGCTCGCGGCGTTTGTCGTTGCTGGCGAAGCCATTGTCCGATTGTCGGTTGGCCCGGCAAGTCGTCGCACGATTGCCGTGCGAGTCGCAGGAGTGCCACAGCGATCCAAAATTTTTCCAACGCGTTGAGGTAACTGAGCCGAAGCAAACTGGGGGCTAGATGGAAAGGCGCTGGCAACCAGCCAGCAGCTTGCAGATCGCTACGCCGGCCATCGGCGTCAAAAAAGTGCAAAACGCGATCGCGGCGAAAATCCGCGGACAAACCGGTGCGCGCGCAGAAATCGCTGAGGTTCGTGCAGCAGCCCATGCTCACATGTTGGCAATGGTCGATGAGTTCGCCGCTGGCCGGGTCGCGAAACGAGGCCGCGCGCCCGCCAAGCGCGCGACGCGATTCATACAACTGGATGGAGCATCCGGCATCGCTGAGCGCCACGGCAGCAGCCATGCCGGCCAGTCCGCCGCCGATTATGGCAATTCGCGGGGCAACCATTTGCGGCCCGCTCATCGCGCCGCCGTCCGAAAAATCAGCGGTTTGAGCGGCCTGGCGGGTCGTACCAGCGACTGCGCGGCCAGTAGCGCCTTTTGCCAACGATTGAGCCGCACGCGATGCGTAAATACATCGCCGCGATGCCAGACAATTTCTTGCAGCAGGCGATGATAGACGGCGTTCATCGCGGAAAAAATTCGACGGCCGTCCGCGTGTAAAAAACGATTGAGTTGCTGCCCTGCCGCGTAGAACTCGCTGGCGCGTTGAATTTGAAAGTCGATCAAGCGTACGAATCGCGAATCGTACACGGCATTGGCCAGGTCGCGCTCCGAGTAGTCGAACCGTCGCAAGTCTTCCTGTGGCAGATAAACGCGGTGATTGTCGACGTCCTGCTTGAGATCACGAAGGATGTTGGTGAGTTGAAAAGCGATGCCTGCCGCTTGGGCCGGCTCAAGCGCGGCCGGATCACGAAATCCCCAGATGTGAATGCACGACAGTCCGACAACCGAGGCCACCTGATAGCAATACTGACGCAAGTCGGCAAACGTCTCGAAGCGCGCACCGGTCAGATCGCGCTCGGCGCCATCAATGGCGGCGTGCAAGTATTCTCGCGGAATTTCGAATCGCTTCACGGTGTCGGCCAGCGCCGGCAACGTCGCATCATCGGCTCGGCCAGAAAACGCGTCGTCCAACTGCAAACGAAGTTGCTGCAATTTCAACCGGCGTGGCTGCGCATCGGGCGTGCCACTGGCCGCGCCGCCGGTCGCGCCACCAGTGGCAGAGTTTGCGATGCCGATTACCAGGGGCTCGTCCGCCAGATCATCCACCCGCCGCAAAAACGCGTACAGCGCGCACATTGCCCGGCGTTTTTCGCGGTTGAGCAAGTAGAACGTAAAGTAGAAGTTCGACTTCGCGCGCCGGGCAATTCGCTGGCACTGATCGTAACTGGCGGCAATCGCGTCTGGCATTAACGGTCTCCGCGATGCGAACGGACCCAACAGCGCATGGCCAGCCGAAGCTTCTCGCGTTTGGAAATTTCGGGCCGTTGCTGCCAAACGTCAAACCCCACGGCGCGAATTCGCCGCAAAATGGCCAGTCCGCCTTCAATGAACAGCGAAATATCCAGTCGCAACGACCGCGGAACCAGGCCGGCCAGCGGGCGCCCCAAAATCAAAAGCGCCTCGGCATCCACGGTGCGCTCGGCCAGGAGCGCGCGGAAGCCCGGCGTAAATCGGCCTGCGGCAAAATCGTCTTCACTGTATTCAACCCGCTGGCAATCGGCCTGCGGCAAGTAAATTCTTCCGCGCCGGTAATCGCCAGCAACGTCCTGCCAAAAATTCGCCAGTTGCAGCCCTGTGCAAATTCGATCCGAAAGCGCCACGGTTTCCGGCCGGTGGCAACGCCCCAGATAAAGCACCAGACGGCCCACCGGGTTGGCCGAATTGCGGCAGTAGCCTAGCAGATCGTCCCAGGTTTCGTATCGCGTCACAGATTGATCCAGGCGAAACGCGGTTAACAGGTCCGCAAACGGTGCGGTTGGAATTTCGAACTGGGAAATCGTTTCGGCCAGTGCCACAAACACTGGGTGCGTGGCCTCGCCGTGCGTGCAGCCGTGCAGTTGCCGCTCCCACCAGTCTAAGAGTTCGAGGCTGCGGCTGGCATCGCCGACTTCATCGGCCAGATCGTCGGCCCAGCGGCAATAAGCGTAAATTGCCTGAAAATGAGGCCGCAACGCTTTTGGCAATAGCCAACTGGCAACCGTGAAATTCTCGTAGTGTGTTTCCGCCAGTTGGCGGCAATAGGTGCGTGCCTCGGCCAGCGTCGGCGGGGGCGATTGCCGCCGATCCGGACCGTAGAGAGCAAGCTGATCGGCGAACGCATTGGTCATCGAAAACAGGTTGGGCGCAATCGGAGACAAAAACTTAAGCAGCCGCCATCAATGCCGAAGCACGGTTCGCCTATCTGACTACCAGCGGATGCATTATTATGATGGTTTGCCGCGACATTGGAAAGCCAAAACCGGCAGCCTGCCTTCGGGCGTTTGGCAGCGGCTGATATTTCTGACAATCGTCAATCATCTTCAGGTTTTTAAGCCAGGATTAACAGCGCGATGAGAATCATTCTTGCCAGTCCACGCGGATTTTGCGCCGGCGTGAATATGGCCATCGAAACGCTCGAACTGGCCATTCGATTGTTCGGCACGCCGGTCTACGTGTATCACGAAATCGTGCATAACAAATACGTGGTCGAACGCTTTAAGCGCGAGGGCGCGATCTTTATCGACTCCATCGATGAAGTGCCCGACGGCGCGCATCTGCTTTATTCGGCCCACGGCGTCTCGCCAGAAATTCGTCAACAGTCCGCGGCGCGCAATCTCAAAACCATCGATGCCACCTGCCCACTGGTGACCAAGGTCCATTTGGAAGCCGTAAAATACGCCAAAGAAGGCTACAAGATCGTACTCATTGGGCACGACGGTCACGACGAAGTTGTCGGCACCATGGGCGAAGCGCCCGACGCCTTCATTCTGGTTGAAACGCCGGAAGACGTTGATCGGTTGCAAGTGCCCGCCGGCACGCGGCTATCGTACCTCACGCAAACCACGCTCTCGGTCGACGATGCGAATCGGATCATTCGGCGTTTGAAAGAGCGATTTCCGGCAATCGTCGGACCGCCCAAAGAAGACATTTGCTACGCTACGCAAAATCGCCAAGAAGCAGTGCGATTGCTCTCACAAGAAGCGCAAGTGGTGCTGGTGCTGGGCAGCAAAAACAGCTCCAACAGCCAGCGACTGGCCGAATTAGCGCACGAGACCGGCAAGGCGGCGTATCTGATCGACGGCGCGGCCGATGTTGACGTCGGTTGGTTTCACCCGGACGACACGGTCTTAGTCACCGCCGGCGCCAGTGCGCCGGAGTCGGTGGTGGCCGAGTGCGTGGAATTCCTGCAATCGCGTTTTGGCGCCACAGTCCAGTCGCGTTCGATTCGCGAAGAAGAAGTTTACTTCCCGCTGCCCAAAGAGCTGCGCGTGCTGGTCAAGTAATCTGCTAACGCCCTGAACCGTCGGTCAAAACGTGAAGCCGGTTTTTAAACCGAGCAGCAGCATTTTCGAATTCGGCTGCAGCGAGCCGCGGACGACCGCCGATTGGTGCCAGGTCGTGGCGTCAAAGTAACCGCCGAGCATCGCATGTTGACCGCGAATGCCGCCTTCCAGTTGCCCGGTGACGCCTAGCCGCGGATAGAGAATGGTGTCGTCCAGCGACACATGCTGATACGTGAAGGGCGTCAAACCGAAGCGGCCGGAGCCGTAAAACTCTAAGCCGTCGTCCAGGTCGCGACGCTTCTCAATGCCGATGTAAGGATAAATCGACCACCAGGTTTCTTCGTAACCCGTGACGAAGGTGCCGGACGGCGCGATATCGTCGGGCAGGTTGCGGAACCAAAACCGGCTGCCGATGCCCGAGAAAAATGTGACGGCCGGCGCCCAGTCGGGCTCGAACAAGAATTCCAACTCGCCGCGAAAGCCGATGTAGTTGGTGTGCGACTGCAATGGTTCGTAACTTCCATCGTCGTATTGCACGCCGCCGTCGTAGCCGACTTGACCACCGAATAATTCGCCGCGCACCCGCTCGTTGCCGTAGCGATGAACATAGCCCAGCGTACTGAGTAAACCGTTTTCGTTGACGAAATCCACTCCGCCGATTTGCTCGTTCCAATGAAAATAGTCGAATCGCACGTAGACATCTGATTCGCTGCTTCGCTCGACCAAAGTTGGCGGCACAACGGTCTGGATGATCGTCGGTTGAGCCGGTGCGAGCGTGGCCAACGATGCCGATTCTTGACGTAACGCGGATCGTTCGACCGGTGCGAGATCGGGCGCCAGTCGCGGTTGGAGATACGGATTTTGGACGGCAAGCGCGCTCGGCGGCCGATAGGGCGACGTTGAATTCTGCGGCGGTTGCAAGTTGGTGGCATCCAGCGCCAAGCCTGGTGCGCAAATCAACACAAACAGTAACGTCGCGATGGGACGTAGAGCCACGGTAGATTCTCCCCTGCTCAACAGCGGGCATAACCGGCAATAGACGTACGTAGGGTAGCTGCCGGCGGAGAATGGCTCAAGACCAATGGCCTTAGACGCTAGCTGCGCAAACGATGGGTTGCCGACAGCGAGTGACTCGCGCAAGAATCTGAGCGCTGGCGCGACATTAAGCCGCTTTGCTGTCGGTGAGTCGCAGGGCGTCCTCGGCAAACACTTCACTGGATGCCTGTCCGCGATGATCGCGAACTTTGATCTTCGAAAGCAGCCAGCGCCGCGCGGTGCGAAGCGGCGCGGCGACCAGTCGGTGCGCTTGAATCCAGGCGGGACGCCGGCCATCGATCACTTTGCAAAGTTCTTGCAGTTGATCGGGCCGCTGCTTTCGCACATGCTTGGCCAGATGGTAGCAATCGGCTCGTTGCAACTGCTGAAGAAGTTTGCGGCACAACCAGTTTTTAGCGGCCCACGGTTTCCAGAGACCGAAGCAAACTTGGAAGTCGATCAAGTGCGGGCGGCCATCATCGCCAACCAGCACATTCTCGCGCTTGTGCAAATCAACATACGCCAAGTCACGACGATGTACCGCGGCCAGTAGCAGAATCAGTCGCGGAAAGAACTCATTGTTAGGCGTTGTGGACGAACCAAGTGGGCGGCCATGGATGAAGTCGTGCCCCACGGCATTCCGCAGCAACTGCCCGTTGGCGTAAATTGGTCCGCAATCCACCGGCAAGCCCGCGATGCCCTGCAAATGGTGCATGGCCAGCGCTTCGCGCGCGGCCAATCGACGGCCGAACCAGGCCATCGGCAGTCCGAGGATCGATTGTTGGCGATTGAATTTGCAAACGATGTCGGCGGCAGGGCCGCGGTATCGGGCTGTAGCCGCCCACGAGTCGTGTTTGAAGACATCGACCCGCTGGCAAATTTCGCCACGAACTTCAATCGTTTGTGGTGGCTCGGCCGCGCCTAACGCACGAAATAGCGCAGGTCGCGGGCGGATCTGATCGCTCATCGACACGCTCTATTTTCAAGTGAGTGAGATCGCTTTAACGCACGCGTCGAGATTATTGCCGCATGGCATCGAAATCGGAAAGAGCACTTTCGCGCAGATATTCTTGTCTGATCGGTCAGAGGGCGGTCGCTCCATTCCATGTAAACAGTCCGCTAGCGTCGCGTCGTCGGAGGAGTTTGCAGCGCTTCCATCGGAATTGCCTCGACCGATTCCTCGGGCACAGTCGCGGTAGGGCGTTTGATGGTGATCACGCGATTTGGTTTTAAGACGGAGGTCAACCGCTGACCGAATCTCCCCCGCTCGCTGGCGGCTTGCTGGTCGTCAACGGGCCGCACAGGCTCAATTCGCCTCGGTCCTTGCGCTGAGTAACCATTGTAAACCGGCGGCTGGCTGGGCTGATTGCTCCAAGGGTAATTCATGCCCTGGCGATAGTCGGTTTCGCCCGGACCTGGTGCGTATTCCAGCGGCCAATCGTTTACGTGGCAATTGCACGGTTTGGCAATTCCGCACCAGAAGTGACGCCACGATTCGCAAAACGAATATTTTGGTCGGCAGCAGGCGCCGCAATCATCGGCACACGGTTCGCTGCAGATGCCCGACAACAGAAGCACGGTGATAGCGGCGGCATGCATAAAGGCGCAATGGGGTTGGAGGGTGTTTGGCAGGCAGGCGAAAGACCAGACTTTGATTGGCCATGACTTTCCATCGTCCTCGGACGACCGGCATCTGCAGAAAAATCGGTATGCTAGGCTTTTTCGGTGAGTTTGGGACAAACGGTAAGATCGTAACGCCTGGGCGTCATCGCGCGGCCAAAATGGGCTGGTTCCACTGACTGCGATAAGTCCTGAATTTCGCAAAACTTGTGGCTGACGATTGACCGCCTGTCGTTCGAAGTGGTCCAATTAGCTCCGCCGGATATTTACGGGCAGTTCGTTTCTTTAATGTCTTCAACGGGAGTAACATGCGATGAAAAAAAACAGTTTGGTCGTGGTAGCGGTCGGTTTGATCGTGGCTTGGGCTTGTCAGTTGACCGCCGAAGATAAGAAGCCCACGACCAAGGCGGATATCAAAGCCACGACGGAAAAGGTTGCCGAGATCGCCAAAGAAAATCATGAACCGATGCCGCCAATGGTGGGCGTGGCCGTGGTGATGCCCACCAAAGACCACAAAGCGGAAGGTACGCTGGTATTTACGCAAACATCGACTGGCGTTGAAGTTACCGGCGAAATCACCGGCCTGTCGCCAGGTATGCATGGTTTTCACATTCATGAGTTCGGTGATGTCCGTGCCGCCGACGGCATGAGCGCTGGCGGGCACTTCAATCCCGAAAAATCGATGCATGGCGATCCCGCGCATGGCGAACATCACGCCGGCGATCTCGGCAACATCAAGGCCGATGGCATGGGCAAAGCGGTGGTCAAGACCGAAGCCAAAGGCGTCAAGTTGCACTTCATTTTGGGACGTTCAATTGTGATTCATGCCAAGGAAGACGACCTCAAGACTCAACCCACCGGCGAGTCTGGTGGACGCGTGGGCGTAGGCGTGATCGGCAGTGCCCAAGTCAAAACCGCCGCCAAGTAAGCGCTCTGCAAGCATCCTTGGTTCGCTATCCAGATCAAAAAACCTCCCATTCGTCCCTGACGGGTGGGAGTTTTTTTATGCGCCGATCGATTCTGCTGACTGCGTTCTTTTGGTTGAGTTTGCCGGTCGCTCGAGCCGAATTGGATACTTGGACTCGCTTGCCTGCATTTTTCAAGCAGGACAATGGGTCGCCTTCGCCGGTCGATTAACGATGCCGTGCGATCAAATCGACGGATGTGCCAGCGAACCGATTTTTATGGAACTGCGAGCTGACAACCGAATGTTGGAATCTCTGATGCCACTGTTGACGCCTGTCGCGGGATTAGCAATCAAACGGTCCACGCCCGCTAGACGCACGAGCAAGGCACTCGTAGCAGCAAGTGATCGCGCGAATCTGTCAAATTTGGTTCGACGCATACGTCAGACCGCGCGAATTGACTTGCCGTCCAACTGCGAACAACAAGCCAGCGGCTCGTTGCGCGTGTACGGTAGTTCGGCGCCGCCGCTAACCGTTCAGCCAACCAGTGTCGCTCCAGTCGGCGCCGCCGTGGAGATTGTCTGCGTCCAACCGCAGCAGATTAAACAACTGCTCGACGCGATTGGCGAGCTTTCGCTCGCTGAACAAGCGGTGCAGCAGAGTCTGGTGCAATACGATATGCAGACCGGCGCGCAACGGATGAGCAATCTGCTCCGGCTGCACGATGTGACTCGGCGTTTGCAGCAGTCCGGCTTGGCTATGAACACAGCGACGATTCGAAGCGAGTTTTAAGATCGCGGCCAACTGCTATAATCGGCGGGATGCAAGACTCCCGAACGAATCACGGCAATCCGAGCGGAGCCGACCAGCGACTGATCGATCAGTACACCGAATTGGTGACGCTATCTGGCGCGCTGGCTCACGAAATTAAAAATCCGCTGTCGACCATTCGACTCAACATGGAGTTGTTGGCCGAAGATCTCAACGACGCCGTCTCCCCGCGCGAGCGCCGGGCGCGCAACAAGATTGCCGTAGTCCAGCGTGAATGCCAACGACTGCAGAATCTTCTGGACGACTTTCTGAACTTTGCCCGGCTGCGACGTTTGAATTTAGAGCCGGGCGATCTCAATGTGGTGATTCGCAGTGTGCTCGATTTTTTCGCGCCGCAGGCGGCCGAACAACAGGTGGAAGTCATTCGCTATCTCGATCCGGATCTGCCGGGCGTGCTGTTGGATCGCGAAACGCTGAACGCCGCGCTGCTCAACTTCGTGCTGAATGCCCAGCAGGCCATGCCCGGCGGCGGACAGCTTTTGGTCCGCACGCATGGCGTCACCGGAGGTGTGGCGCTCGATTTGATTGATACCGGTTGCGGTATGGACGAAAAAACGGCCGCCAAAATCTTTCAGGCGTTTTACACCACCAAGCCCGGTGGCTCGGGTTTGGGTTTGCCGACCGCGCTAAAAATCATTGAAGCCCACAACGGTCGCATTTCGGTCGAGAGCGAAGTCAATCGCGGCACCAAGTTCACAATCTTTTTTCCCACGCCACCACGAATTGGCAAGACGCGCGGCGAAATCTAGATTTGGCAGTCCGTCAGCGACTCACACGCGAACGGCGTTGCGACAGGTTGCTCAGTTCAGCCGAGAAGCCGGCGGTATAAATCGCCGTAGCTGTTCGCCATCGCCGCCGGCGAATAGCGTTGGCTGATCATCTCGCGTGCGCGTGCGGCAAGTTCCGCGGCGTTCTGGCCGTCGTCGAGCATGCGGTGGATCGCACCGCCCAGCGCCGCACGATGCTGAATATCGACCAACACGCCAGTCGTTCCGTGTTCGATGATCGCGCGATGCGCGGCAATGTCGCTGGCAATTACCGGCACGCCGGCAGCCATCGCTTCCAGAATGGCGCTGGAGAGCGCCGCGCCTTTGGCCGGCGCAATCAAGATGTCCGCCAGTTGCAACCATTGCGGCACATCATCGCGATTGCCCAAAAAATGCACCCACTCGCTAACGTCGTATAAGCGCGCGTATCGCTGCAGAACATCACGCCGCGGACCGTCGCCGATCAGCAGTAGCACCACTCCGCTGCGGACGATATTCAATTGGTCGGCCGCCCATAACAACTTTTTCAGTTGCTGACGATTTTCCAAACGCCCCACGAACACAATCAGCCGGGCATCGGCCGAGTAGCCGCGCTGCTGCATCCACCTCCGGCGAAGTTCCACGCGCGCGGGTGACGAACAGTCTGTTGCGGCGGTCGATACGACGCCGTCGCCAATCACCGTCAGACGCTCGGCAGGCACGCCAACTTTCAAACAGGCGTCGCGAACGATCGAACAATTGGCAACCGTCTGCGATCGCTTGGCCAGCCACCTTTCAATCGCGCTAAAGAGAAAGCTCTGGCCCCGCATCACGTGGCGGACGCTACAGACAATGTGCGGCGTATTAGCCGCCAGAGCCGCGGTGCGAATGAATCGGTCGGCGTAGCGCGTCCAGATGTGTACGATATCGGGCTGCTGACGCTTGATTTCGTCACGCAACAGCCGCCAGCAAGTCCAATCGAACTCACGTCGCCTCCGCAAACCGCGGTGATCGCAGGAAAGTCCTCGGCCTTCAAAGGCACCATCTAGCGTAATCGCCGATACCTGCCACCGGTCGCGTGGTAGCCGCTCCAGCAACAATAGCATCTGGCGGGCGCTGGCCGAGCCTGTCGAACTCGGCGAGATATGCAAAATGCGAGGCATGAATGTCGTGCGGTTGCACCGAACTCAAATCGAATTCAAATGTTTCGGCCGTTCGGTGAATTGCGTTCGCTATCCTTTGCACCGCGCGCACATCCGATTGCTACTTGCGGCGACGGAACAGCGGACCCGCGTAATCGGCGGATTCGCCCAGCGCGTTTTCGATTCGCAACAGTTGGTTGTATTTGGCCATTCGATCGGTGCGCGAGGCCGAACCGGTTTTAATCTGGCCGGTCGACAGTGCCACTGCCAAGTCGGCGATGGTGGCATCTTCCGTCTCGCCGCTGCGGTGGCTGCTGATACTGGTGTAGCCATTGCGATGCGCCAATTGAATGGCTTCGATCGTCTCGGTCAGCGTGCCAATCTGGTTGACCTTGATCAAAATGCTATTAGCAATGCCTTCGTCGATACCGCGCTGCAACCGCTTGGTGTTGGTGACAAACAGATCGTCACCCACCAGTTGCACTTTGTCGCCCAGCTTTTGACTGAGCATTTTCCAGCCTTCCCAATCGTCTTCCGAGCAGCCGTCTTCGATCGAGCAGATCGGATACTTGTCGACCCAGGCGGCCAAAAAGTCAACCATCCCGCGCGAATCAATCGATTTGCCGTCGATCTTATAGGTTTTGCTTTTCGAGTCGTAAAACTCGGTGGCTGCGGCATCCAGGGCGATAAAGACTTGCTCGCCCGGCTTGTAGCCGGCCTTGCTGATGGCTTCGATGATTAGGTCCAGCGCTTCGCCGTTGCTCTTGAGATCGGGGGCGAAACCGCCTTCGTCACCGACGGCCGTATTCAGCTTTTTGCTGTGCAATACTTTTTTGAGGTTGTGAAACACCTCGACACCGCAACGCAACGCGTCGCTGAACGTCTCGAAGCCGAGCGGCATGACCATGAATTCTTGGATATCCACCGCGTTGTCCGCGTGCGCGCCGCCATTGATGATGTTCATCATTGGGGCCGGCAACAACTTGGCGCCCACGCCACCCAGGTAACGGTAGAGCGGCAGTCCGCAATGATCGGCGGCGGCGTGCGCCACGGCCAGCGAGACGCCTAAAATGGCATTCGCGCCCAAATTCTTTTTGTTTTCTGTACCGTCCAATTCAATCATCTGACGGTCGATGCCCGCTTGATCCAAAGCGTCGTAGCCGTTCAGTTCGGACGAAAGCCGATCGTTGACGTTTTCGACAGCCGTCAGCACGCCCTTGCCCATGAAATGTTTGTCGTCTTTGTCGCGCAGTTCCCAGGCTTCATGCACGCCGGTGCTGGCGCCACTAGGCACCGCCGCGCGCCCAAACGAGCCATCAATGAGCGTGACATCCACTTCCACGGTGGGATTACCGCGGCTATCGAGAATTTGACGGGCTTGAATGTCAACAATGGTGCTCATGGCTTCGTTCCTGATGATAGTCTGACTTCTAAAAGCGATCTCGAACCGTCTGTTGTGCAGTATGGGCTGGCCGACGCACTGGACCGCCGATTATTTTGCCCGATCGAACGCTGGTTCGCTAGACGTAATGAGTACGGCGGTCGTTTGACGTCTGACGGGCGACCGGCGTAAATTACGGGAATCGCAATCGCCATCCGCTACTCCGGGCATACTTTGTCAAGAATGGAGGCCCTTCGTCATGTCCAAACAGCACGGTCCAAAACAGCAGAAGAAACTGGCAAAGAAGAAGGCCAAGATTCGCGACAAACACAAGAAGTTGGCGCAGCAGACTTCGCTAAACCCCATGATACGGTTGGCGTATGCCGAAAACTGGCCCATCCACGAAGCCCTCATCCCAGTCGAAATTTGGGAAGCGGGAATCGGGCATCTTATTTTGACGCGGCACATACCTGGCGGCGGACTGGCGATGGCTGTGTTTATGGTCGACGTGTATTGCCTGGGAATCAAGCGGGCATTTTGGCAGATTGTCACGCATGGCGAATACGAAAAATTGAAACAACGCAGCCAGCCGGACCTTGGCCCCACTCGGAAGGTCGCGCCCGAGTATCTTTGTAAGCTCGTCTATGATGCCGCCGAATATGCCGCTTCGCTCGGATTTTTGCCGCATTCCGAATTTCGCCACGCAAAGCTGCTGCTGGCCGGACTCGATCCTGCCTTATGTTCCGAACAGTTCACGTTCGGTCACGAGGGTAAACCGCTCTATGTTCGCGGTCCGAACGAAACGATCGAACAGGCCCACCGAATTTCCATGACCGTGCAACAGCATGGCGGTCACTTTGTCGTGAGCGGTGGCCCCGAGGTGCTTAGAACGCTGGCGGACTTCGACCCTGCCAACGACGACTTCGTGGATCAAGTCTATTTCGAAGATGAAGATGACGCAGATGAATGGGATGACCCAGGGAATTGCGACGATCTGCCGGAAACAGACGAGACGGACCCACGCGGCTAACCGCCTGCTGGAATTGGAAACCGCTGGGCATTAAAATTGGTGAGTTGACATTTCGCCCACCAACTCGCTGCCCCCTTGCCTGCCATGCCCTGCTTCTCGAATCCACTTCGCCAATATTTTTTGATGATTTCCGTTTTTTGCGGCGTGGCGCATTTTTTGATTGCGCCTCGGATTGCGCCGGCTGCAGAGCTCGATTTCTCGCACGAGGTGGCGCCGCTGCTCAAGCAGCATTGCGCCAAGTGTCACACCGGTGCTGCTAAAAAAGGCGGTTTCTCGCTCAACACGCGCGAAACGTTGATGGCTGGCGGCGAATCCGGCGCCGTGGTTGTATCCGGCAAAAGCGGCCAGAGCGACTTCATCAAAAGAATACTCAGCGACGACAAAGACCTGCGGATGCCGCCAGAAGGTCCGCGACTTCCGCCCGAGGCCATCGCCAAACTCAAGGCCTGGGTCGATGCCGATCTGCCCTGGGAGGCGGGGTTTTCTTTTGCGCCCCAGGCTTACGAACCGCCACTGAAGCCGCGTCGTCCCGAGTTGCCGCCGGCGGTGGCCGGGCGAATCAATCCTGTCGATCGCATCATCGACGCCTATCTGGCCCAGCATCATTTGCCTACGCCTAAACCGATCGACGACGGCACGTTTGCCCGCCGCGTGTACATGGATTTGATCGGCCTGCTGCCATCGGCGGACGAGTTGCAGGAGTTTGTCGAGGATCGCGCAACCGATAAACGCGCCAAGTTGGTGCAATCGCTGTTGGCGCGCAACGCCGATTACACCGAGCATTGGCTGACGTTCTGGAATGATCTGCTTCGCAACGACTACGCCGGTACGGGATTCATCACCGGCGGCCGGCGGCAGATCAGCCGCTGGCTGTACGACGCGCTAAATTCCAATAAGCCCTACGATCAATTTGTGCGCGAGCTGATTTCTCCGCCGACCGACGAAAGCCGCGGCTTCATCGATGGCATCAAGTGGCGCGGCGACGTGAGCGCGGGCCAGACTGTCGAAATTCAATTCGCGCAGAGCGTCAGTCAATCGTTCTTGGGTTTGAATCTCAAATGCGCGTCATGCCACGACAGCTTCATCGATCGCTGGAAGCTTGAGCAGTCGTATGGTCTGGCAGCCATTTACTCGACCCGCTCGCTGGAGATCCACCGCTGCGATAAACCGATTGGCAAAATGGCGCAAGCGTCGTGGTTATTTCCGGAAATTGGCCAGGTGGATGCCACGGCCAAGCAGCCCGAGCGATTGAAGCAACTTGCCGCATTGATGACTCACCCTGATAACGGTCGTTTTACGCGCACCATCGTCAACCGTTTGTGGCATCGCCTGATGGGCCGCGGCATCGTGCATCCCACCAATGCCATGCAAACCGAGCCTTGGAACGCCGACCTACTGGATTTTCTGGCCGTGGAATTTGCCGACAAAAAATACGATTTGAAGCAGTCCATTGCGCTGATTGCCAACTCGGCCGCGTATCAAAGCCAAGCTCAAATCGTACGCCGCGATACCGACGACAAAGGCTACACCTATGCCGGACCGCGGGCAAAACGCCTGACCGCCGAACAGTTCATCGACGCCGTTTGGCAATTGACGGAAACCGCTCCCAAGCAAATCGATGCGCCGGTCGTGCGTGGGCTGGAGTTGCCCGACAAAATCGCCGCGCCGCTGCCGCCGGTCGAATCGCACAGCAAATGGGTTTGGAATACGTCCGACCCCAGCAAGTCGCCCGCCGGCGAGACGATTACATTTCGCAAAGAGTTGGAGCTCAAGCAAGCGCCCGCGCAAGCCACCGTGGTGATCACCTGCGACAACAGCTACTCACTGCTGGTCAACGGCAAAAAGATCCAGTCGGGCGATAATTGGGAGCAGCCGGATCTCGTTTCTCTGGCCTCAAACCTCAAAGCCGGCAAAAACGAAATCTTGATCGTCGCCAAAAACGGAGGCACCGGCCCCAACGCGGCGGCACTATTCTGCGAAGGCCGGATTCACTACGGCGAAAGATCTGCACCCGTGCCCAAGGCAAAAAAGGGCGCCAAGCCGGCTAAGGTTGTGGCAGCTGTCGATCCCGGCGAATTTGTTGCGATCACGCTCGACGAAAGCTGGCAGTGGACCAAGTCGCAACCGGACGATAAAGGCAAGTTCAAAACCGCGCCCACCGACTGGCAGGCTGCGGTTCCGGTTGCCAATCCGGCGGTTTGGACCGCGCGCGTAGGCGGCAAGCTTAGCGAGATGTTGTCGGAAATTCTTAACGCCCACCCGCGGATGGTCAGGTCATCGCTGGTGAAGAGCGATTTTCTGATGCGAGCGCTCGGACGACCGAATCGCGATCAAATCGTCAACGTGCGGCCCGAAGAACTGACCACGCTGGAAGCGATTTCGCTGAGCAATGGCCAAACGCTAGCCGACGCGTTGACGGCCGGCGCGCACAAAATGGTGACGCGCTTCGACTCGCCCACCGTGTTTGTGCGATGGCTTTATCGGTCAACGCTGTGCCGCGAGCCACGAGCCGACGAACTGGCCGCGCTGCAAGAATCGCTGGGAAGCAAACTCACCGACCAAAACGTACAAGACGCTCTGTGGAGCGTGCTGATGCTGCCGGAATTTCAGTTGGTGCGGTAGAGTCTGGCCACGAAGATAAACGGTTTGTCGTGATGACCAGGCACGAAAATCGCGGCTTTGTAATCACGAAAGAGCATCTCCACGAAGATCTGGCATATTCGGTCGATTTCACGGATTTCGAATACGTCATGAGCACCGGCGATGGCTTACCGCAGGCCTTTGCGAATGCCGGTGAAGTTCGATCTGAAATGGGAAAGCTTGCAGAAGTTGGAAATCCTAGTTCCGGTGGCTCAACACCGCCTGATCGTCGAAACGGTTTATTCGAGAAGGCCGATCTTTCCACCACAAGTCGTCGCGTTCAGGATTGTCGCAAACGACTTGTGGTGGACCGGTGATCGGGCGTGGCAAGAGTGATTCGGCGGCGAATTCAGGATGGTTCGCTGCGCGTCGCATTCTCGCTACGATGATTTCCTTATGGATTTACAGGGCCAGGATAAATCATTGTGCCTGCCGGAACGCTTGGCGCGGGCGTAGGACCGGTTGACGGTACAATCGTCGAACCCGGAATCGTCGTGCCTTCGCCGTAGTATGTGCCGCTGGTCGTACCGCAACTGCTGCCGCAAGAACTTCCGCATGTGTCGCAACCGCCATAACCGCTCGTTACCGAGCCGCAGGAGTTGCAACCACCATACATGCGTGTGGCACCGTAAGACGGTGCGCATCCGCATGCTGCCGCTTCGTACTTCGGCTCCGAACGGAACAAGCTGCAACCACTGCTGCAACATCCCGAACCGGCCGCTGTGAGCAGCGCTACCATTGTCAATCCGATGAGCCTCTTCATGGCTAACTTCTCCGTTCTAGGTTGGCAAAACTGCCTGGCGAGGCGGTGGGCTGAACAACTCTACAACGCAACTTGACCGATGCAACCGACAGATGATAATTTTTTTCACCATGTTGCCTAATTCCCACACGTGTCAGAATTGCGTGCTAAATTTAAGCAACGGCTTCGAACTCCCCTCGCACCGCAAAAAGTTTCAAACGTGCAAACTTCTCGCTTGCTTTTTTTACACTCATCGCTCGATCTGATTGTCGCCGCGCGTGGCATTCTAATTTCGCGCCGCGCTATCAAACGCAGCATTGTGTTGGGTATCGCAGCGCTCGTCTTGTTCGTGACGTCATCGTCGATCAACTCGGCCGCTGAAAAGAAGCCAGTTGGCGAAGCGGCACTGGCCGAAGCCATCGCCACGCAAGTTGCTGGCCAGCCCCTGCAGATGGCCGCTGCCGACTGCACGTCTTCGGCCACATGCAATGCGCCGTCAACCTGTAAGACTGCCATCACTGCTGGCTGCGGTTGCCCCAGCGGCCTGTGTCACGAAGGCGACCAAGTGTGGTTGGTCAGTTCGCGCGGAGTTGGCTGCTCTTGCGGCCTGGCTGGCGAAAATGCACTGACTATCTGTCGCTTGGACCAAAGCGGTCAGTGGCAACCGTCCGATCTCGATTCGCTGATTGCCAGTAGCGTTCCGTCGATGCCCACCGACGTTTGGGTTCACGGCAATTGGACGGACGTCAACTATGCGCGCGGCCTGGCGCTGCGTGTTTACCATCGCTCGGTGTGCTGCGAAAGCGCGCGGCCGCCGGTGCGGTTTATTGCCTATTCTTGGCCCAGCGACCGCACGTCCGGCGCGCTGGAAAGTGTGCGGATGAACGCTCAGCGAACATTCCTCGACGCCTACCTGTTGGCCCGCCTGCTGCAGCGATTTCCGGAGTCGACGCCGCTTTCGCTGACCGGCTTCAGTTACGGCGCCCGCATCGTTTGCGGGGCCGCGCATTTGTTGGCCGGTGGGTCACTCTCCGGCCGTCAGCTCAGTCAACCGCTAACCGGCCATTCGCAACTGAACATCGAGCTTTGGGCAGCCGCCATGGATAGTTGCTGGCTCGCGCCGGGGCAGTGCATGGGCCGCGCGCTGGCAATAACAGATTGCATGTTGGCGGTCGACGATCCGAACGACCGCGTTTTGGAACATTACCGCTTGCTGTATGGTCGCCGCAGCGGCGCCACGGCGCTTGGCTACACGGGACCGGGCGGACTGTCGGCCGAATATGCCGCCAAAGTTTCGATCATGCAGATTTACGCTCGCGAGCATGGTTCTGAGTATTACTACAGTAACGACTCGGTGATGCAACGCACACGCAGTTACATGCTGATGCAAACCGCGCCGGTCAACCGTTCGGTGGCAAAGCCGGTTGCCAAAGCGGCTGCCAAAACTCCAGCGGTCGCCAGTAAATAATCGCGGGCGGGACCAGACCGTTCCACAGAATTTCATGTCCGTTGCCGCACCTTCGTTGACCACTGCTCTGAAGGCCGAGGCCGCGCGTCTGGGCTTCACGCTCAGCGGCGTCTGCGCGGCGATTGCGCCCAGCGGCGTGCAGAATTTTCAGCAGTGGCTGGCCGCCGGTTACGCGGGCGAAATGCAGTATCTGCCCGATCGGGCGGCCGCCTATGAACATCCGCGTCACGTGCTCGATGGCGTGCAAAGCATTCTGATGCTGGGCATGGATTACCGCACGGCTCAGCCGGAATCGCCGCAGCCCACGCAGGGCCGAATCTCGCGATATGCCTGGGGCAACGATTATCACGATTTGATTCGCGATCGGCTCAATCAACTGGCCGATTTTCTCCGAACGCAGCAGCCCAATTGCCGGGTTCGCGGCGTGATTGACACCGCCCCGCTGCTGGAACGTGAATTTGCGCAACTTTCTGGCCTCGGTTGGATTGGCAAGAACACGTTGCTGCTCAACAAGCAGCGCGGCAGTTGGTTCTTTCTGGCGGCGCTGCTCACGGACGTTCCGCTGGACATCGACGCCCCGCACCAGACCGATCATTGCGGCACATGCACGGCCTGCTTGGATGCTTGTCCGACCGATGCGTTTGTTGCGCCCTACGTGTTGGACGCCCGCAAGTGCATCAGTTATTTGACGATCGAACTGCGCGGCGCAATCCCGCGCGAACTGCGCGCCGGCGTGGGAGATTGGCTGTTCGGCTGCGACGTTTGCCAAGACGTCTGCCCCTGGAATCACCGTGCGCCGCCGTCGGCCGAAGTGGACTTTCAACCGGCCGCCGGCGCGAATCCGCTAGAAATCGCCGAACTGTTCGCGCTGGACGAAGCCGGTTTTCGCAGCCGCTTCCGGAATTCGCCGTTGTGGCGAGCCAAACGCCGCGGCATGTTACGCAACGCGGCCATCGTGCTGGGCAATCGACCGAGCGACGAGGCGATAGAAATTCTGCGCGCCGGATTACAGGATATCGAGCCGCTGGTCCGCGGCGCTTGCGCCTGGGCGCTCGGCCAGCAGCGGAACGCGTGTGCTAGCGGTCTGTTGCTTGACCGCTTCGCCCTGGAAGCCGACGAGTCCGTGCGGCAAGAAATTCACGCGGCGCTGCAGGCTCCCAATTTCGATCGAGCTTAGCACTCAGTTCGCCAATCGGGTTACTGATTGGCATTGGCAAATTCGCAAAAAAGCTGCGAGAAATCGGCCGGTTTCACAAAATCTGGCCGCAGCAAAATATTGGTCTTTACCGGCGGGGCTTTTCTCGCAACAATATCGCCCAATTCGCGTTTCTCCTCTGCGAGTAACGCACACGCAAGTTTGCGCCACCCGGCGCTTGTATTTGGGTCAAGGACGACCAGTAAAACAGCAAGGAGTGCTGACCGTGAAAGTTTCTATGCTCTCTGCCACACTTGTGGCATGTCTCATCGCGCTGGGTTCCACCGTCGCATTCGTTTCTGCTCAGGCTCCGGCCACGGGCGCATCCACCGGCGGCATTGCCGTCGTCGATGTGGGCAGGGTGTACGAAGGTCACGTTCGCTTCAAGAACGCGATGTCGAAGATGAAAACCGACGTGCAAGCGGCCGAAGCCCAATTGAAGGCGGATAGCGATGCGCTGCGGAAAATGGCCGAAAAAGGCAAGGATCTTAAGCCCGGTTCTCAGGAACTGCGTGCATTGGAAGCCAACTTCGCCAAGTTGCAAGCCGACTTCAACGTCAAAGCTTCTCTGCAGAAGAAAGATTTCCTGGATCGCGAAGCAAAAATCTACAATCAGGTTTACGACGAAGTCCGCGATGAAGTTGCCAAGTACGGCAAGTCGCGCGGATTGTCGGCCGTGTTCCGCTATACCTCGGCGCCAATTGACTCGACCAACCGAGAAGGCATCCTGCAAGGGATCAACAAGCCCATGGTTTACGTGTCGCCAGGTCTGGATGTCACCGACTGGGTACTCGCCCAGTTGAATGGCCCCAGCGCAGCACCAGGCGCGATTTCTGATCGCACCGTGCCGGCCAACCGCTAGCCATCCCCGTCATTGTGTTTGAGTGCGGACCGGCGAGATAACTCGAATCCTCTCGCCGGTCCGCAACTCGACTTCCCTTCTTGCCGGTTCCTGACACGATTGATTGACCGACCTTGATTTACGCGCAACGCAAGCAACGAACCATCGCCGCCCCGGCCGTCGTGCAGGGCTTCGGATACTGGAGCAGTCGCGATGTCCGCGTGGAATTCCGGCCCGCCGAAGCTCACACCGGACTCGTGTTTGTCAGGACCGATCTGCCGCAGCAGCCGCGTATTGCCGCCAACATTCAAAACCGTATCGAGACGCCTCGCCGTACGACGCTTTCGGCCCGCGGCGTTTGTGTGGAGATGGTGGAACATGTGCTGGCCGCTCTCGCCGGATTGCAAATTGATAATTGTGAAATTTGGGTCGATCAGCCAGAAATGCCAGGTTGCGACGGATCGAGCTTGCCGTTCGTTCAAGCCCTGGACGCGGCTGGCGTCGTGGTGCAAGACGCCGATCGGCCGATGCTCTTCGTTCGCGAGATCACGCGCCTGGGTGGCAGCGACGAAAGTTGGGTCGAAGCCCGCCCCAGCGTGCAAACGGGCATGACCGTACGCTTCCGCTTGGATTACGGCGCCGATTCGGCCATTGGCCGCCAGACAATACAACTACCGATTTCGCCCGAGTCATTTCGCCGCGAAATTTGCAACTGCCGTACGTTCATGCTCAAGTCCGAAGCCGAGTGGCTGCTGGCACAAGGGCGTGGCACGCGGGCGACTTCGAAAGACTTACTGATTTACGATGCCTACGGTCCGGTGGACAACACGCTGCGCTTTCACGACGAATGCGTGCGGCACAAAGTACTCGACCTGATTGGCGACTTGGCGCTGGCTGGCTGCGATCTGGTGGGACACTTCATTGCTTACCGCAGTGGGCATCGGCTCAACGCTGATCTGGCTCGCGTGCTGTTGGCCGAAGGCGAACGGATCGAAGGCCGACGACGTCGAACCGCTTGATAAAACAACCTTGCCAACCTGGGCTCGCGCGAGACGTGCGGGCGGTTTGCAGACAACTCAAAAAATAACCGGCGATCGTTTTTATGTTCGGCACGGATGCCGTTCCAAAACATCGTCACTGCCGTGGAGCGTCAAGGATGGCTACCTACGTCGCCGACAACGTGTCGATTGATCCGCGGGCGGAAATCGATGTCGATGTGGAAATCGGTCCGTTCTGCGTGATTGGCCCGCATGCCAAGATCGGTCGCGGAACCCGTCTGGAAAATAACGTGACCTTGATGGGCCACGTTGTCATCGGTCAGCACAATCATCTCTACCCTGGCGTGGTGATCGGCGGCGAGCCGCAAGATATCAGCTATCGCGGGTCGGATACCAAAGTGATCATCGGCGATCACAATATCATCCGCGAAGGCGTGACCATCAATCGCGGCAGCGAAAAAGAAGATGGCGTCACCTATATTGGCAATCACAATTTCTTCATGGCCTGCTGCCATGTCGCCCACGACTGCCGCTTGGGTAATCACATCATCATGGCCAATGGCACACTGCTTGGCGGCCATGTACACATTCACGACCACGCTTCTATTTCCGGCGCGGTGGCCGTGCATCATTACGCCACGATCGGCAGCTACGGCTTTGTTGCCGGTCTAAGTCGCGTTCTGCACGATGTGCCGCCGTTCATGCTCTGCGAAGGTTCGCCGGCGCGTCCGCGCTGCATTAACGTGGTGGCGCTCAAGCGCAACAACTTTACCGCCCCGGCCATCCAATGCCTGGCCGAAGCGCATCGTTTGCTGTACCGCGCCAAGGTGGGCCTCGATCATGCCCGCGAAATACTCCGCGGCAACGATCAACTCGTGCCGCAAGTCAACGAGCTACTGGACTTCATTCAGCAGCAGCAAGAAGGCAAACACGGCCGAGCGCGCGAACGCCGCCGCGCCGCTTAAAACGCCGCATCAGCCAGGTTCGATCGCTCAACGTGCCAGGTACGCTTGGTCGATGCGTCCGACATTGAGCCGCAAAAAAGGTCCAGCCGCATGAGTCATTCGCTCAATATCGCCGTGATTGGCGCCGGTCACCTCGGTAAATTTCACGCCCGGCTGTTGGCCAAAATGCCAGGCGTCAATCTGGTTGGCGTGGCCGATCCCATTGCGCCGGCGCGCGACGCACTGGCGGCCGAATGCAACACCCGCGCGATCGCCGATTATCGCGAACTGGTTGGGCAGATCGACGCCGCGGTGATCGCTGTGCCGACCAAGTATCATCACTTGGTTTCGCTGAGCCTGATCGAGCAGGGCATCCACCTACTTGTCGAAAAGCCAATTACCTCGACGCTGGCCGAAGCCGACGAATTGATTGCCGCCGCCAAACGCAAAAACGTGGTGCTGCAAGTCGGACACATCGAGCGATTCAACCCGGCGCTGGCGAGCGTGCTGCCGCATCTCGATCAGCCGCGCTACATCGAAGCGGCCCGCCACAGCGGATACACGTTTCGCTCGACCGATGTGGGCGTGGTGCTGGATCTGATGATTCACGATATTGACCTAGTGCTGTCGCTGGTTCGCTCGCCGGTCAAACACGTCGATGCCATCGGCACGGCCGTGCTCGGGCCGCACGAAGATGTCGCACAAACGCGGCTCACGTTTCATAACGGGTGCGTGGCGAATCTTAGCGCGTCGCGAGTCAGTTATCTACCGGCCCGGCAGATGCAGATTTGGTCGCGTGATGTGTACGCGAGTGTCGATTTTGCCACGCGCGGCGCGACGCTGGTTCGTCCCGGAAAATCGTTGATCGATGGCACGTTTCGCGGCGACGATCTTTCGGCTGCCGAAAAACAACACCTCAAAGACCATTTGTTCGAAGACCTGCTACCGACCGAAAAATTCACAGCCGAAGCCAGCAACGCCATGCTCGATGAGCTGACCGATTTTACGATCAGCATTCAAACCGGACGCTTGCCGCGTGTGACCGGCGAGCACGGTCGCCAGGCATTGGCCGTGGCGTACCAGGTGCTCGATTCGATTGATCAGCATAAGTGGGACGACGCCGGCCTGCCGGTGGGTGCCGCGCCGTCGATTCTCCGCGGCCCGCATTGGGATCGCGCCCGCATTAACCAGCGCGAAGCGGGATAATACAACGCCAAACATGTTCAGGACATTCCGATGCCGCGTAAATGGATCGTTCGACTCGCGTATTTGGCCATCCTTTGTGCCTGCATGTTTGCCGCACGGCCGCGAACAACGGCCAACGCTTCAAGCAAACCAAACGACACCGTGGTGGCGATGCGTCAAGCCGCTGCCAGTTCGCGCTGGGTGCCGGCTGTCGCCGATGCCTGTCGCCAAATCTCCTGCATGATTCAACTCGATCGCACGCTGGTCGATGCCAGTTGCCAACAGGACTGGCTATCAGCGCCGACTACTCTCGCCATTTCCGCCGCATTGAATCAGCAGTTGCTCGCGCTGGACGACGACACGGAAAACGCCAAAGTCGCTGCCGCGGAATTCGAGTTCCGCGCGATCGATCCCGCAATTGATCGCCAAGCGGCGGAAATCACTTCCGTGGATCGCCAGCGACCAGCGGCAGCCGACGTCAAACTGACTTGCGAATCGATCGTGCCGGCGTGGCCTGTTCAAACGATTGTGGCCACTACGCCAATCGAAAACGTCGTTTGGGCGATGCAGACAAAATCAATTCGCGAGATAATTCTGCCGCAGCACAGGAGATATTGGGAGTTAAGCAACGAAGAGGCCCAGCGCGACTATCTAACGCGGATTGGCAGCCCGCCTGAAGAAGCCAAAATACGCATCGAAAACTTTTCGTTCTTCACTTCCGGCGCGCGATAATTACGGCAAACGAGCCCCACGGATGCGATCCGCACTACCGCGGCTTGACCGGTAGCGCGATGGTCGAAGACGACTGGCCGTCGAAATCGTTGTGCAAATACGTCTTCAAATAGTGATTCTCCATCGACAGCGAATCGTGCTGCGTTTTGACGATGTCGCCAATTGAAACCATGCCGCAGAGCTTGCCATCTTCGACGATCGGCAAGTGACGCACGCGGCGGTCGGTCATCAGGCCCATCGTGTCTTCGATGGAATCGTTCGGCGAGCCCACGACCATATGCCGGGTCATGGCATCGACCACGCGCTGCTCGTCCAGCGGAATCCGGGTGGCGCAAGCGCGGAGAATATCGCGCTCGGTGATGATGCCCAGGATGTGCGCACAATTTTCTTCTTCGCAAACCATCAGCGAACCGCACTTATGCTCGACCAGAGATTGGACCACGTCGTCCAAGGTTGCACTGGGGCCAATGGAGAATACTTTTGAACCTTTGATTGCTAGAATATCGCGCAACGTCATTGCCGGCCTTCCTTCCCTCGGAACGAGGACGTGAAATGGATGAATTGACGGCTGCCGCATTGCGGATATCCGCAACACGTTTCAGCATATCAATCTCGGCAACCGGCTGTCAAATTTTTCTTGATACCGCCGACGAATTTTTCCGTGTTTTTCCTTACGCGCGTTAAACCTTGAGCTTTACTCCGCATGGCCGACCGCAAATGGATCAATCGCACGGTGCTGGGCATTGTGCTGGCTACGTTTTTGTCGGACTTTGGTCACGAAATGATGACCGCCGTGATGCCGCAGTATTTGCTGCTGATTGGCGTCGGCGCGGGCGGTTTGGGTCTGATCGAAGGCCTGGCCGACTTGATGATTAGCCTTTCGAAGTTGGCGGGCGGCGTGCTCGGGCATCGCGTGGAAAACAAGCGCGGTTGGGCCGCCTCAGGCTACTTGATCACCGCCGTTTGCACCGGCTTGATTGGCCTGTTTCGATCGCTGCCGGCGCTGATGACACTTCGCACGGCCGCCTGGCTGGGGCGAGGATATCGCGGACCGCTACGAGATTATCTGCTGACCGACGCCGTGGAAAAAACGCACTACGGCCGCGCGTTCGGCCTGGAACGCGCCGGCGATATGCTTGGCGCGGTGGCTGGCCCGCTGACAGCAGCGCTATTGGTCTTTGCCGGAATTCCACTGAATTATGTGATTCTGGGCACAATCATTCCCGGCGCAATTGCCGCCGGCGCGATGTTCTTTCTGACGCGCGAAAAGAAATCCCTCGCGCCCATTGCCGCGGAACAGGTTGCGAACCCTGCTGCCGCGGTTCGGTCGCCGCTGCCATCGGCTTACAAACGTTTGTTGCCGGGCGTGTTTCTGTTTGGGCTGGGCGATTTTTCCAGGTCGTTTCTGATTTTTTTGGCAGCCCAGGCGCTCGGCGAAAACAAGCACGACGCGCCCGTCGGAGCGACGCTTTCGATTGCCGTGCTGTTGTACGCCGGGCACAATTTGGTCAGCGCCGTGGCCGCGTACCTGATTGGTCATTTGGCGGATCGGCGCGCCAAACTCCCGCTGCTCGCCACAGGCTACGCACTGGGCGCGGCCACGAACCTGCTGCTCGCATTTCGCAGCGAATCCATCGGCTGGCTCGCCGTAGCATTTGTGATGTCCGGCATCTATCTGGCTGCCGAAGAAACGCTCGAGAAAGCCACGGTTGCCGAGCAACTGCCGCGCGATGTTCGCAGCCTGGGTTTGGGAATTCTGGCCTCTCTCAACGGTCTGGCCGATATGATCTCCAGCTTGACGGTGGGCTACCTGTTGAGCATTGGCCACGGCCAGGCCGCCTTCGGCGCCGCAGCCTGCTGCGGCGCGTTGGGCGTGATCTGGCTATTAGTGATGCGTCGAATAAAAATAGCCACAGGATCGTAACGTAATTAAACTTGTTCGCGGATTGCAGTTGAGATTGTGCCTCGGCATCAGTGGAACTTTAACGACGAATGAAATGGGCGGTTCGCTCGCATGTCAACAATCGCCGAATGGCTTCAGTCCGCGCGTCGGTTTTCGCTTTACGAAGCCATCGCCTGGTCGCTGGCAATCAACCTACTGTTGTTCGTGGGAAGTCTAGCGCTTGGCGAGTTGCTGGTGCGAATATTTCGATCGCGTCCATGCGCATCTCCGGCCCCGCCACTGACCGGCTTGGAAATTGGTCTATCGGCAAGTTGCGTCGTCCTGAACTCGCTGGTGATGTTCATTGGAATTTTTTTGTATCAGCAAGGCTTCGTAACCGTATTTACGGAGTTTACTTGGTGGATGGTGCTGCGCGATGTCGCCGTGCTTGTCTTTGCCATGGACGCGGCAATGTATCTGCTTCACCGTGTGGCCCACCATCGCTGGATATTTCCGTTTGTGCATCGGACCCATCATTCGTACGAAAACCCGCGTCCGCTCACGTTGTTCGTCCTGAATCCGGCCGAAGTGCTGGGCTTTGGCGCTTTGTGGTTGATGGTCATCTGCGTATATCCATCGACCTGGTTGGGAATGTCGATCTATTTGGCGATTAATCTGATCTTCGGCACGATTGGCCACCTCGGCGTCGAGCCGTTTCCAACCGGTTGGTCCGCTGGCTGGACGCGGTGGATTTCCACGAGCAGCTTCCACGCGGGGCACCACGCCAATCCGCAAGGAAACTACGGCTTTTACACCCTGATATGGGATTACCTATTCGGTACACTGTCGCCAGCGTCAACTCGTCGCGAAGCTCATTAGCAGTTTCCGAAGTTGATTTAGCGCGTGTTATCTGTGTTCCAAAAAACGGAGTTGGTCGCCATGGCACAACTGATACAAGAAGCCAAACGCATCGAAGCTGCCGGAACCCCGCCGAAACTGATCGAAGAATTCATCGGCCGCGTCGCGTCGCAGAGTGAAGGCATCAGCATTGCCCGCATGACGAGTCCCGCGGGCTGGAGCGAACCAGGGCAAACGCCAGATTTCGACGAGTACACCATCGTCCTACTGGGCGAACTACAAGTTGAGACCCGCGATCAAACCTTCCACGTCGTGGCTGGCCAATCGATCATCACGCGTGGCGGCGAGTGGGTGAAATATAGCACGCCCGGCCCCGACGGCGCGCAATACGTGGCCGTGTGCCTGCCGGCCTTTTCGCCAGATACCGTGCATCGCGAGGCGGATCCCGCGAATTGAGTTTCCAGTGCTCGTCTCAGCCCAAGCCGGCCAGTTCGCAGAGGTTGGCAGCCAACACCGGTGCAGGGCAACTCCAGACCAAAAAGAACAGCGCCTCGCGGCACCAGCGGCCGGCCGGATGACCGCTGGCGTAGCCGGTGCCTTTGGCAGAGACCAGCGCGGCTTGCGTGGCGCGCAGCACCAGGCTATTTGCGCGTGCACGGAGCTCACCGTTGGAGCAAACCGTCTGGCCCGCCGCAATTGAAAGCAAATCGGCTTGCAGCGTCATTTGTTCGGCGCGCAGGCCTTCGGCTGGCGATTGCAGATCGGTGCGGCTTTGACTTTCGTGTTCTAAAAATCGTATTGCCGCCGAGGCCAAGCCCACGGCCAGCGTCGAGGTTTGTAATCCGCCTGGCTTGGCGCCGCTGCGGCCCGCCATCACGTTGTCGACCGGTCCATCAATCAAGCAATCGCGCGGGACGCTCACGTTTTCGCAGTGAATTTCGCCAGTGTGACTGGCAGAAAGGCCCACCAACTTGACTGGTTCGCCGGCCCGCACGCCGGGCACGGCGGTGCTCAGCGCCACGAGAATCTGCCGGCCATCATCGAGCGTGGCGCCCAGCACGATTTCGTCGGCATGATCGGCACCAGTGACCCAGGGACTGAACCCATTGAGCACGAAGCCGCCAGCGGTTTCGGCCGCATGCAACGCGGGCTTGGCTAAGTGCCGGCGACTGGTGGTCAGGTGCGAAATTCCGACCGTGGCGAAGGTTTTTCCGGAAAGCAAGCCGGTCACCAACCGTTGTTTGAGAGCCTCATTGTCGCAATCGGTTATTCGACGGCAGGCGCCAATCAACTGCGTAATTACAAACGTCGTGGTCAGGCATGCCGCCGACAAACGGAGATAGCCGCAAACGATATCTAACTCGCTCCAGGCGAGCCCGCCCCAGGCCTGCGGCGCAAACCAGCGATAAACGCCGTACTCGCCGCACAGCGCCAGTTGTTCGGTCGGCCAATCGCCGGATTGATCGAGCGCATCGGCCCGCTCCGCCAGCAGATGGCAGAGCTCGTCCAGCCGCGGATCATCCGGCGTGAGTATCCACTGCGAATCTGCCATAATCACTCCGGCGAACCAGTGCAGCAAGCGAACTTTAGGCTCCATTACAACGCGCGGCCGGCACATCGTCAACGCGACGACGCGCTCAATCGGCCCGGGACGCGGACCGCATGCTACCGTTATTCGCGAACTTTTTAGCGTCGGAATTCGCAGTGCGTCGCATGCCGCACCGCCCGAATGCCCGTACACAATTCTCCATTCGCACCGCGCGGGCAGCAGCCTGGTTTCGCGCTGCCTTCGAGCCCAAAAGTTGGTCGCCGCGATACGCGCAATGCGAAATCAAGCAGAAATCGCTTTTTGGCTATCAGCTTTTCGCGGAATTCGATACAATCCGCGCTTTGGAGAGTGGCGAGAATTCGGCAGCTTCGAGAAACCTCTCGCGCGAGCCAACGCGAAAAACGCAACGACGGGCAAGGAGTTAGCATGAGTCAGACGGAATCCGTGATCGCACTGGGCGGGAAGCCTAATCTATCCGAGCTTTCGGCACAGTCGCTGTACGATAAATGCATGGCGGTCGCCCGCAACCTGTGGTGGAGTTGGCATCCGGAAGTCACCAACTTATTCCGTGACTTGGACCCCATCCGCTGGCGACAACTCGACCACAACCCCATCGCCCTGCTGCATGAGTTCACGCCGGAACGGCTGGAGCTCCGCGCGGCCGAACTGGTGCTTTATAGCCGCATCAATCACGCCTATCGGCGGATGAAAGAATATTGCTCGTCGTCGCACAACACCTGGGCCACTACCCACGCTGGCGTGCTCGGCTCCAAGCCCGTGGCCTATTTTTCTGCGGAATTTGGCATCCATGAGTCGGTGCCCATTTACTCCGGCGGTTTGGGCGTGCTCTCGGGCGATCATATCAAAAGCGCCAGCGGACTGGGCGTGAATTTGGTGGCCATGGGTCTGTTCTACGATCAAGGCTATTTCAAGCAGCATCTGGACGGTGAAGCGTACCAGCGCGAAGAATACTTGGACACCAAAGTCGAAAACATGCCGATGGAGCCGGCCCTGTCGCCAGAAGGCAAGCCGATTACGGTGCAAATCGACACCCGCACCGGTCCGTTGTTCGCCAAAGTTTGGCTGATGCACGTGGGCCGCGTGAAATTGTATCTGCTGGATTGCGACGTCGAAGAGAGCCGCCCAGAAGATCGCGAATTGACCAGCCGCTTGTACGGCGGCGACCATCGCACCCGTATTCGTCAAGAACTGGTACTGGGCGTGGGCGGCATTCGCGCGTTGAAGGCGCTGGGTATCTCACCCGGCGTTTACCATTTGAACGAGGGCCACAGCGTGTTCGCCACGCTCGAGGCCATTCGCGAGCGGATGGACGAGGACGGCGCCAGTTTTGACGAGGCGCTCCGCGAAGTCGCGCAGCGCACCGTATTCACAACTCATACGCCCGTGCCGGCAGGTCACGATCGCTTCGGTCCGGAACTGATTGAAGAGCATCTTGGCCCGCTGCGCGACAAGCTGGGGATTTCGCAACAGCAGCTGATGGGCTTGGGCCGCGTCGAACCGCATAACGAAGGCGAAACCTTCTGCATGACGGTCCTCGGGCTCAAACTCTCACGCCGCGCAAACGCCGTCAGCGCGCTGCACGGACACGTCAGTCGTCGCATGTGGGCGCACCTGTGGCCGTGGCGTGTGGAAGAAGAAATTCCGATCGGACACATCACCAACGGCGTCCACGTACCAAGCTGGTTGGCCTGGCAAATGTGGCAACTCTACGACCGGCAATTTCCAGCCGACTGGATGCGTCGCATGGGCGAGCCCGAAGTCTGGCGCGAAATTTACAAGGTCGATCCAGGCGAACTTTGGGAAACGCATTACAGCATGAAAAACTTGCTGTTGCAGTTCGTCCGCCGCCGCGTCAGCCGCCAATGTCGCCGTCGAGGCGAGAGCGATGAAGCGGTTGAGGCAGCACGTAACCTGCTCGATCCCAACGTACTCACGATTGGCTTCGCGCGGCGGTTTGCTACTTACAAGCGGGCCGATCTGCTGTTTGCGGATATGGATCGGATTGCACGGCTGATCAACGATACCGATCGGCCGATTCAGGTGATTTTTGCCGGCAAGGCGCATCCGATGGATGAGCCGGGCAAGGCGCTGATCAAGAAGATTGCCAATCTGCGGCACGATGGTCGGTTGTCCAATCGGGTGGTGTTTGTGGAAGATTACGATATCAACGTCTGCCGCCACTTGATTCAGGGCGTCGATGTTTGGTTGAACAATCCACGTCGCCCGTTGGAGGCCTCTGGTACCAGCGGTCAAAAAGCCGTGCTCAACGGCGGTTTGAACCTCTCCGTGCTCGACGGCTGGTGGGCAGAAGCTTACGACGGCAAAAACGGCTTTGCTATCGGCAACGGCTCGCAGCATTCCAACGATCAAATCAGCGATCGTCGCGATGGCGAGCACTTGTACCGCACGCTGGAAGAAGAGGTCATTCCGTTGTACTACGACCGCGACAGTGACGGCCTGCCGCGCCACTGGATCGAGCGAATGATGAATTCCATAAGTTCGCTGGCCTGGCGTTTCAGCGCGCATCGCATGGTGATGGACTACGCACGCAGCGCTTACGTTCCGGCCGCTGGCGGTTTAAGTTGCGATATGAGCGTTCGCTAAAAATCATCACGATTGTTTCGACTTTGCCGCCATGCTCGCACTGCAATTCTGTAGCTGCGCAGCAGTGGTTTACCGACATTCGTCGTCGTACTTGAGATTTCGAGCTTAAGGCAAGTTCACGACGGTGCCAGGCTTTAAGTCGCGTGGATGCAGCATGTGCGAGCGGTTGGCCAGGAACAACTCCGTTGCCCTGCTGGGCGTGCCGTAGAACATCTTGGAAATGTCGACCAGCGTTTCGCCGCCGCGCACCGTGTAGGTCTTGGGCCGTGGCTTGCTGGCAATGGCGGGCCGCGCTTGCGCGGGTTGCTGCAATGAAACCAGCGGCACCAGCGAGAGATTGCCCAGCGGTTGCATTGGCGGCTCGGACGCGTCCTGGCCGGCAAGCTGAGTGGATTCCGCGCCTGCCGGATTATCTCTGGGCGGAATTCGCAGTTCCACGCCGATGGGCAGTAGGTCAGGTTTGGCCAAGACGTTGCGATTGGCCTGAAAGATTTCTTGGTAGCGGTCGGCACGGCCTAAATACTTCGCGGCGATCTTACTAAGCGAATCTCCGTCCACCACTTTGTGCGTCCGCGACGTGTACGTGGCTGCGCCGAGTTCGCCCGCACCGCCGACAAACTCGGGCGAAAGCGGTACGGAATCCATCTTTGGCGGCAGCAGTCGAGCAACCGGAGCGGCTTGCGCAGGCTTGCCGGCATACGTGGCCGACAAATCCGGCGCTGTTCGCTCAGCATCCAGCGAGGCTGCCGGCATGCGCGTGGCCGAGTCGCCGTTGCGCAGCGGCAAGTAGGAGCTGTCCAACAGCTTCTGTGCGCTACCGTTCGCTGCGCCGTCCAGGTTCGGCCGCACGTCAAATCCCGAAAGACCGCTGTTTGACGTTCCGCCGGGCGGCAGAGGCATCAGCATTTCGGTCGCGCTGGCAGGCGGTGCACTGAGTGGCGGATTGAGCGGCGGCAGCGTCGGCGTCAACGCGTCGCGACGAACCACTTCTGTGCCAGGCCGCGTGGCGTCGCTGACTGGTGCGGCCGCATGGCGACGAAAGATCAAGGCGCAAGCGATGCCGGCAAACAGAATAAACGTGACCGCAACCAACTTGATGCGTCGGTCCATGGACATGAAATCGGCCTCGCGAATGCTTGCACGTGATAACGATCTCTAGTTCTATCGGACGACAGCCACCCGCGGTTCGCGCCGGCATTGCGCGAATGGGCAGTTAAATCTCAGTTTTGGGCAGCTTGTAGGGGCTAGCCAGAATCTAGCGACGCCTTCTATCATTCCGACATTCCACCATCCGCAGTCCCGTGAGGTTCTCTGTGCAATCCGCCTTTGGTTTTGTCGTCTTGAACAAGCCGCCGCGAATGACCTCGCGGCAGGCCGTGGACTGCGTCAAGAAATTGGTTCGCCCTGCCAAGACTGGCCACGCCGGCACGCTCGACCCGTTGGCTGCCGGAATTCTGGTTGTCGGCGTTGGCCCGGCCACACGGCTGATCGATCGCATTCAAGCGCTGGGCAAACGCTACACGGCAACGTTTCTGCTCGGTCGGCACAGCCCAACCGACGATCTTGAAGGCGAGGTCACGGAATTGCCGGACGCGCCGCAACCCAATCTGGCTGACGTTCAGCAGGCCTTACCGCCGTTTATTGGTCAAATCATGCAACGGCCGCCGGTGTTTTCCGCGATGAAGGTCGAGGGCAAACGGTCGTACGAATTGGCGCGAAAAGGCCGCGCCGTCGAACTGGCTGAGCGACCGGTGATGATTCATTCCTTAAACATCGTACGTTACGACTATCCGGAACTGGTGCTGGAAATCGCTTGCGGTTCGGGCACGTACGTCCGCTCGCTGGGGCGTGACCTGGCGGCTTCGCTTGGCACTGCGGCGCTGATGTCCAATTTGGTGCGGACCGCCATCGGTCAGTTCGATTTGTCGCTGGCCGTGAGCCCACTTGACGTGACCGCCGAAAATCTGGCCCAACATCTGCGGCCGGCCACTTTGGCGGTGCAGACATTACCGACAGTTGTCGCCACCCTCTCCGACGCCCAACGGCTGGCAAACGGTCTGCCGATGACGGCGAGCCAGACTTTGCCGGCCGATGCGCGGGAAATTGCGGCCGTCGACTTGGTCGGTCAACTGCTGGCTGTGCTGGTTCCGCGCGCTGGACAACTTTGGCCGACAATCAATTTCCGGCAGGCCAGCGACGTTTGACGGTCGCTCGAAAGTCAGTCTCCTCTAACGACGCTCTCGACTCGCGCGCGGGAAACGGCAGTCTTCGCTATTCGCGCTTGGCGGCAGCTTCTATACTAGATCCAGGGCAGAGTTCGTGCCCACAGCCCAACCTATGACCGCTGGCGTGGCAAGGATCAATCGATGCGCCTGGATCAACCGAAACGACGGCGACCGGCGTTGTCTCACGCCCGGTCTCTCGTTTTGATCTGCGGATTGATGTGCGTGGCACCGTCTGCGCTGGCGCAATTCGGTTTGAGTGGCGCCTCGGTGGCTTACGATCTGAGCGATACCGTCTTGGTGGACGAGGCCGATAGTACGGTTCGCGCGGCGCTCGATCGGATCAAAGCCTACGTCAACGAACAGCAATGGGACGAAGCGGTCGAGGGCTTGCGGCAGTGCCAATCCACGCATGGCGCGAAGCTCATCAAAATCGATGAACAGCCCTGGATTCCGGCGCTCAAAGGCCGCTGGATTACCGTCGCCGATTACTGCAATCTGCGAATCGCGTCGTTACCGCCAGCCGGTTTGGAATTGTATCGAAATCGCGTCGATCCGGCGGCCAGCAAACTTTACCAGCGAGGCATTGCCGACCGCGACCCGCAGCCCTTGCGAACCATCGTCGCGGAAATGTTCGCCAGTCGCTTTGGCGATCGGGCGCTGAACGCCTTGGCGGAAATGTCGCTGGAACGAGGCGATGCCAACGCCGCGCGCGGTTATTGGGAATCGATCAGTCGCGATCTGAAATCCAACGTCGGCGGACCACTCTGGGCGGCCAGCAATTTGCCGAGCGCAGCGTGGCTGGCGTATCCCGATTCTGGTTTGAACCTGGACACGATTCGCGCCCGATTAGTTTGGGTCTCGATCCTGCAAGGCGACATTCCGCGCGCCACGGCCGAACTTGCCTCCTTCAAGCGGCAACACCCCGACGCCGTTGGTCGCTTGGCCGGTGTCGAAGGCAATTTGGCCGATACGTTGTCCGCGCTGCTCGCCGCGGCCGCCAAATGGCCGGCCGCTGCGCCGGCAAAAGGCTGGGCGACATTCGCCGGCAACGACGCTCGAAATCGCAGCAACGACGCCAAGATCGAGGTCGGCCATGCCGCTTGGGAAAAACCGATCGAGCTGCGTCACACCTACCAGTCTTCAATCATCAACAGCGGCGGTGGAAGTCGTGTCGCCGAAAGTGTCACGAGATTGATGAGCTACTTTCCGGTGGCCACCGAAAAACTGTTGATTTTCAATGACGAACAACGCGTCTATGCTTTTGATCTAGCAACCGGACTGCCGGCTTGGCCAGTCAAGAAGGCCACCGACCTTTACCGCCCCGGGCAAATCTACAAAACGACCGATGCCACCGATGCACCCATCGCCGTGCTGAACGCGTACGGGGTACCGAGATTTGCACCGACGGTAAGTGGGCAGCGGTTGTACGCGCGGCTCGGAACTCCAATCACATCGCGAACAATGGAAAGCATGGCGTTGGGCAAGCCCGGCGAACTGGTCTGTCTGGATTTGGCTCAAAATGGCAAATTGCTGTGGCAGCGGCCTGAGTCTGGCAATCAACTTCGCCAGGCCAAAGACGCTTGGTTCGACCAGCGATGGTCATTCGAAGGCGCCCCGCTGGCCGACGATCGCTCCGTGTATGTCGTCATGCGGTATTCGGATGTGCGGCCGCAGGTGCATGTCGCGGCGCTCGATGCCGCGACCGGCGAACCGCGTTGGCGTCGCCGAATTGCCGCCGCCGAAACGCCCACACGTGGCGTGTTCGAAGAAGTGACGTCCACCATGCTCAGCCGCGATCACGACATGCTCTATCTCAGCACCAACCTCGGCGCGGTTGCCGCAATCACCACCTCCGGGCAAATCAAATGGGTCACACATTACGCCCGTTCGAGCCACGACGACGACCGCATTCATTTCTATCGCGATCTGACGCCTTGCGTGATCGGGAATGGCCTGATTTACGTCGCGCCCTCGGATAATCGCGGCATTTTTGCCCTCGACGCGCTGACCGGCCAAATCGTTTGGTATTCGTCCTACGCCACCGATACCGTGCATCTGCTGGGTGTGGCCGAAGGCAAACTGGTGGCCACGGGCAACAAGGTCTGGATTTTTGACGCCCGAAATGGCAAAGCGCTGTTTCAGTTTCCGGATTCGCCCGAATCCGAAGGTTGGGGCCGCGGCCTGTTGGCAGGCGGTCATGTCTACTGGCCAACGCACACGCACATCCGCCGCTTCGATTTGAAACGGATGGCGGCCGACGATTTGATCGATTTGGAACATCGCGGATACGACAGCGCCAGCGGCGGCAATCTGTTAACGGCTGGCGGCCGCTTGATTGTCGCCACGCCGGAACGAATCTTCAGCTTTTCGCCGCAAGCCGGCAAATCGCCGGGCGACACTCGCGAATTGACGCGTAGCAACTCGGCGCTGCCACCGCCGCTGACCGCGCCACGCTGACCGATTTCAAAACGGAAAAACGCCGGGCCTATTTCGCCACGATGCGGTCTTTGCCCATCCACGCCCGCAGTGCCTCAGGCACCAAGATTGAGCCGTCGGCCTGCTGATAGTTTTCGATCACCGCGATAATCGCGCGGCTGATGGCCACCGCGGTGCCGTTGAGCGTGTGGACAAACTGCGTGCCTTTTTCGCCCTTTTTGCGAAAGCGAATGGCCAGCCGCCGGGCCTGATAGTCGGTGCAGTTCGACGTGCTGGTCACCTCGCCCCATTCGCCGGCCGTACCGCGCCCGGGCATCCAGGCTTCCAGATCGAACTTGCGATACGCGGGCCCGCCGAGGTCGCCGGTGGCTGTATCGACCACGCGAAACGGAATGCCCAGCCCATCGAAGATTTTGCATTCCAGGTCGCAAAACTGCTGGAGCATCGCTTCGCTCTGATCGGGCGTCGTGAAGGCAAACATCTCGACTTTGGTAAACTGATGGACGCGATACAGCCCACGCGTGGCGCGGCCATGCGCGCCGGCCTCGGTTCGATAACAATGGCTGATGCCGCACAGCCGGCGGGGCAGCGTTTCTTCTTCCAGAATTTCGCCAGCCAGCAATCCACCGAGCGTAATTTCGGCCGTAGCCACCAGGCTTAAATCGCTGTCGGCGATGCTATAGATTTGCGTCTCGGGGCCGCGTGGAATGTAACCGGTGCCTTGCAGCACTTCGTTGCGTGCCAGGTCGGGCGTGATGGTGGGAGTGAAGCCCTCGCGCATCAAAACGTCGATCGCGTAGCGTTGCAGCGCCAACTCGAGCAGCACGGCATCGTTTTTCAAAAAGTAAAAGCCGTGGCCTGCGACTTTGGCGCCCGCTTCGAAGTCAAACAGGTCGAGCTTCTCGCCTAAGTCCACATGGTCCAGCGGTTTGAATGCGAATGTGGTCGCCTCGGTCTTGCCGCGGCGGACCTCCAAATTTGCCTGATCGTCAACGCCGACCGGCGCTTGCGGATGCGACATATTGGGGATCGCTCGCAGGATGACGTCGCCCTGCGCGGTGAGTTCATCCAGCTCGGACTGTGCGGCCGTTGTACTTTCGCGCAGTTGCCGGCCTTCCGCTTTGCGGGCTTCGCGTTCTTCGGCCGTTTTAGCCTGCCCGATGGATTTGCTGACCTCGTTGGCTTGGCGGTTGAATTGCTCGACTTCGGTTTGCTTGACGCGTCGCTGATTTTCGAGCGCCACAAAGGCATCAAGATCAGCGTGCGCGCCGCGACGTTGGCAATTCAGGCGGACGGCTTCGACATTTTCCAGGATGAATTTGCGATCGAGCATGTGCTGTTGGGGAGGTGAGTGAACGGGTTGCCGACGCTGGCGGCGTTGCTAACTTGCGCGCGAATACTGAGTGGGACTTAGCAGATTCGTTGACGAACATGTTTTATACGCGCAGCCCAATCTGGGCAACCGCGGCTCGGCCCGGGCTGTCGCCCCCACTGTGCATTGGCACTTCAATCCAGTATCATCAGCCGGCAGATAGGTCTATTTACGGCAAATTCAGACGGGCGAGGGAATTTCGGGCGTGCAATACGATCACATCACCACAGCCGCGCAGTTGCAGAAATACTGCGACGAGGTCGCCCAAGAACCCACGATCTGTTTCGACACCGAATTTGTCAGCGAGCACACCTATCGCAGCGATCTGTGCTTGATTCAGGTTGCCACCGGGCAGCGGCTGGCGGTGATCGACGCCGTGGCCGTGCCAGACGTCACCCCGTTTTGGCAATTGATTACCGCACCGGGCCACGAGACAATTGTCCACGCTGGCCGCGAAGAACTGTGTTTTTGCCTGGCAGCCACCGGCAAGCGGCCCACCAACCTGTTCGATATTCAAATTGCCGCCGGTTTGGTTGGCCACGAATATCCGGCCGGTTACGGTTCGCTGATGCACAAGCTGCTCGGCGAGTCGCCTAAAAAAGGCGAAACCCGCACCGATTGGCGACGCCGGCCGCTCTCGGACATGCAGTTGCAATACGCCTTGGACGACGTCCGCTATTTGGCGCCGATGCGAAACTTGCTGCACGATCGGCTGCAAAAAATGGAACGCCTGGAGTGGTTAGACACCGAAATGTTGGCCTGGCAAGAAGAAGTCGAAGCCTCGCGTCTACGCGAGCGTTGGCGGCGAGTTTCCGGAATTTCGGGTTTATCGAGCCGCTGCATGGCCGTCGTCCGCGAACTGTGGCGCTGGCGCGAGGACGAGGCCGAACGCCGCGACTGTCCTCCCAAACGCGTGCTTCGCGACGATTTGATCGTTGAACTGGCCAAACGCCGCTCGGCCGATCTGAAGCAAATCAAGGCCATCCGCGGTCTGGATCGCGGCGACCTGCAACGTTTTTTACCAAAAATTTCCGAGTGCATCGCGCTCGCGCTGGAACTGCCCGATCAAGAACTGCCGACCTTCGAACGCCGCGAAACGCCCTCGCAGATCAACATGCTTGGGCAGTTTTTGTCATCCGCTCTGACCAGCATCTGCCATCGGGCGCATCTGGCACCCAGCATCGTCGGCACAGCCAGCGATGTCCGCGATTTAATCGCCTTTCGCATGGGCTACGGCGACGAACGGCCGCCGGTGCTAGCCCAGGGTTGGCGAAATGAGGTCGTCGGACAATTGATTGAAGACCTGCTTGCCGGCAAACGCTCGATCCGAATTGTCGATCCGGAATCGAACGAGCCGCTGGCTTTCGATCTGTTCGAGCCCACACCGTAAATTCGAGCGTTAGCGCTCGGTTACCAGCACGACGCACCAGCGAGTGAACCCGATGGTAGTTCGAACGCGTCATCACGCGCTCCGCCGCGCGTTGCGGCAAACTTTTATGGCATCCAACTACCAAATCACGACGCGCTCATCTTTGCCGCGGAATTGTGCGCCGGACTTGATGTCGAACGCGTCGTAAAACTCTTGCAGGTTCGACAGCGGTACCAACGTGCGAAAGCGAAACGGCGAGTGCGGATCGGTCCGCAGCAGCACGCGTTGATCTTTGTCGCGGGCTGCGCCGCGCCAGACTTGGGCATAACCAATGAAGAACCGCTGCGAGCCCGTGAAGCCGTCGAGCACTGGTGCCGGCTTACCGCCCAGCGATTTGATGTAAGCGGCGTGCGAGATCACCACGCCGCCGAGGTCGGCAATGTTTTCGCCCAACGTCAACTTGCCGTTGACGTGCAAATCATCAACGGCCACACAGGCGTCGTACTGCTCGACTAACTTGGCCGTCTTGGCGTTAAAGCGTTCGCGATCATCGGCCGTCCACCAATTCACCAGATTGCCTTCGCCATTGGAGCGGCTGCCTTGATCGTCGAAGCCGTGCGTAATTTCGTGGCCAATTACCGAACCAATGCCGCCGTAATTGACGGCGTCGTCCGCATTCGGGTCGAAAAACGGCGGTTGCAGGATGGCGGCCGGAAAGACAATCTCGTTCATCGATGGGCTGTAATAGGCGTTAACGGTGGGCGGCGTCATGTGCCACTCCTTGCGATCGACGGGCCCGCCCAACTTGTGCAGGTCGTGTTGCCACTCGAATTCCTCTGCTCGCAACACGTTTTGCACGTAGGAGTCGGTTTTGATTTCCAGCTTCGAGTAATCGCGCCACTCATCTGGGTAGCCGATCTTGGGCGTCACGGCCGCCAACTTGGCCAGCGCTTGCTTACGCGTTTCGGGGCTCATCCACTCGCGTGTTTCCAGCCGCTCGCGGTAGGCCAACAGCAAATTCTTAACCAACTGCTCCATCCGCGTCTTGGCGGCCGGTTTGAAATATTTTTCCACATAGAGCCGTCCGAGCGCTTCGCCCAGGTAATGATCGGCGGCGTGTACGGCCCGCTTCCAGCGCGGTTGCTTTTCCTTGATGCCCCGCAGCACCTCGCTATAAAAATGGAAACTCTCTCCCTCCACCGCGTCGTTCAGGCACGAAGCGGTCGAATGAATCAAATGCCAGCGCAGGTAGGCTTGCCAATCCGCGATGGGCGTGTCTTTGAGAATCGTATTCAGTCGTTCGAAAAACTCCGGCTGGCCGATGATTAGCGTCGTCATGGCTGGCGCCTCGATGGCTTTGAAGTAAACGTTCCATTTCAGATTGGGCGTCAGAGCGGCCAATTCGGCGGTCGACTTCGGGTTGTACTGGGCTTCGCGATCGCGCAATTTCACCGGCGAGCGCGAGGCGTCGGCCAACTGCGTTTCGATCTTCAACACCGCATCCGCGCCCAACTTGGCTTGCTCGGCCGATTGACCGAGCAGCACCAACATTTTTTCGACATGCTGGTGATATGCATCGCGAATCTTCTTGAAATCGTCGGTTTGGCCCAGGTAATACTCGCGTTCCGGCAGACCGAGGCCGCCTTGCGAAAGATGCGGAGCATACCGCGTGCTTTGCTTTTCATCTTGATGAACGCCAAAACCAAACATCGACGAAACACCGCGGGCGTGAAAATACCCAACCAGCGCCACCAGACCGTCAGTGTCTTTCACTTGGCCTATTTTTTCGACGTCGCCGGCCAGCGGTTTGACACCTTGTGCTTCAAGCTTGGCCTCATCCATGGCAGTGGCAAACAAATCGCGTAACTTCTGCTGGTTGGGATCCGCCGCTGTGGGATTTTTGCTGACGTCTTCGATGATCGAGTGCAGAGCGGTCAGTGCGTCGTCACGTAGTTTGGGAAACGCGCCCCAGCGACTGTATTCGGGCGGAATGGGGTTATCCTTGATCCAGTTGCCGTTGACGTATTCGTAAAAATCGTCGCCCGGCTTGATCGATTTATCGAAGTTTTTCAGATCGACGCCGCTGGACAGCACCGCTTTGTCAGTCGAACTGCCGGTTTGCCGGCCGCCTTTTTCTGTCGCCTTGCTGGCATCGGCGGCCGTTCCGCCAGCCGCCCAACAGATGGCAACGGCCAGTGCCAAAAGACTCACGGCAACGGCAGCACGCTTACGCAATGTGAACATGAATGACTCGCGAGAGAACCGGATCGGCAGGTGGAATTTGACATGTTGCCGTCATCCCATCACCGGTAGGACAAGGCGGCAAACCGTCGGCCGGTATAATACCGCGTTCTGCATCCGATCCGCAACCGTCAACGCCGCGACGCGCTCCGCCGGAACGACTTCGCCGGCAAGCACCCTCGAAGGTCCGGCCGGCAAAATGCCCGATCCGCGCAGCGGACGCCTCGCTGCCACGTGATTCGCGAGAGCCGCCTGTGCGAGATTTTCCTGCCGAGGCTTTCGGAGCGATGCACGAGCCCAATCAATGGTCTATTGAACCAATTCCGCCGCGGCTACAATACGCGGCTAAAGGGGCCAGTGATGGGCGCATGAAAAGGGGCCATTTTGAACGGAGCGAGATTCGACGTAGGCCTGTCAGTACCACTTGTACTGACGGAGGCCGAATATGGCGAATCGACTCAAAATGGCGACGACAGAATCGATATT
>JBBRCE010000014.1:0-101979 GCA_038205115.1 Pirellulales bacterium
TTGCATTCACTCGAAATCCTCCTTGAGTTGCGGAACATAGTCTTTCAACAACCATGTAACCCCGCAAATCACCGGCGGATTTCGAGTTTTTTTACGCAACCTCAAAAAGTACCAAACGGATATGCTTGGTTAAGGGCTAGCTGGCACGGAAAATCCTTTCATGGCTCACCACCCCCCATTGCTCAAATGTCTTAACCCGTCGATGAGCGGCTTAAGTTCTGGATCATTAAGACTAAAACTGCTCGCTGAAAGTCGCCGCAGCCGATGCAACGCGGTTAATCTATTCAATCCTTGCGTTGTGATGACGGCTGTTGAAACGTCTAGTTCTTCAAGCTGGGTGAATTTTACAATTGTGTTTAGCGATGCGTCCGTTAGCGGGCTGGATGGAATGCGCAAAACGGTCAGTTGCTTGAGATTCTTAAGTTGAGCAACGCTTTGATCATTAAGTAGCGAGCCGTATACCTCAAGACTCTCCAATCGAGTCATTTCTCCAATTGAACCTGTGATGGAAGGCGTCAATTTCCGACAGCCGCTCAGGGATAACTGACGAAGGTTGGGCAATGCTTTTATGACTGCCAATTCGTCATCGGTGATATCAGAATCCCAAACGTGCAAGAACCGCAAGCGAGGAAGCTTTTTCAGAGAACTCAAGCCTGCAGACGTGAGCCGGTGGCCTGACAAAAAAAATCCCTTCCAAATTACTCGCTTGCGAAATTGCCTCAAGCCCCTTGTCGCCGATCTCAAGCGGGCCGGAGTAGTACTCAAGATAAGGCAATGAACCTGCGGTAACCGCAGCTTGGTCCGCGTCCAAGACCATCGGCAAAATCAATTTGCGCAGCGAAGTTAACTGTGCGATCTGTTCGAGGCCTGCGTTTGTCAAGCGGGTTTTGGATAGCCACAGTTCTTGCAACACATCCAGTTGCCTAAGGAACGACCGAAAAATAACTTCCGTTTTTCGTTCAGTCCGACGCGTGCTATCACGAGAAGCGGGCGTCTCACTCAGGGGAAGTTATTTATCGGTCGTTCCTAAGGTGAGGAACCGCAGCGTCAGAGATACTTGTCTCGTGTAACTTTAGAACTGCTAATTCGGGGAAGCATTTAAGATACCGAAGGTTTTCGTCGGAGACGTTGCTCGAGGAAAGATCTAACTCTCGTACCGCAAGCTGGGGCAAGTCAGCCAGAAAAACTCCCGTGACCGATGTGCTAGATAGATCCAGTTTGCGCGTTGAGGTACAACGAGAAAACTTTTTCAAATGCCGATCGTCAAAACTTTTGCCATCAAATGAAACAACCTGCGGACTGGTTGCAAGAATCAAATCCGATTCCTCCGGAGTGATCGGCCTTATAATTTTGATTTGTTCTACATCTTTCAGGTACTGAGCAAGATTAAAAGGCACATCTTTCGAGGGCGTGATGCGCAGAACAACCGTCGAGGCGGTTCTGAAATCCGACAGAGGCTCTTCCGCGCTAGACCCGCGAACCACAAAAACGAGCGTAATACAAACAAATACAGACGCCAATGCACGACTGCCTACTTCAAAATCGCGACACCGAGGAGTTCTGGGCTGCCCCATTCCGTTACCCTTGTTACGTTAGCAAGCTAGGAATAGTCGTTCGAGGGCGAAACATACCGTGAAGCAAACCGACCCAAGACATCCACGCCAAACCACCACAGAAAAAGACTGCAGGAAAAAAGAAAAAACGCGGCGGTCAACCGGAACATTCGCGGCAACCGGAGGTAATGTCATGAGACAAAATCACTACGCCGAAATGCCCATAAGGAACGACCGAAAAATAACTTCCGTTTTTCGTTCGGGTCGACGCGCGCTATCACGAGCAGCGGGCGTCTCACTCAGAGGAAGTTATTTTTCGGTCGTTCCTAACCAATCTGCGTTCTGCGGCAAAGGAGTTGGCAAATCGCATTGCACTACTTTTGATTCAATTGATATAGACTCGGGAAAATCAGCTAATACCTGACCTTCAATTTCATTAATAGAGTCACAATCACTTGATGACATTGTGCCATCAATAAATACAATAATGAGCATGCCATTTTGACTTACATTTAGCGCGACGCCGCGAAGGGTTGGAAATACTTCGCCTAGCAATGCTCTTTGTAACGAAAGTAAAGTGCGCTGACGTGTAAGAACATTCTTTTCTTCTGTCATGGCCTCACCGGAACAATATGAACGGAACCATCGCCAGCATAAGTGATCACGTTCTTTCGTAATGAGAGTGCTCGCACCAGTGTTCGGATCGACATAGTTGCCTATCGTTTCACCAAAATCAATATGCGTCAACCCCGCGGCCCGGAATGGCGGCCTCCAGAGCATCGGTCTCGGGATGCGGCAGGCTCGGCCGATCTGCCAGAGCCTCGGCGCGAACCACGGTTCGGAAAAGCGTTTTGTCGCGATGCCGGGGAGAATGGTCGATCGTTTGATCGGGCAGGTCAAACGTGCGGCAAACAGCGGATAAATGCACTAACCGGCCACTAGACCGGCCACGGGCCAAGCGGCTATATACTAAACTGCCGGCACGCTGCGGAATGTGCGGGCGAAATAGGTGCTGTGGAGCGCGAATGGTCTTTGGGTTGCGAGCAAACTGATGGAACCGGAACTTTGGCACTGGCTGGCGTTTGGCGCGTTCGTGCTGCTGATGCTGGTGCTCGATCTGACCGTGTTCCACCGCAAATCGCACGAGCCCACTTTGCGCGAAAGCGCGTTTTGGACCGTTTTTTGGGCGATCTTGGCCCTAGGCTTCAACGGCATCATCTGGCGATGGGGCGGATCACGGCAGGGTGCCGATTTTCTGGCCGGCTACCTGGTCGAATGGTCGCTCTCGATGGACAACGTGTTCATCTTTGCGGTGATCTTCAACTACTTCAAAGTGCCGCTGAAATATCAATATCGCGTGCTGTTCTGGGGTATCCTGGGCGCCATCGCCATGCGACTGGTGTTTGTGCTGGCCGGCACGGCCATTCTGCACTACGCCGATTGGATGATGTGGATCTTCGGCCTGTTTTTGATCTACACCGGCATTCGCCTGGCCACGCACGACGCCAGCGACATCCATCCGGAAAAAAACATCATCATGCGCATTGCCCGCAAAATTCTGCCGGTGACCAGCGAAATGCAAGGCAAACTGTTTTGCGTCCGCTGCGAAGGCAAACTGATGTTCACGCCGCTGTTTTTGGTGCTGCTGGTGGTGGAAGGCACGGATTTGCTGTTTGCCGTGGACAGCGTACCGGCCATTTTTGGCATCACCAAAGATCCGTTCATCGTGTTCACGTCCAACATCTTTGCGATTCTCGGCTTGCGGGCGCTGTACTTTTTGCTGGCCGGCGTGATGGGCTTGTTCCGCTTTTTAACCTACGGACTGAGCGCGGTGCTGGTGTTCATCGGCGGCAAGATGGTGGCCGAATATTGGTGGCCGCGTTACCAGCAGCATGCGAACGGAATTGAGCCGGCAATCGATCCAATCACCAAGCAAGAACTCCATCTGGTGCCGGGCTGGCTCTCGCTGGCGGTGGTGGTCAGCATTTTGGCGGTGGCGATCATTGTCTCGCTGCTGTTCCCCGCGAAGAACAAACCGGGCGGCGAAGGCGAACAGCAACCGGGCTCGTAGTGGCGGAATTTCGATGTGTCGAATTTTGGCGGGCGATGCAGGCTGCGTCGGCGGAATCACAAACCACGCTCCGCTGGCGACTAACGCTGAGGGCGCGTGACGGGCAGTTGGGCGATTTTCTGCGGTTAGCCTGACGTCGACGCGGCCCCCAATACGGCGACCGGCGCAGTCGTTGTAAATGACTGTGCGGCAAGAGTTTAAAACTGGACATTTATTCGCGGTCGCGGCTCGCGAATCGGCCAAAAATCTGCTATGTTAGGGGCTCGCCCAACTGCGATTTTCGCCGGCTGTTTGACCACCGTTGACGTGGCCAAGCGTTGGGCATTTCCCGGGGGAAGTACAAGCGTCATGGTCGGGGTGCAACTCGTTCCGCTCAGTGGTGTGCTGCCCGGCGCCGATGGCCGGATGGTGAATGGCGTGTTGCGCGCGGATGTAGCCGACAGTCCGTTTGTAGCCGGCGATGAAAATCGGCTGGTCGCCACCGCCATTGAAGGCCTGCTCGACGAGCCCGGTGTGAGCTTCAATCCGCTGGTGTTGTACGGCCCGCCGGGCGTGGGCAAATCGCACTTGGCCGCCGGTCTGGTTGTCGCTTGGCAGCAGCGATATTCATCGCGCGCCGTGCACACCAACGGGACCGATTTTGCCCGCGATTACAGTAGCGCGGTCGATGGCGAGGCGGCAAACGGCGCGGCAATTTCCACCTGGCGAGCGAGCTTACGTTCGGCTGGGCTGCTGGTGTTGGAAAATTTAATGCAAATGTCGAGCAAGCGCGGCGCGCTGCAAGAGCTGATTTCGACGCTGGACGAGTTGGTTGCCCTGCGTCGTCCGGTGGTGATCACCTCGCGGTTGCCGCCGAGCGAAATTCGCGGTTTGCCCGTGGCATTGGTCAGCCGGCTGGCCGGCGGTTTGCTGTTGGCCGTTTCGCCACCGGGGCCCGAGTCTCGGCGGCTGCTGGTCGAAAAGCTGGCCCGCGCGCGGCAGTTAAAGATCGAGCCCGCGGCGCTGCGAATCTTGGCCGATGCATTCCCGGCCACCGTGCCGGAAATTCACGCCGCCATGTGCGAGTTGCAAATGAGCGTTGACGCTTCGCAGGATGCAGGCGCAGCGCGCGAGAACGTGCTGGGCATCACCACCGCCACGGTCAAAAAGTTCGTCGGCAATCGGCTGGTCGATGTGCGGCCTAGCGTCCGCGCGATCACCACGTTGACGGCCAAATACTTCGGTTTGAAAACTTCGGATTTAACCAGCCCTTCGCGACGCCGCGCGGTGGTCACCGCGCGGGGCGTTGCGTTGTATCTGGCCCGCCAGTTAACCGGCAAGAGCCTGGAACAACTCGGCGCACACTTTGGCGGCCGCGATCATACCACGGTGCTGCACAGCTATCGCAGCACGGAATTAAAACAGCAACGTGATCCAGACGTTCGCCGCGCCATCGATGATTTGCGGAAGCTGATTGCGGCCTCGTGAGCTGAACTTCGTCGTTCATCGGCAGGCAAACAAGGCAGTACGTGATCTCCATGCCAGGGAGTGGATAATGTGTTGGCAAAATGTCGGCTAACTTCGGGCAACCGACAGCCGTCAACAGCCGCGGGGGCCAGGAGCGTAAACCATCGACATCATCAACACGGCATGAACAGCCGCGCAACATCCGGCCCACACGTTATCCACGCCTGAACGCAGCGGTGAACAGAGGGCAAAACATTCGGCAAAAAGGCGGCCACAGCCACGTGAAATGGGTTTATCGACAATCGCCGGCCACGTATAACTACTGCTGCTGATTTCTAAAAAGATTAAATACAGTTACTCGCCGGCGACATTGTCCGGAGACGTCAGCGTCTCGGCATCCGTCAGGCACAAGTTGAGACCTGCGTAAGCTGAAGCAGCTTGGCGCGTCCGACTCTAACACACGACGAAAGGTCACCAGGCATGAAAGTCACCTGCAATCGCGAAAAGCTTCTGGCCGCGTTTCAAACCGCAGCGGCCGTTGCGCCGCAACGCAGTCCCAAGCCGATCTTGCAAAACGTCAAGTTCGAAGCGTCCGGCGATATTCCAATGTTGATCGCCACGGACCTGGAGGTGGGCATTCGCGTCAATGTGAACGGCGTGGAGATTCACACGCCTGGCACGGTGCTGTTGCCGGTCGGCCGTTTTGGCGCGATCCTGCGGGAGAGCAACGACGACTCGCTGGAGATCATCGCCGATCCGCAAGGCACGCTGGTTCGCGGCGCGCGGAGCGAATACAAACTGCCCGGCGAAAACCCGGCCGAGTTCCCCACGGTGGCCAGCTTCAACGAAGAGAAATTTCTGGAACTGCCGGGCCGCGTGCTGCACGAGCTGATCCGCCGCACGTTGTTTGCCACGGATAACGAGTCCAGCCGTTACGCGCTGGGCGGCGTGCTGCTAGAAATGACCGCCGATCACGTGATTGCCGTTGGCACCGACGGCCGCCGACTGGCCAAGATGGAAGCCGCGGCCAAAAGCGCCGGCGGCTTAACGCCCAGCGATCAACCCACCATCGTGCCGGCCAAGGCGTTGCAGCTCATCGACCGCACTTTGGGCGATGACGACGTGCAAATTGCCGCCCGCGCCAACGACGTGTTGATTCGCACGCCGCGGGCCACCATTTACTCGCGGCTGGTCGAAGGTCGGTTTCCCAAATGGCGCGATGTGTTTCCGCGCCGGCCGGACGCCACCAAGATCGATCTGCCCGTCGGTCCGTTTTTCTCGGCCGTGCGACAAGCGGCCATTGTCACCAGCGAAGAAAGCAAAGGCATCGATTTCAGCTTTGCCGCCGGCACGCTGACGCTCACCGGCCGCGCGGCGGAAACCGGCCAATCGCGAGTGGAAATGCCCGTGACCTACGACGGCGCGGAGTTGGGCATTACGCTCGATCCGAAGTTTGTGGCCGACTTTTTGAAAGTCCTCGATCCGGAAAAAACCATCATCCTGGAAATCAAAAACAGCGAAGGTGCCGCGGTCTTCAGCACGGATGATGGCTACGGATACGTGGTGATGCCTTTGGCCCGTGATCGGTAAGAAGCGGAGAGGAATTGCAAATTGAAAAATGCGTAATTGCAAATGGAAGGCCAGCCAGAAGTTGGGCGGTAATTTTTTAAAGCAACGCTGATCGCTCGACAATCGCTTGGTTCACGAACGAAACACAACGCAACATTCCCCGCGATAAGCCTTACCTAGGATGACGTATTTCAATTTGCAGTCACCTGGCCGCTACTTTCAACACCAAAACGTAATCCATGCCTGCTCCGCGTCCGATTGCCGACATTCTCTCGCAGCTCATGGCGCGGCGCGGTTACGCGCGGCAAATGGCCGCCAGCAGTTACATCGAGGCTTGGACGGCGGCGGTTGGCGAAAAGCTGGTCAAATTCACGCGGCCAGGGCAGATTCGCCGTAACGTGCTGGAAGTGATCGTGGCCAACAGCACGATGATGCAAGAACTCACCTTCCAAAAGGCGGCCATTTTAGAAAAACTGGCGCCGCTGCTGCCCGACGAAAAAATTCGCGACCTGCGTTTTAAAATCGGTCCGATCAAAACCAGTTCGGACTCGTCCCAAAAAAAATAGCGCCCGCGCCCGGACGCCGGCGCGATCGTATTCGATTCACAAGCACCCGTTTCGAGAAACTCATGTCACAAAGCCCGCCCGATCGTACGCAAGAGCCCGAACCCGAATCCACCGGCCCCATCACGGAAGGCATTTCGTCCAGCCGTGTGGACGGCGTTTATGGCGCCGATCAGATGAAGCACCTCTCGGACCTCGAGCACGTGCGGCAGCGCTCCGGCATGTACATTGGCGATACCAGCAGCCGCGGTCTGCATCACCTGGTGTACGAAGCGGTGGATAATTCCATTGACGAAGCCATGGCCGGTCACGCCACGGAAATTACCGCCACCATCAATGTGGATGGCTCCGTGACCGTCTCGGACGATGGCCGCGGCATCCCGGTGGAAATGCACACCGAGCTGGGCATGAGCACGCTGGAAGGCGTGATGACGGTGCTCAAGTTCGGCGGCAAGTTCGACAAACAAGCCTACAAAACGTCCGGCGGGCTGCACGGCATCGGCGTCAAAGTGGTCAACTTTTTGAGCGAGTGGTGCGAGGTGGAAGTCCGCCGCGAAGGCCACGTGTTTCAGCAAGAGTACGAGCGCGGCGTGCGGACCGGCGACGTCCGCAAAGTCGGCCGTTCGCCCGATCACAAAACCGGCACCAAGACCACGTTCAAGCCCGACACGCAAATCTTCGGCAGCACCAAGTTCGATTACAACATTCTCTACCGCCGGCTGCAGGAACTGGCGTTTCTCAACCGCGGCGTGAAGATCGTGTTTCACGACGCCCGCAACGGCAATGGCGAAACGTTTCAATACGATCGTGGCTTGCTGCAGTTCGTGGAACATCTCAACCGGGCCAGCGAAACCGCGCACCCGGACATCATCCACATTGCCCGCGAGATTGAAGGCGTGGGCGTGGAAGTGGCCCTGCAATACACGGCCGAATACACCGAAAACGTGCATACCTACGTCAACAACATCAACACGGTCGACGGCGGCACGCACCTCAGCGGTTTTCGCACGGCGCTCACGCGCTCGCTCAACAATTACGGCAAGAAGGCCAACCTGTTCAAAGATCTTACGCCCACCGGCGAAGATTTTCGCGAAGGGCTGACGGCCATCGTGGCCATTCGCCATCCGGAACCCAAATTCGAATCGCAAACCAAAGTCAAACTTAACAACACCGAAGTCGAAGGGCTGGTGAACTCGGTCGTGGGCGATTTCATGGGCAGCTACCTGGAAGAACATCCCAAGGTGGCCAAAGTGATTGTGCAAAAAGCGCAGCTCGCCGCTGAAGCCCGCGAAGCCGCTAAAAAAGCCAAAGCCCTGCTGCGCGAACGCAAAGGCGCGCTGGCCTTTGGCGGTCTGCCTGGCAAACTCCGCGATTGCACCAGCAAAGATGTGGCCAAGTGCGAACTGTTTCTGGTCGAAGGCGATTCGGCCGGCGGCAGTGCCGAAGGTGGCCGGATGCGCGAGTATCAAGCCATTCTGCCGCTCCGCGGTAAGATCATCAACGCCTACAAATCGCGCGACGACAAAGTGCTGGCCAACGAAGAAGTTCGCAGCATGATCTCGGCGATTGGCATTGGCATTGGCGAAGACGCCGATCTCAAAAAACGCCGCTACAACAAAATCGTGATCATGACCGACGCCGATGTCGACGGCTCGCACATCCGCACACTACTGCTGTGCTTCTTCTATCGGCAAATGTATCACCTGATTGTCGCAGGGCACGTTTACGTGGCCATGCCGCCGCTGTTTAGCGTCAAAAGCAAAAAGAGCGTGCGCTACGTTCAGACCGAAGAACTCATGAAGACCGAACTGCTCGAACTGGGCCTAGGCGATAGCGTCTTCGAGCCGGGCGACGGCCGCAACATCGTCGGCGACGAAATGGCCAAGCTCGTCCGCACGCTGGCCAGCTTGGAAGAATCGCTGATCGCGCTGGAACGCCGCGGCATCAGTCTGCGGGCGCACATCGGCCGCATCGATGCGCAACACAAACTGCCCGTCTATCACGTTTTTCTCGGCAGCCAAGAAGCCTGGTTCGTCACCCGCGAAGAACTCAATGCGTTTGTGGCCGAGCACGAGAAAGCCTCAGGGCAGGAAGTTGCAATTGCGCCCGAACCGGCCAATCCCAACGCGCCGCCGCCCGTCGCGAGCAAGTCGGCCGAACTGCCAACCAACGAGTCGCCGGACGCAACCCCGGCCGAGCCCACAAGTGGCGCAGCGGCGCACGGTGCGGACGTTACGTCGTCCGTGGCGGCCGCTTCGGAATTGCACATTGTCGAGCTGCACGAAGTGCGGTCCATCAACACCAACATCGCCGAACTGGCCAAGCTGGGCTTCGACATTCAATCGCTGCTGCCGCAAGTTCGCACCGGCATCGAAGACCCGCGTTACGTGCTGCGCCGTGGCGAAAACACCATTGGCCTGGAAGACCTCCGCGGTCTGCCTGGCGCGGTGCGCGAGGCCGGCGGCAAAGGCTTGAAAATCATGCGATTCAAAGGGCTGGGCGAAATGAATGCGGAAGAACTCCGCGACACCACGCTCGATCCCAACAACCGCACGATGAAGCAGGTCACTATGGAAGACGCCGGCGCCGCCGACGAACTGTTCCGCGTGCTGATGGGCGACAAAGTCGAACCCCGCCGCGACTTCATCGAAAAGCACGCGCTGGAAGTCCGCAATTTGGATATTTAGCAAACTCCAACAAGGGCCAACGCATTTCGTCAGCCAACTCGTATTGCAAAGATCGTCGATCGGTTCTTTGGCCGCGCCGTTTTGTTTTCGAAACCGATCTGACCATCGACGCTTGTCGAGAGCGGATCCTTGCGGAGATTGGTTTCGAAAAGGTCAGTTCGACGTGGAGCGATTTCTTCGATCCGCACTGAGCGAAGTGAAACCACTCGCCAATTTCGCGAGCGCGACTGTCAGTATTGTTCGGACGTTCATTGGTCGCTTTTTAGGAATATCGCGCCGGGTGATCTCGCGCGAAATTAAGACAGTTTTCTCTTCGAGCGGCAGGCAATCAGGGTGATTGACGATGAACTAAGATTATGGGTGGTCGACGGTGATCTTCGCGCATGCACTGTTGTTGACATGCCAATCCACCTTCCCTGCACTTATTGTTTGCCGTAGGATCGAGAAATGCGGACCAATTTTCGTTGGCAGTTTAGACTTCGCGCGCTGTTCTCGCTAGTTCTGATTTGCGCGATACCTGCTTGGAAAGCGCAGCGCTGGAAATTCGTGGTTGAGAATGAGACTCGGGCATGCGCGTGGTTCCGTGCGCGTCCGGACAATGTTAGCGGAGACGAAGTTGATTTTAACAGGCGTCAGGCTATTGACGGTATCGTTGCGCCACGGGAGCCTTTTCTTCCTCTTCCATTTGATCGAAATGATCCAACCTTCTTCGAAGCGATTTTTACCGACAAGCCGCCGCGTTGGTTTCTGAAACCATCCCGTTCAAGCTGTCAGATCCTGCGTTTGGTGCTGGCTGCTTATTTACCGTGGGATTGTCCGACGACGTTGCACGGCGATTTCGGTCAGGCCCTCGAAATACGCGGTATCATCGGCAAAAAGATGACAGCTTGAAAGGGATGGACTCCCGTCCGCTTAAATTCTCCCGTAAATTCAGGTCGCAGGTGGAAAGAAGAGATGGACTTTTCCGTAAGGTTCGGATTAAGATCTGTGTTGTCCGAATCGGCACGTCACGTCGAGTATTTCAATCAACAGACACATTCTCCCTCAAGCATCCTGCAAGGGCAAAAAACTTCAATCAATCAACGAGAATCCAATGAGATACCAGATCGCACTGCTCGGCCTCGCCCTGCTGATTCCGCGCCTGACTCAAGCTGCCTCGGACGAACCGCTTTACACCCAAAAGGGAAGCGACCTCTCGATTGCCGAGATCCTTAAAGAGGGCAAGCTGCCAACGGGGCACAATTCGACCGCAGGCGCGACCGGCTCGATTGTCCAGGTGAATAAGCGCCTCGTAGAGGTCGGCCCGGATGCGGACAAACCCATTCCAAAAGACATCGAGATTCACACTCTTGCCAACAGCGCCATTCCCCGCAAAGATTTCGCGAAGTGGTCGCGCTGGTATCAGGAAGACGGTCACACGCAGGTCTTCCGCCTTTTCAAGGATGAGGCGAACGTCCGCAACACCCGCCCGCTCGCCGCGAGAGTCGAAGCCTTCGGCATGCTATCCTGGCATCACGGGGACTGGCACGAGTGGAGCGGCACCTACACCATCGTCAAATCAGAAGCGGCATCAATTTTTCAAGTCATGAACAGCAAATCCGAATGGGCCGTTCACCTGGACATGGATGGTAACGGCAATGTCATCTACAATCCTCGCCAAGACCCGAAGGATAGAAAGATCATCGCCAAGGAAATGACGGGGAAACCCTTTTTCATTCGAGTCCGCGACAACGGTCTGGATTACGAGGTGTATCTCAACAAGGAAAAGGTGGGCTCCGGCTCCTATCCGCGCCCCGAGGGCCATTCAAGCTTCCGCTGGGGGATGTATAAAGGGGAGCACGAAGTGAAACATGACGCGATGATTTTTGTCACCGGCGTTGTCTTCAAGTGACCCGACAGTGAGTGGGATTGACCGAGTGGCCGGCCCCGCAACTGGTCGATCCGTGGCGGCAACGCTTGGTTCGCGATCTCCAAATGTCCCTATATCTCGCAAGCGGAGCCTCGCCCAGCCCGCGACTACGGTTGAGCCCAACCCAGGGCGCTGACAACTCAGCATGCAGGGCCAGGCACGAAACATCGGCGCGCGATTGTGCATTCATGCTTAATTGTTCGCCGGACAAACGGCCTGCCTGTGCATGAGTCCGGTGGCAACTGATGTTGCGCGAAGGGCTGTGCCGCAAGGTCGGAAACGTGCTGCGGGGGCCAAGAAAAAATAGACACGCAACCTGGGGGATGCTACCATCAGGGGCGACGCAGGCCTGGAGCCGATCCAGCTTGCGGTCCGATTTTCGATGGCTCGAGGTTCTCGCCAGAGAACGTCGGGCACCAGCACACGCTGAGAAATTGCCCAACATGACTTTTGTGACCGCAGGCGACCGAGCCCAATGGCGCGCCGGTTGTTTGTTGGCAGTTTCTTAGTCCTTCCTACAGTTCCTGCCCTATCGCTCCGAGTGTCGTCGCCAGCCTGCCGGCGCGAAGCGACGGCCGGGTTGCGTAAAACTTACTTCAGTTGAGAAACGACATGTCGAGTCGATTGCTCGCGCTGGTCATTTTCGCATCGGCTTGCGCAGCCGCGCAGGCAGACGAGACGTTTACCGTGCCGGACAGCGTCGCCAAGGTCTTTGCCCAGCGCTGCGCGGATTGTCATAGTGGCAACTCGCCCGAAGGTGAGGTGCGGCTGGGCGAGATTGCGCGGTTGGAAACCGACGCGCGGCTCGATGTGCTCAACAAAGTTCAGGAGCAGCTTTACTTCAAGCAGATGCCGCCGGATGGCGAAACGCAGCCGACCGCGGCCGAACGCGCGCAATTGACGGATTGGGTGGCGCAAGAGCTCGGCAAGCACAAAGCTTCCAAACTGGAAAAAAAACTGCAAAAGCCCGAGTTCGGAAACTATGTCGACCACGAGAAACTCTTTTCGGGCGAATTCGAAAATCTGCCCGGCTTCACCTACGACCGACGCTGGTTGATCAGCGAATATATCTTCGATGCGAAATTTCAACAGGTGCTGGAAAGTACCACCCGCGCAAAACGAGGCGGGGCAACGTCTAAACGAGCAGGCGGCCAAAAAACGCACAACCTCAGCCTGACCAATCCCTTTCTGCTGCCCAATCGTTCCGGCGTCCGCTATTACGCCAACGACGATCTCAGCGGAGGGCATTTGTCGAGCATGCTGACCAACGCACAGAAAACGTCGGAATACATCACCAACGATCTGGTGAAGCGCAAGAACAGCAAGTATCTGCCGGCCATCAACGCCATCATGGCCTTGGATGACGAGCGAAATGCCAAGCTGGCTGCGCGCCGCGAATTTCTGGAAAACGGCATCGCGCGACTGTGCGCGGAATTGTACGGCAGCGAAAACCAGTCGCTGCTGCCACCCTTCACGCCTGTGGAACTCGCCGAGCCCAAGGCGCTCAGCGCCGGCGAAACCTACAAAAAAGCGCCGTTCCATGTGGCCCAAAACATGATGAAAGAACTCGACGGCGAAAGCACCGTCAACCGGCTACTGCTGGACCCTCAGTACGCGAAAATGTCCGATGCGGAATTTCGCACGCTGTGCGAGCAAACCTGGTTTTACTACGGCGATCATGAGCGAAAAATTCAGGGCCGGATGGCGATCCTCCGCGACTACATGCCCGAGCTGCGCGAACAGGCGGTAAAGACCCGCGGCAAAAACAAGCCGCCGGTTTATCAACCGCTGACCGATGCGGAACTGAAAATCGTGCAGGCAACGGTCAAAAAACATCGTCAGACCGGCGATCACTACGCGGCAATCGTCGCCAAGTGCGTCACGGAGTGGGAGCAAGAATTCGAGCAAGCACGGATCGCCGCGGGACCGCCGTCGGACGAACTTCTCATCGCACTGGTCAATCAGCTGTCCGGGCAAATTCTCGAACGTTCGCCCACTGCGACGGAAGCGGACAGCTACGTTGCCCTGACCAAATCCTACGTGAACAAACTGGGCAAGCTGAAGGCGATTCAGAAGTTGATTCAAACGTTTATTTTGTCGAGTGAATTCGCCTATCGTCAGGAATTTGGCTCTGGCCCGGCCGACACATACGGCCGGCGATTGCTGTCGCCGCACGACGCCAGCTACGCCATCGCATATGCGCTCACGGATCAAAGCCCCGATCAAGAGTTGGTGACCGCCGAGGAGCAGGGCAAGCTGCAAACGCGCGAGGATTATCGGCGAGAAGTTATGCGGATCTTGAAGAAGCGCGATGTGACGTATGTGATTGATCCGATTCTGGCCGACAAAAATTATCAAGACAACACCACCAACACGGCCATCCGCAAACTGCGATTCTTCCGCGAGTTTTTTGGCTATCCGGCAGCCATCACGATCTTCAAGGACGAAAAGCGGTTTGGCGGCGATCGGCTGCCGGATGCCACCGCGCGCCTGCTGAGCGAGACCGATCGAGTGGTCGAGCAAATCCTGGAAAAAGATCAGAACGTGTTCGAAGAACTGCTCACTACGGATAAGTTTTACGTCTACCACGATGGCGATAACCAGCGGATGCAGGCCGCATCGGATCGCATCAAGCGCATCTATGCGCACTTCAAGGATCTCGACTGGAAGAATTTCAAAAACGACGATCTGCTCAAGCACGCCGAGTTCCTCAAGGAAGTCAAAATGCGGAGCGTCGATCCAGACAAGCTGGAAGCTAAAAACCGTCAAGGCAACTCGCTGCAGTTGTTCAAGATGTCGATGACGTCGATCACCGCTCGCTTGGACAAAGGCCAAAAGGAGGCGGCACCGTTCGATCTGTATCGTGGCTATGGCTACGATTTCATGAACGGTTACAACGTGGCGATGTTCTTCAATTATCGGCTGGACAATTGGGACTACCAAACGACCCAGCCGGCAAAGGTTGCCAATCGCAAAGGTCTGCTAACGCATCCGGCTTGGCTGATTGCCCACGCTCAAAATACGGAAACGGACCCGGTGCGCCGCGGCAAATGGATTCGCGAGAAACTGCTGGCCGGCACCATTCCCGACGTGCCAATCACTGTGGATGCCGTGATTCCGGAAGATCACAGCAAAATTCTGCGAGATCGACTGGCCAGTGCGACCGAAAAAACTTACTGCTGGAAATGCCACGAGCGTATGAATCCGCTCGGTTACGCCTTCGAAGGCTACGATGATTTCGGCCGATTTCGCCTGCAAGAATCGTTAGAATATCCGGACAAACTCGTCAAGAAAAACCCGGACGAATGGAAGTTGTTGTCTGACACGCGCGACGTTTACCAGACGTTGCCGGTCAAAACCGCCGGCTTTTTGAAAGGCACCGGCGACGCGTCATTGGATGGAGAAGTTAAAGATGCAATCGATTTGGTCGACCGGCTGAGTCGCTCGCAACGGGTGCGTCAGTCGATCATCCGTTATGCCTTTCGCTATTTCATGGGCCGCAATGAGGTGTTTTCCGATTCCAAAACCTTGCGGGATGCGGAACGTGCCTATACCGAAAACGGCGGCAGCTTCAACGCCGTCATTGTCTCGCTGCTGACCTCAGATTCATTCATTTACCGCAAACCAATCGAGGACTGAACCGATGGCCAATCGCAGAGAATTTTTCAAATCGACGGCGCTCGGCGCTGCAGCCATCGCCCTGGCTCCGTCCTTCAACCAGTTGTTTGCAGCGTCCGCCGGCGCTGGCAATGCCAAACGCTTCATCTTCATCCGAAAATCCAGCGGCCTCCGTCCGGCCGAAGTTGCGCTCCGCGATTTTTCCGACAAAGACCGCGCGCTGGACGAACAAAAGCAACCACTGGAAGCAGCACTGGACAAACACGAATTGCCCAAGTGGTTACGCGGACTGGATGGCCATAAACAGCACATGGCCATCCTCCAGGGACTCTCGGCCAAAATGAGCGAAAATATCCACTATTCGTTCTCGTCCGTGATGGGCTGCTTCAAATCCAATCGAAACACACTCAGTTCCATCAAACGGACGACGGTCGACTTCGAACTGGCCAAGCTCTTTCCGTCGCCGTTTGGGCACGTCGAATTGTCCTTCGCAGGCGGGCGGACCGGCATTGTCGATGGCTATTCCGCGCCGGCGCCGCAAACCCGCAATTACTGCTACGCGGATCCCGACACCGCGCGCAGCGAACTGTTCAAAGCCATTCTCAACCCGGATGCCGTCAATTCCGATAACGACATGTTGTCGTTTCTGCAAAGCAAAGAAGGACTGTTGGCCAGCGGCATTGCCGGACATGAAAAAAAGCGCCAAGAAATGCAGATCGATTCCATCAATGCCATCCGCGAGCGCAATCAGAAATTGATCAAGATTTCCGGATCGCTCGCCAAGCATCTGCCGCACATTGCCGAGGTCCATGCCAACGGCGGACCCAATGCCAGTACGCCCGAAAAACAGGCGGCCATGACGGATGTTCTGATTGCCGCGCTGACCGCCGGACTGACCAACGTGGTCACCTACACAATCGATGACCTCGCCACGCCCATTACCGGACTGCCCGGAAACGAAACCGATCGCGTGGGCATTCACCCTCTAGGGCATGAAGAAGCCTTCGGCGGCGTGCCAGCCTGGAAAACGCGCGAGCAGCTCCGCATCAGCCATGTGAATCAGATCAAAACCATCGTCGAAAAGCTCAAGCAGACGCCCGAGGGCCAGGGCACGATGTTCGATAACACGATGATCATGTACTTTCCGGAAAATGGCGAAACCCATCATGGAATTGGCCTGGAATCGCCGTTCATCGTTCTGGCCGGCGACAACTGCAAACTGAATATGCTGGGCCGTTACATCCGCTTGCCGTATCTCGGGAGCGAAGGTCACAAAACCTTAGGCAACTGGTACACCACGCTGCTCAACGCGCACGGCAATCCGATCGAACATTACGGCGACCTCGACCAAGAGATGGCGCGCAAGAAGTTGCATCAAACCGGCCCAATCAAGCAGTTGATGGGCTAAAACGCCAGGCCTAGCCAAACAATCCCCGCAACACGCGCGTCGCCGACCGCTTTGCGAATCACAGTAAACCACTATGATTCAATCTCGTGGCCGGACTTGGCCCCCATGCGCGACAGCGCGTGTTCGCCGCAACCTTGCTCGCTACCCTCGCGAAACTTACCCATCTGCGTTCGTCTGTGTTCATCTGCGTTAACTTGGCTGCCTTCATGCGCCAACCGCTGCAAGACCTAACATGCAGACGGAGATCTCCACCTACAGTACGTCAAGAGAACACAGATGAACGCAGATGGGTCGCAGATGGCAACTCGTGATTCATAGGCTCTCCGGTGCCGTTGACTTTTTCGCCCAATATAGTATACTGGTGTTCACATATCTCGCGGGCGAAGGTTCGCCCAATGCGGGACAACGGATTTGAGGCCAACCCAGGGCTCTGACAACTCAGCGTGCATACGCAGGCAATGACAACCGCAGGAAAATTCAGTTCGCAGCAGTCAGGCGAAGTGCTTGAACGGTTGAGCAATCAACGCTGCGAACGAGATTTTTTGGCGGCCAAAAGCCTGCGAGCATGAGACTGGTGGCAAGGGATGTCGCGTGGATGGTTTGCTAGACAAGAGTAGGTTCGCCGGTGCGCTGGCCAATCGAAATCGAACCGACATGCGGCCGCTGTAAATAGCCAAACCCCCGTTGAAGCTCTTTGACAATTCGAACGGCGGTCGCCTGCGCTTAAGCAAGCCTGACGACCGCTCACACACTCCGATTTGCGAACAAGCGATTCGGCGGGCAACGTTTGCTGTTGCGCGCCGACGGTCAGTTATTCGCCCCTTCGCAGTCTTGCAAATCGGAGTGACCGGCCTGCGGTCCGCGCTGAGCTGGTCGGCAAAGCAATCGAATTGATCGTTCTGTCCGCACTGTCCACCGCGCGTTTTGCAGGCAGCGGGCATCGTAAGCGAAGACGATGCAAGATGTTGCCACGCAGCGGTTGTCGTTCAGAATGCGCCGGCGCAACTTTTTTCCGCAGGCAAACAATCGAGCGCATTTGCGTGCGGTCTGTGCCGGTGGAATTCGGCGACGGGCGAATTAGTAGACGTCGCTGCGAACGTGCGCCCGGTGACGCTGATAGCCGCTGCGGCGATAGAAGGGCTGCGTTTCGCCTTCGGTAAACAGTCGGCCGCTCAGCAGGCGATAGAAAAACAGCAGGATGAATGCGCCGGCCGTGGCCAGCACAAAGCCGAGCGGGCTGATCGGAACCACGCGCTGGCCGTCGGCAAAATACATCATGATGCCGCCGCCGATGAACGTGCCGGCAATGCCAATGAGCAGTGTAGCCACGGCGCCGCCTGGATCGCGTCCAGGCATGATGGCCTTGGCGGTCAGTCCGGCCAAGGTGCCAAAACCAACCCAGGCCAGCAGATCGTTGGCGATGTGCGTGGCTTGCTCGGAGAGCTGGATGTCTGGTAGTGGCATGGCAATTGGCTCCCGGCCAACAAGTCAAAATCAAGATATTCCCTGATTGCCGACGTTCGAGCCGCTGCGGCACATGGCCGAGGCCGCTCGAACGTCAGCTAACCGTAGGGCGTCGTCCCCCTGGAAATCGCCGGTTTGGAGCGCGCGGCAACCATTGTCGCCGCGCAGACCGAACCAGGACGTCCGACGAAACTTGTTTGCGTTGTCGCCACGGCAATCATGTGCCGGCGGCGAGCAACGCATGGTGAATGGTGTAGCGCTTAGGGCAGTTGTGCCTGCGGCGGTTGGCCGGCGCGGAGCGCTTGTTCTTCTCGATAAGCCTTCTGCGCGGCCGCTTCGCGAGCGACCTTCATTTGCGGACCCGGTGCAAAGTATTGCACGTCGTCTTGCAAATAGTTGGGGCTCGGCAGCGTCTGGCCGCCAACGTCCACCTGGCAACCGGTCAACGACAGGCCCGTCAGCAAGGCCGCAATGCCCAACAGGCGTTTGCCCGCGAGACTTTGGAAAATCGTGCTCATCGACACACTCCGTCGCTTTAGAGTTTTCCGGTAGGCAGTCGGTCGAGTCCGTTGGTCGCGCGGTCGCAGGTTGCGCCGGTGCACTTCGGTTTGCGAAGCTGCCTGCACTGACCCACCACGCACGCTTGATCGGACTTCGCCTCTGACGTTGGAAGAACCGGACAAACCGGTAAATTTGGTACAATCGTTATCGTCAGCGTCGGCTGGGAACTTTGCCCCAACTGGCAAGAAAAGCGATTCAACCGTTGAATGGCCCGTGATCGCAGGGTGCCAGCACGCAAAGTTAGCGCATTATAGTCGCGCTAGCACCGATAATTTTCGCGGCGTTGCCTGTTCGACGCAGGCGTCACGACCGTCGCCCGAGTGCCATGAAATGCTGCTGGCAGGGCGTGGAAAAGTTTCGCTCAGCCCGAGGGAAATGAGTATGATGGAAAATCCGGCTTGTGGATGTCCGCAGCCGGTTTTTGCCGAACCTGGAAGAGGTTTTGCCCATGTGTTGTTGCGCTTCGTGGGTGTTGCTGCGCCGTGCTATTAGCCCGGCTGACCGGCGACCATTGATAGCATTGCTCGTTTGCTGCGGGTTGTTGAATATCGTCGCTCGTCCGAGCCAGGCACAGATTGTGGCCGGCGCGGCGCACACCGTGCCGACCGACTCGTATTACGCGGGCTTCGGCGCGCTGTACGACGGCGAATACAAAGCCGCGCTGGAGATTTTCGGCAGCGAACTCAAAGGCGGCATGCGCACCGGGCAGCAGCGCTGGATCGATTCGATCTGCTACCACACGATGGTGGGCGAAGTTTATTACCACATGGGTCAGTACGGCGACGCCAAAGATAATTACGATGCCGCGCTGAATATCTTCATCACCTACCACGATTGGATGTTGCGCGGACGGTTTCCAGATTCGATCGTGCCGGAAGCGCCTGGTGCGATCAAGGGCGTGCCCTGGGGTGCCAGTCGCAATGGTGCGCGCTACGGACATTTTCCGTCGAACATCATGATTGCGCAAGGCCGCCTGGATAACTCGGAAGTGATCCAAAAAGGCGGCGTCGTGCAAGCGCCCGTGTATGTGGGCGTCAACATCCATGAAATTGTCCGTTGCACCACATTGGCGCTTTATCGACGTCAACAGATCATGGGGCCGATCTGCCCTCACGAAAAACTGAGCGACGAAGTGGTGGCCGCGCTGATCAATGGTTCGGCGCTGCCCAACCATTGGTCCAATGCTTGGAGCGACGTGCAGTTGGGCATGGCTTATGCGGCCGATGGCAAAACGGGTCAGGCGCTGCCGCTGCTCAAACGTTCGCTGGTGCTGGCCGGGCAGTTCGATCATCCGCTGACCAGCATGGCCTATTTGAAGATTGGCCAGATCGCCTTGGAAGCCGGCGATCTGGACGCCGCAATGGTCAACTTTGACGAAGCCACCTATTCGGCCGCGCACTTCGGCAACATGGGCGTCATTGAAGAAGCGTTTCATTACGGGCAGGTCGCCTGGCTGATGGCCAACAAAAAAGGCATCTATCCGCCGCTGCCCAAGGCGACCACTTGGGCCAAGTCGCACGGTAAGCAGTTGTATGCCTTGATGTTATTGCTGGCCGCTGAAAACTATGCGTCGCAGGGCGAGCCGCAATTGGCCGCGCCGCTGCTGCTGGAAGCCAAGGGGCAAATGTTTCGCCGCGAAATGGCCGTGCGCGATATCGGCGCGCGATTCAATTACGTCAGTGGACTGGTTAATTATCAAAAAGCCAACACCTCGGCGGGCGACGACGCGTTGAGCGCGGCGCTGGCCTGGGAACGCTCCGCCAACAACTCCGATAAATCGCCCGTCGATCGGCCCGGTTCGAAGTGGTTGTATCAGATTGGCATGGCCGACAATCTCTACACGCGCGGCGCGGTGCCGCCGCGGATTGCCATCGAACTGTACTCCAAGCTGTTGCGAGATCCGGTGCCGACCGACTGGGGCTTCGATCCGCTGGAGACGCTGTCGGTGCTGAGCGTGCCGCACGTGCCGGCCTTTGAGCATTGGTTCGAAGCGGTGATGCAAAAGAAAGATAACGACCTGGCGCTGGAGATTGCCGATCGCACGCGGCGGCACCGTTTTTACAGCACGCAGCAGCTTGGCGGGCGTTTGCTGAATTTGCGCTGGATTTTGGAATCGCCCATCGATTCGCTCGACTCCGAAGCCAAGTTGCAGCGCGCGGATTTGCTTTCCAAATACACGGCCTACGCCAAGTTTTCGCAAGACGCCAAAGCCATTGTGACCCAAGTTCGTCGGTTGCCGCTGGCGCCGGAAACCGTCGAAAGCCAGCGCGAACAGGCAGCTTCGCTGGCCGAGCTGGCCAAGATCAGTCTGTTGCAAGAAGCGGCGCTGCGTGAAATTGCCGTTCGCCGCGAGCCGGCCAAAATGGTTTTTCCGCCGCTGCGTAGCGTGCAACAAATCAAAGCCGCGCTGCCGCCCAAGACGCTAATGCTGACGTTCTTTAGCACCAGCAAGCAAACCTATGCTTTCTTACTGTCCAACAGCAACTACGCCAGTTGGCAAATGACCAACACCGTGCAGTTGGAAAAAAGTTGCGTCGCGCTGCTGCGAGCGATGGGCAATGTCGAAAAAAATCGTGAACTCGCACTCGATAAACTCACCGAAAAAGCCTGGCGCCAAGCGGGCAAGGACGCCACCACCGCACTGCTCGCCGGCGCCAACAACGTCGACTTGAGCGTGGGGATTGATGAGCTGATCATCGTGCCGGACGGCTTCTTGTGGTATCTACCATTCGAAGCCTTGCAGGTGGGACAAGGCGCTAATCAGAAATCGCTGATCGAAAAAACGCGGATTCGCTACGCGCCGACTATGGGACTCTCCGTGCCAGACAAGCTCGGACGTCCGCAGTCGCCGAGCGTGGCGGTGACGCTGGGCAAACTTTACCCGCGTGATGATGCCGCGGTTTCGCAAAACGCATTTGATTTAATCAAAAAGGTCGCGCCAGGCGCCGTCGCGCTCAAAGGGCAAATTTGGACGCCGACGCCGCTGTATAGCACGCTGTACGACGGGTTGATTGCCTTGGAGGATATTGACGTTCGCGACGACCCATACGGCTGGTCGCCAATGCCACTGGATAAAACCCGCAGCAGCGGCGCGCTGTCGAATTGGTTTCCGCTGCCCTGGGGCGGACCCGACGTCGTGATGCTGCCCGGCTTTCACACTGCGGCCGAAGACGCCATCAAGCGTCCCGGCGCTAACGGCAACGAAGTCTTTCTGGCGATCACCGGTTTGATGTCCACCGGCGCGCGGACGATTCTGATTAGCCGCTGGCGAACCGGCGGAGCGACGTCCATCGATTTGCTGCGCCAGTTCACGCAAGAGTTGCCGTACGCCACGGCGGCCGACTCCTGGCAACGGGCGGTGCGGCTGGTGAGTTTGCAGCCGATCGATCCCGGCGCGGAGCCGCGGATCAAGCTGAGCGCCAACGCCGCGGCGCCCAATGCCGATCATCCGTTTTTCTGGTCGGGGTATCTGCTGGTCGATAACGGCACGTTGCCGCAAAAGGCCGAAGCGCCGGCCAGACCGCCGGTTTTGAAGTTTCCGCCTGTGCCTGGCAAGCCAGCCGCGCCGGGCAATCCACCGGCCGTACCGCCAAACCCCGCGATTCCGCCGATCGTTCCGTTGCCTGCCGCGATCGCGCCAGTCCCCGTTCCGCCAGCCGCAATACCGCCAGCCGCTGTTCCGCCGGTTGCCGTTCCGCCCGCGCCCAAAGGTCCAGCGCCGGACGCCGTGCCGGCAGTTCGGCCAGTGGCTGGAAAAGAAGCAGGCGGTTGAGAGTTTGCGCTTTGAACTGCGGAATTGATCGGCTGCGCCAGCAAGGTCCGCGGTAATTGTGTTGGTTAAGAACTTTGGAATTTCAAAACACGGGAGAGTCAGCGATGAAGATCAAACGTAAAGGTTCGGCGGCTTGGCAAGGCGGATTGAAAGACGGCCGCGGCACGATCTCAACCGAGAGCGGCGCGCTCAAAGAATATCCCTACGGCTTTGCCGCGCGCTTCGAAGGCCAACGCGGCAGCAACCCCGAAGAACTGATCGGCGCGGCGCACGCCAGTTGTTTTACCATGGCGCTCTCGCTGATCCTCGGAGAAGCTAAGCTGACGGCCGAGCGAATGGATACCACGGCCGAAGTCACGCTTGAGCAGGTCGAAGGTGGATTTTCCGTCACCGCCAGCCACCTGACGCTCAAAGCCAAAATTCCCGGCGTCGATCAAGCCACGTTCGATGAACTGACTGCCAAAGCCAAAGCCGGCTGCCCCATTTCCAAACTGCTCAACACGACTATCACGCTGGATGCCACGCTGGTCGGTTGAGTGTTGTCGTCACGGCGCAAGCCAGCAGCGGTGCATCACGCACAGGCAATTTGTTGCATCGCTGGTGGCTGACGCCGCGAACCGGTATCCACTTACGGAATTGGCGATTGCTGATTGCGACACGCGCGACTCGCAGGCAGAATGGTCGGCGGTGACCGACAAAGTCGTTTTTAGAAAGCTGTGGGTGTGACATGCGCCGATGGATTGTCCGATTGAATACGTCATCGCTGGTGTGCTGCGCGCTGTTGGCGCAATGGCTATGTTCGGGCGGATTGCGCGCCGCGCCGCTGGCCGAGCGCGAAACGCCAATTCAAACGCCAGCAACCATTGCCGAAGCAACCCAACATTTTGATCTGGCGACTTTTCCGCTGATGGATCAGGTCGAAAAGCCGCCGCGCCGGCGACTGGCTTCGCTGACCTACCAAGTCAAAACGACACCAAAAGCAGCGTTCGAATTCCAGCGTAAACAACTGCTCCAGCGTCACTGGCAGGAGTTGCCGCAAAGCCACGTCTCCGATCAATCGGCCAACGGCACATTCGCCCATGATGGCTATAAACTTTCGGTGATGATCATTCCTGGCGCGGACGGCCAGCAGACAGTCGTCATCAACAACCACGGCAACGTGGCGCTGGACCAGTTGCCGATGCCGCTAGGCGCGAAATTGTTTTCCGCCGGACCGGTCAGCACGCTGCTGATTTCCGATGCGTCCGTCGAGGCCACTGTCGCTGCCTGCAAACAACAATTGGCCGAGCAAGGCTGGAAACCTTACGGCGAGGCGGGCGATTCGCTGATGTTCAAACAGAACGCCGTGCAATTGATGGCCACCATTCAGTCCGCGCCTGCGCAAGGCGGCCGGACGATGATCGATTACAGTTCGTCGTTGATGTCGGCCGATTTGCCAGCGCCTGCCGAGACGACGCAGTTGCATTATGCGGACGCCACCACCACGCTCAGCTTTGATACCAAACTTTCGAAGGACAAGATTCTCGACCACTATCGCGCGGAACTTACCGCAGCAGGTTGGAAACCGACGACCGAGCAGCCGATTAAGAACGGCTTTCATAGCGAATTGTTGTTTGGCGACGCGGCCAGCAACTTGCTCTCGCTGGATGCGCTGGATTTGCGCAAATCAGATGGCACGCGCGTCAGCCTGCGGTTTCAATCGGCCGCCGAAATTGTCGCAATGGACAAAGTCTACAAAGCCGAACGAGAAATCAAGCAGGCCGAAAAGGGCAAGCCGCCGGCGACGTTAACCGTGGCGATGCCGACCGGCGCCAAAGGAATCAAGGCCTCGAAAGACCAGATCAGTTTCAAGATCACCAACGGCGCGGCCAAAGCGGCCGTCGAGGCTTGGCGAAAAACGCTGGTGGCCGACGGCTGGAAGGAGCAAACCGCATCAATGCAAAAGATGGGCGGGACCGTTTCGTTTGGGCGCGGACCGCAAGAAGTTCTGATTGTGATCTACACCGACACCGGCCTGATTCCGGCCGAGATCACGCTGCACGCCAACGGCGTCGAGTTGATGAAACCGGCCGAGGCGAAGTAGCGCGCCCAGCGCGGCAGGGGACACGATTCTGCTTGTTCATTGCCCTGTGAGCGTGAACGCTGCCCAAAAAAGTGGATGGGCGGCGCCATATTTTTCGCGGCGGGCTTTGATGCGTGCCAGTTGGGCGTTGCGCAGCGAGTCGGACTTGGATTGCCCAGCGGCCAGATTCGCGAAAAAGTCGTTCATCAGCAGGGCGGTCGCCTGATCGGGAATTTGCCAGAGAGTGCTGACCACAGCTTGTGCGCCCGCCAGTTGGAAGGCTTGTCGCAAGCCGGCCACGCCTTGACCGTTGTTCAATTTGCCGATGCCGGTTTCGCAAGCCGAGAGCACAACCAACTCCGTGCCACGCAGGTTCGTGCCGACGATTTCCATGCCTGTCAGCACGCCGTCATCAAGTGCGGAATCGTTGGCCAGCTTGTCGCGATTGTTACATCCGGCCAGCAGCAGGCCGCAACGTAGCAGCGGATTCTGCTCGGCCGTCACGTCTCGCTGCGTGCGAGTTGTTTCCGGATCTGGCAAAAAGAAGCCGTGCGTGGAGAGCACCAAAATGCGCGGCGCGTTTAAGCGTTTAAACACACCCTCAAGCGCCGCGTTACCCGCATAGATCTTGGCGTCTTGCGACGTGAATTCTTTCAGACGGGGAGCGATGGCCAGCGCTTCCGCCGCCGTGCCCGGAAGCAGTGGTACGCGGCCAACATGGCTGGCAGTCAGACTTCGCGAACCGCGTGCGATAGTAGCGGCGTCGCTCGAGGCATTCGCGGCCGGAGGTACGTGGCCGCCGAGGATGTCCGCAAGCGCCGCCCCGACATCGCCGGCCGCCAGATCGAAATTCGGGTTCGCAAAAATCCGTGGTGGATTGGACGAAGCCATCCGGCGATCCTTGACGATTTCGCGCGCGGCCGTCAGATAGCGAATGTTCCAGCGTTCGATTGCATATTTGCCATCATCGGTCGGCAAGGCAGACCAGGGTATCAACCACAGTCCGGCATCCGGGCAGAGAACAAGCTGCTGGGCCTGCTTGATGTGCGGCAACAACGGTTCTAAGACCAGCTTCGAAACTTCCGCCAGCGGAGCGGCCAGGAACTTCTCCGCTTTGACCTCGCCAACCTGCTGCAAGAGTTTTCCGGTTTGCGCGGCCGACATAGCCGCCTGGAAGCTGGCGATTTTTTCTTCGAGCAGCTTTGCCGCGCCCAAGTCCACAACTCGCACGTCGCCACCGTCCACGGGCGGCACAATCCAGGCAACGTAGTGTGGGCCAGAAGGCAGTAACTGTTGCTTGGCCGCCGTGATACCCTTCGCCGCGGCCGGGGGTGGTTCAACCGGCTGCGAGATATCCAGCCGGAAGATATCCACCAGCAGGCCATCGCGCGGTAACGATTCGCGAATCGAATGCATTTCAACCCAGGCTTCGCCGCTGGTGCCTTCGCCCCGGTCTATGGCGATCTGTTTCGCGAGTTCGATTTCTTGCCCTGTCAGCTTGGCGATTTCAATTTTCCGACCAGCTTGTTGGCCGTCCGCCGGTGGCATGAACGTCAATGCAGCCAGTCGCGATCGCACCTGGTTAAGCTGCAGGACGACTTCCGCTCGTTGCGGATCGGTGGCGTCGCGCGCTAGCCGAGCGCTTTCGGCCAGCGCTTGTTGCGCGACGCCTTTGCCATTGGCCAGCCAACCGGCCGAACGCACGGCAATGCCGGCGTCTTTCTGCCCATGTCGGAATCCAAACGACAGCACATTGGCCAGCGAATAATCGCGGTTGCTGAGAAACACCAACTGCTCTTGTTCGCTGAGAATCGGCAATACGTTGGCGATATGCTGGCGAAGGATTCGTCGAGACTGTTCGAAACTGACCGCCGCCTCCGCGGTTCGGTTTGACGCTTCGAGCAACTGCCCGATCTTCAGATGACTCACCGCAAGCGTCGGGTTCTCGGCGCCCAACTGTTCGGCGCCAATCTTGAGACTGCGAGCGAACAGTGGTTCGGCCGCGGCGAATTCGCCCAGTTGAAGATCGAGCGACGCCAGGTTGTGCAGTCGCGTGGCCACGTCCATGCTACTAGGACCGGATTTCTGTTCGCCAATCTTCAGGCTGCGTTCGAACAACGGTTTGGCTTGCTGAAACTGGCGATTGTCCAAATACAACAGTCCCAAGTTGCTCAGAGTTTGCGCGGTTAGCGGATGATTGGCGTCGAGCTTGCTCTCGCAGATTTTTAAACTTCGCAGGTACAGCGGCTGGGCCTCGTCGTAACGCCACATGGCCGTGTATAACGACGCCAGGCCATTCAGGCTCCGCGCGACGTCCGCGCTCTCTGGGCCGGACGTGCGCTCCTTGATTTGCAAACTCTGCAAGAAGTATGGTTCGGCCTTGGCGTACTGGCCCAGATCTCGGTAGAGCAGAGCCAGGTTGCCTAGCGCGGCGCCCACGTTCGGATGATCCGGCCCGAGGTTGCTCTTTGCGATTTTTAAACCGCGCAGTAGCAAGAGCTCGGCCTTGGAGTATCGGCCCATACTGAAATATAAGCCGCCAAGGTTGTTGGCCGTCTGACCGACACTTGGATCCAAGGCCGCTAGCGCCTGCTCGCGGATCGCCAGGCAACGGAGCAAAAGCGGTTCCGCCTGAGCATACTGACCCAAATCCATCGATGTGATCGCCATCCGATCCAGACACATCGACATCTTCAGCGAATTTTTACCGAAAGCTGCTTCTGCCGAACTCAGCGCGCGGGTAAACGCGGCCAGCGCGGCCGGGAGGTCGCCTTGTTGTCGCAGCGCATCGCCGCGGTTCATGGCCTCAATGGCGTCGGTTTCGTCACTGGCGGATGCCGCGCGGATGAAAAGCGTTAAGGCAATTCCGGTAATCAGGATCGCCAGCGTTGATTGTCGCCTACTGATGAAGCCAATCATTGCATCCCCCATCGAAAGCCTGACCGTCCCTGTTGACAACCGCCTCTGCAGTTTCGTTCGCTAAGAATTGAAACGCAAGGCATCCGCAAACCGGACATCAGGGCGAAGGATCGGTGAGAATGCCGTTACGGGCTTCGGCCGGCAGACGATCCATCTCAGGCGTGGCACAGAAGAGCCGGCCGCGCGGCGGCTCGAACGGCATATGCGCACGAGCGCAAAAAATTAGAGCCGCTCACATTTCGCCGGTTGGGCGATGGGAGGCGGCTCTTTCTCGTCGTAATTGGGAATGCCGTGGGCAAGAGTTGCACCACGGTAGGCCAGCGGGGCCACTCTGTGGTGATTTGGATTGATGAATGCGGCGTCTTCTGGCCGAAACCTCGATGTTTACACGTCGGACTTCAACAACAACGCCCCATCAATCTCACCCCGTCCGAGCCACTCAGAAAGAAGCGTTAGGCTTTTTTCTTCTTGGTGGCGGCCTTCTTGGTGCTCTTCTTGGCAGCCTTCTTGGTGCCCTTCTTAGCGGTCGCGCTGGCTGCCTTGGCAGCTTTTTTCTTCTTGGCCACAGTTCAATCTCCGATAAAAGGTTTTCGATGAGATGGTCTCGATATGCCCGAAGTGGACAACCGAGCAACTCCCATCACGAGCAAAAACAATCCCGTCCTAGGACAATCTCCGCGAGCCGGCGACTTCAATGTCTTGACCCGCGAAGCGATATCGCACGTTTCACTTCCAGCAGCACTTCGACATCCGGCAAAACGTCCATCAACGCAACGTCGGTCGTCCGCACTTCGAAGCCGGCGACTTTTGTCACCACACGAGGCGACGTCAGTCACTTGAATCTTTGCTGACGATCTGCGTCTTGCGTGACGGCCACTTGCGTGACGATGTCTTACATGACTGCCAGATGATTGAGTGAAAATTTCTTATGCACTCAATGTTGTGTAACTTTACGCATTCCGAAAAAAAATGCAACATGATTTTGCGCAACTTTTTCTGTTTCGACAGAAAGTGCGCGCGTTGCGCGTCGTGTTACGCGCACGATCGCGGCATCGATTGCGCGCTGCGCGCCGAGAAAACGATTGTCGATAGCCTGCGGTGTGCGCGACGTTTGTCGCGCGCTCGATGCGCACCGCAATCAGTACAACGCGATGGTCGTGCCGCTTGGCAAACGGCCCGCAGGTTGTGCGCGGCGCTGCGTGAATCCGAGCAGTCCGCGCTCGTGCGGCGCTCGACTGCGCAAATACAGCCATTGCCGTAAACCTGCGGTTTTCTGCGATAAAAACGCCTGTTGCGAGGCTTGCGGCAGATGCCGCTCCGCCACCAGCGGCGCGAGCATCGCCTGCCAAACTGTGGACCACGCGCGGGCGCGAAAATGAATCGGATCGATGCCGTACCAGGCTGCGCGCGGTTCGATCAGCAGCAGTTGTTGCGCGCTGCAAAGTGCGCGCAGTTGCGCGTCGAGTTGTCGCGCGCGGCGGTTGAATGTGTCGTAGTCAATTCGCGCGCCGGGAAAAAAAATCGTGCGCACAAAATAAAATTGTCGGCGGCTCACGCGATCGAGATTCATCAGCGGCAACATGCTGATCGCAATCCGCGCGCGCCGCGCGGACAATTTGGAAATGCAACTTTCGATCCAGCTCAAAATCGTCGCGGCCTCCGCGCCGTAGAACAGATCGTTGCCGATATCGGTGACCAGCGCGGCCGTCGGAATGTCGCAATCGACGTCGGATGTCGCCGCCCACAACCCGCAATCGTTGATGCCGGGCAACGTGCGCGCCAGTGCGCGGCTGCTGCCTCCGTACGAGCGACCATGCCCTAGCGCAACGTGCAATTCCAGCGGCGCGCCGAACAGTTGCTGAGCCACGTCGACCACGGTCGAGATGCCGCGAGTTAAGTTGCTTGCCCCCAACAGAATCAGGCGGGCGGCGGGCGCGGCGCTTGCCGCCCGAGCGTGATCCAGCGCAGGCATGGACGCATCTACCAAGGTCGGCCGCCGGAGTACGTTTGCAATGCGGAAAAGCTCTGATAGGCAAAGAACCCGAACAACAAACCTATATAGAACGAATGCAGCTCGACAAATGCGAAGATGGCAATCAGCCCGCCGGTCAGCAGGGAGAGCTGCAGCGCGCGGATCACGCCCGTTTGCGGATAGCGGCAGCCCGCCACAAACAGTTCGCGCGAAATCTGCCCGCCATCCAAGGGAATCACCGGCAGCAAGTTGATCAAACCCCACCAGATGTTGATGAAGAACAGGCTCTGGACCAGAACGTCGAGGTTGCGGTTGCTAATGTCTGCTACCGAAATGTCCAGCAGAAACGGAAAGCCAAACTCCACGCTCACGCGATGCCCTGCCGCTCGGAAGGCTGCGGCGATGAACGCGGCAAAGAAGAAACCAGCGCCCGGTCCAGCCAGCGAAATCAGCACTTGCCGCTTCCAGTTGTGGTACGTCGGCTGATAGATCGCTAGGCCGCCAAATCCATGCAAGACAATCCACGGTGCGAAACCACAAGCCCGGGCGACAATGGCGTGCCCAAGTTCGTGGATCAAGATCGATACAAACACCGCAAACACCCAAATGGCCGCGGCTTTGGGGCTGGCGGCGGGTTTCATGAACAACGTCACCAGCCAAAACAGCGGATGCACGCGGACTGGTATGCCCAACACTCGGAAGTTCAGGTCGAATGGTGTATGGGCAGGCTCAGTAAACACTCTTCAGATCTCCTCGCGGTTCCTGGTCGCCAAAATCGTAGCGACCAATTTCAAATCGTTCTGTGCAATTGTAGTTCAGCCATCGCCGTCCCGATATGGTCGTCCGCGCTGGCGAGCGCTTGGGTCGCGTCGATTCTCGGCATGCGATTGCGTCAGACCGGAAACGGATTGCGTTCGGCAAAGCCACGTTGATGCCAGTAGGGATAGATTGGCGGCAGTGCGCTGGCGGCATCCAGCGTGGCCACTTGATCGGCGGTCAGGTTCCAGCCCACGGCGTCCAGATTCTGCCGCAGTTGCTGCTCGTTACGCGCGCCGATGATGACCGTCGCCACCGATGGCCGCTGCAATAGCCAGTTGATGGCAATTTGCGGCACTGTCTTGCCCGTCTCGGCGGCAACCTGATCGATGGCCTCCACTACGCGATAGACCTGCTCCAGCGGAATGGGCGGTCCAACATCGTTCGACTTCTGGCCATGTAGCCGGCTGGTTTGGGGCAGCGGCTGACCGCGACGAATCTTGCCGGTCAAGCGTCCCCAGCCCAGCGGGCTCCAAACGACCGCGCCGACTTTTTGATCGACGGCCAATGGCATGAGTTCGTTTTCGTAGTCGCGCCCGAGCAGCGAGTAAAACGCCTGATGGGCAATGTACCGAGGCAGTCCGTATCGTTCTGAGACGGCCAACGACTTCATCAGATGCCAGCCGGAAAAGTTCGAGCAGCCGATGTATCGAATCTTGCCGGCGCGCACCAGATCGTCCAGCGTGTGCAGCACTTCCTCCACCGGCGTCACGGCGTCGAAGCCATGCAGTTGGAACAGATCGATGTAGTCGGTGTCGATCCGGCGTAGTGCAGCTTCCACAGAGCGAATGAGGTGGTAGCGCGACGAGCCGACGTCGTTGGGGCCATCGCCCAGCCGAAACGTGGCTTTGGTGGAGACGATGACTTTGTCGCGGCGGCCGCTGATGGCCGCGCCGAGAATTTCTTCGGCCATGCCGCCGGAGTAAACGTCGGCCGAGTCGAACATGTTCAAACCGGAGTCCAAGCAAATATCCACCAGTCGCGTGGCTTCGGCCGCGTCGCTGGCGCCCCAGGCTTTGAATAGCTCTCCGCCGCCGCCAAACGTGCCGGTGCCAAAACTGAGCACGGGCACTTTGAAACCAGACGCCCCGAGTTGACGATATTCCATGGATTTCAGTTCCTAATTTATTGCCGACGCCGCCGGCGTTGAAAACAACGAATCAGCCATCGACAGTCCGCGATCAATCAATCAACCCGCGCAGCGTGCGGAGATTGATTGCGTCAAACGCTTCGCCGTCGCCGCTTATGCCTTTTTCAGTTTCCAGGTACATGGGAATCTTACGGAAGCGGCGATCGTTGAGCAAATGCCGAAAGGCGTCGAGGCCGATCTGTCCTTGGCCGATGTGCTCGTGGCGATCGACACGTGCGCCGAGCGGCTTTTTGCTGTCGTTCAAATGAAACGCATGCACGCGATCCAGCCCCACGGCGCGGTCCAGCGCTTTGAACGTGGCCAGGTAATCTTTTCGCTCGGCCAGTGGATAGCCGGCGGCAAAGGCGTGACAGGTATCGATGCACACGCCGATCCGCTCGGACTGCCGGACGCCGGCGATAATTTCGCCCAAATGCTCGAAGCGGTTGCCCAAACACGAGCCCTGTCCGGCGGTGTTTTCCAGCAGTGCCATCACGTTCAATTTGCCCACCTGCTCGTGCACCAGGTCGAGCGCGGCGATGATTCGCTTGAGACCAGTTTCTTCGTCGCTGGTGGTAAAAGCGCCGGGATGCGTAACCACGTAGGGGATGCCGAGTCGCTCTGCCCGCAGCAGTTCCACGCCGAAGGCGGCAATCGAACGTCGCCAGAGAAAGTCGTCTGGCGAGGCCAGATTGATTAGGTAGGAATCGTGGGAGAGGGTGTGCGCGATGCCGGTGCCGGCCAGAGTGGTTCGAAACAAATGGATGTCCGCCTCCAGCAGCTCTTTGGAGCGCCAGGCAGGCTCGACTGGCTGTGCGACAGCTTTTTTGCTGCGCGCTTTGCTCTGCGGTTGGGCTGGAGCCGCAAGCGCTTCGGCTGGCACGCCCGTAACCGACCAATTCTGCGGACTGGCGGTGAACAGTTGCACGCAATCCATTTCGAGCTGCTGCGCCGCTTCGATGGCTTTGTGAAAGCCGCCGGAGATCGACATGTGCGCGCCGAGGATGGGCATGGGAGGACCAGGAAGGGGTCGGAGGTCAGGGGGCAGAGGTCAGGAAGGCGAGGAAAGGGGAGCGGATGGCGCGAGTTCGTGAGCGACGAAGTTGCCGGGCTTGTGCGAGCCGTCGCAGAATGGTTTGTTAGCGGAATGCCCACAACGACAAAGCGCCACCTGAGGTTTATTGGTGGGCAGCGGAAACTCGTTGCCGTGCTGATCGACCACGCGCACCGGTCCTTCGATCACAAGCGGCCCATCCGGCCGGCAGCGAATGGTGATGGGAGTCATGTTTCAGCAATCATCGGTCGTTAGTTTCAGATCGATCATGTTGCAGCGGCCTTCGCTCGCTGGCCTCCGCCATTTTCGCCGGCCGAATGAATCGAAAAGTGATCGACGATGACCGACAAGAAAGGAATTTCCAGTAGTCGGCCATCACCGAGCAAAATACGATGCACGAACATGTTTCGATCTCTGTCGGCAAGATCAAACTCGTCGTATAGCCATAGCGGCTGAGACGTTGCGTTCGGCCAATCCGGCGGAGCTTGCTGCTGGCGGATGTCATCGTAAATGACGTACGTTAGCACCCAAACCTCGTCGCGGTGGCTGAGACATACGTTGGTAATTGCCGGCCACGTGTTGGACGACGGAACGCGCGACCGCAGCGTGCCGTCTGGCATTTGCGGACCGGCCAGCAGTTGCGCGTCGTGAAAACACATCTTTTCGAACACGGCCACGGCAGGCGGCATGATGTCGCGAAAAGTGTCGACGTGTTTTCGATAGGCCACGGTCGCGGCTTCCCACTGCTGGTCTGCCTGATCCGCGAGAGCATCGTCGGCGGAACCGAATTTGAGATAGAGTTCCGGCGTGAAGAACCGCATGGCAACCTCAAACGGCTTTTCGGTTCGGCGTTTCATAAAATGCATGACCGGCAGGCGGACGAAATTTCGGTTGGTAATGCGGCAACGCATTCAGCCCCGCGCTGGGATGCGGCGGATGGCGTTGGGCATATCCGTTTGCATTTAATTCAATAGCTTGCGCGAGCGTTCGGTTGGCTTGCAGGTTCGGCCCGACGACAACCACATCGTCACCGGATTTTCTCCGCAGTTCGGCTTCCGCCTGCGAAATCATTGTTCCCTGGACGACGGAGCCATTAGTGCCTAACGTCGCGGCACGAATGCCTGGCGGACTATCGGCTGGCACGACATTCGTTAACTTTGATCGCTTCGCCATTCCCAGCTACGACTCCGCCGCGCGGACATCCTAATTGTATCACGCCCTGACAATGCATATCGATATCAACCCAGCAGCACTTCCAAGCTGCTGCGCGCGGCGGCTAGCGCTTCGGCCAGCTTTTCGGGATGCTTGCCGCCGGCTTGTGCCAGGTCGGGCTTGCCGCCGCCACGCCCACCAACCACTTCGGCCGGCGCGGCAATCCACTTGCCGGCATTCAGGCCGCGCTGCTCCAGATCGCGCGTGATGCCAGCCACCAGCGTGACTTTGCCTTCGGCGGCGCTGCCCAGAAGTACGGCGGCCGAACTGGTTTTGCGTCGAATCTGGTCGATGAGTTGCCGCATCGCGCCGGCGTCCGCGCCGGGCGCTTCGGCCACGATGACCGTGACGTCGCCAACTTTTGCGGCGTCGGCCAGCAGCGACTCGACGGAAATGCCGGCCGCCTTGCCGCCGGCCTGAACTTGCTTTTTCAGTTCGCGAACTTCTTTGGCCAGCGCGGCCACACGCGTCGAAACTTCGCCGGCAGGCACCTTGAGCGTCGAGGCAATTTCCGACAGCGTGGTGCGATCGCGCCAAGCCTGCTCGAGCGCGGCCTCGCCAGTCAGCGCGGTAATTCGCCGCGTGCCGGCCGAAACGCTCTCCTCGGCCATGATCCGAAATAAACCCACCTGGCCGACGTTGTCCAGATGCGTGCCGCCGCACAGTTCCTTGCTGAATTCGCCCATGCTGACCATCCGCACCACGTCAGGGTATTTTTCGCCGAACAACATCATCGCGCCGGACTGGCGGGCTTCGGCGATCGGCAGCGTTTTCCAACTGATGGGCGCGGCCGTGGCGACGCGCTGGTTGACTTCGTTTTCGATCTTGTGCAACACGTCAGGCGTGATCGCCGCGGGATTACTGAAGTCGAACCGCAGCCAATCGCGATCGACCTTCGATCCCTTCTGCTGCGCGTGGCCGCCGAGATGTTTTTGCAAGGCGTGATGCAACACGTGCGTGGCTGAGTGCGCGCGGCTAATTCCCTGGCGACGGTTGGTATCGACGCGGGCGGTGAGTTTTTGCCCCAGCTTGAGCGTGCCTTGCCGCAGATGGCCAATGTGCAGCATCAGGCCGCCATCGCGCTGCGTGTCGAGGACTTCGAATCGCACGCCGGGCGCGACGAGTTCGCCGCTGTCGCCCACTTGGCCGCCGCTCTCGCCATAAAACGGCGTGCGGTCCAACACCACGGTCACCGGCTGCTGATGGTTGAGTTCAACGAGTTCTTCGCAGGCCTGATCTTGGGCGATGATGCCGAAGATTGTGCCTTCGCCTTCGGTGGCGCGGTAGCCGAGGAAGTCGCAAGAATGCAGCGTCTTTTTGATGGCGTCCAGCGGACCGGTTTTGAATAGCTCGCGCTGCTCGCCGCCGGAATCCTTGCCGTGTTTTTCCATGGCGGCTTGAAAGCCGGCCCAATCGAACGTCAGGTTATGCTCGGCGGCCAGCGTTTCGCAAAGTTCGGGCGGAAAGCCGTGCGTGGCGTAAAGCTCGAAGGCATCGCCGCCAGCCACGGCCGAACTGCCCGTGCTTTTGGTTTGTTCGAGCACTTTATCCAGGCGGCTGAGACCGGCGTCGATGGTGGCAAAGAACGCGGATTCTTCTTGTTTGATGACCATCTGCACGCGCTCGATGGTTTCCGTCAGCTCGGGATAAGCGGGCTTCATCATCTCGGCGACTTTTGGCACGAGCTTGAACAAGAACGGATCTTTGAGGTTCATCTGGCGGCCATCGAGCACGGCGCGGCGCAGCAGGCGCTTGATGACGTAGCCCTGCTTTTTGTTGTCAGGGTAGACGTTTTCGTGCACGGCAAACGTGCAGGCCCGCACGTGATCGGTAATGCGTCGCAGGCGGCGGCCGTTGTCGTCGTCGGCAATGTACTTCACGCCCACCACGTCGGCGGCTGCTTCGACAATGGGACGCAGAATGTCGATGTGATAATTCGTATCGACGCCTTGCAGCGTGGCGGCCGTGCGCTCCAAGCCCATGCCGGTATCGATGTTTTTGCTGGGCAGCGGGCGGAGGTTATTGGGCGGATTGCCGACGCGATTGAACTGCGTGAACACCAGGTTCCAAATTTCGACGGACTTACTGCCCGGCGGATGGTAGTAGATTTCGCTGCACGGGCCGCAAACGCCGTCGGGGCCCAGGCTTGGCGCGCTGGCTGGCCAGAAGTTTTCCGCCTCGCCGATGCGTTCGATCCGATCGGCGGAAAGCCCGACGTCTTTTTGCCAGATGCCGGCCGCTTCGTCGTCATCCAGATAGACGGTCACGCTGAGTCGATCGGCGGGCAAGCCCAGCCATTTTTTGCTCGTCAGAAATTCCCAGCCCCAGTTGATGGCTTCGCGTTTGAAATAATCGCCGAAGCTGAAGTTGCCGAGCATCTCGAAAAAGGTGTGATGGTACGCGGTGCGGCCGACGTTATCGATATCGCCGGTGCGCAGGCATTTTTGGCAGGTGGTGGCGCGGGTGAAGTCCAGCTTGCACTTGCCGAGGAAGTGATCTTTGAACTGGTTCATGCCAGCGGGCGTGAACAGCACCGAGGGATCCCAGCGCGGCACCAGCACGTCGCTGGGGCGACGCGTACAACCTTTGGACTCGAAGAATGCCAGGTATTTTTCGCGAAGTTCGTCGGTTTTCATGGCCAGCCGGCTGAATGCGTTAAGTGCCCATTGTTAAACGACTAATCATATCGACTGCGGTTCGTCGGGAGTAGGGGCGGGAGCGAGAGGCGGGACAATGGGAATTAGGTGCGCGGCTGTCTGGCGCTGAGGTCGTAATGTGTTTCGACTTTGGTGATGATTTGGAACAGCACCGAGGGCGGAAGCTGGCCCCCGATCGCTAGCACATCGGAAACATTCACTTCTTGAAGCCAAGCGCAATCGACAACCGTCCGGCGTGAAAGTTTGGTGAGCGGGTGTCGCGGCAAGCGGAAAGGCAGAGCGATTTCGTCGTTGCCTAATTGTGCGGGTGTCGAGCTGCTGCCGCCTGCCACAACAAAATTTCCGGCGGCGTTCGGCCGGCAAAGAGCAATTGCTGGGCGCTTTTTGAATTGCCCACGCGGCCCCAATTCCATCCAGAGAATTCGACCGGGCTCAATGCTCATGGGTCGCACGCGAGATTTCAATCCAACCGAAAAAACCGCGGCAACTTCGACTCTCGTCTTTACATTGGCACTGCAACGGTTTTGATCTGCGAGACCGGCAGGCCGCTAGGAATTTCCATTCGATCGTGATGCTCGAATTTTCGCTGCGTATCACACGACCTTCAGAACGGCGAGGGTTCATCATCGCCCGCGAGGTAAGGATGATTGGCGGGCGTTTGCCGCGCTGCCTCGATCAGCTTGTCGCGATCGAGGGGATTTGCCTGGATGGCGGCGCGCGCGAGTTCTTCCTCTTGGCGGACTTGCTCGGGCGGAATACTCCGACGCGCTGCTTCGTACTGGATGTAGTGTTCCCAGTCGGCGTCGATTTGCGATTGCGTTTCCGGCGAGACATTCAATGTCAGCGGTAGATCGTTGAAAGCGCTGTCGAGGCTTTCGAGTCGTGGTTCGTCGGCCATCTTTCTACCTCGCTGAAAAACGGAAAGCGATTACGCTGATTGCGATTGCCTGCTTTAAGTATATTTGTCGGATCGACGATTGGAAATGCGACCCAACCGTGGGCGATAGCGATTTTTGACTGCTTTGCTGTCTCGCTTCACGCCCCGCAACACCCGCCAACCACGAAAAATCCGGGGCTTGTGGCGGCTGGCTCGGTTGCAAGCTATTGCGGCACGGGCTCGCAGGGGCTGACGCGCAGCGGGAAGTTTTGGATGACCGAAGCAATGAGCTGCTCGGCGGTGTCGGACCGCATGATGTTGGTGCGGAAGTCGCGGCAACCAGGGCGGCCTTGTGCGTAGCAGCAGGCGAATTTGCGCATCAGCATCGTGCCTTTTTCGTCGCCGAAGCGCGTGCGGACCAAATCGAAGTGATGCAGCAACAGCGTTCGCTCTTCCAGGGGTGTTGGGTCGGGCGGAATCGGCTGGCCGCGCAGCGCCGCGGCCGCTTGCTGAAACAGCCAGGGCTTGCCAAGTCCCGCGCGGGCAATCATCACGCCATCCACGCGATAATTTCTGAAGGCATCGACAACTGCTTGCGGTGATTTCAAATCGCCGTTGCCAATCAGCGGCATCGCCCGCAGATGCGGTTTGATTTCGGCGATTCGCTCCCAATCGGCCGCGCCTTGGAAAAAATCCTGCGCGGTGCGGCCATGTACGGTTAGCGCGGCCGCGCCAGCCGCTTCGACCGCTTGCGCCACCTCAATGGCATTGATGGAACTCCGCGAGCAGCCCAAGCGAATTTTGGCCGTCACCGGCGTGGGCGCGCAAGCCGCCACCACGCGGGCAACAATCTGACCCACGCGGTCCGGATCGCGCAGCAAATACGAGCCGCTGTGCGCTTTCTCGGTCACTTTCTTGACAGGGCAGCCAAAGTTGATGTCCACCACGCTCACGCGCAGCTCGTGCGCCAGCTTGGCGCCAACGGCGGCCAGCGTGGCCGGATCGTTATCCCACATCTGCACGGCCAGCGGCCGCGGTTCGTCTGGCACGCCCCACAGTCGATCGGGAAATTCCTCGTTTCGCTCCATCCACAAAAAACCGCGGGCGCTAATCATTTCCGTGGCTTGCAAACCGGCACCGCCGAACTGACGCACCACCTGGCGGTAAGCGTAGTTGGTGTAACCAGCCATCGGCGCTTGCAAGATCGGCGGATCGACCAGCAGCGGCCCAATCTTTAGCGGTGCAATCTGCGGCAGCGATGGTAACACGGCAGACATCGAATGACCGAACTCCGGTGGCATGAAACATCGCAGGCAGGCGCCGCGCAACATCCATTAAAGCAAGAATCGCAGCGCCAGCCAAACGCCCATCAGCAGGATGACGCCCACCACCGCAGCCACGACGATTTTCACCGAACCGGCTGAACTCGGTTGAGCCGACGATGAGGGCGAGGGCTGTTGCGCTTCGGGCTCGCGAAAAATCAACCGCGTGCTCTTTTTAGCAACCGGCGCTGGCGGACTGCCGACAATGGCCGTGCCGCGCGAAGAAATCAGCTTGGGCAGCGAGTCGGGCGGGGCTTCGATGGCACTGTTCCGCGTGCCACGCGCGCCGGCAGGTGTGCCGGTCGATTGAGATACAGGTGCCGCGTAGGCAGCCTCCGGCACGCGCTGGCCGGAGATGGCCGCGGCAAATTCCGCCGCCGAAGCAAACCGCGCCGCGGGATTTTTTTCCAAAGCGCGCATTACCGCCCGCCCCAACGGCGTGCCGGCAATGCTGGAGGGCAGCGGTGGCGGGCTGTCGGTGTTGTGCATCATCATCACGCGCACCTGGCTCGGATCGTCAAACGGCACGCGGCCAGTCAGCGCTTCGTACAGCACCACGCCCAACGAATAAAAATCGCTGGCCATGGTCACCACCTCGCCTTGGCACTGCTCGGGGCTCATATATTCGGGCGTGCCGAGCACGCCGCCAGATGCCGTAAGCCGCGTGGTTTCGGACAGGCCCGAGCCGTCTTCTTTGCCGACAACCTTGGCGATACCAAAATCCAGCACCTTCACATCGTCGCCAGCGGTGCCGTCGCAGATGAAAATGTTGTGCGGTTTGAGGTCGCGATGCACCACGCCTAGCGCGTGTGCTTCGCCCACCGCATCCAGGGTTTGCAGCGCGATATCGGTGACGCGCGCGATCGGCAGTTTGCTGTGCTGACGCACCAGTTCGGTCAGCTCGCGACCGTTCAAAAACTCCATGATCACATATACGCTGCCGTCGGCCGCTTTGAGCACGTCTTGAATCTTGACGGCGTGATTGCTCTTCAGCATCCGCGTCAACTTAGCTTCACGTTGCAGCCGATGTTCCAGCTCGGGCAGCGTGCGCGTCCAGGGCAGCAGAATTTTGATGGCCACCGGGCCGCCGGTGTGGTTGTCGATGGCCAGGTAGACCACGCCGAACGAGCCGCGACCCACCTCACGCTCGATGCGGAACCGATTCTCGAACAAATCGCCAGGGTGCATGATTGCCAGCTACAGATCAAACAAGGTGCGTTCGACGACCGCCGCCGCCAGACATTGCGGATCGTCATGTCTTGGACTGTTAACGTAGTTGCTGACGGCGTGCAGTTCCAGGGCCGCGCAGGGCGAACTGCGGAAGATGTCGGCCATTTTTTCGGCCGGCAGCGCGCCCGCCGTCAGCCAGGCGTCGTAATCCGCCGGCGCCACGATCACCGGCATCCGCTCGTGCAACGGCCGCAAGGTCGGGTTGGCGGCGGTCGTCAGAATGGTACACGATTCGATCTGTCCAGCCGCGCCGCGCCAACAATCCCACAAACCGGCAAACGCAAACGGCGACTGATCTGGCAGGCGAACATGGAACGGCGCTTTGCGTTTGCCGGACGTTTTCCATTCGTAAAAACCGTCGGCCGGAATCAAGCAGCGACGCGACTCCAGCGATTGGCGGAAGGCCGGTTTGCCGGCTGCGGTTTCCGAGCGGGCATTGATCGGCGCGGGCACGCCGCTTTCGGTTTGCGCCCAATGCGGCACCAGACCCCAGCGCAATTCGCACCACTGGCGATGAAAATCTTCGGCGGTAAGCCGCATCGCCAAAATGGCCTGGCTGGGCGCAACGTTGAACCGCGGCGGCAGCACATCCAGCGGCAGCATGAACTGCCGCGCGAGTTCCGCGGCAGGAGTTCTCAGAGTGAAGCGGCCGCACATGGCACTAACAAGCGGAAGATGATGGGATGAATGACAATCGCGCGGGCGACAACTGCCAGCGAGTCAATCGTTGACAGCCGACTGATTGGCGACCGGCATGCGCGGCCGCAGTCGTGCGCGCAAAAAACCAATCACGATGGGCAGCACGCTGAGCAGCACGATGCCCAGCACCACGGCTTCGAAGTGATCGTGAATCACGGGGATGTTACCCAAAAAGTAACCGGCCAATGTCATGGCCAGCACCCAGCCAACACCGCCGATGATATTGTACATGGCAAACTGCCGGTAGTTCATCCGGGCCACGCCGGCTACAAATGGCGTGAACGTACGGACCAGCGGCACAAACCGCGCCAGGATAATCGCCAAGCCGCCGTGTCGTTCATAAAACGCCTTGGCGGCCAGCAGATGCTCGTGCTTGATGAATCGCATTCGCCCTTTTTCGAATACGTATTCGCCAGCTTGCAGCCCCAAGTAAAAGTTCACGGCATCGCCCACAATGGCCGCCGCACACAGGCAGAGGTTGAGCAGCGCGATGTCGAAAACGCCTTGGCTGGAGAGCAGTCCGGCGGCAAACAGCAGCGAGTCGCCCGGCAAAAAGAAGCCAATCAGCAGCCCTGTCTCGCTAAAGATGATGGCGCTCAGAATCGCGTATTTTGCCCAGGGCGCGGAGCCACCAAGTTCGAGAAACTTCTGCAGGTTTTCTGGCTTGGCCAACCGGACCAGCGAGAGCACGAACTCCCAACTTCGATGCAAAAAATCCACGCGGCATGCTTCCTAACGAATGTCAGATTGATGTGTAACCGCTGGCCGCTCAGCCCGAAGCGTCGGCCGCGATTCGCAAGAACGGCTCGTTTGCCGCCTGTTTCAATTATAGAGGCTGCAGGCAATTCGCTCCAAGAGCAATGGTTGCTGCGGCGGTCCGCTGCCAGCAGCAGAGAACGATTGAACTGGCATTACCGCGCAGCGGACAACGCGTTATAGTTTGAGCGGTTGAACGTCCGATTTTACTGCTAAGGAGAGCAATTTATGCTGCGCTATATTTTGGCGGCGACCACGTTACTGGGCTTAGCCGTGGCGGTAACGCCGGCACAAGCCGGACACACCTCGTTCGGCTTCAGTTATTCGGAAGGCTACGCGCCGCGACCGGCATACTACGCGCCGTATCCGCAATATTATGTGGCGCAGCCGGCGTACTATCCGCCACCGCCCGTCTACGCCGCTCCGCCGGTCTATTACGCGCCGCAACCGGTGTATTATGCGCCGCCGCAACCGGTGTACTACGCGCCGCAACCGGCCGTGCGGACGTCGATCCGCGTCGGGTTTTAAGCGAGCAACGAACTGTCACGTCGGGCGCCGCGATCATCAGCGAGTCGATGATCGGCTTGCGCTACGTGCGGCCAGCATGTGTACGGGCGGAATGTCGCGAATGAAGTTTTGCGCCGTCGAGTAGCTGTACGCACCTTGATAGGGCATCAGCAGCACGTCGCCCGGCTCAATGGCCGCCGCGCGCACGTGAAAGCCAAAAATATCCTCCGGGTCGCACAGCGAACCGCAGACGCGCAGCGGCAAATCCGCCAGCGCCGGCCGCGTCAGATTGATGATCGGCACGTAAACGTGCAGGTAGCGTTCCCAGCCGATCATGTGAATGCCGCCGTCGACGATGACCAGATCATCGCGCTTTTTATCGACCACGCGTAGCAGGTAGTGCATGGCGCGCGAGGCCACGACGCGTCCGGGCTCGGAAAAATATTCGCAGTTGCCGCCGAGCAGTGGTTCCAGATGTTCGCCAATCGCCGCGCCAATGACCTGCGCGTAATCGACCAGCGGCACGGAGTTTTGCTCGAAGTACGGCGTTTCGAAGCGGCAGCGCGCGCCGAAGTGTTCGGCTGCCAGTTTCAGCAGTTCGCCCTGCGGCGTTTCGGCCGGATAGCGACCTTCGATCTGGTGCGGTCGATATCCGCCGCCGAAATCGTAGTAGCGAATGGCGTCGCACTCGGCTGGCGAGAATTCGTTTCGCAAGCAGTTGGCCACGGCGGCAATCACGCCCGCATGCGGCGTGCCGTCGTGAGTCCAGCTCAAATGCGACTGAATGCCTTGTAGTGCCAGGCCGCGATGCGCGCTGGCCGCGCGCCAGAATCGCGGCAGTTCGGCCAGCGGGATTCCGAATTTCGACCACGTGCCGTGCAGGCCCGTGTGAATTCGCACGCCGGCGCGAATGGGTTGCGCGGCGCTCGCGGTTACTTCGCCCAGGAGTTGCAATTCGCGAAAGCTGTCGATGTTGACGATCACGCGATCGGCATGCGCGGCGGCCAACTGCAAATCGGCGGTGGACTTGGCGGGGCCGCTGAACAAAATGCGCGGCGCGGATGTTTCCAGCGCCAGCCGCAGTTCGCGACTGCTGGAAACATCCAACCCAAAACCGCCTGCGACGGCCGCGCCAAACACCAGCGGGTGATGGTTGGATTTGATGGCGTAAAACGATCGATGCCGCGGCACGTGCGCGGCAAAGGCCATGGCGAACTCGTCGAGAATTGCCGCAAAACTGGCTTCGTCAAACACATAGCAGGGCGTTTCCTCCCTGGCGGCCAGCGCGAGCAAATCGTCGCGGCGCAGCAGCATCTGCCGGACCACGTGATCCAAATTGCCCGGCGTGGCGTCCACCGGTTCGGACAACAGCTTGTCGACCAGCGAGCGGTGAAAGGCGGCGTTTTCGATGAACATCGGCAGGACGTTGCCCGTGGAGTGGGGTGCAATTTTGAGGCGCGGCGAACTCAATCAGTGTAACGAAACTCGGCGGCCATGCGCTGGGCCAGTGCGTTGAAGGTGCCATCGGCAGCGTACATCGATAGCGACGTAAAAATACTGCCGAGCGTGGTTTCGCCATCTGCCTGCTGTCCGGCCGCGCCGAACGACAGCAATTCGAACTGCTGCTGGTCGGCGCTAACCCGAATGTCCGGACCAAGCCGGCGAATTCGCCGCGCCTGCGCCTGGTAACTGCCGCTGATCGGCGAGCGGGTTAAAGTTGTCAGCGGCGCGCGGGCTTCGGGCAGCAGCAGGTCCAACGTGGCGCCCGCAAACGACGTCTCTGGCATTCCATAGCGCAGCGGACCGGCGGTGTAACGCCGCCGAGTTTGAAAACCTTGCAAGAATCGCCGTCCGCAATCCAGGCCACCGCTCAGTTCGGGCCGTGCCAGCCATTGCGGAGTGGCGGCCGACATCCGCGGATTGCATTCGATGATCCACACTCGTTGCCGTGTGTCGACGAGAAAATCGACATTCGCCACACCAAAATAGCGCAGGCGATACAACTGATCTCCCAGTTTCAACAGCACGCGGTCGATCTCGCGCCGCGTAGCGGGCTCGATCCGTTGCGAGGGGATCCATTGCACGCCGGCGAAGCGCAGCGGCGCGCCATCGCCGGCGTGCGGGTAATAACATTGGCTGCGAATGGCCGAAAGTGCAATCGCGCCCGGCGTTACGAAAATGGTGATGCCGTAGGTCAGGCCTTCGACAAACTGCCGCACCAGGCAGCGCTGGCCGGGCGTGAGCTGAGCCGCTTGTGTGGCGGACGCCAGCGCCGCCCGATCATCGACAAAAAACGTGCCTTCTCCGCCCATCGAATCGGCAATCTGTAGCACCAACCGCCCACGCGGCAACCGCGGCGGCGGACGGCCGACTGTCAACGTGCCGCCGGCAGGGCAACGGATGCCAACGCTGCGCAAAAAGCGATCGAACCAGATTTTGTTTTCGAGCTTTCGCTGATGCTGAAAGTCGGCGGCCAGAAAACGAATGCCGTGCTGCCGCGACCACGCGTGCATCGCCGGAGTACACGAACTGCTGAGCAGCAGATCGCGAATGTTGCCGTCGATGAGCGTCTGCGCGAGATCGCTGTTGGCGAGCAGCGACTCGGTTGTCGGATAGACCTCGTGCCGCAACGTCGGTGCATGAAATTCCAGCACGCGATCGGGCGGCAAGATCGAGCGTGCCCAAGCCACTTCCGGAGTGCCGCTGCGCACCAGCGCATGGCCTGGCGCATCGGCCGGCAAGTAAAAGCCATCGACGCCACGCGCAAAAAAGGCAAACGCGTTGATGGGCGCTGCGGTCATGCGAAGAATTGTGGACAGTAGCAATCGTCGACGGTCGCAGCGCCCGGCGCGGCGTACAATTCGATCCGCCCCGGCGATGCCTGTCCCACGCAATGCGTTTTGACATCGGCGTTGGCGTACGCATACGATCCACCGCGCCGCGACGCCAGGAGTTGAACGATATCGTCCGCCGTGGGCACGCCGCTCGCCAAAACCTTGCTCACGGCGACGCAGGTTCGCTGCGTGCGGGCGTCGTAACGAGCGCGTTCGCCCAGCGGCAACGCCTCGTCTGCTAGTAGCGGCGTGGCCGATTCGCTAACGGCATTCGGCTGAAATTGCCACGCGCCGGCCACTCGCGGAAGCGATCGACTGCAAACGTGACGGTGTCCGATTTCGTGAATCGTTGCAGTGACCTGCCGCGTGCGGACGTCGATCACGTTAATGGCGCAGGCGTCAACAAAGGGACGCAGCGCCAGCAATACGCGTCGCGGCGGCAGTTGGCCCGCCAGTCGCCAAGTGAGCCACGACGCCACGCATGTCGGGCAACCCACGTCGCTGGGCGCGCGGCGAACGTGCAACGAGTCGATGGCCTGAAATACGCCGGGCGACCAGCCGAACGCCGGCCCTGGAATCAAATATGGATAAATCAGCGAATGCAACTGCTGCTCGCCAATCTGAAACGAGACGATTCGGGCGCGGTCGAAATAACCGATCGTGTCTTCTTCCGTATGCCAGAACAGGACCGAGGCGTCGGCCAGTCGCAGCATGCCGGTCTGACAGCCGGTGTTGTCGTCTTGCAGCCAAAAGGCGAGATCGGCGGCGGAAATCGTTTGTCCGTCAACACTCGCCGCGCGCTGCGCGCTGCGCTCCAGACCCGCTGCATTGCCCCAGGCGGCCAGGCAAGAAAAATATTCGACAATCGCCAGCGCCAACACGTCGCTACGCCCGTGGCTGTTTGCGCGCCGCGCGGCGAGATTCAGTAAATGCGTTCGGCAGCGGCGCGCCAGCGCAATTTGCTCGGCCAGCGCGGCAGAATTCGTGCTGTGCATCCTCCGCGTGACGACATCGCGAATCACCGCGCGCAGCCGCTGTCCCAATTGGCAGTGGGCATCGGCGAGCGTGGGGGCGACAATCGACAGCCGGGCAGCGCCGGTCCAACGGACCACGCGGCGTTTCAAAGATATTCGACGAGCAGCGGCCACGAGCTAAACAGACTTTCCCGGCGTTAAGATTTGCAACAGCGGCCCGGCGTTTTCGCCGGTAGTGGTAGTGGCCGGCAAACCGGCCAACGTCTGCGCTTCGAGCGCGTCGAGTTCGGCCACCAGTTCCTCGCCAAAAAAGGCCAGCATTTCACCGCGCTGCGCCTGATACAGCGTTTGCCCCTGATCGACACAGATCAGCGATTGATCCAGCACCTCCGACGGCGGGCAAAGCACGCCGGATTCGATCATCAGCGGAAACAGCCAGCAGACATGCGGCTTGATGGTGTGATAATCGATGCCATTTTCCAGGCAATACGAATGAATGCCGCAGCCACGGCTGGTGCGATTCCGAAAGGCGCACGCGCCGTCGATCACTGCCGCGCGACGAAAACTGCCGCCGGGCAGATCGGGGTCGTGATGCACTTGCTCGTTAAACCACTGCTCGCGCGGCACGCCCAGGTACGGCTCCAGCCGATCGGCGAATTCGCCCTGCAGCCAGCCGACGTTTTCCAGATCGACATCGCAACCATATTGGCAGCAAGAGTCGTGGCAGAACGTGCAATCCATACAGGCGGCGAAATAGCGGCGCACAAAGATCGCCGGATCGACGTGCGTAACCACCGGGTCGCCACGCCGCGAAGCAAACGTCCGGCTCAATCGAAACAGCGTGGCGCCGGTTGCCCGTTGGCCGGTGTCTGTGTCTGCCATGTCTTGCAACTCCCTTGCCGCTGCTTGTTGCCCGCAAATCACGAGACGCGTGATTGAATTGGGATGGCCGTAGGGTAACAATTCGCGCGGCGAACCGAAAGTGCCGCGGATGAGAATTCGCTTGCCTTCGGCTATGGATCAAACCGCGGGCGGCTGCGGGCGCGGCGCGGGTTGCAGCAGCCGATCGATCCACGGCGACCAGCGCGCGGCCAGTTGTGCGGCCACCAGCGCGGCCAAGGCGCCGGCCACCACGTCCATTGTGTAGTGCGCGCGCAAGAGAATGACCGTCGAGGCTTCGAAGGCGGCAATCAGCCAGGCCAGCGGCAACAGCGCCCGCCAGCGTGTGCGGGCGAGTTCCATCGCGCCCAGCACGGCAATACCGGTATGGCCCGAGAAAAAGAAATCGCTGGCCACCGAGTAAGTGACCAACAGCGAAGGAAATCCCGGCGGCCGCCAGATGATGCCGTCAGGCGCAGGCAGCGCGCAGAGCATCTGACAAACCTGTCGCATGCCGAACAAAATCAGCAGGCCGAGAAATGGGCGAATGGTGGGTCCGAATACCGAGCGGGCGAGCAAAAACACGCCCAGAATGTCGATCACCGCCGAACTGACAATCAGCAGCGCGTTGGCGGCTGACGGATGGTCGTTCAAATATTCGTTGTACGGCTTGGTGAGTTCGAACAGACCGTCGTTGATTTGTTCGGGATGCGCGAAGACGCGGTCGCCCAACATTTTTTGCGTGCCGAACCAGGCCACCAGCGCCAAGGCAACGCACAGCAATCGCACGGCCCACAACCAGCGGAAAGGTTTAGCGTCGGTCATGCGTGGCCGTCGTCCTGCAAGGAAAAATGGGAAAACGCGTTACGGCGTTGGCGATTTGCTGGCGATGATGTCTGCCTGCAAAAGTTCGGTCCAGATTTTGTAGCCGGCGTCGCTGAGGTGCAGTCCGTCCGCCACGAATAGTTCCGGCTTCGGTCGGCCATTGGCGCCCAGCATCGACGGATGCACATCCAGGTATTTGACGTGCTCGAGTTTGGTAATCTCAGCGTTGATTAGCGAATTGGCTTTGCGAATGTTGTCGATCAGCGCCCAACGCTGCACGCTGGGCTTGATGGAAATATAGACGATGGGCGTCTGCGGCAGATCGTGGCGCACGATTTTGACGAACGCCAGGAAATCGTCGCGGACGGTCTCGGGCGACTTCATGGCTGCGATGTCGTTATCGCCAGCGTAAAACACAATCAGTCGCGGCTTGTACGGCGTGACGATCCGTCCGGCATAGCGGACGCTGTCGAAAATTTCCGACCCGCCGAAACCACGATTCAACGCGTCCAGGTCCGGAAACGACTTTTTTAAATCCCATTTGCGAATGCTGGAACTGCCGACAAACAGCACGCCGCCCGGCGCGATCGGATGTTGTTTGTCTTGCTGCTCGAATTTGACGATTTCGCTTTCGAATCGCGGCCGTTGGGGCACGACTGACTGCGGCGCAATTGACTGCGGCGCTTCGTTTACGGCAGGCGATGGCGACGCAGTGCCAGGCGACGTACCACCGGGCGCCAGCGGTTCAACGGCCGACGCTAGGCAAACCGTGCCGAGCAGGACGATCGCGGTGAAATCGATTCGCATCAACAATTCTCGTGCGGGTTGGGAGCAGCGAAGCCGCTTTCGCCGATCGGCAGATGACAGGAGCGATTTCGGCGGCGTGCGTCGATTGTAGATGTGCAGGGCTGCGATTGCCTAGCTACTTTTTTCACGCCAGCGCCGCCGGCGACGGCCGCGCGCGCCCTGACTCCAACCGCGGTCACTTGGCGGCCGGCGGTTGCGGTGGAACGGTTTCTGTTTGCGGTGGCTGGGTGTTGCCCTCGGATGGCGCCGTGCCTTCGGCCGCTGGCTTGGCCACCGGTTCGACGGGCTCGGGAGGATGCTTGAGCCACAGCGCCCGCAGGCGATTGCCCGCTTGTTGGGGCGAGCGATCGGCCAGATAATATTTGACGGCGTTATCGGGCTCGCCGAGTGCTTCGTAGGCTTGCGCCAAGTTATAGCGAGCGCCGGCGGTCCACGGTCCGTTGGGATAAACCTCCAGCGTGCGGTCCAGAAAAAAATCGACGGCCGAGCGGTATTCGCCTTGCTCAAACGTGATGACGCCGAGCCAGTATGTGGCATCTTGCCGCGTGTCGGTAGCGTAACGGATGACGTCTTCTGGCGTCATTTGCCCGCTGCGGACTTGGGGAAGTTGCTGGGCCAGCTTTTCGATTTGGCTATCGCCGGGACGAGCGGCCATATACCAGGCCTTGGCGCCTTGCTGATTGCGGGCTTCGATCACGGTGCCAGGATGCAGCTTCGAGGGATTCTCGGCATCGAAGATATCGCGGAACTGCAGCAGCCGCGCCTGTCGCAGCGGTCCGCCACTGAAGAATTTGCGGCTCTCAGCCGCGCCGGCTTCTCGCGCCGAGGCCGCCCGCTTGGTCTCTTGGTCGTTGGCATTTTCGTCCAAATTGGTGATGCGCGTGTGTTCGCTGGTTACTTCCAATGGCCGCGTCCACAACCGGGCGGTTGCCACGTGCGGATTTTTCGACAGCGCCGCGGCAATGTCCGCCGGCGAGGCAGATAGTACCAATCGACGGTCGTCGGGTTCCGCGCCGCCCGCTCGCTCGCCGCTCGGATGCGCCAAGCGATGTTGCACGGCCTTCATCCGCCGCGATAAAAAGCCGGGCGAGCCTTCGATCAGCACATTCACACGTTTGAAGTCCTGCGCCTGATACGGATACTTGTGCGCGACGTCGGCGTCGAATTGCCGCAGCAGGGAGGGATTTTCCGCAAGCTGGCCGAGCGTGTAGGGTTTTCGAAAATCCATGATCGCGGTGGCGCCCGCCGGTCGATTCAATTCCTTGAGACCCGCCGTCGCATTGTCTGCAGCCGGGCTGGGGAGCGCCAGCGGAATTCCCCACAGCGTGTCGTACAGGTACAGTTCGTGTTCGTGAAGCACGCCGACCAAATGCGGCTCGTTGTCGTCCTTCAGATCAATCAGCACTGCGTCGATGTTGGCCTGTCGCAGCAGCAGCGTAAACAACCAGGCGCGTTGTGTGGCCGTGCCGCGACCGAACAGCATGACTTCCCACGGTTGGTGCAACTGCAGCACGTAACTCTTGATATCCGTTTTAACGTTAGGCTCGATCTGGATGTTGCGAATCGTCCAATCGAACAGCAGCGTGGCCATTCGCAATGGATCGGTTTCGTCGGCGATCACGTTTTGCGTGACTTGCGACGTCCAAGCGCACTGCTGCAGGAATTCGCCGTCGTAATCGGAATCGAACGTAGTGGACGCCAGGAATTCGGGCAGTTCGGCAATGAACGGACGCTTTTTTTGCGCGGCCGGTAGCGCTTTGAGCAGCGGATCCTGTTTCCAGTCTTCCGGCGAGTCCGCAAACAATTTCGATTCGTTGAGACGGGCGACGATCTGCGTCAATGCCTGATCGGAATCGTACTGCTCCAGGTTGTACAGCATTTCGATGCCGCTTTGGAAAAACTCCTGATGCGCGTCTTCAACGGCCGTGCGGTTGAGAGGCATCGTGCGGCGCGCCGGTTCGCAGCCGGTCAGCAGCAGCAGCGCGACGATTAGCAACCCGCAACCGCCGGCAACCAGGACGCGGCCGATTCCGCGCGCGGATCTCGGGCGCGTTGCGGCGCGGTGGCCGAGAAATGACTTTGGCCGCGGTGACGATTTCATGGGTTGAACTCCTCCACCAGAGCGCGGAGCCGCAAAATTCTGCCGAGCATCGCCGCGAATTGATCGAGCGGAATCATGTTGGGGCCGTCGCTGGGTGACGTCTCGGGCGTGGGATGCGTCTCAAAGAACAGCCCGTCCACGCCAATGGCGGTGGCCGCGCGGGCCAACGGCTCGACCATGGCGCGGTTGCCGCCGGTGGCCGCGCCTAATCCGCCCGGCTCTTGCACGCTGTGCGTGGCGTCGAAGATCACCGGCACGCCCAGCGCCCGCATTTCGGGCAGCGACCGCAAGTCGTTCACCAACCGACCGTAGCCGAAAAACGTGCCGCGTTCGCACAGCAGAATGTTGCGGCAGCCGGCCGACTGCAATTTGCCGACCACATGTTTCATATCCCAGGGCGCCATGAACTGTCCTTTTTTGACATTCACCGCGCGGCCGGTTTCCGCCGCGGCCACTAACAGATCGGTCTGACGGGCCAGAAACGCCGGGATTTGCAACAGGTCGCAAACCTGCGCCGCTGGCGCCGCTTGAGACGATTCGTGAATGTCCGTGGTCACCGGCAAGCCGGTTTGGTCTTTGACGCGGGCGAGAATCTCCAAACCGCGCGCGAGGCCGGCGCCGCGAAAGCCGGCGCCGCTGGTGCGATTGGCTTTATCGAACGACGCTTTGAACACCAACTGCACGGGCAAGTTGGCAGTGATCTCGCGCAGCCGGCCAGCGATGGACAGCGTGAGTTCTTCCGACTCGATCACGCACGGACCGGCGATCAGCAACAGCTTCTCGCCCGGACCGCAGCGGTAGGGACCAATTTCAACAGGCGTCATCGGCACGGATCACCTTCATTGCTGCCAGAGTTCGAATCCTAACGCGGTGCCAGTCAATCGGAGCGCAGGCGAGCGACGCCAACCGCCCCGCGCGGCCCATTCCTTGCCGCGCTGACGACTGACGACCGCCGGATGCCGGTCGCCATTGTCAGCCATCCACGGACGCTTGCGCAACCACCCAAGCCGGCGAGACCAGTACACTGAACCGCTGCGGCAACACACGAATCTCGACAGGCAACTGACCGCCGGGATCGCCATCGAGCTGGTACGGCGTGGGCGAATCGGATTCGATCCGCAGCCGCGTCGCCTGCCGCGTGATGCAATCGTCCAGCTTGTGATGCTGGCCAAGCATGACATTGTACAAGTACCACAGGCCATGTTGGAATGAGCCTTGCTGGAATGCACACAAATCTAACAAGCCATCGTATCCGCTGGCCTGCGGGGTCAGCGGCAAGCCGGCGGCGTACCTGGCCAGATTCATTACGAATGCCCAGCGAACTTGGATCGTCGTCGGTGGCAATTGTGGCGCAGGCCGCGGCGGGGAATCGTGGTCGCCTGATTCGCTACAGTCCGCTACGTGGCTGTTGTCCGCCGGTTCGCGCGAGTCGAATATCTGCACGCGAAATTCGGGATACTCGTAGGACTGGATCGCCTGCAAGATGGGCATGATGTAGGTGAAGTGCGAGATATTGCCGGTTCGTTCGGCCGCCACTCGCCGCACGACCTCCGCATCGAAGCCGACGCCAACGTGCAGCAGAAAGATCCGGTCGTTGGCCATGCCGACATCCAGCCGGGCAACCTGCCCTCCACTGACGGCCAAGGCCGCTTCGTGCGGACCATCAGTCAATCGCAGCGATTTGGCCAGCAGATTTTCCGTGCCCAGCGGCAGGATGGCAATCGGCAGTCCGGGCGAAGTGCGATTCACAATTTCTTGCGCGGTGCCGTCGCCGCCAGCGGCCACAAACGCACGCAGCCGACCTGCGGCAAACGCGGTTTCCGCTTGAGCAACGGCCGCTGCCAGATCGTGCTCGATCGAAACCGTCAAACCGCCAATCGCCAACTCGCCTACAAACTGATGCACGCGCGACATCGCGCCCCCGCCACCGGCTTTCGGATTTAGGGCAATAATCACGCGATCGGCCGTCGCCGGCAGCATTGTGATGTGAGGCTTGTGCATCGAGTCAAGATACGCGTTGACAGTGAGGGTTGGCAATCGGTGAGTTTTTCTGCGCAATTCGTCTCAATTCGGGAAACTCGCCTGCGAATCCGCCTGCGATTATTCAGGTGTTGCAAATCGCTACGCAAGCAACGCCAATTGACACGTTACGGAGTTCACTCCCCGAATATCTCAAATTGATAACTCTAGGGCGCGATGCTGCAACACGCGTGTCTTTCACGACTTGTGGCGAATCGCCAAACGGGGCGAATATATTTCGAGCGCGGTACGATCGTTGCTTATGGTGGTCGCAATGCAAATCGACGCCCGCTGGCGAAATCGAAGACGGAAATGTCGCAGCGGCAAAGTTTATCCGTTGATGGCCCGCAGGGTCTCTGACGAATTTGGTTGCGTGACTGCCTTGCCCCTAGTCACTCGGCTATGCCAAGCGGAATTGGCACGTCAGAGGCCCTGATTTTTTGGCCGCCGATGCATTCTGGCCTCTGGGCATTCTCATAATCTGACGCCCGCCAAGCTGGTTGGACGGAAATTTGCGGCAATCAGTTCTGACGTTGCAAACAACTCCAGCGCCGCTGATTCGGTCGCCATGCCGCTGGAAGTTCCGTTGGTCGAACGGCATAACGGCAAAAGATCGCCTGGCGCAAACGCACTGCGGTGCCGGCTGATCGAATTGACCGTTGAATTCCTCGGCGAATTAGTCGGTGAATTTGTCGCTTGAGAGGCCCGGCAGAGCAACGTTGTTCTGATCTTTGGAAAGATCATCGGCCAGATTGATGCGGTCCCAAACCGAAGGCACTTTGGGATCTTTGCTGAGGTCGATCGTATCGCGGATGAATCGGACGGTGCCGTCACCGAAGTAGGCCGTGGCGCCGTCGACGTGCCGACTCCGCATGGTTTGCTGGTCGTTAAACACACTGGTGTTGTTGCAGGGCATGCCTAAGTTGGTGAGGATTTGAGCGCCGTTGGTCGAGCTCATTTCGGTTCGCAGCCGCGCGCATTCCGGGATTCCGTCGCCCGCTTTGTCGGGCACTTCCGTGTAGGTGGCGTTCGGACCATTGTCGTTTCCGGCACCGCCGGAGCCAAAGCCCATGTAGCCGTGTCCCCAGAGTGCACTGGCGCCGCCGCTCATGGCCCAGGTGCCGCGAGTGTCGTAGGGTCGGATGCCGGCGCGGACTTCGCCCAAGATGACGCAACTGCTTTTGTGGCCAATTTCGTAGAGTCGCTTGGCATCGTTGGCGCCCATGGCGCCGGCGACAAAGCGACTTTTCCAGCCGACCGATTCACGCGTGGCGGCGTTCATGAGGCCCGTCAGCGAATTTTTTTGCATCAGCCCCAGCGCGGCGTTGGCCGCATAATTGCCGCGGGCCCAGCCGGTTCCGTACTTGGTGCTATCGCATTTGATGCTGTTGTATTCCGTGTCGGAAGGGCAAAGAAAAACGGCCAGATTGAAGGCTCGCGGCACGGCGTTGGCGGCGCTATTGATGGGCTGAGTGAGATCGAATTTGCTGAGCAAGTTTTCATTATCCAACTGCGGCAAAATCGCAATCACCCAGTTCTTTTGCAGATTCGTGATGTTTTTGAAATCGGTCGTGGTTTGCCCTAGGGAATCTTTGGGCCAATACGAACTGGGCGGCAGTTGCGAGTGGCCGCTCTGCGTTTCGAAGTTGGCCAGCGCCAGTCCGATTTGCTTGATCTGGCTGGCACACTGCGAGCGGCGGGCGCTTTCGCGGGCTTTTTGCACGGCGGGCAACAGCAACGCCACGAGCATGCCAATGATGGTAATCACGACCAACAATTCAATCAGCGTGAAACCGCGCTTGGTTGCTAACATCGTGCCGACCTCACAGGAGAAGACCGTCGCAGAAAAGTGCCGTCTAGCGGCGAATCGGGGGTTGTAACTGCATTCTCCCGGCAAGTTCGCCGTTCGTCAAGCAAAAACGCCGTTGCAAATCGGATCGCCTCGCAGCCGGCCTGACTGAACGCCAAAAAAACCGGCGGCGCTGGCCGGCGGCTGGCCGGTTTGCGAAACTCTGCCGCCATTTCGCAAGAATGCCGTCGCGCCACGTGTGCTAGCAGCCAGTGGTTTACTGAAAATCTAAGCCCAAGCGGGCGATGAATGATAGCCCCGGTGGCGCTGGGCAGGTCGATGGCGTTGGCGGCGCGCTCGATTCGTTACGATCCGACTCTTCATGCAATTCACCCGAGGAACCATTTTGGCATGATCGATCTACACATCGTCGGCAGCAACGGAGTGCTGGCGATGTTGGTTTGCGTGTGCATTGGATGCGAAGTCACAGAAGCACCCCTGCCGCTGAGCGGAAACCTACGCGTTTCGCCGTCGTCGGCCACGCCTATTCCGCTGGTGGCCATCGAATCGCCACCGCGCGTCGCACCACATGCGCCGCGGATTGAATCGCCCACCGTACTGAGGGCGTTGCCCGCCGAGACACCGCCGGCGGATGCGCGGCTGCGCGCCGCGCGCCCCAAAGCGCAACTTCCGGAGCTATCGCTGCGACCGGCGGACGCGGCGCAGTTGGTTTCGTTGCGGCCCTCAGTCACCGCGCCCAATCAGCTTGCGCCCGCGCCTATGGCGCTGCCGCCGATTGCCCACGGGCGAATCGCTTTTATCGAAGGTTATACCGCGGGGTTACAGCGCGCGGCCAGCGACAATAAACCGCTGCTACTGTTTTTCACCGCGCGCTGGTGCCACTATTGCCATCAGATGGCCGACGAAGCGTTTACCGACGCGCAGGTGGTTGCCTGGTCGCAACGCTTTACCTGCGTGCTGATCGATGCCGACGCGGATCGCGGCACGTGTCAACGCTATGGCGTGTCGAGTTTTCCGACGCTGCAAATGGCGACAGCGGCGGGAGTGCCGATCAATCGCATGCTCGGAAAACATCCGGCCAGCGATGTGATCGCGCAGATGCAGGCGGCGTTGCAGGCGACCGGTTCGCGTTAGTCAAGCAAATGGGCGATCGTCGGCGAATTGCGATTGGCGATTGTTACGCGCTTACGGCGGCGACAAAGTCGTTAATTAAGTGCATCAGCACTTCGCGGGTGACCTGCGCGGGAATGACTTCGCGCGGTTGCCCTGGCGACTTGCGGTAACGGCACAGCGCCAGCGCTCCGCCGCGGCGCACGGTCAGCTCGTAGTAAGTGCTGCCGTCATCACCTTTACGTGGTGGGCTGGAACGCATCTGTACGTGTGCGGCTTCGGCGTCGTACTCGATCGGGCTGATCGGCTCTAGCAGGTAGGTCAAGCGTTTGGAAAGCGCGGCGGCCAACGCCTTGAGGCGATCCATTTTGACGCCTGCCAGCCGATCGCTGTGCAGTTCGAGTTGCTCGAAGGCGCAGGCCAGCGCGTCGAGCGCCGTGAGTTGGCAAACCAGGCGCTCCGTACCGCAGGCGATGCTCAGTTGTTGCGAGCCGCCTTGAAAATGAGCAACCGTTTGTAATTGTTGCTGAGTCAACTGCACGAGTGACATTGCCACACACTCACCTCTGGCGAATTCAATCCGCCATCAAATCGTTCCAAAATTGGGATTCACAGGCCGTCCCTACTGGCCAAACGTTTCAAACCTCGGATTATTGCAAACGAGCCGCGCGATCGTGCGAAGGATCACGCGCGGCGCGGAATTCCGCCTAGGGAATCTGTATCGGCTAAAAGTGTTGCACTTGATGTTCCGATCCATCAAACGAAATCAAAGTTTTCTGTTCCTCCATCACGCTCTCAATATGCACCGGCCGATTCCACAACCGGTAGAGGTTGGCCAGCGTATCATTGGCATAACTGAGTTTGAGCTCCACGCCGCTATAGTGATGTTCCAGCAGTAACTCGCCGCGGTTTTGGTAATTGCCGTCGCGGACGGCGATCAACGGTTGGCCGCGGTTGGTCAGTTGAAACAGCAGCCGCTGCTTGATGGCCGGAAATTCGCGGCTCTCGATCTCGTACGCGTCGCTGCCGGTGTTGTAACCGAACGAAAAGAACTTGTATCGCTGGCAGAAATCGAGCGTTAGGAATTCATCGATGAATGTCAGGTCGTTGTGAATTTTACGAACTTCGAAGATCTTGTCGCGGCCGTTGTTGGCGTTGTCGTTCCAGTCGCGACGCTTGGCCATGTCGTCGCAGTCGTCCCAGGCTGCGCCATATTGGCCTTTGTTCCAGCGATCTTCGATATCGCGGTACAGTTCGATGCCCAGCTTGTAGGGATTCAAACCGGTACGCGATGAGGCCATGGTGCCGGCGTGATGATCGGCGTAGTTGATCACGTCGTTGGGTTCCAAGCCTTGCTGAGTCATGATGGTGGAGTGCCAGTAGCTGGCCCAGCCTTCGTTCATGATCTTGGTTTGCGCCTGCGGGGCGAAGTAATACGATTCGTCGCGAACGATCGACAGCACATCGGCCTGCCACGGTTTGAGCGGCGCGTGTTCTAAGATGAACAGCATCACGTCGCGCTCCGGACGCTCCGGAAAACTCCGCTGTTGATCGTGCTGCTGCTGCAGGCGCTGTTGCTCGGCCGCCAACCGCTCGGGCGGATTCACGAATTCGTCCATGTAGCCCTTGGCTTTGAACTTGCCGCGGGCTTCTGGCTGCTGGTCTTGTTCGATGGGCGTTTTGAATTCGTACTTGTTGGGATCGTCGCGGCGTTTGATGTGCGGCGAGTAGATGTCGATCAGGTCTTCGATGCTCAGGCAGCAATCAATGAAGTTTTCGACTTCGTCCACGCCAAAGCGGTCCATGTAGGCGCGAATGCGATTGCCGTGGTTGGCCATCTCGTCCATCATTTTGCGATTGGTGCGACTGAACCAGGAATTGTTTTTGAAAAAGTCGCAGTGGCCGTAAACGTGAGCCATCACCAGCTTCTGATCGGTCAGTTCATTGGACCGCATCAAGTAGGCGTAGCACGGATTGTTGTTGATCACTAACTCGTAGATTTTTTGCAGGCCGTAAATGTAGCCCTTGGCCAGTTGCTCATACTCCATGCCGAACCGCCAGTGCGGATAGCGGGTGGGAAAACCACCATAGGCGGCGATGGCGTTGAGCTGATCGTGGTCGATGACTTCGAACACCGTGGGATAAAAATCCAAACCGTGACCTTTGGCATAACCTTCCATTTGCACTTGGATGGCGGCCAGATTCTCAGGCAGGGGCGTATAGGTGGCCATGGACATGGCTATTTTCCTTTGCCTAAGAAGAGTTTGATCGAATCGTAAATGGCTTCGCGGTTTTCGATTTCCGAAAGCACGAGTTTTTCGTTATCGCCAATGCCGTTGCGAAGCGAACGCAGGTATTCGCCGCTGCCGTAGGGACTTTCGACCTGCCCATAGCAAAACAGGTTGACGTGCGGCAGGATTTTTTCGCGCAGGATCGCCAGGCTCTGCTGGTTGTCTTCGCCCCAGTTATCGCCGTCAGAAAATTGAAAGCAGTAGATGTTCCAGTCGGCCGGCGGAAACTCGGCGGCGATCATTTCCGCGCACACCCGGTAGGCGGAACTGATCCGCGTGCCGCCGCTCTCGCGGGTGTGATAGAACGTTTCTTCGTCCACCGCCTTGGCCGCCGCGTCGTGGATGATGTAGCGCTTGGCCAGACCGTCGTACTGGCTAGTGAGCCAAGTGTCGATCCAAAACGCTTCGGTGCGGACGATGGCTTTTTGATCGTCGGTCATCGAGCCGCTGACATCCATCAAATAGATGACCGCCGCGTTGGCTTCCGGCAGTTGCACGGTCCGCCAAGAACGGTAACGTTTATCTTCGCGGATGGGCACCACGCGCGGATCGGCGGCGCTATACGTTTTATTGGAAATCTGCCGCCGCATGGCTTCCATGTACGTCCGTTTGAAGTGGCGGAGCGATTCCGGACCGGTGCGGCGGATGCTGGTGTAGCGCGTTTTTTCTTGGACGATGGTGTCCTGCCCTTTAGGCTGAATGCGCGGCAATTCCAGTTCGTCGCCCAAGATGGCAGCCAGTTCTTCGAGCGAAATATCCACTTCCAGCACATGCCGACCGGGATCGCTACCGGCTTGCTTGCCGGCGCCGTCTTGATCGCCCCCGCTGGCCACGGGCGTGCCGTTTTCGCCTTCGCCCTGGCCGACTCCGCCCGAGCCGTTTTTGCCGTAGCGGAAGTGTGGCACGTCGAGCTGCGGCAGCGGGATGCTGATCAGATCCTTGCCCTTGCGGCCGAACATTTCGCCGTGGGTGACGTACTTTCGCAAGTTCTGACGAATCTTGCCGCGAACGATCTGTTTGAACCGCGAGTTATCGCGGTCGATGTTCATGGTCATGACCGGACTCTTTCAAGCTGCCGATTGGTTTCCGTCCATTCGGCCAGGCTGCAACACGCAGCAGGCTCAATGGACAGTCGCCTCGTAAAGGAATGCCAATGCGTGAATTTCCACGGTGAATCCGAACGAAGTTTGTTGGGCGGACAGTACGTGTTCTCAGTGCGTTTTCTCAGTGCGTGATCGCGGTTAGTGCTTCACATCTCCGCGGGCGAAGATGCTGGCCACGTAGTTCAAGACGTCGCTGGCGCTTTCTTCGTCGTAACCGTAATCGCGAATCAGCCGGCCTTTGACCACGTCGATCTTGGCTTGCGTGGCTGCGTCGACCACGTTGGTCACCAAGCTGGTCAGCTTGATGGTGTCTTTTTGATCTTCGAACAATTTGAGTTCCAGCGCTTTGTACAACCGCTCGTTGGTTTTGTAATCGAACGTGCGGCCGTCGATCGACAGCGCGCCGATGTAGTTCATGATTTCGCGGCGGAAATCGTCTTTGCGGCTATCGGGAATGTCGATTTTTTCTTCGATCGACCGCATCAAGCGTTCGTCCGGCTCGTCGTATTGGCCGGTGAACTTGTTGCGGACCTTCTCGCGTTGGGTGTACGCCTTGACGTTGTCGATGTAGTTGGCGCACAGCCGTTTGAGCGCGTCTTCGTCGGCGGCAATGGCGCGTTGCACCTCGTTCTTGACGATATTGGTGTACTCTTGCTTGACCACCGTCAGCAGTTCGCGGTAATGGGCTTTGAGTTCTTCGCTGGTGATCAGGCTGTGATGCTTGAGGCCTTGCTCCAGTTCGTTCATCATCATGAACGGGTTGACGCTGGTGGCCTCGGGATGCGCCACCAGGGCGTTACTGAGTTTGTCTTGCACGTAGCGCGGCGAGATGCCGTGCATGCCTTCGCTGACGGCCTGTTCGCGCAGCTCTTTGATATTGTCTTCGGTAAAGCCAGGCAGGCTCTTGCCGTTGTAAAGTTTGAGTTTTTGCAGCAGCGTCAGATTGGCGTTCTTGGGTTCTTCCAGCCGCGTCAGAATCGCCCACATGGCGGCCATTTCGATGGTGTGCGGAGCAATGTGCTTGCCGGCCACTTTCTCGCGGTTGTAGTCTTTTTCGTAAATCTTGATTTCGTCCGAAAGCCGCGTGACGTAGGGCACGTCGATCTTAACGGTCCGATCGCGCAAGGCTTCCATGAACTCGTTGTTCTGCAGCCGGCGATATTCGGGCTCATTGGTGTGGCCCAAAATCACTTCGTCGATATCCGTCTGCGCGAACTTCTTGGGTTTGACTTTGTGTTCTTGGCTAGCGCCCAGCAGGTCGTACAGAAACGCCACGTCCAATTTCAGCACTTCCACGAATTCGACCAGCCCGCGATTGGCGATGTTGAATTCGCCATCGAAGTTGAACGCCCGCGGATCGCTGTCGCTGCCGTATTCGGCGATCTTGCGATAGTTGATGTCGCCGGTGAGTTCGGTGGAATCCTGATTTTTTTCGTCCTTGGGCTGAAACGTGCCGATGCCGACGCGGTCTTTCTCGCTGAGAATCAACCGCTTGACGCGCACATCTTGAATGACGCGAGTCCAGTCGCCTTCGTACAGCTTCAGACGCTCGGAGTAGACGTGCCGACAGTAAGGGCAAAGCTCGCCAACGATTTTGACTCGATACTGATCGGCAGCGTGACCGTTGTTGAGTTGCGCGGCAATCTCTTCGCGAAATCGCTCAGGCACCAGGTGCAGCGGTTCTTCGTGCATGGGGCACCAATGCGTATCGGTGCGATTTTCGACATCGAACCAGCCCAGCGTGTACAGCGCGCCGGGATCGGTTTGCGAATAATGCTCGAGGCCCTTCTTCAGCAGGCGGGCGATCGTGCTTTTGCTGCTACCCACCGGGCCGTGCAGCAGCAGCACGCGCTTTTCGATGCCGTAACCTTGCGCGGCGCTTTTGAAGGCGTTGACCAGCGAATGCAATTGATTTTCCAGACCAAAGACGGCATCTTCGCCGTGGTTGTCGGGGTCGTGAAAGAATCGGTAGCGGGTTTTGCGCTCGCGATTTTCTTCGTAGTTTTCCGTGCCGTACGACATCACCATTTGGTAAACGCGTTGAAAGGCGTTACGGGTGACCGTGGGATCGGCCTGCACCAGATCGAGATATTCCTCGAACGAGCCTTCCCAGTTCTTCTTGCGGAACTGGCCGATATCCTGCCGGGCTGCCACCAGAGAAATGATTTCGCGTCCACCTGCCATGTGAGATTCCTCCACGTCGGTTTGGCGAAGCGAGTCGCGCGGCACTTCGTGCGGGCGACCACTCAGCCGGCAATTGCTGTTTACACTTTCTACGCAACGTGCGACGCATGTGTTGTGCGAATCGAACGTCTGCGAACGACTTTGTTGGACAGCTCGGCTTTCTGTTGAGACGCCTGCAACGACTTTCGGTTCACATGCCGTCTTCAAAACGGCCGCCCCAGTCGCCGTGCGGCGGTTGAGTTCCGCGCAGCGTCAAGGCGTTGCCAGGGCAAGACATGGACGGGCGTACCGGCCCTTACAAGTGGGTCGGTCGCTCTGGTCGCGCGATCGCACCACAATTGTTGTTAACGGAAGTGCAACCGAGAGACGCTTGCGAGGACAAGCGGAGAGAAAGTTGCAAAAGATCGCTCAAAAGCAAGCAGAAAACCGGACGCGCGGTCGAGGGGCACTCTTCTCTTACGGAGCAATTCTCAGCGAGAACTGCCCGTCGCCACGTCCGTTCTCATCCATTTCAGTATCGTCACAACTTTACATCGCGGCAATATCACTTATGCCGAATTTTCGAAATCGCATTTCGATTGCGGCAAGCCGCCAGAAAATGACGCAAAAAACCGGCCGTTTTTCGCTGTTTTCCGCGACTCGTTTGCTCAAGCCCTTGCGCGGCTTAACGATTCGCGCGGTCCGAGATCCGACTTCGCGACATAGACACTCCGTGCCGACGCGATGTCTTGGTGATCGCGCAGTCAAGACACGCGCCGCTGCGTCGCGCGGCAAACCGGGACGAACACCGCGGCCGTGCAACGGTCACAATCGAGCAGTCCGGTTGACGCGTTATTTCACCAAGATGACCGAGATGTCGCTATCCATGATGGTGCTGAACGCGGTTTGCAGTTTGCTTTGTCGCTGACTCAAATTGCCGATGCACCATTTGTAACCGTTGGTCGGATCGCTGGCGCTGGCCGGAAACGTGGTCGCGCCGATGGTTGACATTTGCTGCAAAAAGCTGACCGCCGACGCGGGCTCCGCGCCTTCGGCCGTGGATTCGAACACCGAACCAAACGCCAGCGTGTGGATTTTGGCCGTTTTGCGGGGCGTGGAAAAACCGGGGAGGCCGGCGGTGTCGCTATCCAGTGCGCAAATCCGCGTGGCCACGTCCAGCGCATCTTGCGAGGCGCTGCCGCCGCTGGCGGTAAACGCATCGCTGGCGCGAATGTTGTAATACGAGTTGTACGCGCCGGAGTTGGTCGAAGCAGCATTGGTGGCGGTGTTGGCCATTCCGTCGGTTTCCAGGATCACCATTTTCTGCGCGTTTTTGCGCCCCCAACCACCCGCGCCGGCGCTGCGCAACGCGCTGCTGCCGCTCAACTGGTTGTAGGCCACGCGCAGGCCGTAACCGGTAGCCGTGTTGCCGGTGTAATCTCCGTGGGCACGCGGCGTGGCCAGTCCGTTGGCATCCCACGGTCGGACATCGGCCGTACTGGAGTTGGGCGGAAACCACAGGGCGTCGATCATGCCGGAATAATCGCGGCCCAAATCGACCACCGCTTCGTTGAATTCGCCCGCCTCGGACGCTTCGCCGGTGTAATTGGGCCGGCTAAACATGATCAGCGAGACCATATCGTTGGGATGATTGTTTTGAATGTCTTGCAACGCGCCTTGCACGCCCAGCTTGGCGGCCACCATCGACACATCGTGCGCCGTGCCGGGCAGCAAACCGGTATCTAGCATGTACTGGATCATGGTCATCGGACCAAACCACAGTCGATGCCGCGGGCGTAAGGGGTTATCCAGCGCCGCGACGTACGAACGGCCCAGCGGGTCGTTGGCGTCGGGTCCGGTGATTTGCACGCCGGCGCCATCGGTGGCGCTGCCGCAGGTGAAGTCGGGACCGTAGCTGCAAGACGGATTGCCGGGATGCTGGATGTTGCCCATCGGGTCGCGCCAGACGCCAATCGTGAAGTCGATGTATTCCTTCCAGAAGCGCTGGTCGGCGTTGGCGATGGCGCTGTTGGGCTGCGTATGATCGTAGGCGCTAGCCGGAACGTCGGCCGGGATCGACGAATAAAACAGAATGCGCCCTGCGCGCAACTGCGTGGGAAACGGCGACGGCGCGGCCTTGATCCATTTCAATATTTTTTTGTAATTGATCACATACTTGCCGGCCGGATCGTTCCAGTGTCCCGTGCTGTCCCATAGCGCGCGGTTGTCGTTACAGACACCGCCGAAGCTGGGCGAAACGCCGCCTGGCAGCATGAAATACTTTTTCCGCCAGTCGCTTGCCGCAGCCAGTTGCGGCGGCCAAATGAAGAACGTCTTTCCCCAGTAACCCGGGCCTTCGGTATAACCATTGAACGCCACGTAGCCAGTGAACCCGACCGCAGCGCTGCCGGTGATCTCTTTCCAATTCTTGGCCGGAGTGGTCAGAGAACCGAGCACATTAAAATACTGATCGCCACCGCTGAGTAAATTGGTGATGCCGCCGGCGGCTGGCGTAAAGGCGGCCGCAGCCGCCGCGCCGCGGTTGTTTTTGTAAAAGTCGTTGACCATAGCCGAGACGCCATTGGCCGATTGCGAAATGTTGCACTTGCCCACACGCGGATCGCTGCTGGTGCATTGCAACTTGGCCAGCGGCGAATACGTCTGTTTATAGGGGCCGAACTCGGGAAACAGCGGATCGCTGTTATTCGAACTGTTGTTTTCTGTGCCGAGGTACGATTCGTTGTTCCACAAGTCGCTTTCGTTGTTCATCGAACCGGAATAATCCAAGACGATGGCTACATCGCGTGGGCGGTGCGCGGCGGTGGCTGTGACGGTGATTGTCGAACCCGAGTAGCCAAAAATCCGCGAAAACGCGCCAGCGACGCGATGCGTGATCGTGACTTCCGTCAAGTTGTAATTGTCGGGCGAGACCGGTGGAAACTCCGGCGCAAACGTTTGCGATGCGGTGTCGTAATGTTACGCACCGTGACGGACAGTGACTTCGCTGGCCGGAATGTTGGCGCCTAAAATCTTGTTAGCGGTGGCCGCCGCAACGGCATTGGTACTGGCCGCGCTGAGGTTACTGCTGGACGATCCATCGAGCGATGCCGCGCCGGCCAGAGCCGCGGCATCGGCCGCGTTCTGACATTGCGTGCGGGCCGTGGAGATCATGCCGAGATCTACCGCCAAGGCCACAAAACCGCACAGGGCCGTCATCGAAATCGCCAGCATCGGCATGATCGTGCCGCGGCGCGGAGCGTGGACAATGTGCGTATACGCGCGTTTCTGAATGGTCGTCATTAGTTGGCTTCGCTATGCATGATGCTTTTGGAGACCAGACGCAGTGGGTTGGGCAGCAGGCTAAACGTCGGCACGATCGGTTTGAAATCGCCGTTGATTTCGACCGCGATTCCGTCAGACAACGAGGCGTCTGTCCAGGCACCCAGGTTGGCGCCGGTGGTCAAATCGGCCTTGTAAACCAGCACGTTCATGTTGGTGAGTCGAATTCCGCCCAGACAGTTGGTGGCGCGAGTTTGGATGTCGCTGGTGGTCAGCGTTTGCGTATTGACCACCGCGTAACGGGCCGCCTCGCGGACCGCGTTATCGATTGCCGTCCGGGTCATCACAAACCGGGCGTAATCAAAAATGCCGAGCAAAAATAGCAGTGCCACGTTCAGCACGATAGCCGTTTCGACAATCGTCGCGCCGCGCCGCCGAATTCGCTGATGGCCAAAACGTTTCATAACGGGTAACCAATTCTTGTTGGACTAATAACCGGCCGGCGCCGTGATGGTGGCAGGGTACGATTGCTGATTGGTCGAATACCAAACGCTGGACGACGTGACGTTGGTCGAGGTGCTGGTGAAAAATCGCGTGGTCGACCAGCGAACATCTTTAAACGGAATGACCGCGGTCACCTGAAAGCGATCGAGGTGATTCGCTACCGAAGGATCCACGCCGGCCGAAGTTAAATTCGTGACGGTCACCGATAAATTGGCGGTCGGGATGCCGTAGGTCTGCAAATATTGCGTCACGCATTGCTTGATTGCCGCCGTGTTAAGTTGCGCGCCGGCTGCCTGACGTCCGCCTTCGTGTACGGCGTTATCGAGCACTTGCTGCGTGTCCGCCAATCGACCGACTTCCCAAATTCCGGCCAGCATGGTCAGCAGCAGTGGCAACACCACGGCCAATTCCACAGCGGCCGCCCCACGCCGCGCGCCGGTCCTGCCATTTCGCGTGCACCGACAACCGCCGCGCATTGTCTGCGCGACGCGAGTGACGGTGTTTCGGGGTAGCAGTGCGGACATGTTCGAACCGGGTCGAGGGAAGACAGTGCTGTGTTCTGCGGTTGATTTTCACCGTCGAAAATCGCGCCGAGAATGAGTCGCACTGAAGACTAGCTTATTTGGCGACGGCAGCGGTCTGGCAAGCGGTATCCACCGTTACAATTGGCACAGGTGTCAGGCAGGCCCGCGCATTTGCGGGAAATACCGCTGAAGAGGTCGCAATCGACCTTCGCACTTGCTACCGCGCGGGGCGCTGGCCGCCGTAAATTGGCAGGTAGCGATAGTAAACTTCCAGGCACAGCGCGCTCATGGCGGTGCTGTAAACACGCCCGCCGTAACCGCCCCAGACGGCGTCGGGCTTCCAACTGCCCACCGCATCGCCGGCGGTCTCTTGCTGCTTGAGCAGCGTGGCCTGCAGCGACTCGGTCCAGCGTTGCCAGCGCGGGCCTTGCACCTGATACATGCTGAGCGTGCCATAGTACCAGTAGTACAGATTCGGCCGCTCGTCGCCCGGCAATTCGCTCATCACGAAGTCGGCCGCTTCTTCGGTGGAGGCTGCTTGCGTTACGCCTAAGAACTGCCGGCAAAGCAGCGCTTCGGCCGTCATCGTGCGGCTCGGTCGCTCGCCAGGGCGGTAGCTGCCCAGGCCGGCCGCACGGCCGGATGAGACACTGCGAAGGAAGCGGACCATGCCATCGCGCGTGCGGCTGGGCATTTCGATGCCGGAAAGTTCCGCGCTTTTCAGGGCCATCAATTGCCAGCCGAGTTGGCTGGTATCGCCGGTCTCTTGCGGCTGATAGCGCCAGCCGCCCGTCGTGGGATGTTGTGCGGACAACGTGTAGGCTAGGGCCGCGCGGAGCGGCTTTTCCAACCGCTTGTCGCCGGTCATGGCGTAGGCTTCGCTCAATGCAAACGTCGAAATTCCGTGGCAGTACATGAACGAATAGACTTCGGCCGAACCGCCCAAGTTGCCGTTTGGCGCCTGGATCGAAATCAGATATTCCAAACCGTGCTGGACGGTCACGGCGTGTTTGCCTTGCAGGTGCGTGTTGCCGGCGCCCAGGAACGCGAGCAGCGCCATGCCGGTGATGCCGGAGTCGGCCTTTGAGCCTGCGCCGCGGCGGTCGTGGCCGTCGATGGCGTTGGTTTCTTTGCCGGCGCCGTAGTGCGCGGCGTCCCAGTGTCCGTCGGGACTTTGCACCGCGGCCAGCCATTTGAGCGCGGCTTGCACGGCGCTCTCGCCGGCCGCGCTGCCGCCGCGACTTTCGGCAATGGCCACTTTGTCGCCCGCCAGGCGATCCGCGTAAACCTCGGGCAATTTGCCGGGCTCCGCGCTGGCATCGCCGGTCTTGGCGCTGGAGTTGTTCGCATCGCGGCCGCCGCTACCAGCAGCGCCGCCCGTGTTGGCCGTGCCTGGGCCAGTGGCGCTAGCCACGGCGCTGATCGCGTCGGGCGCATCGTCGGTGCCGGGTTGGGATGTTGCGCCGGCAACGTGTTTCGCAGATTGATCGTTAGGCTTGGAGCGGACGCCGTCGGGGGCCAAGCCGCTGGGCGGTTCCGGAATGCCTGGCAGCGGACCGATGGCTTCGCTGCCGGCTTGCGACTGCGTGCCGGGCTCGGTTTCGGTCTTTGCGCCGGGCGCGTGCGGAACGTCGGCCGGATCGGTCGAACGGGGCCGCTGCACATTGGCGATTGCGCCCGGTTGTGGAGCCGGCGCTCCCGCGGGCGCGCTGGCGGCCACCGCAGGCGCGGCTTCGATCGGCGCGGCGGGCTGCGCCTCGGGCTTGGCAGTTTGCGACGGCGGCGGTTGTACGGCGGCCACGGCGGCCGGCGCGGACAGCGTTGGCAACTTGCCGATGTTCATTGAGGCGGTGGGCGAGAGATCGAGCGTCCGCGGCGCAACGATCGCCAATTCTTGCATCGGGCGCTCGATGCTCGTGGCATCTGGCGCAACGGCGGGCGACATGAATTGATCCCAGCCGCCGGCTGCTTGGTCGTGCGAGTCGACCTGACCTTTGTCCGAGTAGCCGGTTCCGCCCGCAGCGCCATCCACCAGCGACATTCGAAACGGTGGCGGCGGTGGCGCCGACTCGCCCACGATCTGCACGGTCGTGGCGTAGCCGGCCAGCAGCAAATGCGCCAGCACCGAAAGCGCCGCGCATTTGTGTAGCGGATTCGAATGGCCCCAACTGGTCCGCATCAGCACCAGCAGCGCCAGCGTCAGAAACGCCAGCCCACACCAGATCGAAATCCAAAGCCAAGAGGCGTGCAGAATCACTTCTTGCAAATGGCCAATGCTCAAGTCGCCCACGATTACCTCTTGGTGGTATCGAGTTTGACGGAGATGGCCAATTCGGCAATGCCCGCTTGTCGGCAGGCGCTATAGACTTCGGTCATGCGGCCGTGCGTGGTCATCTTGTCGCCACGGATCAGCACGGCCAGATCTTTATATTGCGAGCGCGCGGCCGCCAGTTGCCCTGTGAGCTCGGGGATCGAGACGCTCTTGCCGCCGATGGTCACATCGCCGTCTTGATAGACGTTGATGACCTTGGGATCGGGCGCAGCCGACAGCGCGCCGCGATCGCTGATCGTCGGCACCTGCAGCGGCAGCTTGCGATCGTCCTCGGCAAACTTGGTCACCGCCATGAAGAAAATCACCAGCAGAAACAGCACGTCGATCATCGACGTGAGATTCATTTGCGGCTCTTCATCGCGGATGGTCTTGAGTGGCATGAGGGCAGGGAGAAAAGGTCAGGGGCAGGGAGCAGGGGACAGAGGTCAGGGGTCAGGGAATTGATGGAACGGTGGTTGGTTGTTATCGGTCTGAGTTAGGCGGCGGCTGCGGCGGCGCGGCGCACGCGGGTGGGCTTGGCGCCGGAACCGTCGGCGATGGCCTCTTCGCTGATGATGCCGACAATGTCTTGCCCCAAGGCGTCCATGTCCATAATCAGGCGATCCACGCGGCTGACAAAAAACCAGTACAGCACCAGCGACGGGATGGCGATGCTCAAGCCGGTGGCCGTGGCGAACAGCGCTTCGCTAATGCCGGTGGCCAGCAGTTCGGCCTTGCCCATGCCATCGGAGCGCGAGATTTCGCTAAACGAACGAATCATGCCGAACACGGTGCCCAGCAGGCCGAGCAGTGGCGTGACGGTGGCCAGGCCGTTGAACACGCGGAGGTAGCGGCGCAAATCGTTGGCGGCGCGTTCGCCGGCGTCCATGATGGCCTGATCGATGACGGCGGCCGGCTTGCCCCATTTCTTCATGGCAGCCAGAAAGACTTTCGAGACAGGGCTGGCGTTGCCTTCGCACAGTCCCAAAGCTTGTTCGCGATCAAGCTGCCCTTCGCGCAGTTGATTGACAAAACGCTTCACGAACGGACCGGGAATCACGCGGCCGCGACGCAGCGAAACGATGCGTTCGAACAAAAACACGGTCAGTACAAACGAGCAAGCGATCAACGGAAACATCACCACGCCGCCGTCGCGAATGATGCTCAGCAGCGAACGCGCGTTGTCCGTCGGCGCGGGCTTAGTGACGTCGATGGTGGTGACGGCCGCCGGCGCCAAGCTGCCGCCGGGCTGATTGCCGCCGGCCGGTCCGCTAGCAAACGTGGGTGGCGACAAGGCATCGCCGGCGGTGCCAGATTGAGCAAAGGCGGCGGAGTTGAGCGATAATACCGCGCACAACGTCGCCAGCTTGAGCCAGCGCGGGGCGATTGAGTTTTGCATGTTATCCTCCTTGATATTTTCGACCGGCCGCGATCCTTCGGGCCGGTTAGGTGTTATTTGCGTTGCGAGTCGGTCGCGTGCTGTTGTGCCGTTTGAAGGCGACGCCCCGCTTCTTCAGTAAAATCGGTCTGTGGGTAGTTTTTCAGCAGCCGCGTATATAAATCCGTGGCCGATTTCCACTGTCCGAGCGACTCGTGGCACTTCCCCGCCTGCAAAAGCGCACCAGCTTGCCAATGCGGGTAGGCGTACAGAATCTCCAGCCGCAGATATTCGCGAATGGCCGCGTCGTATTGGCGTTGATGAAAATAACTTTCGCCGATCATCCACTGGGCCATGGCGGCCGTTTCGGTCTTGCCGCCCGTGGCAGAATGCAACACCTGCGTGTAAGCTTGCCGAGCTTTTTCGAAGTCGGCGTCGGCCGCCCAGCAGCGGCCGATCAAGTAGTCGGCCTCATATTGTTGGACGAATTCCGGAAACGTCGTGTGAATTTGCTCGGCCAGCGTGCGAGCGTCGGCCCATTGGTGGCTTTGGGCCAGCACTTGTGCCCGCCGCAGCGGAATCATGGCCAGCCAGGCGTCGTTGCGGCCGGTGGTTTTTTTAGCCAGCGATTCGAACTGCAGGCCCGCGTCTTCGAATTTCTTTTGGCGATAGGCGGCTTCGGCCAGCCAATATTCGGCGGGCAGACATAAAGGGCTTTTCGGATATGTGGCGATCAATCGCGCGAGCGGTGCGGAGACTTGGTCCCAATGTTCGCTGGCGGCGGCGATTTGCCCTTTGAGGTACAGCGTCCGTTGGGTGGCTTCTTCGCTGAGTTTAACGGCCAGCATTTCGTCGGCCAGTCGATTCGCGCCGTCGTAGTCTTTGGCAGCCAGATACAGTTCGGCCAATCGCGACGTGGCATCGGCCCAGTAAGCGCCTTGCGGAAAGTCGTGTCGCAACCGCTCGAACAACTGGCGAGCTGCTTCGTTCTGCCCGGCGTCGCTCAGCGCCCAGGCCCAGTTGAGCAGGCCAGCCTCAAGTTCCGGCGCGGTGGCAAAATCTTTGGCCAGGCGCTGGTAGAGGTCGAGCGCTTCTTTGGTTTGATGAAATTGTTCGTGCAACCGCGCGGCCGCCAGCAACACTTGCGGCGTCTGTCGAGCGTCGGCCGGTTTTTGCAGCAGCGCCAGATAAACGGCGAGCGCTTCGTCGAGCTTGCCGGCGCGCTGCAGCGCTTGACCGCGCAGCCAGGCGAACTCGGCGGCGCGCGAATCGTCCGGATATTGATCGCCCAGCTTGCCGAAGGTCTCGGCCGCTGCCGCAAAATCGTTTGCGCGGTACTGACTCCAGGCGAGTCCGGTGAGCGCGTCCAGTGACGAAGGCAAATTCTGAGTCGCGCCGGTCGTTTCGCTGGTGGCGGCCGATCGAGCTAACACGGCCGCGTCGTCCGGCGCTTTCTGTGAGACGCTGGTTGCGGTTTCCGTTTTGACTGGCGGCGAAGAACCGCCACCGCCGAGCGCGGCAAACAGTTCGCGCGACCAATCGAAGTTGCCTGCCTGATAGGCGCTATCGGCCAATCGCTGAACAGTCTGTGTGCGAAGTTCTTCGCTGGGTTTAGTTTCTTGGAATTGAGCAAAGGTGGCGTGCGCGGCGTCGAATTGTTTGCCGCGCGCCTGTAGCACGCACAGTTCAGCCAACGGTGCAGTGAGCGCTGCGCGATCGGAATCTGTCTTGGCCGCGTCCCAACTGCGCATGATGTAATCGGCCAGCGGATCGATGGCTTCGGCCGAACGCCCCAGCGCCACCAGCGAAACCGTGCGAGCCGTGAGCAAATCGCCTGCCTGCGGATAGTCTTTCAGACCGTCGAGTTGCAGCAAGGCTTCGGCATGACGTTTTTGACCCTGCAGCGCCAGCGCCAGCAAGTAGTGACGTGCGGCCTGTTGCTGCCGTTCCGCGGGCGAGGGCGTGGCTTGGTCTTTGGCGGCCGCGGCACCGGTTGTCAGATCCGTTTGCAGCAGTTTTTCGGCTGCGGCATAATCGCCGCCGCGTACCAGCGCTTCGGCAGCATGAAATCGAATGGTGGGCGCCAACGGATGCGCGGCGTTACGCTCGGCGACGGTTTGCAGCAACGCGGCAGCCTTCGCATAGTGTTGTTGGGCTTTCAACGAGAGGCCCAGCCAGAGCTGCGCTTCGATCAGCAGGTTCTGTGAGGAATTCGATTTCGAATCAGTGGCCGATTTTTCGAGCGTGGCGATCAACCGTTCGAGTCGCTGTTGCGCCTCAGCATGCTGACCGAGTTGATGCAGCGACTGCGCCCAAAGCAGTTCGACTTGAGTGGTGCGCGGGTGTTGGGCCGGCGCGGAAAACGCCTGACAAGCGGCCAGCGCGGCCTGATAATTTCCGCTGCCATATTGTAGCGAAGCCAAGTAAGCGCCGGCATCGGCGGCCAACGGACTCTTGCTGCCTGCCAGTTCGCCGAGCAGGCTCGTGGCTTCGGCCGACTTGCCTTGCTCGCTGAGCGCGCGGGCGAGTCCGAATTGCGATTCGCCATGCATGCCGCCGCTGGGAAATTTTGCTAATTGTTGGCGATAATGTTCCTGGGCCGCTTTCCAATTGCCAGCCGCCACGGCCAGATCGCCACGATAGCACAGCGCGTAAGCGTTGAGTTTGTCGTCGGGATAAGCAGAGCAATACTGCTCCAGCAATTGAGCCGCGTCGGGCAAGTCTGCCAGATAGGCGGCTTCGCCCGCTCGGAACATCGCCCGCTGTGTGAGCGGGCCATGTGGATCAAGCTGCAAACATTGTTGCATCAACTTGCTGGCCGCAGCGTAGCGGCCGAGTTGAACGTGCGCCTCGGCTGAGTAAAACGTGGCTTTGGACGCGCGGGCATTACCGGGATAATCGTGCAGGAATTTTTCGAACTCGCTGATCGCCAGTTCCCAGCGGGCTTGCGCGTAATGCGCCGCCGCCACGGCATACTGCTGGTCGGCCGCATCGTCCGCGCAGGCGGTCTTCACGCCCACGGCGCACAGCGCCACGGCCAGCAACAGCGAGGCTACCTGGCGAGCATCGTAACGAGTGAATCGCGGTTGAATCATCGGCTTGGTTCCGTCGAGAAAATCGGGTCGGTATCCTACCCGCTGCAGGCCGATTGCACCAAGAGCAACACGGCTGCTAGCAAGCAAAAAAGCGAGCGGAACATGTGAGCATTCAGAATTTCAGCCGCCTCCATCTCGACGGGCCTCGCAAAAATACGTCGTCTGAAACTTGCTTTAGATGTGCTACAGTGGCTCTGATGCTTCGTAACAAAAACATCGCTTGACAAGTGTTAACTGAAAGGTAAAATTTACGATGTCACGGCCTCGCCATCCCGATAAGCATATCGAAGGAGCGCTTCGCTACGCAGTCTGTCTGGGCTGGCGTTTAGACCTTTCCAATGGGCACGCGTGGGGACATCTTCTCTGTCCATGCCAGGCCAGGGAGGGTTGCATGGTTGCGGTGTACTCGACCCCTCGCAATGCATTCAACCACGCTCGGCAAATTCAACGAGAAGTCGATCTTTGTCCGCACCGATAGCTTGACAAGTCCACGAAATGAACAACCAAGCCTGCGATCGCGAACATGAATTTGCACTTGTCGTTTCGGGCGCTAGCAAGCTCAAGACCGAAATCGTGGATGCGCTCTACGAAGCCGGTTGCGACGATGCAACAGTCAGCATTCGTAGCGGTCGAATGTATTTGACATTTGTTCGCCAAGCTCCATCTTTTAAGGATGCCATCTTTAGCGCAATTCGTAACATCAAGGCTGCAAACGTAGGCTTAGACGTTATTCGGGTTGACGAATGTGACTTAGTTACTCAATCGGATATTGCGCGTCGTATCAACCGAACGCGACAACTGGTTAATCAATACATTTCTGGCGAGCGTGGCCCTGGCGACTTTCCGCCTCCTTCTTGCGAACTGCACGAAAAACATTTGCTGTGGGCGTGGTGCGAAGTTGCATTTTGGCTTCATGAAAATAACCTGATTAATTATGACGCGGTTCGCGACGCGCGGGATAAATACGTAATCAACACCGTATTAGAGCTTCAGTACCATTATCAAAACGAACCGAATCTCACCAGAGAGACGTTAGAGTTTCTTGGCGTCACCGGTAAGTGACCGGCAGAATCGGTTACACGCACAATACCCGCTTCGAACGGCGTTCATTCTGCAATGGTGCATCGACGGTATGAACGAGAGCCGGTGCAGGTCGCGTCCAGAAGCAAGCCGATGTCTAGTGCGTCCACCGTGGTTCGCGCGGAAGAGAATTGTTTTTCGTCTTGCCGCCTTTCGCTTACATGGACCGACGTTCGCACGAACCGCCATTTTTGGCATGCGCAGTCGCGCGTGCTATAGTGAATATAAGGGGCGTAACGCAGGCGGCGGCAACCGCTGGCGTAGACGGTTCGATTCGATCAGGCGGCTCGCGCGATGACGGTTCATCGCCGCGATTTTTTCGGGAGTTTACATTGTCCACCGCGCCGGCCCGTCAATCGTCTGCCGCGCGCTGGATCATCTCGCCACTGGCCGATCTGGCACTGGTGATTGCCGCGCCGCTAGCGATTGTGCCGGCGATTTATTTCGCAACCCATTACGTCGCGCCGGAATTGATCTTTGCGGTGGTGGCTTCGTTTGCCTCGCTCGGACACCACCTGCCGGGTTTCATTCGGGCGTACGGCGACCGCGAATTATTTCAGCGCTTTCGCTACCGGTTCTTGCTCGCGCCGCCACTGTTCATGGCCGTAGCGGCAGCGTTTTCGATCTATCAATTGCATGGGCTGGAGTTGCTGCTCTTGTTTTGGGCAACCTGGCATGTGCTGATGCAGACTTACGGCTTGATGCGAATTTACGATCTCAAACGCGGCGCGGCCGACGGCTGGAGCGCGCGGCTCGATTTCATCGCCTGTTTGGCGGTGTTTGCGTGCGGCATTGTGTTCAGTCAGTCGCGGGTGTACACGCTGCTGGAAATTGCGGCGCGAGTGGGTGTGCCGCTCGGTTCGCCGACCGTGCTGACGGTTTTTCAGTGGACGCTCGGAATTTCGACCGCCGCGTTTCTGTTGGTGTATTGCGCCCGGATTGTTTGGCAGTTGCGCGGTCGCGGACCAAGCTGGGCCAAGATCAGTTTGTTGCTGAGCACCGGCTGCCTGTACTGGATTTGCGGGCTGTTGAGCACTAACATTTTGATTGGCGTGGCGATGTTCGAAATCTTTCACGCCTTGCAGTATTACGCCATTGTCTGGAGCTACAACCGCCGCCTGGCAGATCGCGCCGGCGAAAAGTTCGGACCCCTGCGTTACATGTTCGGCCGCGGCTGGCTGCCGCTGGGGATTTACATGGCCGCGATTGCCGCCTTTGGTTCGCTACGCTGGCTGACGCATGCACTGGACGCTTCGGCCATCAAAGCCAGTTTGCTGACGCTGCTGGTGGCTTCGGTGGGGTTGCATTTTTATTACGACGGCTTCATCTGGAAAGTCCGCGAGCGCGACACCAGCCTGAATCTCGATATTCATGCCGCCGGCGGCCGGCGCGCGACTGTTTCGCCGTGGCTGCACAGCGTTAAATGGGCCGTGTTGGCTGGGCTGGTGATTGGACTGTTCGCTGTGGAATACGCGGGACGCAACGCGGTCCGCGCTGACGACGAACGGCAGTTGGTGGCCGCCCTGCGCCGCTGGACGCCGGACGTACCAGAACTGCTGGTCCGCGATAGTCATTGGTCGTTGAGTCAGGGCGAAACCACTGCGGCCGTTGCCGCCGCGCAGCGCGCCGTCCAATTGCGGCCGCGCTGGCCCGAAGCGCAAGCCGCGTTGGGCAGTGCCACGCTCAAAGCGGGCCAGTACGAAGTGGCCTCGGCGGCGCTCGAGCAGGCTATTATGCTGCAGCCCGGCATGTGGGAAAATCATTTTGACTACGCGCTCGCGCTCCGCGAACAGCAGCGGTATGGCGAGGCCGATCGGCAATTCGCCGCGGCTGCCCAGCTCGACGGGCAGCGTTCAGAAATCTTCGCCGCCTGGGCCGAAAATTCCGCGCGTCGCGGCGAACTGCCGGAGGCCATCGAGCACGACCGGCAAGCACTGGCACTTGCGCCCGATTCACTGCCGCTGCGGACATACTTGGTCCAGCGGCTGATTCAAGCCAATCGCGGCGACGAGGCGCTGCAGGCGGCAATGGCAGGGCTCGAACAGAAAAAAAGCGAGGCCAGTTGCCTGCTGGTTTCGCAAGCGCAATTGGCCAGGCGCGATTTTTTGGCTGCCGCCCAAGCGGCCGAGCAAGCCCTGGCGATCAACTCCCGCTCGGTCGCGGCGAACTACTCGCTGGGACTTGCCCGGCTGCAGTTGGGCGAATACCCTGCGGCTGAAGTGCGGTTGCGGTTGGCGGTCTCGCTGAATCCGCGGCACGCGCTGGCGTACTTTCAGTTGGGCAATGTTTATTATCTGACTGATCGTTTGGCTCTGGCCGAAGACAGTTTTCGCAAGAGCATCGCGCTGTCGCCGGATGCGCCTGACGCGCATAACAATTTGGGCGCGCTGCTGATGGCTCAAGACCGGTTGGCGGCCGCCAAGTTGGCGTTCCAGTCGGCGCTAGCGGCTTCGCCCAACAATGCGAGCAGCAATTTCAATTTAGGGCTGATTTCGCTGGCCGAGCAAGATTTGCCGCAGGCCCGCAAGTATCTGCTCAAGGCCCAGCAGCATGGGCAGACACTCTCGGCCGAATTGAAGTCGGCTGCTGGCATCGAGTGATCGCCGCCGCGTTGGGCGGGCACAGTTCGAGCCACTCATCGGCCGGGATTTGCGGTTGGAAAATCACTCGCCACTGCTCGACACGGCCGGAATTCGCTAGAATCGGTTCGATTCAGGACGCGAACCGCCAGCGCGGCAGCGCCGTCTCATGTTTGAACCCTTCCGCCACGTTCGAGCCCTTCGAGTGAGATTTTGGCCGTGATTGCAATCATCGATTACGAAATGGGCAATCTTCGCAGCGTGCAAAAAGCATTCGAAAAGGTTGGGCATCAGGCGCAAATCACCGCCGATCCGGCCGTGCTGGCGGCTGCCGATCGAGTCGTATTGCCAGGGGTGGGTGCCTTCGAAGATGCCATCGCCGCCTTAAGAGCACGTGATCTCGTGCAGCCAATTCGCGACGCAATCGACGCCGGTAAACCGTTTCTGGGCATCTGTTTAGGTCTGCAGCTCTTATTCGATGTGGGCTACGAAGGCGGCCGGCACGCAGGGCTTGGTATTTTGCCGGGCGAGGTGGTGCGATTCGAATTGCCGCACGACTACAAGGTGCCGCATATGGGCTGGAATCGGGCTGCGATTCGGAACCGGCCGCCGATTTTGGCCGGCTTGGACGACGCCCCGTACTTCTATTTCGTGCACTCGTATTATGTCGTGCCCCGGGATGCCGCGGTGATCGCCACCGAAACGGATTACGGTGGATCGTTTTGCTCGATGATCTGGCGCGACAACCTGTTTGCCACTCAATTTCACCCCGAAAAGAGCCAGGCGGACGGCCTGCGGCTGCTCAAAAACTTTGCCGAACTCGATCCGAGCAAGCGGACGTAATAATATTGTGTGGCGGCGTTTGACACTGGTTGCTGGCCGTTTTACAATCAAAAGTCTGTCATCCTGATGCGACAAAACGGCCGATTGCAACGGAGAACGACTGGCATGGCAATGAAGAAAGCCGAGTCTAAGGTCTATAAAGAAATGCTGCTGGGCTTGCGTTCTCGCCTCCGGCGTGACGTCACCCAAATGGCCGACGCCGCATTGCGGAAGACCCGCTCCGAAGCCAACGGTGATCTGTCGAGCATGCCAATCCACATGGCGGATATCGGCAGCGACAATTACGAGCAAGAATTTACGCTCAGTCGCATGGAAGACGAAGAAGGCACGCTGGAATCCATCGAAGCCGCGTTGGAACGCATCGAAGATAACCAGTACGGCGATTGCGAAGAGTGCGGCGGAAAAATCCCCAAAACGCGACTCTCAGCCATCCCCTACACGCCGTTTTGCGTCAAATGCGCCGAGCAGGCCGAAAAGAAGTGGTAATCGGCCGTCTGCTGTAACGTTTTGTCGTGCTGTCGCCGCCCGTCAGGCTTGTTTGCTGGGCAGGCCGGCCGGCAGCGCGTTTTGCTGTGCTGCGTCCCGCTGCAATTGCCAAATTTGCCGCGATCGTTTACTGTTGAACGGAGCCTGGGCTTAACGCCGGGCCGCGTTTTCCTGGCTCGGACACCGGCGTTCGCAGCGCGCGGCCTTATCGCCAGGAGGGCAGATCGCATTGGAAACCACTCGCGTTGAAGAGCCGACCACGCCGGTCGCTGCGGATTCGAAGCTGACCGCCACCGGCCCCATTCCGGCTAGTCGCGCCATCGTTTACTTCGCATTGGCGTTGCTGGGTTGCGTCACCGATCTGGCCACCAAGAGCTGGATTTTCGCCAAGCTGGGCATGCCATTTTCGCGGCCGTTCGAAGAGCAGCGGATTTGGGTTGTCCGCGATCTATTTAGCCTGACCACCAGTCTGAACGAAGGCGCCCTGTTTGGCGTGGGTCAAGGCAAAGTGTTCTGGTTTGCGGGGCTGTCTGTGTTTGCCGCGGTGGCGGTGGTGTATTGGCTGTTTTGGGCTGGCGCGGCCCGCGATCTGTGGATTACAGTGGCACTGGGCTGCATTACGGCCGGAATTTTTGGCAATCTCTACGATCGCATCGGACTGCCCGGCTTGGTCTGGGGCGCGGAGCAGCAAGGCCGCGAAGGTCAGCCGGTGTATGCCGTGCGCGATTGGCTGCACTTTAAAGTTGAACTCAACTGGCCCAAGAATTACATTCTCGACTGGCCGGTGTTCAATATTGCCGACTCGCTGTTGGTGTGCGGCGCCATCATGTTGCTGTGGCACGCCTTCCGCGGCAAGGACGATAAAAAACCATCGCCGGCCGCAATGCCGTCCGCCAAGGCCGCCTAGCGAAGCGCGAAAAATCAGCCGCGCAAACGCAAACTCGCGATGCGCCCGTTCCGCAAGTCGCTGCGATTTTTTTTTCGACTAGCGTCTCGAACCTCAAGGTACAACGTGTCCGCCGATTGGAATTCTCGCCTGGAGCTTGCCACCGCCGCAGCGCGGCGCGCGGGCCAGCATACGCTTAAATATTTTCAATCGGCCGATCTGGCTGTCGACAACAAGGCCGACGCTTCGCCGGTAACCGTGGCGGATCGCGAGGCGGAACAACTGCTGCGCCGCGAAATTGCCGCAGCCTTTCCCAGCGATGGCGTCCTGGGCGAAGAATTTGGCGAGCAACCCGGCACGTCCGGATATCGCTGGATTTTAGACCCAATCGACGGCACCAAGTCGTTCATCAGTGGCGTGCCGCTTTATGGCACGCTGGTGGGCGTGGAGTTCCAGCAGCAGAGCGTGGTGGGCGTGATTTTTGTGCCGGCCTTGGACGAAATGGTTTGGGCGGTGGCCGGCCAACCCGCGTGGTATTCCAAAGGCAGTGCCGCGCCTACTGTGGCTCGCGTCTCGCAAAAAACAGAGTTGTCGGAAAGTTTGTTTGTGACCAGCGAAGTTCGCACGTTCGACAAATTGCAGCGCCGCGCGGCCTACGATCAGTTGCAGGCAGCCGCCCGCTGCTCGCGCACCTGGGGTGATTGTTACGGATATCTGCTGGTGGCAACCGGCCGGGCAGAAGTCATGGTCGATCCGCAAATGAGCGTTTGGGACGCCGCCGCCTTGCAGCCAATCATGCAAGCCGCCGGCGGCACCTTCACCGATTGGCAGGGCAATCCGACCATTCATGCGGGCGAAGGCATCGCCACCAACGCCTGCGTGTTGCAGCAAGTGCTGGCCATTACGCGGCGGTGATCGCGTCTGCCGTGGCGATTTGTCGATATCCCGGCCAATCGCGAACTGCGCTGGACGCAAAGCAACGCTTGTACTCCAAGGACACATCCGATGCCGCAAATCTTTATCCCCACGGCGCTACAGGATGCGACCGGTGGAGTGGCCCAAGTGCCGAGCGCGGCGAGCACGCTGCGGGCGGCCATTGCCGAGCTAGAGTCGCGCTGGCCGGAGTTAATCCATCGCTTGCGGGTGGGCGACAGCTTGGCGCCGGGCCTGGCGGTTTCGATCGACGGCGCCATCAACACCGCGGGATTACGGGCAATTCTCAAAAAGAACAGCGAAATCCACTTCCATCCGGCGATTAGTGGCGGATAATAAGAAAAATTGCAAAAATTGCCACGACGGTCTTCCAACCGCCACTGGCCAACATGGGAGAGTGCGGCCGATGCGAAGTCGATCAGACAATCGTGGATTTACGCTCGTGGAACTGCTGGTGGTCATCGCCATTATTGGCATGCTGGTGGCGCTGCTGCTGCCCGCCGTGCAAGGCGCGCGCGAGTCTGCGCGGCGCACGCAATGCGCCAACAATATCCGTTCGATCGGCCAGGCTGTGGAAGCTTATAGCGAGCATAACGGCTCCTATCCGGCAGGCGCGTATTGGTCGCTCGCCAAATACAAAGGCAAGACCAACGTATTGCGCGGCACCGTGATGATGCAACTGTTGCCGCTGTTGGATCAAGAGGCGCTCTACGGCCTGTTCGACTTCACCAAAGATACGGACGATCAAAAAAACAAAGAAGGCAAACTGCTGGGCTCTTATATTGTGCCGACGTTCGTTTGCCCTTCGGACGATAACTCGGGTTTATTGAACGGCCGTTCGATCTCGAATTACTCGGCGTCGATTGGACCGGCAAAGAAAATCGACAACAGCAGTTGTTCATGCCCCAACAATTGGAATCAATATGCGCTGTCGCCGTACGACAGCACCACGGATTTTTCTGGCCCGTTCACGCGGTTGGGCGGCTGGAAGATCGTCCGCGAAGAAGACATGCGGGATGGCGTGACCAGCACCATTTTCTTTGGTGAAGTGCGACGCGCGTGTTCGCATCACGTGCAAGCTGGCTGGGCTTGGAGTAACGACAGCCAAGGCTTTGCCACCACGCTGTTTCCCATTAATGCTGATACTTGCGACGATAACGCCGCTTCCCCCTGCAACAGACCCTGCAATTGGAATTTGGAGTTGGGCTTCAAGTCGCGGCATCCCGGCGGAGCAATGATTCTGTTTGGACATGCCAACGTGCGGTTCGTCACAGACTCGATCGATCATCAAACGTACCAATATCTTGGCGCCAGGGCCGACGGACATCCGGCCTCCTTGCCCGATTAATGGAACGTTTCGCCCAGCCGATCCGGCGTTGGGAATTTCGCCGCCTCCAAAGCGCTGGCCAACTCGCAGCGAAAACCATCAAGGATTTGAAATTGAAATTGAATGTGAACCGGACGTGGCTCGTGCTGGGTTGCTGTTTTTTGGCCGTTGGTTTGGTCGGCTGCGGCCCCTCGCGCCCCAGTACGCTACCGGTGAAAGGCATCGTAACCATGGATGGCAAGCCAGTTGCCCAAGCAGGCGTGCATTTTGCACCGGACGCGAAAGGCAGGCCATCGGAAGGCGTAACTGACGAGAATGGCCAGTTCGTGCTCCGCTGTTTCGATAAAACCGATGGCGCACTGCCCGGCACGCATCACGTGACGATCATCAAGATGCGCGTGACTGGCGTGACTCCCAATTCAGCAGGTTTGGAATCTGGCGGACCGACCACCGACGTCCACGAAGAATGGATTACACCCAAGCGCTATGCGGATCCTGCCACGTCCGGTCTGACGGCCGAAGTCACATCCGGCATGGCCCCGCTAGAATTCAAACTCACCTCCGCCGGCGGTAAAACGCCTGCGCCCAACTCCAAGTAAACCGCACTGGCCCCCCGTTTCACTTCCTGCGCCAGCGATTCCGCGGATTTCTACCGCAACGGTGCTGCTAGCAATTCGCCGAGTTCGCCTTGGCTTCATCACGCGTCGGCAGCGCTATGTCAGGCGTACACGCCTGGATGCCTGCTTGCGTAGCGCCTGCGCGCAATGCCTCTTTGCACCGAATTTTGCTAGCGGCGGCCTATCGTTGTCGGAACATTCGGCGAAACGATTGCAGCGGATAGGCAAAGTTTGCCGATAAGCCAGACGCAGCGGCTCGTGCAGAGTTTGCGCGGGGCGAGAGCATTGTTCACTGGCGAAATGCGGCGTTGATGCAACGGATTTTAATCATTGTCGGTTTACTCGGTTCGGCCAGCGGTTGCGCGCTGTTTCCGGAGCGGGCGTATCAACCGCAATTTCATAATCCGTTTCCGCAGTTGCAAAAGGTGGCGGTCACGCCGTTCTTTAATCAGAGCGCCGAGCGCAGTGTCGATACGCGCCAATTTGGCGAAGCCTACTATAACGAACTGCAGTTGGTGCCCGGCTTTGAAGTTGTGCCGGTCGGTGTTTCAGAAACTAAAATCCGCGAGTACGGTCTGAACATGGGCAAGGCGGCCGATTGTCGACGGCTGGCTCAGTTGTTGGAAGTCGACGCCGTGGTGGTTGGCACGGTGACCGATTTCTCGCCATATTATCCACCGCGCTGCGGTCTCAAAGTCGAGTGGTACGCGGCCAATCCGGGCTACCATCCGATCCCCGCTGGCTACGGGCTGCCGTGGGGCACCACACAAGAAGAATACATCCCCGACGCGTTGCGGTTCGAAGCCGAAATGGCGCTGGCCCGCGCGCAACTGAAAACGCAGTCGCCCGACGCTCCATTGGAATACATTCCGCCGCCAGCGCGACGGCCAGCAAACGGCGTCGAGCCAGAAGGCATCCTGCCCAGCGAGCAAGGCAAGCGTAAGCCGGCCACGCGGCTGGCCAGCGTTACGGATGGAGGCCGCGCAGCGCCTGCGGTTGCCAAGCCGCCGCAGCCGAGCGTGGCACAGGTTGCCCCGGCGGCGCAAGCGGACCTGAACGTGTCTGCGGCTAGCGAGCGACTGCCGGGCGAGCCCGCGAGTTTACCGCCCGACTGGCCCGACTCGCGCGCGTTCGTGCCGCCGGTTCCGCGTTGCCAGCGTCCGGAGCTGGTGGTGAATAACGACCCAATCATGAGTCACACTCGCGTTTATAACGGTCATGACGTCGACTTCACTTTGGCGTTGAAAAACTATGTTTCGTTCCGTGACGATGCGCGCTTCGGAGGCTGGCAATCGTATCTTCAACGCAGCGACGACTTTATTCGTTTCTGCTGTTACAAACACATCGCAGAAATGCTCACAGCCCGCGGCGGCGCTGGAGAATCGCGAGTAGTGTGGCGCTGGCCAACCGACCGATAGACAATCTTAGTTGCCGCTACGTCGCGCCTGGCAAGTTCGCCGCTCGATCCGCTGGCATCCACGAGTTTCCTGGGGGGAATCTGGCGTGTCGCAGTCTCAAGACATCAATGTATTGGCCTTGGTCAAAGGCAACGAGCGCTATGTATTTCTGTACGACGATGCCAGCCGCGCGGAAACGCTGCGGGTTTTGGGTCGCTATGCTTCGAACCCGGAACTGAGCTTCACCTGGTACGACGCCGCGGTGCTCAGCCAAAAGATTCGGCAGGAGAATCAAAAAGCCGCCGCCGCCAGCAGCACGCCGCGCCGCTTCGACCTGCCGATGATTCAAGAATTGGAATCGGAAATTGAAAACGATCTTGGCGATCTTTGATTTGCGGCACGATCATCGCCGCAATTTTCAGTTTTCAATTACTCATTACTCACGCTCAATCATTTGCGGCCTCGCCTGCTGATGTTGCGCGAATTCGCAGGATTGGCGCTCGCGAGCGAAGCGGGGAATTGCGAATTAGTAACGAGTCAATGAAAATTGAAAAATGAAATGCGGCGCGATTAGCGCCCGATTTTCAATTTTCAGTTTCTAATGACGAATTCTCAATCATTTCTCGCATGCAAACCGCCATCGACCGCTTCTTGCAGTATCTGCGCGTCGAGCGGAATTCGTCAGAGCTGACGATCAAAAGCTATCGCGAAGATCTCGCCGCGCTAAGCAACTATCTGACCGAGGCGCATGGCGTCTGCCCCGCGCCGCAAACGCTGAGCACGCTGGATTTGCGCGGCTACGTCGCCGGCTTGCACGAGGCCGGATATGCCAAAACCACGGTTGCCCGGCGGTTAGCGTCGATGCGCAGTTTTTTTCGGTTTGGCCAGCGTGAGGGATGGAGCACCGCCAATCCGGCCAAGCCGCTGCGCAACCCTCGCAAGAGCCGGTCGCTGCCGCACTTTTTGAGTTCGGACGACATTGGCCGCTTGCTGGAAACGCCGCCGACCAGCAAGCCAGACGGTTTGCGCGATCGCGCGATTCTGGAAACGCTGTACTCGGCTGGCTTGCGCGTGAGCGAATTGGTTTCGCTGAACGATTCGGATTGGGACCGCGAGGCGGACATTCTCCGAGTCCGCGGCAAAGGCAAGCGCGAACGTCTGTCGCCGCTTGGCTCATACGCCACCAAAGCCATCGAGGTTTGGTTCCGCGCACGCAAGTTGGCTCCGCGCGACAAAGACAATCCGCACCGGCCGATCTTCACCAGCCGCTTAGGCACGCGACTGACCACACGTAGCGTTGGCCGGCTGTTGGAAAAGCATATCCGCGTGAGTGGGCTGGACGGCCGCACCACGCCGCACACGCTGCGGCATAGTTTTGCCACGCATCTGCTTGATCGCGGCGCGGATATCCGTAGCGTGCAAGAATTACTGGGCCACAAGAGCCTGGTGACCACGCAAATCTACACGCACGTCAGCACCGCCGGCTTGCGTGCGGCCTACGAGCGGGCGCATCCGCGGGCGAAGTAGTCGAAACGAAAATCAACCGCCACAGCCAACGGAACTGTTCGTCGAGCGGTACAGCGATTTGACTTGCGATACCTCTCCGTTTACCATGCGATCTTACCCTGCTGGCGGCGGGTTCATGGCCTGAACTTGATTCGCGGGCGAAGCTCATTTTGGTTGCGGTGTCGCAGATCGTTTTATGGCAATTCAAGTAGCGTGTCCGGCCTGCTCGACGCGACTAAGCGTGCCGGAAACGGCCGCTGGCCAGCGGATTAAATGCCCAACGTGCGCCCACGTCTTTCCGCTGGGGCAGGCCGGCAGTTCGCCGCTAGGTTCGCCCGCGCCGTCGTCGCCCGGGGAGATGTGGCACGTCAACACCACCGACAACCAGCGCTACGGGCCGGTCAGTCGCGAGGAATTGGATTCGTGGCTGGCCGAAGGCCGTTTGCAGGCAGGCTATCAGTTGTTTCGTGTGGGCGACTCCGCCTGGCGTCCGGCGGCCGAAGTATATCCCGTGCTGGCAATTGCTCGACCGTCGTCGAATCCTGGCAGTCCGTTTGGATCTTCGCCTGGCACGGATTCGATGTCGTTTTTGGAAGACGACAATCCGTACTCGTCGCCGACGCGCACTGGTGCTGGACTACGGGCTATCTGCCCCATTCGAATCGCCGCAAGACGCCGCATCGTGGTGGTACGATTCTAACGTTGGGCATTCTCGGGCTGGTTTTGTGCGGCGCTTGTGGAATCGCCGCCTGGGTGATGGCAGCCGAAGATCTGAAGCAAATGCGCGCCGGCCGCATGGATCGCTCGGGCGAAGGCCTGACGCGCGCCGGCATGGTTCTTGGCATCATCTCCGTTGTGTTCATGGGCTTCGCTTTGCTAATAGTGGTGGCAGGCGGCCTCGCTGGTCATCGCTAATCGTAGGCGGAAATATCCCCAGCTTATTCGCGCAGAACCGGCCGCCGGTGTTCTGCGTTCGGAATTTTTTAGCCCCAATTCTGTTGGATATGCGAACTTAGCTGGCCAAATGGCCCATGTTTTGCCGGGTTTTAGTTAGCTCGGGCTAGCCGGCTGCGCGGTGGAGAAAGAATCGTTGTGCGTCGGCCGAAAGCATTTTTGACTTCCCTGCTGGTGGACTTGCCCGATAGAATCGGAGTTCTGCCAAAAGTCATTTCCCCAAACTCGAAAGGTTTGTTTCCGATGAAGGTTTTCGCCCTACTCGCGCTGTCGGCTCTGCTCGGCGCTAATTACGCGTTTGCTGCCGATTCGAAAGCGCCTGCCAAAGAAGAAATTCCGGCCAAGGCCAACAAGGGAGAGGGCCCGCCGCTCGCCAGTCAGGCCGAAAAAGTCAGCTATCTGTTTGGCAGCCAAGTTGGCGCGAGCATGAAGCGTGACAAACTCGAAGTGGATTCCAAGTCGTTTATGCGCGGCTTTGTCGATGCGCTGGGCGGCAAAGATTCGCAGCTCACGGAAGAAGAGAGTCAAGCGGTCATGGTGGCCTTTCAGAAGCAGATGAAGGCCAAAGAAGAGGCTGCCGCCAGCGACGCCAAGAAAGAGGGCGACACTTGGCTGGCCGAAAACAAAAAGAAAGAGGGCGTCAAAGTCACTGATAGCGGCTTGCAGTACAAAGTCATCAAAGACGGCACCGGTGCCAAGCCGAAGCTCACAGATACCGTCACGGCGCACTACGAAGGGCATCTGATCGACGGCAAGGTCTTCGACAGCTCTTACAAGCGCGGCGAGCCAGCCAAATTTCCGGTCGATGGCGTAATCCCAGGCTGGACAGAAGCACTCCAATTGATGAAGGTCGGCTCCAAGTGGGAACTGTACATTCCTTCGCAGTTGGCCTACGGCGAAGGTGGCGCTGGTGGCGACATCGGCCCCAACTCGGCGCTGGTGTTCACGATCGAACTGATCGACACGGCCGCCAACAAGCCGAAGATCAAAATCGAACAATAGCGTTGCGGCGTCCGCGGGACCACCCCAACGTATTCACGTCACAAACGCTCAGGGCGTGCGCCGGTTATCCAGCGCACGCCCTGTGTCGTTGGTATTCGTTCGCAAACGCGTGTTGCACAGCGGACTCCAGATGGCCAGCGCCGCCACGCAAATGAGAATTTCGTCCAGCGCGACCAGCAGCGGATTCAACCGCGACTGCGAAATTGACGTGGTTGCCCAGCGGCCGCGATGCTCCCAGCCGCCGCTGGTATGTCTCCACGCCGATGCGACCTGCGGCTGCCGTGACCAGGCGAGTCGTGGGCCATCAGTCCGCGTCAGGCACCAGCCCACCAGCAGCAGGACAATCGTTATTCGCATTACCACCATCATTAGGCAGTTCTCGTCGAGGGATTTTGCGCAGGCGCAGTGGAATCTTCTGCGGACAACAATTGGCAACGCGCGCGCCAGTTGTAATGGCCGCGTGCTCAAGCAGCGCTAAAGCATTGCGAAGCCGCCGTTTGCGTGCCGGAGGAGTTTCGCGGCAATTCGGCCGGATGTTGCGGAAATGCCACGAGTGGGAACTTCGCCGGTTGCGATTGTGAAACACGTTGCCGGGCTGCATTGCGGCGACGCACGATGTTGGCTTTGAAATTCGCGAGCGGGCTTGCGCCGCAGAGCGTCGCGCGGTGCATTCCGGAACTAGATTTCATAGAGTTCTCGCACGGCATGTCGCCGCGCCGACAGCTTGATAATATTCCGACGGACGTTTAACGCCGCCGCTTATCATTACGGTCCACGCACGACAGGAATTACGGCGATGGGAATTTCGAACGATCGCACGAACTTGAAGACTCTGCTGCAAGGCGCGCAATTACCGGCGCTGCCGCAAAGCGCCATTCGCCTGCTGGAGATTTCGCAAAATCCGGACGCCACGGCCACGCAGTTTGCCGCACCGATCGAGTCCGACCCCGGCTTGACCGGCCAAGTGATGAAGTTTGTAAACTCGTCGTACTTTGGCTTTGCCCGCGAAATTTCCAGTGTCAAGCTGGCGATTACGTTGGTGGGCATTCGCACGGTTAAGAACTTCGCGCTATGGAGCGCGGTCTTCAGCCTGATGCCGAATCCCAAGTGCGGCCCATTCGATCTGAAAAAACTCTGGCAAGATTCATTGCGTCGGGCGCTGTTTGCTCGCGCGATCGCCAAGCTGTTAGGCATGAAAGACGGCGAAGAAGTGTTTGCCGCCGCGTTGCTACAAGACATGGCCGTGCCACTGCTGGCCAAAGCGTTGCCGGAAGATTACGCGAGCCTGCTGGACGGCCGCAAAAATGGCAAGTCGCGGTTATCGCAGTTAGAAATGGAACGTTTTGGTTGGACTCACGCCCAAGCTGCTGGCCAAATTGCCCGCTCGTGGAACATGCCAGAAGTGTTTGCCTCGCTGGTCGAACGCCACACCGAACTCGATGCGCTACTGGCTCAGTCGCCGCGCGATCCCGCGGCGATTGCGGTTTGTCTGTCGTCGCTGCTACCCACCGATAGTGACGAGACCTGGACGGAATGCTCGCAACTCGAAGATGGCTACGGCCGAATTTGCCCGGTCGGAGGCGTACCGCTCAGCCAACTGCTGGCGGAAATCGACCAGGAATTCGTGCAGTTTGCGCCGGTATTAAAGCTGCCGACTCCCGCGAAGTCGTTGGTCGCCTGGCACGACGCGGCACTCTCGACCGTGTGAGAAAAATCCGCGAGAAAACTGCAACTAATTGTCGCGTGCCGGAACGGCGGAAAATCTGAATTTGATCTGGCCACCAGGCCGACCGAGGCGTTAAGCTTTGCGCACGCGTGGCAACGCGAAATTTCGTCGCGATGCTGCCTTTTTGGTCAACGGTTTACCGATATTCGTCCGTTTTGGATTTGGCTTTGGCCATTCGCCGAGTAAAATTCAATGTGGCGAATGGGACTCGCTGCTCTGTGCTCCTTGAACCGGGATGAAGGCTATGTCGGTCGCCGATCGAATCCGCCGAAAACGCATCATGCATGAAGCCGAGGGATACCTCGAGCTGATCTATGCATGGGGCGACGGTCTGGAGTTGTCCGCTCCGCTGCGCGACCGTTTGGCGCAGCGCACGCTCGACGCCTTGGATCGCCTGCCGACCTCCGCCAATCAGCAGATCAGAATCCTGCAACTTCGCGGCCAGGCGCTGCGGACGATGGAACGTTACACCGACGCCATCGGACCGCTGACGGACGCCGCAGAGGCCGAGCCAGAAGATATCGCCACGTATCTTTCGCTCGGCTGGTGTTACAAACGCACTGGCCGTTTGGACGCCGCAATTGCCGCGCTGCAAGCCGGGCTGGAAATCGATCCAACCGTGTCGATCTTGCATTACAACCTGGCCTGCTACTGGAGCTTGGCGCTGAACAAAGAGCGCGCGCTGGAGTTTCTCTCGCAAGCGCTCTCGATGGATCCCGCATATCGCCACATGATCGATGGCGAAAGCGATTTCGATCCGATCCGCAACGACCCGGGCTTTCAGGCGCTGACGACCATCATTGTCTGAGCGGATGTTCGGTTGCACTCGCTGAGTTGGTTTTGGTCGCTAAGTTCGCTCCACCGGATTTACAGCAGCTAAATCTGGTAATTCAGTTCTTCGTGCATGTCCTGAATGTTCTCGGCGCGGATTCGTAGCTTGGGCTTTTCTAAAACCACGGTGGTGTGCGGGTCGATACTACGGGTGAGCCAGACGCTGGAGCCGATGATCGAGTCGTGCCCGATCACGGTGTTGCCGCCGAGCACCGTGGCGTTGGCGTAAATGATGACGCGGTCTTCGAGCGTGGGATGGCGCTTGAGGCCGCGGACCAGGTTGCCGTCGGAATCCATGGCAAAACTGAGCGCGCCGAGCGTAACGCCTTGGTAGAGCTTGACGCGGCTACCAATCTCGCAGGTTTCGCCAATCACGACGCCGGTTCCGTGATCGATGAAAAAATGATCGCCGATCGCCGCGCCGGGATGGATATCGATGCCGGTCCGCGAGTGCGCCCACTCGGTCATCATCCGCGGAATGAACGGCACGTCGAGTTGGTGCAGCACGTTGGCCAACCGGTAGACGGTGATGGCTTCCAGGCCGGGATAGCAGAAGATCACTTCGTCCACGGTGCGGACGGCCGGGTCGCCATCGTAGGCGGCTTGCACGTCCAGCGAGAGCTTGCGGCGAATCTCCGGGATGTGCTCCAAAAACAACAGCGCTTTGGCCTGCCCTAGGGCTTCGAAATCGTTCTCTTCGCTGCAGAGTTGGCTGGCGCCGGCGTCGTGTCGCAGCGCGCGGCCGATCTGCACGGTGAGTTTGTCGTGCAAGCCATCGATCAAGTCGCCCACATGATAAGTCACGTTGCCCATGTGCAGGCCTTCGCGGCGGCGATAGCCTGGATAAAGAATCTCTTTGAGATCTTCGATGGCGCTAATCACCACTTCATAGTTGGGCAGTGGGCAGTGCCCCAGGTGATTGATCGAGCCGGGCTCGCTGTACGTCTGCACGATCTGATTGGTCAGTTCGGGCAGTTGTTCTTTGAGGCGATAGTCGCTGGCCATTTTTTGGAAGACTCCCAGTCGCGGCGAAGGAGTTCGCCGGTACAAAGCGGGTGGCGAAGTGAGCAGCGGAAGGTCAGTGAACGTGCAGCAGTCAGAGTTGGTCCGGCTAAGCCGGACAACGACAAGAACACAACACTCGGTTGACGATATCCGCGATTCGCATCATGAAATTATTGTCTCAAACTCGCCCGACTTTGGCTCGGCAACCTGCTGGCGTCGGTCGCTTTTGGTGGGTCGCTTTTGGTTGGCAGCGCTGCCGCGTCTGTATGACTTGCGGCTGACTTTTCCGGCCTGCCCGCCGCCGGTTGATGATTGTTTGCCCTGGCGAGGCCTTGTTTTCCTTCGCTAGCAGCGACGGCAATAGGTCCACGGCGTGGAAGCAAGTCAACTCTATCGTAGGGCGGTTAAACGGCAAAATCAAATTGGCCTGCATCTTTCTTCGGCCGGCAAACGCCTGCAATTTGACCATTTCGGGATATTCGGTTGAGATTGCACGCCCGCTGCTAGCAGTGGCAAGATATTTCGTCGATTCGCCTTGGGCAGCTTGAAATCCGTAACCTGCCGTGATTCAGCCAATCAATCGACGCGAATCTTGACCAAAACAGATCGTCCGTTCTCCAATTGTTGTGCAACGCGTAGGCCCACTGCTCGCGATGGGGACTGCAATCGTGCGAACAGTTTTTTGAGCCGCGCCATCAACTCGCCATCGCGCCGTTGTTGATCCGCTCCCACCAGGTTACGCCGGTCCAGGCGGGAACATTGTCCGCGCCGGAGTGCGCGAGCGTTGGCGTCTGGTGATGATGCGCGGAACCGGGCCCGGTTGGCGTGGTGACGGAGGTCACGACTGTCGACGCGCCGCCGCCGCCAATCGCATTGGTGGCGCTGGTGATGGCATGCGTGTGCGCCGATTCGTCCGTTGTGTCGGCGGGCCCGTGATCGTCGTGCGTGTGCGTGTCGCTACCGCCGCTGGAACCAAAGCCGCTGCCGCGGATGAACTTGTCGGTCAGGTCGATGCCGGTGCCGCCATTTTCCGCGCTGTTGTCGCTGCCGTTGGCCAGCGCCCAACCGTGAATGCGGGCACCGATGTTGGTAAACGGCTTGAGCGTGGTGATCGGATCGTCGATGTAGGCCGACGTGCAATACAACGTGCCATCGCTGGCTTCTTGATAATTGACGATCTCGCCAGCCACCAAGTTCGGATGGCCGAAGCCGACTTGCGGCAGATCGATTTGCAGCGATTGCGTGGCATCGACGCCCGTGCCAACGGCATCCAGGCAGGGATTCGCCAGCAGGCTCCAGCGCGAAAATCCGGAAGGATCGGCGTACCGCCAGTTGGACGTGAGCACGGCATATCGTTGAGCGGTACGTGCGCCGACGATTTCCCAGCGGCCGCTGTAGGCATTGAACGTCGCCCAGTGCCGAGCGTCCTGCGGCGCGGCGCCGTCGCTGGCGAACTGCGTAGACACGCCGAGCGGATCGTAGAGCGTAAACGTTTGCTCGACCTCGCGCTCGTAACTGCCAGATGCATTGGGACGCAGACGCACCGCTTGCCAAAAGCGAATGCCATCGTCCGTTTGCCCACCGGAATTGAATTCGTAATTCTGAAAAAGCCACAACCGCTGCGGATCGGCCAGCGCGATCTGGCAACCGGCTTCGTTCTGCAACAGATGAATGCCGGGGCCGGCCGCCAAGCGCTGCAGTCGCCGCACCTCGGCGAGTAACTCGTTCGCCCAGTCCGCAGTGATCGTCTGACCGGGTGCAACAGGCGAAAGCAATCGCGGCATACGAGAGCCCTTTTGAAGGAGTGAAGTGAATTGGTGAAAAAGTCGGGTTTGGAAACGACGTCAAGTTAACGTAGTCTTACGATTTGGCATTTGCTTAGTTCGCCGCATCTCCGTTCGCGCCCAGTCGCACCTTCGCGCCGATTAACTACCAAAAACAAATAGCGATGCAAAATCACCAGCGGGGTACGGAAAATTGCCTTCGGCGTCTTGAATGCTCAGCCAATGCTCGCCGGCGTCGGCCTGGGGGCGATAGTAGTGATTCCAGCCCAGCCGCAACGTCGAGTCGGCCGTCGAACGCAATTCTTTGACCTTGAAATGGTAATCGATCCGCCACAAACCCGTATCGGTGACCTGAAAATCGTGTTGCACCCGCGCACCGAGAAACAACATCGTGCCGGCCGCGTGCCCCAGAAATGTGTCGGCATTGACTTGACCGCGCAAATCGCGGATCGCATCCCAGGGCGGCAGCGGCACGCGGCGCCAGGCGAAATGAATGTCTTCGCAAGGGATCAGCACGCCAGGGCTGAGATCGTCGGACACTTGCGGATTGCCCGTCATGTTCCAGCGCCACGTGCGGCCGGGCACGGGCAGATACTCGCTGGCCAGATCGGACGAATAGCTCAGAATCGTGCCGTTTGGAACTGTCGGTTTGCGACCGCCGTCCGTGCCCATTTCGAAGTTTTTGTAACGCGCGGTGATGCGGGCGAACTCGAATTCGTTGGTTCCGCTGGAAAAATCCACCAGTGGCGTCAGCCCAAGCGGCGAATTCCGATCCAGCGGTTCGATTCGCAGTTCGTTGACCAACACGTTTGGAAAATCCGGATAATGCGCCGGTGGCGTGTAGGTCGGCACACCTTCGATGACTTGCAGCGAGCCCCACAACGCGCGCACGGCCTCGAGCCGGTCGGCCCAAGCCACTTTGAACGTACGCTGGCCAGAAATTTCGCCGCCGACGATTTCCAGCAGCGGCGAGTTTTCTAATTCTTCAACGGTCGGCATGGCGGTCCTCTCGACGTGGAAATGCTGCGATGATTCAAACACGTGGCTGTCTTCGCGGTGCAATCCGCAGGCTAGCCAAACCGCGCCGGCGTTTGCAGTTGGTCGAGATTGGCGATCCGCACGCCGTCGCTGACAATTTGCGTCAAGCCGGCCAAAATCTCTTCGGCCACGGGATCAGTCGGCAATGGCGACGCACCACCAACACCCTCGGCGCGCTCCGACGCGTCGCTGCTGCCGGTCGAGCTGGCCAGCGCGGTGATTCGAATGCTCACGGCGTCCAGCGCGTCGCTGAGCGACTGAATCCGCTCAATGAATTGTTGGATCACGGCGTCGAGTTGGCTTTGCGAACTGCTCATGGTCGATCAACCCTGACTGAAGTGAGGAAACGCACAAATTTAAAACCGCACGCCGCCCGCATGTTCTGCTGCAAACTTCGATCATTCGCCGGCCAGGCCGACCAGCGTCCAAGCGCCGTCGCTGCTGAAATCGAATTGACCGCCGATGATCTGGCCGGTATCGATATTCACTTGCAGTCGCAGGCCGTCGATGCGCGCTGGCAGACTGATATAGCGGCTGGCGTCGAGATGTAAGTGCAGCGTCACCGCGTCGCCTGCGGCCAACTGGGTTTGCGGCGCGGCGGTCGAGACGACAAATCGCAGCGCGCCGCTGGCCTGCTTGACGCCGGACAGCTTCTTGCGAAATCCGCCGGTTTCCGAACTGGCGTAGCTGACGCCTGCGGCACGCGTCCGCAACTGCCAGTCCGTGACTTGCGCGATGGACGTCCCTCCGCTGGTGACTGTTCCGCGCTTTCCGCTGATTGCTGGCATGGGCGTGACGTGGGCTTTGAGTTGTTGTGTAGGATTGCGAAGTCGGACTGCGGTGACATTCGGTGCGGTTGGCGGTTTATCGCTCGATCAGCGCCTGACATGGCAACACACATTGCCAAAGGCCTTGGGCGTCAAGAGTATCGCGCGCGCCGAGCACACAAAGGTTGCGAACGGATCCTGCTTCGAGCGCAAAATCGCTGGCGTCGAATTGTTGGCGAATCGCTTCGGCCAGTTGTCGCGCGGCAGCCAGCGACTGTGCCCAAATTCGGAACTCGAATTGTGCATCGAGCAGTTGCAAGGCGTCGCTGCCGCGGAGCGTTCCGCGAATGTGGGCCGGCGTGACAACGACATACGGCAAGCGAACCTTGCCGACCGCAGCGCCCGTGAACAGCCGGACTGGCGGAGCCAACAGGATGAGCGTGGCATCGTTGGCCCAGCGTTGGTGAATGGCGGCTTCAAGCGACATCGTTAAAACCGTGTGAAAGCGACGAGACGTGGGATGAATTGCACGTGGGTGAGTCGTAGAACCGCAAACGCCTAGTCGCTGGCCGAGACCGGTTCGGCTTGCAAAACCAGCGGCGCCGCCAATCGATCCGGCGGTGCGACCGCGGTCACGCAATAAATGCAGCCGTGCGCATCGAGCACGCGATCATCGACTTCCACATCGATCGGCTGCGCCAGCAGAATGCGAAAGCGCTGACGCAAATCCCGCCTGTCGCCAACGAGCGCCAGCGATCCGCCCAGCAACTGCACGTGCGCGGGCAAACCGGCGGTATGCAAGCGGAAACTGGAGATCGGCGCACCGTGTTGATCGCGGCTCCACACTGCGCGGTGCAGATCCACCAGTTGGTCCAAACCGGCGGCGATCGTCACGTTACGCGCATGGCACTGCCACCGCCCTGTGATGGCGGAAAACTGCAACTGCAGAATCGTCCAGTGCTGGTTGGCGGCGTCGACAATTTGATCGCCCACTCGCGGTGGTTGCGTGAATTGTTGGCAGGGCAGGTGCCAGGTGACGTCGCCCTGCAGCACGCGCGCCTGACCGCCAACCAGCGACTGCGACTCGGCTTTGCGCCGCAGCGCGCCGGTAATCGTTTGCTCGCCGGGCGTACCGACGCGAGACAGCATGACGGTTTCTGGATCGTCGATCACTTCAACAAAATCGCTGGTCAGGTCGAGCATGTGAATCACACGTTAAAGGCGGACTGTCAGATGCAAAGGATGTGAGATCGTTCGAAGTGCTGGGACTTCGGCAACGCGCGTCGGAACGAAAGTCAGGTGTAGCCAACCGTGTGCTGCTCGAACGGTTGGTCGTCGTTCAGTTTGACATCGCACCAATCGATGGTTGCCTGCAGCGAGCGGACGTAGCTTTCCCAATTGACTTGCTGACCGTCGATCGTGTAGCTGGGCTTGGGCGTGGCGCGCAAACTCGCCAGTTGTGCCAAACTTTGTTGGCGAATGGTTTGAATCTGTTCGAGATCGCTGGGCATGGAAACCGTCCTGCTGAGGTGGCGGCGAAAAAATTAAATGCAGCGTAGTCGAAAACGCACGACGATCGGCGCGCCGACGTTGGGTGTGAGTTCGTATCGCACGCGGTACGTCAGGCCAGCGAATGCGAACGCCGGATGATCGGCAATTTGCAAATCGTGCCGGAAGTTGTAGCCCTGTGCGTCGGCCGTCCAGGTGGCGTCGAGTTGCAGCGTATCGAAGACGGTCGCCGCGATATCGAGCGGTTGGTCTTGGTGTCCGCTGACCGGTTGCTCGGCGTCTGGCGCGTTGTCGTCGAGCAGCGAAACGCTGTATTGAATCGCGGCCAGATCGCTGCGTAAGATTGGCCAGCCATCCGCGTCCACCACGCGCGCCAAGAAGCGAGCGGTACTCTGTTTGAAAACGTGGCCAGAAATATCGTGTGCAGTCGGCATGGTTAAATCGCTGAGAGTAGGAAAGGCCGCGTGATCCGTGACGACGGTCGATTGGAAACGATGAACGATGATAACGGCGCTTGGTTAGAGCGGCTCGACCAGCAGCAGGATCACTCGGTGGCGACTTGTCCCGCGCCGGCGCCGGCAACGTACGTTTGGCCCGCTACCGCGCCGCTGTTAAATACGTCGGCCGTGGCGACCGCCAGTGGCGACCAGGCATTTCGATAATCTGCTGCTTCGTCGGCCGCGAGCACTGCCCACACGACAATCAAGGCGTGATTCATGCGGAGTCCTTTCCCAGCACTTTTCGCCAAGTGCGCGACGTGCCATCAATGGTGGCCGTGGCCACGGCGATCACCGCATCGCCGGGCGTCTGCCGAGCGGCGCCAGTGACGTCGAGTTTCCAAGCACCGCTACTGCCGACGGCCGTTAGAGCCGTGGCCGCGACGAGGTTGTCGCCATCGCTGCGGCGGACAACGGACAGCGTAGCGTCCGAAATGCCCGCGACCACCGGCAGGCCGTTTTTAAACCACACCAGCGTATATTCATCGCGGGGCGTGGCGCTGCGGGGGTCGCGGGCACAGTGAACGTCGGCAAAATAAATATCGGGTAGGACAACGGACGTCACGCCGACGCCCGACAGCGGGTCGCCTTCGGTTGGCGTTCCCGTCAGGCGACTATAAACCAGATAGCGGTAGCTCGATTGCGTGGACAAACCGGCGGGCAGGCTACCGGTGAAGATGCCGCTGGCCGTGCCCTGCTGGGTGAGCGTCAGGGCGTAGCTGGCCCAATCCGCTTCGGTCCAGGTGACCAGTGCCGAACCGTTCCAGACGTTGCCGGCTTCGTCGAACAGCAAGGCGTAAAGAGTTTCGGTGGGCAGAGCGACGGCGGAAAGTGTTTGCGTCATAGGAATCGTGGTGATTGTCGGATGTTGGTGATGGAATCGCGCGAAAGCAAGTTCGAAGCGGGCGGTTAGTCCGTCGCCTGTTTGAGCCAGATTTTTTGGATGATGTTGTAGTACTGGCTGCCGGCCGACGCCGCGTCATCGTTGGCCAGCAGTTCAATTTTGTGATAACCGCTGGTGGGAATTGTGATACTGAGTGGCGTGTTGGCCGAGCCGCAGATTTTGTTGTAGCTCGTGCTGGCCGCGTACCAACTGAATGTGCCCGCCGAAACGCCGTCAACGAGTACAGTCATCGCCGCGCCGGTGGCGTTGGCGCGTCCGAGTATGTAGAGGCTGTACGTTCCGGCGGCGAGCGCCACGGAGCACGAAAGTTTGTCGTTGTTTGCCGGAGTGTTTTGGTAATACTCCGCGGCGTACAGTAAATTCGCGCGGGCGCCCGCATCGGCCAATTGTGCCGCGCCGCTGACCACCGTGAGTTCGTCCGGCCAGATCGTGGCCCGCGTGGGCCAAACGGTCGCATCCATTCGCGATTTATTGAGGGTGCCGCTGCTGATGTTGGCGGCGCTGGTTGTGTCCGTGGTGGCCGATGTTGCCAAGCCGCTGACGTCGGTTGCAGCGATTGTGCCCCAGCCGGGCGCGGCGGAGACGGTGCCAGTGCCGGTCTGCGTGAAAAACTTCTTGGTGCCGGCGGTGTTGCCCGCCAATTTACTGAGCGTGTTGGCGGCGGAAGCGTAGAGCACGTCGCCCAGCGTGTAGCTGGTTTGATTGGTGCCGCCATAAGCTTCGGCGATCCTGGTGGCGGTCCAACTGCCGGTGGTGATTGCACCCAGCGCGGTGATGTTAGCCGTTCCGGCCCAGGTGGAAAGCGCGGTGTTTTCGACGCTACCTAAACCGACTTGCGATTTCGTCAAACCGGTTAACAGCGAACCATCGAGCGCCGGCAGACGAGCGCTGCCGTCGAGTCGCACGAGTTTGCTGGCCACATTGAAAAAGCCACTGCCGAGCGCGACGATTCCGGCCAATGTCTGATCGGCCGAAAGATATGTCACAGTCAGATTGGCATGCAACGGTTTACTGGCGGTCAGCGCAGCGACCACCGTCAGCGGCGTGTTGGCATTGGCCGCCGAAATCGAATAACTGGCGCTGGCGTTGTCGAGCGTAAGGTTTGCCACGGTCAGCGCTGCGTTGGTGCTGGTCTGTTGCAGGTCGATGGGATACAGGCCAGCCACGGTGCTGGTGACTTTGCCGTCGCGGAGCGTAAACGTGCCAGTGTAGCCGGCGCTGACGATCACGTTTTTGGCTTGTTCGAAGCGAAGATGTCCCGTCGCGGCGCCATCGATGGTCAGAGTGTTGAACTTCAGGATATCTAAGTACGCGGTGCCACCGGTCAGCGAGATGTTGCCCGCCAGCGGCACGCGGCCGTAGACCGTGCCGCTGCTAAGTCCGATGGCGCCGCACACGTTGGCTTTGAGCGTCAGCGTTCCGCCGCTGCACTGGGCGGTGATGCCTTGGGTACTGCTGGCCAGGCGATCGGTTTCGATCAGCAGCGCTCCACCGCTGTTGAAGACCGCGTACGGCGTGCGGCCGCCGTTGTTGTCGGTCGGCAGGCAATTGACGATCGCCGCCTCGATCATCACGCTGGACAGCGCGTTGCTGATGTTGACGGCCTTCAGATCGGCGGCAAACGGATGCGCCAGCGAATCCGAGCCGGACCAGTAGAACTGTCCTTGGCCGGTGATGCGGCACAGCACGCGGCCGTTGGCGCCAGTGGCGCTGTCGTCGAAGATGCCGCACAGATTGCCATCGGCGATGGTGTCGGCAAACAGCACGATTGCGCCGGCCATGAAGTGCCAATGCACGCCATCTTTGAGCAGGTTCCGCTCGTTATACGTGCCGGCGGCAACCACGATCGTGTCGCCGGTTTGCGCGGCGCTTTTGGCGGCCAGCAGCGTGGCGAAACCGCGCGTGCTGCCGCCCACGCCAAACACCGTGGCGGCCGCTTGCGGAACAAATCTGACTGGCAAGGCAAATGACATGGCAGGGTGTTATTGAAAGAGTGATGCGAAAAAAAAGGTCACAACGCCGATTTGGTGTTTCGAGAAAAAAGCGCAGGGCGGATCGAACCGGGTGAGGGCGGGCCGCGGAGTTCGACCGCGCCCTGCGCGAGGGGACATTACGCCGCAGCGCTGCGATTGTCGCGCAGCGTGCGGCAGGCAAACAGCGTCGGCTAGTCGGTGTTCTTGACGACAAACCGCGGATTGATCACCGCCGCGGCACCGCGTTCGCTGGCTTTGAACCGCACGACAATGTCGCTGTTGAAGTCGGCTTCGCTTCCGATCGGCGATTGCGTGACGGTGATCGGCCAATTTTCCATGTAGGCCAAGGCGCGACGGAAGTCGCCCATGAACCACCACTTTTTGGCGTCCACCGCCGCCACGCCGGAATTCACGATCCGGCGATAAGCCAGCCGACTTTCGTCCACGCGGTAGTTGCCCAGCGGATTGGCGGCCGTGGTGGCCGTAACCGCGCCACTGGCCGGGTATTGGATCTCCGTGGCGTTGAAGATTCGATGCGCGGCATGCCGATACGCCGGCATCACCAGCACGTTGTTGGCTTGGATCAGCACCGGTTCGCCCGTGTTGGGATCGAGAATCTCGGCGAACAATTGCTCGGCGGCGTCGATGTTGGTCCAATCGACCATCTCGTTGCCGGTTTTGACGTTGATCCACGGCGCGGCGGTTTGGTACGTGTTGTACGACGTGCCGCGCCATTTGTAGTTGTTGGTGACACCAATCAGCAAATCCAGCAACCGCTTTTCTTTGTTCAGGCCGAGCACTTCGCCGACTTCCGCCGCGCGGCTCAGCACCAGGTGCGTGCGGTCGAAGAAGATGGCCTCCTTAGTCACCGGCACGATGAAGCCGCGCTTGGTGGTGCCTGGCGTCTCGATGTAATCTTCGCCAAAGCCCAAGTTCGGATACGGCATGCCGGCCGGCACTTCGTCCACGTGCTCGCCCAGCCGCGCGATGCCGGGAATCTTTTCGCCGTCCAACCGGGTGGGCACGGTATCGACCAGCTTGGAGAGCACGAACGCTTCTTGCGTGTAGGCTTCCATGATCTTGCTGTAGATCACCTGGCCGGTGATGTTCGAAAACGCGGTGGTATCGACGCCTTCGCCCGCCTCGAGCACCGCCACGCTGCCGGACGAGCGCGGATCGAGCATCCGCAACCAGTGATGGCCTTCCGGCACCAGCGTTTCGGCCAGGTCGCGAAGACTGAAATCGTCGGCCCGCAGATGCTTTTGCGCCAGCGCTTCGCTCAAGTGCTCGGTGGTCTTGTGCGGACCATCGAGCTCGTAACGCCGCTTGAGTTCGCGATATTTAATCGACATGCAGAATGCTCCCAAATGGAAAAATCGAATCAGTGGAGAATGACTTGAAAACGGTGGTCGGAACGCGCGACGTTGCGGGCGCTCCGCAGGTCCGCACTAGGGCACGATGGCCTGCACACCGCCGGCGGAAATGCTGCTGACGATGTCGATCAGCACGCGGGTATCGGCCGCCGGTACGCGCCGAGCGCAGCGACCCAGCGAGCGATTCACTGCCGGCACCGCTTTGAGCTTTTGGTTTTCGAGCGCCGTGCCGGCCACCGTAAGGAACGACCGAAAAATAACTTCCTCTGAGTGAGACGCCCGCTGCTCGTGATAGCGCGCGTCGACCCGAACGAAAAACGGAAGTTATTTTTCGGTCGTTCCTAACCGTCGGACCGAGCAGATCGCCGACTTCGAACACGGCGCTGGCGCAGGGAAATTCGAACACGCCGCTGGTGGCTACGCGGATTGGATTGGTTTCGCCCGCCCGCGAACGTTGCATGGCCACGCCGGTAAATTTGGCGTGAAACGCCACTTGATCGGCCGATTCACTGGCTTGATCCGCTTGCAGACCGGCCGGCTTGGCTTTGCCGGTATCCAGCAAAATCAAATCGCCGATCTCGACGACGGTGGCCGAATCGATGGCCAACATCACCGGACTGGTTTCGCCGTAACGCCAACGCATGGTGTCTGACATTGTCAATCTCCAGGAAAAAACGTGTTACGTGTCATCGTGTTTGTTGGCGAGTGCGGCCTTTGCTTGCCACGGATTCGCCGATGTTTGACTTTCGTAGCCGCTACGAAATCAACTTTGCAAAGTGGGCGGCGTCCAACTCGCCGCCGGGCGCGATGGGCAGGCTTGGCGACTGATCGCGCGAACGCGGCAATCGTTCAATGCTGGCCGCGCGGTCGAACTGCCGGACTTGTGCGACGAGCGCCGCGCGCTCTTCGACCAGGCGGCGCATCGCCGGTTCGTCGGCAGCTTCGAGCAGCGATTGCCAAAACTGCGGGCCGCTCATCGCACGTGCCGCCGCATCTTTGGCGTCGGGCGAAGGTAGCTGAAATTCGGCCAGCAACTGCCGGGCGACCGTCTGCCGCTGCAACCGTGCGTGACCGTTTTTGAGCTCGCTGTTTTCGCGCCGCAGTTGTTCGATCTCGCCCGCCTGTTCTTGGCACAACGCCTGCCACAGATCCGTTCCGGCGGTGGCATCGGAAACGACTGGCGCGGACGGCGACGCTGATCGATCGGTGCCGTTTGCTGCGCCATCCGCGCTGGCCTGCTGGTGCGCTTCGAACAGCCCGCGCGTCGTGGCCGGATCGGCCACCAGGTCAACGCTTTGCACTTTGGTGATGGCTTCCACCACCAGCGTTTCGCCGCGGCGCGCCGTGCGGGCTTCGACATTGTGCGACAGTCCGACATTTTCGGGCGAATGCTGGGCGTTGCCATAAAGTAAACAAACCGATCACTGCTGAATTGGATGCTCGGTTTTTGCAGCCTCGCCGCTATAACGGCAGAACCGCGCAGTGCGAAAAGAAGTTTATTGAACTGCTGGCCGATCCGGTTTGGCAGCAACGGTCAACCCGCTGGCTGGCTAAAGAAGCCGGCATCGACGAATGCACGGCGCGGAGAATCCGTAAGGAACGCGGAGGCATCCCCGCATTGGTAGTCGATCCTCGCGGCGTTTGGCACAGCACGGCCAAGAAACCAAAGCCCTTGCCAGTCGAGGGACGACGCAAGGCAAACCGACGCCGGATCATCGAATTGATAAGCGATCAGACGTGGGGCAAGCGCTCGTCGAACTGGATCGCAATGGAAGTCGGAGTCAGCGCCACCACCGTTGCTGCCATCCGTGAGGAACTGGGGTTGAACGCTGGCACGCTGGAATCGAAGGGCGGGCGGTTGAAGAAGCAGCACCACCAAAAGCGCGCGATGGCGCCGGCTTTGAATCGCTGAGCAGTCGCGGCGGACAATTCGAATCAACTGGCCATCGGCAGTTGCCACAAGGCGGGATAACCCCGCCTGTTTTTATTGGTAGGCTTGAGTGCGGACCGATCTACCCGGCCATCGCCACGACGACATTAAAGCCGTCGACGCCTTCCAGGCCGACTGAGTTTCCATCAGTCAGCCGGAGCAGGACAGTAGCCTGCCGATTGGCGGCATCCATGTTTGTCACGTTCGCGCTGGCCACCGCGTTGAGGTTTACGAATTGAAATGCGGCCGAATTGTCTATGCTTGGAACTTTGATGAATCGGTTCACGGTTTCGGCTCCGGATTGAACATCGGTTTACTTGAACAACCGCTATTGTAGCATTCCGCTACGAATCAACCTGCAATCGCCCTGAGCGACTCTCGACGTTTGCGCACGCCGCGTTGCCGTGCCCAAGTCGATGCCTTGGCCATTGTGCGGACCGATGCGTCTATTGGACCATTTTCGCGGCTGCTACAATGGGCGGCTATGAGATTCACTATCCGTCATTTGCTGTGATTCACGTTGTTAGCCGCCGTTGGCTGCTGGTGGTGGCTGCCTACGAGCAATGTGGCAAAGATTGTCTTCTCGGCAACACCTCCCCGAACTGGCCGCTATTCCACAATGGACGATGCCGTCAATTTTAAGGGGATGTCATTCGTAGACTACAACCACCGCGACACGATTTATCTTCAATCCGATCCAACCCTGCCGGGCAGGTATGATTTCTCCTTCAATCTCCCTGATCTGCAAATTCGCAATCGTGGCATCGGACCGATCGTAGTCGTCCCGCCATTCCCGCCTTCCATCAATCGATGGGGTACAAACAGCGATCATCCCGATGCTTACTCCGCGCTGCTTTCAATCGACAAGCACGCATCGGTGTTTCGAGTCACAAAAACTCAAGCAAACTTACTTGACGGCGGCGTGGCGGCCGGGCTGCTTACGCTGGCCATCGGCAGTTTGTTCTATGGGCGAAGGCGGGCATCGAAATGAAGTTTGTCACCATCGGCCGAGCGGACCATCTACTCCGAACGCTCGGATGGTCAACCGGCGACGTGTGCATCGAATGATGCGGCAGGCACCGCTGCGAGGCGTTGCCATCGGTGTGACTGATCTTTGGTGATTTCCAGGTCGGACAGAGTTACCGGTTGCACGTCACGACCGGTAACGTGTCGATGCGTTTTCTTTTCCATC
>JBBRCE010000015.1:0-101059 GCA_038205115.1 Pirellulales bacterium
ATTTCAACTTCGACCGAAACGCTGTTCATAACTCACCTCGTGCTAGCATCGACTGGATTGGCCACCTCACGCCACCTCCAATTCTACGCGACCGAGCAAGCCCCATTCTCCGAGCCAGGAACTTAGAAACGGAAGAACCAACAATTTGTGCGGTCTCGCGGCGTATCGAGGTGGCGTAGCGTGTCAGTGGCAACTTCGCGGATGCGTGAAAGAGGTGTCCGCGACGTGCATTGGGTTTCTGCGTCGCAATCCGTAGTGACCCTATCTCAGCGTCTACGGAACCGAAGCGTTCGGCGGGGCGTGGACGCGGGACAGTTTGGGCGGTAGCAGGTGGAGCTGAGGAGTCACCGAGAGGCTGAAAATCGACGGGGAGGGATTGACCGAAACGCGAATAACAAGTATACTATTGTACATATATCTCGCGGGCGGAAGTTTGCCCAATGCGGGACAACGGATTTGAGGCCAACCCAGGGCTCTGACAACTCAGCGTGCAAAGGCAGGCACAACACCCGTACGGAAAATCCAGTTCGTAGTAGTCAGGCGAAATGCTTGAGTGGTTGAGCAATCAACGGCAAACAATCAAGGCTGCGAACGAGGTTTTTCCGTCGGCAATTCGCCTGCGTCTGCATGAGACTGATGGCAAGGGATGTCGCGTGGATGGTTTGCTAGACAAAAGTAGGTTCGCCGGTGCGCTGGTGAATCGAAATCGAACTGACACGCGGCCGCAGTAAATAGCCGAATCCCCGTTGAAGCTCTTTGACAATTCGACCGGCGGTCGCCTGCGCCTATGCAAGCCTGGCGACCGCTCACACACTCCGATTTGCAAAAGTGCGATTCGGCGGGCAGCGACTGTGTTGCGCGCCGAAGGCAAGTTATTCGCCACGTCACAGCGAAGCAAATCGGAGTGAGGAGCCTGAGGTGCGCGCCGAAGGGGTCAGAAAATCGCAGTCATCGGGCGTTGTGTCCGCACTGTCCACGGCGATTATCGAGGTCAAAACTGTCGCCAAGTCGTTACGCTGTGCAAATTTGCACGCGAGGCACGGAGCGAATTTGCGAAAAACTTTTTTCCGATCCCTTCGCCCCTCGCTTTCCCCTGTCGCCTTTCGTTTCCCCTGGCCTGCGTCCGAGCAAGGGGAGCCGAGCGATTAATCTTCGTCGGTGCGGATTTTGGCAAGCACGCTGTAGTCTTCCAGCGTGCTGGTATCGCCGATCGTTTCTTTCCCGCTGGCAATATCGCGCAGCAGACGCCGCATGATTTTGCCGCTGCGGGTTTTTGGCAGCGAGGCGGTAAAGCGGACTTCGTCGGGTTGGGCCAGCGCGCCGATCTCTTTGCGAACGTGTTTTTTCAAAGCGTCGCGGAGCTCTTCGTCCGGCTCGCCCGATTTGAGCACTACGAACACGGTCACGGCTTCGCCTTTGAGCGCGTGCGGCTTGCCGACCGCGGCCGCTTCGGCCACTCGCGGATGGCTGACCAGCGCGCTTTCGATTTCGATGGTGCTGAGCCGATGCCCTGCGACGTTCAGCACGTCGTCGATGCGGCCCATGATCCAGTAGTAACCGTCGGCGTCTTGACGGCAATTGTCGCCGGCCAAATAGCGATGCGGCACCTTGCTCCAGTACTGTTCTCGGTAGCGGGCGTCGTCGCCCCAGATGCCGCGCAGCATTCCGGGCCACGGTTTTTCCATCACCAGCCAGCCACCTTGACCGGCCGGCACGGGCTGGCCGGACGAGTCGACAATGGCCGGCACGATGCCCGGCAGCGGTTTGGTGCAACTACCGGGCTTGGTGGCGATGGCACCGGGTAGCGGGCTCATCATGATGCCGCCGGTTTCCGTCTGCCACCAGGTATCGACGATTGGGCAGCGCTCGGCGCCAATTTTGCGGTGATACCACATCCAGGCTTCCGGATTGATGCCTTCGCCCACCGTGCCGAGCAATCGCAGGCTGGAGATATCGTGCTTGTCGACCCAGTGGTCGCCCCATTTGATGAAGGCTCGAATGGCGGTGGGCGCGGTGTAAAAAATCGTGACGCGATACTTTTCGATGATCTCCCAAAAGCGATCTTCTTGCGGCCAGTTAGGCGCGCCTTCGTACATGACGCTGGTGGCGCCAGCCGCGAGCGGTCCGTAAACCATGTAACTATGCCCGGTGATCCAACCGCAATCGGCCGTACACCAGTAAGTATCTGTCTCACGATGATCGAACACCCACTCAAAGGTTTTCTTGACGTACAAGTTGTAGCCGGCCGTTGTGTGTTTGATACCTTTGGGTTTGCCAGTCGAACCGCTGGTATACAGGATGAACAGCGGCGCTTCGCTATCCAGTGGCTCGGCGGGGCAGTCGCCGGGCGCGGCGTCCATCAGGTCGTCCCACCAATGATCGCGGCCGGGTTCCATATGGACGTGCGTGCCGGCACGGCGGTAGACGACGCAATCTTTGACCGTGGGCGATTTAGCCAATGCGGCGTCGACATTCGCCTTGAGCGGAATTTGCTGTCCACGACGCCAACCGGCGTCGGCCGTGATGACCAACTTGCTGCCGGCGTCGTTGTTGCGATCGGCAATGGCTTCGCTGGAAAACCCGCCAAAGATGACCGAATGCACCGCGCCGATTCGGGCGCAGGCCAGCATGGCAATGACCAGTTCCGGCACCATCGGCATGTAGATCGAAACCACATCGCCCTGCTTGATGCCCAGGCTTTTGAGCACGTTGGCGAATTTGCAAACTTCGCGATGCAACTGCTGGTAGGTGAGCGTACGGGTGTCGCCGGGTTCGCCTTCCCAGAGGATGGCCGCCTGATTTTGCCGCGGCGTGCCGAGATGAGCGTCCAAGCAGTTGTACGAAGCGTTGGTCTTGCCGCCGACAAACCAATGTGCAAACGGTTCTTGCCAATCGAGCACTTTGCTGAAAGGTTCGAACCAGTGTAACTCGGTGGCCAGTTTACCCCAGAAGGCTTCGATATCGCCGGCGGCTTGCTGCCAAAGTTGTTCGTATTCGGCCAGCGATTTGATCCGCGCCTGAGCGGAGAATTCGGCTGGCGGCGGAAACAATCGGCTCTCTTGCATGACCGTATCGAGTTGGCCGCTACTTGCACTGCTGTTTGACATACTGAGTTTCCGCCGTAACTGACGATGAGATTGCGATGGGGTCTGGCAAACCAACGAAGCCGCGGTTTGCACGCAGGGCAATTTTAGTTGCGCAAGGAAGGAACCGTCAAACAGATGACGGAAGAATCGAAGAGACTTGGAATTTCAGACGTTTGGAGCTTCCGAAAATGAACTCGGTAAACCCGCATGACATGGCATGCCGCAACGCACTAATTAAACGATTGTTCTGGGGTGGGAAACGCGCCGGTGCGAACGTCGCCGCGGAACTGACTGACGGCCGCGGTAATGATGTTGGCCAAATCCGCGTAGGATTTGACAAACCGCGGCACGTAACCGCTGGTCAGGCCCAGTAGATCGTGCGTGACCAGAACTTGCCCATCGCAACCGCTGCCGGCGCCGATGCCAATGGTGGGAATTTTGACGGCGGCGGTGATTTTTTCGGCCATGCCGGCCGGAATGCATTCCAGCACTACGGCAAACGCGCCGGAGTTTTGCGCCGACCGCGCGTCGGCCAGCAGTTGGTCTTCGTCGCGTTGAACTTTGTAACCGCCCAACTGATGCACGCTCTGGGGACGCAAACCAACATGCGCCATCACCGGAATTCCCGCCGAAACCAGCGCGGAAATGACATCGGCCTGTTCGGCGCCGCCTTCGAGTTTAACCGCTTGGCAGCGCGTCTCTTTGAGAATTCGCCCGGCGAACTCGACCGCTTTATACGGCCCCAAATGATTTGTCGGAAATGGCATGTCGACCACCACCAGCGCCTGATCGACTGCGCGGCCAACCATTTCGGCATGGTAAATCATCTCGTCCAGCGTCACCGGCAGCGTGGTGCCGTGGCCTTGCACGACCATCGACATACTGTCGCCGACGAGAATCGCCTCGATGCCCGCGCGATCCAACAGCCGCGCCATTGGATAATCGTAGGCGGTCAGCATGGTCATTTTTTGGCCGGCCGCTTTCATCGCCACCAGTTTGGGAACCGTCATTCGGCCAGATTCAGCCATTGCCATTTCCAATCGTCACGAGGAGTTCGCATTAAGGATTGCCGGGCAGTGATTCTGCGCGGCCTGCGCGCTTCGCTGCCTGGCACACCTGCATTATGGCGACCGCGGCGGTCAGGCCACAACAGCCAGCGTCCGTTATTGAACCGTGCCGCGGAAATCGTTGAATCGCACGTAATTCAAGTGGCGATACAAGTCGCTGGTTTGCAGCAGATCCAGGTGCGTGCCTTCGGCGTGGAGTTGGCCATCGTGAAACAGCAAAATGCGCTGGCTGGTGCGCAGCGTACTCACGCGGCCAGCCAGGATGATGACCAGCCGATTTTTGCCGACGTGGGCGATGGCCGCATCCATCAGTTCGCCGGCGCGCGGGTCCGAAGTTTCGGCCGGTTCTTCCAGCAGAATCACGGCCGGATCGTGCAGCAGCACGCGTGCCAACGCCACGCGCACCACTTGCGTGGGATCGAGCCAAGTGCCATGCGCGCCAACAATGGTGTTGAAACCCTGCGGCAGGCTCTCGATAAAATCGTAGGCTTGCGCGGCTTTGGCGGCGTCTGTGATTTGCGTCAGCGAGAAGCGATCGTCGCCGCAGGCGATATTGTCGCGGACCGAGGCAGTCCACAGCACGTTGTCCGGCAGCAACACGCAGACTTGCCCACGCAGCGATTCGAGCGTGGCCAGGCGAATATCGGCGCCGTCGAACTGAATGCGCCCTGCGACCGGATCGTAGTAGCGCGGAATCAAGCCGGCAATTGCGGCGGGCGTGACGGAGTCGGAGGCGACGATCGATACATTGCTGCCGGCCGGAAATTTCAGCGAGACCTGGTCCAACAAGCGGCGACCGAGCGCATCGGCCAACGAGACGCGATCGAGTTCCACGCCGCGCAGCAGGCGATTGAGCGGTTGCGCATGCGCGACTTGTCCCACGGCCGGGTCGCGGTCTAAATACGTCAGCAGTTCGTCCGAGGCGCTTTCGCAGTCCGGCATGCACCGCAGCAATCGCAGGCAGCGAAGCAACGGATGTCCCATCCAGCACAGCGAGGCCAGCAGCACGACGGTGCCAGCTAACGTCATTTGTGGTGGGTCTTGCAGCGCATTGACGCCCACCAGCAGCAAAATCAAGATCGCGCCGGACAAGCCAAAAAACAGCACCAGCGGACCAATGCCGGCAACGGCTGTGTGCTGCGCTACCGCGAGCTTTCGCAGCCGCGCAACTTCCGTTGCGTAGGTCGCGTTGATGTCGGCGTCGTTGACTCCGCCCATCAACCGGGCTTGGCGTAAACTCTCGACCAGCAGCGGTGCGTGTTGCGACGCCCGGTCGCCGGCCAGCTTGGCGCGTTGCCGCGCACGACGATGCATGGACGTCAATATCAAGGCCGCCAGGCAGCAAACCACTAGCGCCGCAATCGCCAGCCAAATCTGCGCCACCAACATCAAGATCAACAGCGAGGCAATCAGCGCCAGCGAATGCGGCACCACGCGCCACCAGGCCACCAAGCCACGACGCAAGCTTTCCGATGTCTCCGTCAGTAAATCAGTCGGACCGAATCGCCGTGATGAGAGCCAATCGCTCGATCCTAACCTCACTGCCTGTTGTTGCACGGCCACACTGATCCGCGAGATCACGCTGACGGCCAGGCTTTGAATCGAGACTTCCAAAACCCAGAGCACGAGTGTCAGCAGCATCGCAAGCAACCAGCCAACGCCCATCAGTGTCAGCAGGCAGGGTCCGTTGGTTTGTAGCGCCGGCCAGGCGCGATAAGCCTTGACCAACGGTCCGCCTAACAGCGTTCGATGATTTCGCCAGACGATGGGCAGCAAACCGCGATCGATATAAACGGCGCCCTCGGCATCCACGCGGTCCGCCGCGCGACCGGCCAGCGCGTCGGCCGTTTCGCGCTGGGCTATGGGCGTCCGCAGACGGCCGCCATCGGCCAGCAAAGAGACAAATAGCCCGAGCACAATAATCAGCAGCGGAGCGAGCGTCGCGGCAATCAGCCCCGTGACGATCACGGCAATCCGAGCGCCGAGAAAACGCCGGGCGAAGAGTCGCACTCGTTGAAACGAGGGCCAACGCATTGAGATGGTTAAATCCGAGAGGCCAAGGGAACGGTGATCCGACGCAACTGCGAGCCGATGCACCACCCTGTGCGCTCCGAGTATCCTGTCCGGCCACCCTCAACAGACCGGGCCGGCGGTTAACTCAGGATAACCCGAATCTCAAAACTAGCAACTCGGAAACGACATTTTGAACTGGAAATCGAGGCAATCGTGCGGCATTTGTGCGCCGCAGTCGGCGGTATTTCCGGCTGCGGCTGGAATTGATTCCCCAATCGCTTCCGCTTCACACACCAACCGCTACCCGCGTGAAGGCAAACACCAGCAGCGCCAGTGCTGACAGAAGACTAACCAGCCACCAGACAATTCCGGATTTTGTTGCGCGAGCAATCTGCATGAGTCACCTTTCTTTCGGCACAGTGTCGATCGTTTGTGTGCGTTAAACGTGGTGCGAAAATTGAGCGATTAACGGACTTTCCAACCATTTGAAATCGTAGGCCCGCATGCGAATCGCTTCGCGGTGGGTGTTGGCTTCGAACACGATTTCGTCGTCAGCCATCAGCGAGGCATCGACCAGCGTCCGCATGCCATAGTGCGAGCCAAACGGCGGCAGCGCTCCTAAATCGCAATCCGTAAAATGCGAGCCGCATTCTTTTTCGGTCGCCAGCGCCATCACCGCGCAGCCTAGCGCTTTTTTGGCCAGCTTGAGATCGACGATATGCGTGGCCGGCACAACGGCTAACACGTAACCGTCGTCAGCTCGCAACAGCACGGCTTTGGCCACGGCTTCGCCCGTCACATGTACGCTTTGCGCCAAGTGCTGCGCGTCGAAGGTGGGCTCATGCTGCAGGGTGCTGAAGGAAACTTCTCGTCGTTCGAGAAACTGTTGCACATTCATTGCATGTCCTCCGAGAATTATTGGGCCAGATCGAACTGCAAGAATTCCCAGCGCCGCGACGAAGAACTGCGTTGCCCGGAAATCGCCGGCAGGGGCAAGTTCAACTCCGTCGGGTCGACACGCCGGAAGGCAGTCACCGGCGCGTCACCGGTAGAACACCGAGCGCCTGATTCATGAATTCTACCGCGCGCCGCACGGCAAGACAGAACAATTTTGCCTGCCGCAGGCAAATCACGTCACGCGGCGACTTTGCAGGCGGTGACGTGTTGGGACGGGAAGGTGTTTGGCGGCGTCACGGCAGCGAGATTCCCGACCGGATGAATGATCGTATCGCGCCACGCCGGCCGGGGGCGAAGTTATTTTACCAGCCGAGCGTTGAGCCAATCGGCATGGTCCAATTGGTCGCCGCGGTCGGCAAAGTCCACGAGCAGCGTCAATCGCTTGGCGCCGGTCAGATCGACCGAAAGCGGCAGCGGCGGATCGTTGCCGCGAATGACGGGCGTGACCAGCGCTTCATCCCAACTGCCGCCGCCGCGATTCACCAGCACGCGGAAGGTCACGCTGCCGCCACCGGATGTGGCGTCATCAATGGCCACTTCGGACTGAAATCTTCGATACGCGCGCGGCAAATCGTAGGTGATCCGGGCCGTGCTGTGCATGCCGAGCCCCTTGCGAAATGTCGCTTGACCTGCCCTCAACGGCTGGTCGAGCACGCTGCGGTCGATGGCGAACGGCCACGCTAGATCGAGAAACGGCACGTGTTTGTAGCTGCTGGCTTTGAGATCCGATAGATAATCGGCCTGACCGCCGAGCGGTTGTATCGCCACGAGTTCGGGCAGTTCGGTCGAAAGTTTGATCTCGCCCGCCAGACGAACGGACAGTCTGTTTTTATCGAGCCGCAGCGCGCTTGCCGTGAGCCGCGACCCGTCTTTGAAGCCCAACATCGCGCGCAGTCCGCTCTCGCTAGGTTTGGCGGCCAGCGACGGATTGAGAATCACCGCGGCCACCTTGGCGGCAGCGACGTCGATTTTGCCGACCGTGGTTTCGAACTTGATGTTGTCGTCCTTCAGAGCGAGCAGCGTGCCGGTTAATTCGTCGCCGTTGACCAATTGCAAGCGGTCGGCGGCGCCCGTGGCGGACGTGACCTTTTGCAACAGAGCGTCGCGCGATTGCCGCGCGGTGGGCGCGTTCAGTATCAGTCCACAGACGCGTTCCAGCGGCAGTTTGAAATTCCCGAATGTGTCCGACTCGATCAGCAATTGTTGCGAATCGATTTTCAGCGGCGAAGCGATTCCACCCAGCGAAGCAGGCACGGCAATCGCGTCGCCACCCGGCAACACCACCAGCGAGCCGCTCGGTAATTCCGGCCAACGCCCCCATTGCACGAGTTCGTCAGCGGCCAGCGATTTGGCTTCGCCGCCGGCAAACGTCAACTTCCACGGATTGTCGATTGCCACCAGGCTACCGAACGTGGGCTTGCCATCGATACTCAGCAGCGGCGGCAAATCCGCCGGCTTGGGCAGATCGGCGCCGCGCGCGCCATTTTGATGCGCCAGGCAACCGGCACAATAGGCTGTCACCAACAGTAATCGGAGAAACGCTGCGCTCGGCATGGTAATTATCGCTGAAAGATCGGCAGGTAGTTGTTGGGCATCTGCAGAATGATGCCGGCCATGGCGGTGCCGTACTCGGCGCCAATCGAATCCATCCAAGCGCCGTCTTCACGCTGGCGAGCCAACATCGCGTCGCGAATGGCCGGATACCAGCGTTTCCAATAATCGCCGCCAGCTTGCCACATTGCCTGTACGGCGTAGTAATGACCGTACAAATAGTGGCTTTCGCGATTCAGCTCCGGGCCGCGCGGCAAGTAAGCCATCAGATATTCCAAACCGCGTTTAATTTCTGGACCCTCGAACACGCCGGCGCTGTAGAGCCCCATGATACCGGCGGCCGAACGCGGAAACGCGCTAACTCCGCCCTGCAGCATGTAGGCAAATCCGCCATCGGCGTTTTGACTGCGTTTGATGTAGTCGACGGATTTTTCGAGCGTCTCGCGGGGGACGTGCAAGCCGGAATTGCCGGCGGCCCGCAGCGCCATCACCTGGCAAACGGTGACCGAAATGTCGCCCGGCTGACGCTGTGGCAAATAGCGCCAGCCACCGTCCGAGTTTTGCGTGCTGACGATCAGTTCGATCGCCTTGGAAAGCTTCTCGCGAACATCCGCCATGCCGTTCGTCTCGGCCAGAAACAGCGCGGCGAAACCATGCCCATACATGGGGCCGTGGCTGGTATCGCCCGGCACGCTGATAAAACCGCTATCGGCCGCTTTCGAAAGGATGAACTCGACACACCGACTGACGTGCTTGCCGTATGGTCCGCGGTCGGGCGTGCTGCCCGACGCCAAAAAGGCGATGCCCGCCAGGGCGCAGACCGCGACATTCCCGGCATAACCGCTGGCGCCAAAGCTGCCGTCGTCGCGCTGCGCACCCGCCAGAAACTCCAAGCCGCGGTCGATCTGCTTTTGCGTCGCTTTATCGAGCAGATTGTCGGCTGCGGCGTCATCACGCGCGGTGTCATCGGCATACAGGCGCCCCGCGCCACGCGTGGCGAGCAATCCGCCCGCCGTCATACCAGCGAGTTGCGATAAAAAACGTCGGCGAGCAAACACGGCTTTGATCGTCACGAACACTCCTGCGGTTCAGCGCCAACCGCGACGCAACTTTAAATGAGACGGCTGGCATTCAAAACATTGACGTGCGATTATTGACGATCCGGATCGTCTTCCGCCAGTCGTCGAAAATAACGTTCGACCAGCCGCTGATACTTGGGTAAGAACTGCTGGTCTTGCGATTGCTTAATTTGCTCGCGGGCTTTGGCCGGCAAGCGAATCCAAAGATCGCTGGCCAGCGGTGGCGGGCTCGTGGGTTCGACCGGTCCCGTTTTACGCTCCTGCAGCTTATTGCTGCTGTCGCGGGCAATCTGATCGGCGGGCGTTTGCGACTGCGAGGGATCGCCAGCCTTGCCACTTGCCGGCTTACTGGGTTTTTGCTGGCCGCTGCTGTTCGATGTACTCTGGCTCTGACTTTGATTTTTTTGCTGTTGGATTTGCTCGATGAGCTGTCCGAGTTGGTCGAGTGCCTGCTGTTGCAACTTCGCGGCAGATTGGCCACCGCCTGCCGGGTTGCCGTCGGACGCATCTTTGGCTGTCTGGCCGATTTGCTGACCGGCGGCGCGCATCGCGCGTTCAATTTGCTTGAGCGGATCGCGCTCGCTGGCTTCACCAAGGTCCTCTCCTCCACCAGCTTGATCGAGCGGATTGGCCGTTTTGGACTCGGGCTGCTGCTCGATGTCGCCCGACTGCTTGGTGTTGGGTTTGGTATCGGACTTGGCAGGGGGCGCCGCTTTTTTAACGGCCGGCCGCAACGAGACGTCGTCCAAGCCGTCGAGCAATTGGTTATCGAGCGATTTGAGCAGTTGTTCGTCCAGCGGATTCGAGGCTTTTGCCGGCGCTTGCTGGGGCGCGACGGGATTGGCATCGTCGGCCGTGGCGCGGCCCGCAAGCAGCAGGCCGGCGAAGGCCAACGGCAGCGACAGCCTCATTAAGAATTTCATGGCAACTCCTAGCGATCGGCAGGTTGGGCATCTGGTTTTATTTTACGCGGCGGGTCATCGTTGTGCCGCACATCCGGCAGGTTATCTGGTTCATCTTCGGGCGGTTTCTCGCGCGCGCGTTTGGTAAGCTTGGTGAGCAAGTCGGCCAATTGTTCCTGTTCGCGACGTAAGGCAGCAAAGCGGCGAAGCTGACTTTCTGTGCGCTGGGCCGGGGGTTGGCCGTCGGCTTCGGCAGCTTGGGTGCGCGTCTGCAAATCTTGCTGCATCAATTTGAGCAGCTTTAACTGTGCCAGGTTTTGGATGCCGTCGACAGGTTTTTCCTTGGGCTTTCCGTCGGCCTGTTTGTCCGGCGGCTTGTCGTCCGAGCGCGGCTTTTGGTCTTTCTCGATCGCCTGTTTGATTTGCGTGAAGCGGGCCAGGGCCGCGCGTTCGGCCTGTTGCGCCGGCAGGCCGGTCTCACGCTGAAAAAGCAAAGTGACCGCGCGCTGCATATCTTCGCCGGCCGCTTCGAGCGCCAGGTGAAAGACTTCGGCGGCGGCGATTTTCTCGGCGAGCAACTTGGCATCCTCGGCCACGGCCGCTTGCTGACGCGCCAAGGCTTGCGCGGTTTGCGACTGTGCTCGATTGAGTTGCCCACCGGCTGTGAGGCGTAATTGATCTAAACGCAAGGTTTCGTCGATGACGCCCTGCTGTCGATCCAGCAGGCCTTTGAGCACGTCGTCGATTTTGGCCAGTTGCTCGCCGGCCAAATCGTCCTCGGCTTGCTTACGCCGCTGGGCCAACTGCTGTTGCGCGTCGTCTAAATCTTGGCGCGCGAGCTCGGTCTGTTCGGCGGCGGCATCGGCCTCGCCTTTCTCGTCGGCATTGCCCGCGGCGCCGGTCTTTTCGGCAGCGCCGGCCAACTTTTCGGCGGCCCGCGCAGCTTGCAACCGTTTTAACTGGCGGGCAAATCGATCCACTTCTTGCTGCAACTGCTGTTGCGCGGCGCTCAGCCGTTTGAGTTCCGCGCGGCGCTGCGGGGCATCGGTCATTTGCTGTGCCGCGCTTTGCCGCGATGCCAGCGCTTGTTGCTGCCCACGAAGTTGCTGCAACTGTTGTTCGGCCGCGCGCAGTTTGCTGGCCAGATGCGTGAGTTCGTGTTCACGTTTGCCGGCAAGAATGTCCAGCATTTCGGCCAGCGCGGCGTCAATGGATTTCTGCGTCTCAAGTGACTGACCGATTTGGTTGTCTTGCAGTTGGCGGCTGCCCGCCGACATTTGCCCACTAATGCCGGCCTGCTGCGCGGCGTGCAAGGCGTCGGTCAGTGTTTGCGCTGCGAGTGGATCGGAGTCGGCAATTTGTTTGGCTGCCCGATCGAGCTGTTGCTGTGCTTTATCGAATTGACGCTGCAAATCGGTTTGACGCTGCGCCAACTGACGGAGGTCGGACTGCTGTTGCGACGTGAGTTCGCGAAAGTCCTTGGCGAGCGTGGTGGCGCCGAGCGTGCGAATCTGGTTTTCGAGCTCGGTTTGCTCGCGGCGAATCTGCGAAATGTCTTGCGCGAACTCGCGATAGTTGATCCATTGCGAATATCCTTCCAGCAACTTCTCCAGCGCGGCAATCACGCGCTGCTGGCCCGCGCCGGCGGCATCCAGCGACTGCTGCGCGCGCGCATCGGTTGGCACGCCGAAATCCTGATTGGCGGTGCTGGAAGGGTTGTCTGGCGCGCTGGTGCTGTTGCCAGCCGCGGGCGGAGTGCGTTCGTCAGCGCCGGCCGAGATGACGCTTTCGGCCGACTTCTGGGCAGCGGTCAACAAGCTCTCGATCGGCGGCAACTCGTCGCTGGCTAAACGCTTGACTTCTTGACGCAGCGTCTGGAATTGCCGCTCGACATTCGGACTGTCGACTTGGTTGTTGCGAAGTTCTTCGAGCGCTGCGTCAATCTGCAGCAAAATTCCTTCGCCAGGGCTCGCCAAACTGCGGGCCACTTGACGCTGATTGATCTGCGCACCTTGCAGTTGGCTGACGTCTTGCCGACGTATACGGCCGGCATCGCGAAATTGTCGAGACAAGACGGCGACTTGGCTGCGGGTGTCGGTCTGCAGCTTGAGAATCCGCCGCAGTTCACCCAGGATAAACGCTTGCTTGCCGGCCAGGCGTTGACGCAAATCTTCCGCCGAGATGATCGTGATCAACCGCTGATCGCTGCTGGTGGATTGCGGTTTGTAATCGCCGGCCGTGACATGAAACGAAATTCTGGCGCCGGGCTGCAAAGCGAATTCGGCCAGCGACCAGCGATGTTCGATCGCGCGGCGCTCGCCATCGCCCACGCTCGCCAGGCCAGCGGGGCGCACGACGGCCTGCTCCGGGCCAGTCAGCAGTGGCACGGTCATTTCACCTTTGTCGCTTTGATCGGAGCGCACATAGAGCAGGTCGACCGAGCGGATGGCCAGGTTATCGCTGACAACAATCTTAAGCGGAACCACCGCAGTCGGCGTCATCAGCAGCGAACCGCTGGGTTGTTCGATGGTTACAATCGGTGCGGTGTCCGGCAACGATTGTAGTTCCCAACGATCGTCCGCGCCACCGGTCACGTCATCGACATCGCGCAGTTCGAACCAGTAATGGCCAGACCGGCTGAGAGTCCAGGCATCGCCGGAAATTGCGAACGTGCGTTGATCGGGCGAAATGGCACACGGCACGTCGGGCAGGCCATCTTGCTTGAGCGTTGCCCGCACCAGCGGCTTAGTCGATTGCCCACGAACGTCGACCCGCGTGCCCGCGAGCGCAACGATTTTGCGCCCCGACGATTCGCTGGGCAGGCCCGTGTAGGTGGGCGGATGCAGCGTGATGTTTAGCGATTGGGTGGCCGGCGGATCGATGACTTCCACCGCGGTCCAAGGCATGGAATGATCGTCACCACCCTCGGCCCGAAAAGCAAACGAGCGGGTGATTTGATCGCGACGGGCCACCATCGCGCCGGCCAGCGGTTGCATCCGCTCGACTTCTTCGCTGGCGGTGCCATCGGCATTCGCGAAGCGGAAATGCACGCGTACTTCGTCCGGCAGCTCGCCATTCCGGTCGATGACGCGGGCTTCGAACGATTGGCCACGGGCGATCCGCGGCGGTGGATTTTGCGGAGCCAACTGATGTTGCCGCGGCCAGGGATCGTCCTGCCAAGGCGCCAGCAAGTGCGCGAGCGCGTAATGGGCGTTACCGCCTGCCACCACTCCCGCGATGATCGCCGTGGCCACCACTGCCAAGGCGGGTGCCGCGGCGCGCCAGATGGGTCGGGCGTCCACAACGTCGGACACCTGGATGGGCGTGATTGCGTCGGTCGCTTCAATTACCACAGCGCGGCGCAACAGGGCCGAACCGGCATGCGGCAGGTCGTCCGCTTGTTGCAAAAAATCCACGGCGCTAGAAAGCTGTTCGCCCAGCGCCGGAAAACGACTCTCGATACGCCGCGCCAACTCGACATCGCCCAGCCGCCGCCGGAACACCGGCAGTAGAAATCTCCACAGCGCGGCCGCGCCGAGCGCGACGAGCAACAAAGAGAAAAACCAGCGCACGCCCAAGTCGTCGATCCGCAGCAAGAAATCGATCAGACTCAGCGTCAGCATCCCGCCGAGCACGGCTGCGGCCAGCCAGCTCAACGCGTGCAAAAACAGCAGATTGCGCGCCCGCCGCCGCACCGCCGCAATCAGATTCATCAGCGGTTGAGAACTGCGGCCGACCGACATGCGAGTTTCTCACCGCGCGAGGTTTCCAAGTTCAATTAAGGTCGCTCGTTGGACGCATTCCAACGCCAATTCGTTCCACGCGACTGGGCTGCCGTCATTTCCGGCGGAATTTCGGTTCGATTCGTCTCGCCGGGGTTGGCGGGTTGAGCGAACCCTCCCGATTATAGCATTCCGTGCCGCTTGCGAAGTATCCATTCGGTAACGAGCAGCGACAAAAACGCGATCAGCACGATCGACTTATTCCACAGCGGCACCGGCTGCAGCGGTTCGGTCGGCACGGGGCGGCCGGGCGGTAGATCGGCCAGCAGATGCTCCGCGTCGGCGAAGTCGTAGTAGTGGCCGGCGGAAATCTCGGCCGCGTGGCGCAGTTCGGTGACGTCGGTTTGGGTGCGTTGGAATTCGCCCGGCGCGGCCATCACATTGAATTCCGCGAGCGTTTGCCCGGCGATATTGGGTTCGACCAGTCCGATGCGATAGCGGCCCAGCGGGGGATTGGCGATCTGGCCTTCGAACAGTCCGCGACTGATGGCGTCGCGCTGCAATTTGAGTTGGGACTTTTCGCGTCCGTCGCGATCGATCGAAATGGTGACGCCGTCGTCGGCGACCGGCGCTAAGCGATCGTCGGTGAATCGAACGCGGACGCTCACGGGATCTCCGCGGCGGAACTCGCGTCGATCGACGGTGATTTCGGCCGAGTGACTGCCGAGCTTGGCATGACTGAGCAGGCGAATGGTTTGCAGCCAATAGCGCTCGAACAGTTTTTCGCCGCTGACTTTTCGCCAACGCCAAGTTTCGTCGGTGGTTTGAAACAGCACTTTGCCGGCGCCGGCATATTGCAAGATCAGCAGTGGCAGCGGCCGGCCGTTTTTGTCGCGATGCGCGGGATTTTCGGCCAGCACGCGCGCCGCTGGCTTAAGGTCCGGCGCTTCGACCATCCAGTAGAGCGGTGCCAGCGATTCCCAGCGTCGCCGCGTTTCTTTCGGCGAATCGCCCAACTGCAGCGCGGGACTATCCAAACCGAGCGGCGTCGGCATGGCCTGAAAGCCGACCGTCAATGGTTGATTGCTGCTCGGCGTTTTGATCGAGAGCAGATCGCAGGGAAAGAGCGGCGCCAGCGGCGTGCCCCGATACGCCTGCGGAGTGAACTTGGCGCCGGCAATGAACACCACGCCCCGCCCTTGCTCGGTGACGAACTCAACGATGTTTTGCATCGCCGCTTTGCTCAATGCGGCCGGATCGACGTCGCCAAAGATCAGCACGTCGTACTGAAACAGATCGTCTTTGCGGACCGGAAATACGCGGTCCGGCAAGGTGGTGCTGTCGCGATATTCGGCGTCGGCGTCGAGCAGTACGGTTTTCAAATCGATCGTTCCGCGCCGGCTGATGGCGGCCGCGTCGCCCGTCGCGCCGGTCGCCGGCTTGGCGTCGTCGGGCGCAGCCGGTTTGGCGTCTGGTGATTTGGCGTCTGGTGATTTGGCGTCGGGTAATTTGGCGTCGGGTAATTTGGCGTCAATCGGCTTGGCAGCAGCCGTGGCGAGATCGGTCCGCGCCATTTGTCGTTCGAGCATTTGCTTGAGAAATCGATATTCGTAATTCGGATACTGTTGCACCAGCAGCACCTTGGCCTCGGTCTTGCGGACGCTGACATGTTGCCGCTGCTGGTTATTGGTGGCGCTGGCCTCTTCGGGAATGCTCTCGACTTCCAGCGTGTACTCGAAATCGCCGACGCGCATTGGGCGATACAGCAATCGCACTTTCTTGGGCGTGTCGTCGCCCTCGATTGTTACGGCCTGTCGCTGAACCTCCTTGCCGGCTTCCAGCAACCGCAGATTGACGGTGCGTCCCTTGAAGCCGGTGGCGCGGAGCTTGGCTTCGAAACTCACCAGATCCTCGACGTAGACCACTTCGTCCACGGACAGTCCGGTCAATTCCAAGTCAGGCACGCCGCGCTGCTGCCCAATGCCAATCGTAAACAGCGGTACGGCTTTGCGGCGCGCGTACGCGGCCGCTTCCGAGAGCGTTTCGCCCTCTGTGGTGATGCCGTCTGTGAGCAGAATAACGGCGGCTGGCGGAGCGCCGCGCAAGTCGTTGAGCACGGCGTGCAGGTCTTGCCCGAGACGGGTCGATTCGCCGGTGGCTTCCAGCGAAAGAATTTTTTCGCGCATCGTCGGTAGGTCGTCCGAGATGGCGCGGACGCCATCGGATGCAAAATACAGTTTGAGCTTGTGATGCTGCGAGATGTCTTTCAACAACTGGCTTTGCTGTTCTAGCAGCAGCGTCTTAGCCAGGTTTAGCCGTGTCAGTTCGTTGAATCCTGCCCGCTTGACGCGTTGCTCCAGCGCTGCGCGAGATTTTTCTTCGTAGCGATCGGACAGACTCATACTGCCGGAATCATCGACCATGATGGCAATGTAGGGATTGTCTTGCCGCTCGCGTGTCAGCCGCCACTGTGCCAACATCAGCAGCGCCAGGCCAACCAGCGACAGGCGGACCACGGCCAGAAACAGACGGAGCCGGCGACTGGCATTGCCCGCCTCGCGAAAATAGATGGCCGCCACCAACAGGCCCACGATCATTACAAACGACAATGTGACAACCGGTGGCCAATTCCAGCCTGGCGCTTCGAATCGTCCGGCCGTGCCCTGACCGTTGCCGGACGGTTCGACGACGAACAGCCATTCGATGAAATGCTCGAGCCAGGCAGGCAGTGTGTGAGTCATCCGCGGCGTTGCCCCAGGTGCCAGGCTAGCGCCGTTTCAGCCAATAACAGCCCCAAGACGCAATACAGCAGCCAACGGTCCGCGCCGGCCCGCGGTTTGAGTTCGCTGGCTGGCGCGGTGCCCAAGTCTTGCCAATTGGTGCGGGCGACAAACTCCTTGGGCAGATCGGCCGGGTCGAGTTTGGCGAGGTCGCTCTCGGCCGTGTTCAAATTGATGGCAAATGTCTGTTCGGGCGAATTGCTGCCCGCATCCAGCCGATAAAAGCCGCTCAGCGATGTATCGTTGAACGACCAGCGTGCGGCATCGCCAGCAGCGCTGGGCCGGATCGATTCCTTACGGCCATCGGGAAGTTGCAGTGTGAGACTCGTGCCCGGCGTGGCGGCGGGCGCTCCGGCTTCCAGCGCGGTGCCGACCGTGAGATTTCGCTGCGCCGCCTGGGAACCGACCGCTTCGGCCACCAGATCGAACAGCATCACCGGACCGTTTTTGCCGCTGAGCCAAACGTTCCAGGGGTTACGCTCGTCGATGGCTGCCGGCGTGGCAACCACGATCGATCGGCCCGCGTGAATGTGTTCTTCGACGATGGCCGGATCGCCCGTTTCGCGAAAGGTCATCACCGTTTCGGCCTGGGATTTTTCCGGCAGCTTCATGCGCATGTACTTGTAAATTGTCTCGCGCGTCAGTCCGCCTTGCTCGTTCCCGCGAAAGGCGTCCAACAGCCGATGCCGGTAGTCGAGCGGATCGAAGGTATACGCGGACTCGCCGCTTACGCCCAGTAACTTCGCCGGAAAGATCTTCGCCCGGCCGCCACTCTCGCCCAGCAATTCTTGGTTGTAACGGTCCGGCAATACGCGATCGCCCAAAAAGAAAATCAGCCCGCCGCCTTGCTTGAGAAAAGTGTCCAGGCGGCTGGCTTCGCTGGCGGTAAACTGCGCCACGTTGCTGAGAATGACGCAATCGAAGCCGCTGAGATCGGTTTCGGCCAGCGCACTTTCTGGCAGCGACGTGGCGCGGATGCTGGGGCTGGCTCCGCCCGTATCGCGCTGATCGAGCAGACGCGTCAGCAAAAACGTGGCACCGGCCGATTCCGCACCGCGCGGCTTGCCATCGACGCAGAGCACCTGAATGTTCTCTTTGACGGCTAGCGACAGCCAGCGGTGGTTATCGACGTCCAGCGCGTCGCCCGTCAACCGAGCCTCCAGCCGATGGTTGCCCGGCGCGGCAAATCGTTGCACGAATCGAACGACCGAACTGCGCCCGGGCTCGACACTGACTTCCGATTGTTCGACGCGTTGGCCATCGACATCTAGTTCCAACGTCTGCTGGTGCGGCGCGACGCCAAAGTTATGCACCGTGGCCTGCAAATTGGCCGTTTGCCCGACGGTGATGAATCGCTCGCTGGCCTCGAGCGTTGTCACGGCCATGTTTTCGGCCTGCGCCTGGCCCAAGTCGATCACGACCAGCGTGCTGATCTCTTTCAAACGCTGCGCGCGGTCGTGAAAATCGGCCGCCGACTCCGCGTTGGCAAAGTCCGGCGCCCAGGTGTTGCGCCCCAGGTCGGTCAGAAAATAGACTTCTTGCTTAATGAGCTGGGGATGTTCTCGCTCCGAGGTGGCCAGGATTTTTTCGACCTCTTGCAGCGTGGCCGGCAGTTCAGCTTTGCCATGAACCAGCCGTAGATTGTCAATTTCCTCCAATAGACTTTTGCGATCGAAAGATGGCGACCGAATCACCGCCCGCGGCGGACTGCTGAGCGTCAGCAGCGTGAAGCCATCGCCCAGGCTGCTCTGCTGTACGATCTCGCGGGCAAGTTGTTTGGCGCGATCGAAGCGAGTCGTATCGCCCGGCTTATAGCCCATGGAATACGAGTCATCAATCACTAACAACTTGTGCGCGCGGCTGCCCGGCAAGATTGCCAGATTGGCATTTTCCAGATAGAGTTCGGCCATCGCCAGCACGACCAAGACCAGCAGCAGCGTGCGAATGGTGAGCAGCAGCCATTCTTCGATGCGAATGCGGCGCGAATTGTTTTTCATCGCCGCCAGCAGATATTCCATGGCGGCCCAGGGAATTTCTTGATGCGTCCGCTTATTCCAGAGATGGATCAACAGCGGCAAGCCCGCAGCCGCCAGCCAGCCGAGCATCAGCAGGTTGCCAAACCCGAAGGCCAGCGGCAAGAAAGTGGGCGACATATGAACCGATGAATTTCCAAAAATGGCTTTACGCACCCGCGTGTGGTGTCTAAGCCAATAATCCAGGCCCAGCGATCAAATGTCAATCGCCGGCCGGGATTTTCGAGGGCGACAAATTGATCGAGTCGCTGGACTTGCGCGCCTGCGGCTGGTTGAGGCAGCCTGCTGCGCTCGACGATTTCCGCTCACTGCGAAATTCGATTTCTCGGCGGCGTGGGCAAGGGCTCGCTTGAACTAGCGGCCGCCGCCCGCGACGTGCTTGGCCGGCAATTGTGGCTGCGAGCGTTGGGTGCGGGACAGCGGAGTTTCCGTTGCTTCGCCGTGTTCGGAAATCAGCGACAGATTTGCCGGACGCCGGGCGAGCGAACCGCTGGCGTCGAGTGCGTGATCGATGATGAAACGCGGACGCCGGCGGGTTTCGTCGAGATTGCGCCACAAGTATTCGCCCAGCACACCCATCATCAACATCTGCACGCCGGAAACAACCAGCAGTACGACCATCATCGATGACCAACCTTCGACGTGTACGCCGAAGAAGATCCGTCCCGCGACGATGCCCAGCGCGTAGAGTACGCCAAGCAAACTGAGTGCAACGCCGAGGATCGAACAGGCACGCACCGGCGCATACGAAAAGGCGACGAACGAGTCGATGAAGTATTTGAGCTTTTTGGCCAGCGTCCACATCGACGTGCCGTACTTAGCTTCGCGGGCGCGACGATGATAGTAGATCACATGCGGATCGAAGCCCAGCCAGAGAATCAACCCCATCAAATAGGCGTTACTCTCTTGAATGTTGTTGACCAGTTCGCAGACCTGTCGGTCCAGCAAGAAGAAATCGAAGCCATGCTTGGGCATCGTCTTGACGGCGAAGCGGCGAAACAGCGAGTAGAACGTGTTGGCCAGTAGCGTGGTCAGCGGCGAATCGTCGCGGCCTTCGCGCGCGGCCAACACAACTTTGCGACCCGATCGCCAGGCGGCCAACATGTCGTGAATCAATTCCGGCGGATCTTGCAAGTCGGCGGCGATGCAGGCCGTGACATCGCCTTGCGCCTGCCCGAGGCCAGCCAACAGTGCCGCATTCGAGCCGAAATTGCGCGAGAGCTTAACCACCCGCAGCCGCGGTTCGCTGGCCGCTAATTGGCAGAGCACGTCATAAGAGTTGTCGCGCGAGCCATCATCAACAAAGATAAATTCGAAACGCTCGCCGGCGTTGGCCACAGACAATTCCTGAAACTTGCCCAACAAGTCGGGCAAGCTTTCCGCGTTGTGGTAAACGGGAACGACGATCGAAACGAGCGGCTTGGTCGAGGGCATGGCGCGAACTTCAGTAAGACATGTAGGCAAATTTACGCGGCGTGGACGAAAATCGCTGGCTTGTCGACTCCCTGCGACTCGCGCACGCCGAGTCCACGGACAATGCCTTCGTAAAGTCCGAAGCCAATTAAGATCAACAGGCCGCCTTGTAACAGAAACATGGCATCCGTCATATACGGACCGACGCTCATCATGAAATTTTGGTCGGGCCAGGCGAACACATTGTTGCTCAGCGGTCCCTGATTGACGTTCAGCCAAAACTTGCTGGCAAACAGCGCGACTCCTGCGACGGCGAAGAACTGTTTCCGTGTCCAGCGCTCCGGTTGGCAGGCGATCACAGCGAACGGAACCAGGATTGGGTAAAGATAGATCATGTGGCGCGATTCGCTATCGATGGCTTGCAGCAGACCCACTGCTACCGCCAAACTTACCCCCAAGCCATGCGCCTGCAGGCTACGGCAAAACGCTTTGCCGCGAAGCAAAGCGAGCACGAGTAGCGGCCCATAGTAAATGGCATGTGCGACAAGAAAAATACCGGGCTTCGCCACCGCGGCCAGTGCAACCGATAAACCGTAAAGCGCGCCGGAAAAGCTCGCTGGCCGACTGGCCAGGCAGCCGATACCGAACTTGATAAGGCCCAGAAGCAGTGCGACGGTGGCGGCGTTGATCGCAAACCGCGCACTGGCCATGTTTCGCCAGTCCGCCAATCGCTGCCAATCAATCACGTTGAGTAAAACGACAAAAGTGAAGATGACAGCAATGGCCAAGCCGAGATAGGTCAGCGCGTGCGGTACGCCGATCGCTCCGAACACGCCGCGTGGCGCTCGCTTCACCGCCCACATCAATCCCAGCATCAGGTAAAAGCAAGCCAAGCCCGTCAGCAGGTACTTTGGCAAACGACCTGCCGGCCGACGCTCCAGCGATGAACTCCATTCGCGCGGAAACAACAGCAGCGCGGCAGCGAGATAAATCAGCATTGGCGAGGTCAATGCGCCGCAGAGCGTCAATAAATAGAGTCCGCTGGTTCGCGATTCCAGATAACAACAAAGCATGCCCATGCTGAGCATGATGGTCATGGAATCGGTCATCACCGGATAATATCCGGCATGTTTGCCGAGTGCATAATTCACGAACAGTCCGATGAACCCCAGCCATTTTCCGGTCCGGCCGATTTGCATTCGATTGGCGATGCGACACCAAAAATACGCCAACAGTGTGGCGAAGGCGACGTTCATCCAACCGAACGCACGGATCACATTTGCGTCGCTGGCCCTGGCGCCGGTGAGTTTGAGAATTGCGTATGCCATGCCAGACGGCAAAATGCGTTGCGCATGATAAGCGTCAAGTTGCGGCGAAAGCACCTCGGCCGGAAAATCTTTGGCAAAGGCGCCGTACATCTGGCCGTCCCACCCGAGCCCGCCCGCGACTTCGATGCGTTCGCCAAACTGGAAGCTGCACGCCGCCAACAGCAGCGCGCCAAGGCAAATCAACCGGTCGTGCGAAAGCCGTAGCGAAATGCCGCGCGCCGCGTCGATCGGCGCCCGAATCGCAAAAATTTCCAAGGGTCGCTCGAAGGCCAACGTGTTGCTGTGCGTCGAGGTTTGTTGCGCAATTCGCTCATTCGACGCCGATCTGGCGACGAGTTCACTGCCGTGGCGAGGATCTTGGTGCGGAAGCTCCGTGTGCATTGCAGTACCTCTAAGCGGCTTTTCGCTCCGGTTCGAGATTGGCGCCGACAGTCCGGTCGACGTGCGGCAATTTCGCGCGTCCAGGGCCGATGGATCGCAGCAGATGATTCAAAGGCTCTTCCACAACTTTGAACAGGACGATTGCGGTGCCAACCAGCGCCAAGAAAAACCAGACGCCGGAGAGCTTTGGGGCAAAATACTGCGAGATAAAGCCCAGGTGGATCAGATAAAACGCGTAGGAGCTCTTGCCCAGCAGTTGCAGCACACGCGTGCTCAGTAGGCGACGGAGCCAACTTTGATCTTGGATCAAACCGAGATAAAACAGGCCAATGGCAAACGGCATGAACACGTTATTCATCAGCACGCCGCCGGGACTCAATACGCCCAGTGCATAGGCCGGGCTTTTCAAGCCATCGAAAATCACCAGGCCAGCGAACATGCCAGCCAAACCAAGGTAAGTCTTGCCAGGCACCGATTTAAAAACCTGCAGTCGCTCCAGGTTCATCGCCATCCAAGCACCGACTAAGAATTCGAGTGCCCGGCCGAAGAACGTGTAACCGCACAAAAATCGCGGATTGCCAAAAAACTCGTGATAATGCACGGCCGAGCCAACGCCCAGTAGCGCCAGGCCCACGGCGTAGCAGGCCGGCAGCGTCAGAACGCGATAACGGCTGCGGAGACACAACATCAACAGTGGCGCGCTGAGGTAAAAACATTCCTCGGCCGTCAACGACCAGGCTTGCCCAATGCCCGCGAATTTGTATTCGTCGAAGAAGCCTTTGAGCAGCGTCATCTCGACGAACCAGCGGCCGAAGCGATGTTCGTGCGCCAGGATCAAAGTCGGAATCAGCAGCAAAAAATAGAGTGGATAGATGCGCGCAAAACGGTTCCAGAAATAGGTCTTCAAATCCGCGGCGTTGAGTTGCAGCTTGCCTTGGTAGCGGTACGCGATCAAAAAGCCGCTGAGCACAAAGAACATCGTGACGCCGATGTGTCCTTCAGAGAGCGCGCCCCAGACAAACGGACCGACCTTTTCCAGCTTGGGCGGAAAGTGGTGCAAAAACACCAGATACGCGGCCATGGCGCGCACGCCCGTCAGCGCCGGCAGCAGACGATTTCCGCCATCCGCCGGCCGAGCATTTTGACCAAACATCCGTTTGATGATCGGCAGGCCGCGAATCCACTCCAGCGTGCCGGGCCCGTCGGCCAGCGAATCGCTCGAGTCGTGGCCGACGACGGCAAACTGATCGTGCAGGGCTTCGAGCGCGGCTTGGTTGTAGGCAGCCAGCGAAGCCGCACTCCGGCGATTTCGCAAGTAGCCGTGATAAACGATCACGGCGGCAATGGCGCAAGCAGCCAACTGCCAGAGATACGTTTGATCGGCCATGAACGCGCCGACATTCATCCAGTAGTATTGATCCGGAAAGAGATTGGCGTTGTCGGTGAATGGCCCGCCCACAATTAACCAGCACTTACTCGCCAACACGCATAGCGTCGCGAGTGCCAGCATGTTGGCTGTGGTCCACTCGATCTTCCGATCGATGGCGCGGACCACAAACGGCATCATCAGCGGCAACAAGTAAATCAAATGGCGCGACTCAGCGTCGAGCGCGTGGCAGACGCCAATTGCGGTCACGAGGACCAGGCCGAGTCCGTGTTGCCGCTGGATTTCGCGGCAGATCGACGGCCAAAACACGGCCGCCAACATCCAAAACGGTCCGTAATAAACCAAGTGCGAAACGATGAACAACCCTGGCTTGGCGACCGCGCTGATTCCAATGGTATACGCATACACGGGCAAGCCCATATACCCAGGGCGCGTCGAGAGCCACTGCAAACCGCCTTTCACGCCGACAGCAACCAGCAAGGTCACGATCGCGCCGACGGTCCAGTTCAGTGAGACACGCGTCGGCAATCGATAGAGTTGACGATCGTTCAGCAACGATTTCAACGCCAACACCACCCACACGCCGGAAATCGCCAGGCTGAGTGTCAGCAGCGACTTGATTGGCCAGAGTCCGCCCCACAGCGGGATCTGAATTCTGTTGCAGGCGTAGCTCGACCAAAGCAGCCAATACAGGCCAGCCAAGCCGGCCAGAATGATATTTAAATGCCAGGGCGACGGCCGAATGGCGGTTGGGCCCGTAATATCGGCAGGGCGCGAATTCGTGCCGTCGGTCGCGCTGCGTTTGGGGAACAGCGAGAGGACCGTGCCAATGTACAGTTGAGTTGGCCAAAGCATCGCGCCCACGATGGTGGCGGCCCACAAGCCAACGCGTCGCCGTGTCAGATAGCAGTAGGCCATCGCCGCGCCGCTGGCGAACGCCGGCATATCGGTCATGACCACGTAATAGCCGCTGCATTTGAGCACGGCATAGTTCAGAAACAGGCCGATGAATCCGAGCCATTTTCCGCGAGTGGAAATTCGCAAATGGTTGGCCGTCGCGCACCAGAAGTAGGCCACGGCCATGATCGAAAGCAAATTCAGCGTGGCAAAACCGCGCAACGTGTTGACGATGGTCGGCTGCACGTGGAACAGCCGAAAGCTGTAATGCAAAATCGCCGATGGCAAAATTCGCTGGATGCAATACGCGTCGATACCAACGTCAAAAACCTCGTGCCGCAGGTCTTTGACCCAATTCCAGTACATCTCGCCTTCCCAGCCGAGGCCATCGCGAATGGCGATGCGTTCGCCAAACGCAAATGACGCCCAGGCGAGCAAGCCGGCCAGTGCAATCAGCCAGACGTCGCCCGGCACGCGCGTGAGTCGTTGTTTGGCCCGTACGAGCAGCAGGTCCAGTCCCGCGGTCGCTGAAAGCGGTGCTGCCGATGGTGGCGAAGTCAGTGACATGGTTCAGCGCGCGAGGTTGATCGAACGTTTTGTGGTGGAGGTTGCACGATCTCGAATGTCTGATGCAAAAACGCGAGACTCGTTGTGTCGTAATTCACGAAGCAATCCGTAATGCCGGCGCCGGCGTCGGTTGCCAGTAGTGCTGGCGATGGCGACGGTAATAATCGACCGTTTGACGCAAACCGTCCGTCAATGAAGTGCGTGGTCGCCAACCGACGAGCGATTTGATCTTGCTGATATCGGAATAGAAGTCGCCCGGCTCTTGCGCCTTGCGTTCCGGCGAAAATGGCGCAAACGTCCAGCGACCGCTGCTGCTGACTTGAATCAACGTCTCGGCCAATTCGCGGAACGTGCTGGGCTCGTCGATGCCTACGTTGAGCACTTGCCCGCGCGCGGCGTCGCAGGTGGCGCACATCATCAGTGCATCGACGCAATCGTCGACGTAGAGAAAGTCGCGTTTGATTTGGCCATCGCCAAACAGCTTGATGGTTTCGTTATCGAGCGCCAGTCGCACAAACCAGTTAGCCACGCCGTATTGCGAGTGCCGCATTTGCGCCCGCGCGCCGTAGATGTTCGTGAGCCGCAACAGCACCGATTGGATGCCGTGGATGTCGTTATAAACCTGGATGATTTTTTCGGCGGTGAGATTCGAGATCTCGTAGATGCCTTTGGGATTGGTGGGCGCGTCTTCGGTCACCGGCAGTTCGACGGCCGATCCATACTGCCCGCGCGTGCCGGAGAAGATGACTTTGGCTTGCGGTGCGTGACGACGAATCGCCTCCATCACCACGACCGTGCCCTTGATGTTCCATTCCAAATCCGGAAAGGGATCCGTTAGGCTCATCACGTGGGAGACTTGTCCGGCCAAGTGAAAGACGTAATCTTGATCGCGGACCAGCCAATCCATGGCGTGGCGATCGCAGATATCGCCAAAGTTGACATTCACGCGGTCGCGGACCGGTTCGATATTGAACAGGTTGCCGCCGAACTCGGGAATCATGGCATCCACCAGCGTGACTTCAGCGCCGTGCTGGACCAGGCGAATGGCCAGATTCGAGCCGATAAATCCCAACCCGCCGGTGATCAGTACGCGTTTGCCACGAAAGGCCTGCGCGCTATGCAGCAATGCGTCCATACGCCCCTCCGTGGGCAGTAATCGAAACGGCGGCCGCAATCCTTGCAGCCTGGGGCAATGTCAAACCCACATACATGGGCAGCGATAAAACTTCGTTAGCCGCGCGCTCGGTCTGCGGCAAACTTCCGGCCGTGTAACCCAAGCTGGCGTAAGCCGGTTGCAAATGAACGGGCACGGGATAATGCAATTGCGATTCAATGCCTGCTTGCTGAAGCGCGGCGCGAAGTTCATCGCGTCGTGGATGCCGCACCACGTATAAATGATAGACGTGCTCGATCTGAGCGCGGCGGCTATCGATCTTGGGCAACGTGACCTTGCTGATTTGCTTGTCGTAGTAAGCCGCTAGCGTGCGACGCGTTGCGTTGTGCTGGTCCAGGTGCTGCAGCTTGACCGTGAGTATCGCGGCTTGCAGTTCATCCAACCGACTATTCATGCCGCGCTCGCTGGCCAAATAGCGTTGCGCTTGGCCGTAGAAGCGCAGCCTCCGCAATCGAGCGGCAAATTCGCGGTCGTTGGTGATGATGGCGCCGCCATCGCCCAGTGCGCCCAAGTTTTTCGTCGGATAGAAGCTGAACGCGCCCAAGTGACCGATGGTGCCCACGCGTTGCCCGTTATACAGCGCGCCGTGCGCCTGGGCGCAGTCTTCAACCACCAGCAGATGATACTGCTGCGCGATGAGCATGATTTGATTGAGTTCGGCCGGATGTCCGTACAGATGCACCGGCACAATCGCTTTCGTGCGCGGCGTGATGGCAGCGCGAATTGCCGCCGGATCGATTGTGTAGCTGAGCGGCTCAATATCTACCAGCACGGGCGTCGCGCCGGTTCGTTCGACAGCGCAAACGGTGGCCACGGCCGTATGCGCCACGGTAATCACTTCATCGCCTGGTCCCACGCCGCCGGCGCGCAGCGCCAGTTCAACGGCATCGGTGCCGTTGGCCACGCCCACCGCGGCAGCCACGCCGTGATAGTCGGCAAACGCTTGTTCGAATTGTTCGACTTCTGGCCCGAGAATATACCAACCGCTGGCGACCACGCGCGAAACGGCTTCGGCAATTTCGCCGGCCAGCGATTGGCGGATGGGGTGCAGATTGTTGAAGGGAATCATGTGTGCCTCGGCCCTTGCCTGCCTAACTCGTCAACAAACGACGCGCCGCAACGTGCCTGCGAATCGACCATTTCAATCGAGCGCCGCTCGGCACGCGCGAAGAGTTTACCCGTACGGTCGCAGCCGTCCAAGATCACTTTTCGTACTGCTAGCGAGGTTGCCGCCACGGTGGCGGTCGCTAGCGATTGACCGTTAATTTCACGACGGCCAAATTCGATGGCACGCCGTCAACATTTTTTACGCTGTAAGTGAACAGGTCGCGGCCCACATAGCCAGGTTCCGGAGAGTAGGTGACCACGCCGGTTTCCAAATTGGGAGAGACCGTGCCGTGCAAGGGCAGGGTTTTCAATTCAATGGATTTGCGATCAATGAAGCTGATCGGATCGGCGTCGTTAGCCAGGATCGGAATATTGACCGGCTGGCCGACGGTCGTGACACCGACATCGTCGCCCACCATTGGCGGAAACGAAAGTTTGACGTGTTTATAAGCCCACAGCGGCGCAGCGATGGCCGCCACGAGCGCCAGCAATCCGAGGCCAGCCAATAGATAACTGCGCCAGCCAATTTGCGGCGCTGCAAAACTGAGGACCAGCGCGTCGTCCGATTGATCGGCAATTTCGTGCGCGGACGGCGCTTCGGAAATGTTCGACACAGGAAGCATCCTTGTAGCTGTGTGACGGTGAGAGTACCGCGACCACTCCGAGTCGCGGGGGCGATCATAAATCAAACGCGCAAATCGGGCAACCTCGGTCCGCGGCAATTCGCCGTTCAGCCGTTCACGCGGGGCTGTCGGCGATTTCGAATTCGATCTTGACGAAAAATTCGGAATCGGATAATTACCCGCTTCCTTTCAATTCACGCCGGAATCACACGTCGCGCTCGCGGCTGCCGGCAACCGAGGCTTGTTCGCTTGACCGTTGGATTGGCCGCAAGGTCCGTTCGGCAGGGTGACATCCTGACTGCATTCGATCGTAAAGCCGTTTACCTGTTTGTGCTGCTTGCCAATTGCGCGAGTCCTGCGCTGGCACAACGCATGCAGTTTCCGACCATGGTGGCGCAAAATCCGGGCGCTCCGGTTTACGGCGCACCGGTTTATCCGCCTTCCGGCTACGCGCAGCCGCCGTCGGTTTATCCACCAGCCGGCTACACCGCCGCGCCGGCTTACGGCGCGCCCACGTATGGAGCCGCGCCGTCGCCTTATGGCGTGCAACCCGCGCCCAGCTACGCGCCGCCGGTCAATCCGAACTGGGACGCTTATGGCGATCCCGGTTTAACGCCGCCGCCCGGCTTTCAGCCAGCCGCCGTGCCGCCGCCGCAACCGTATTATGCGGCGCCGCAACCTTATTATTCCGCGCAGCCCGCGCCGCTCTATCCCGACGGTACGCCGCAGATTTTTCCGCAAGGCACATTTCAGCAGTTCCCTTCGATCCCGGATCAATGGAACAGCGCAATGCGGTTGCGGCAGGAAATTCGCATTCAAGAAACCTTTCTGCCCAACTTTCGCCGGGGCGATGACCTAGGCGTGGACGACGTCGAACTGTCCGTGGTGTTTGCCATTCCGATCATCAAAGATCAGCCGCCGCTGCTGTTGACGCCGGGCTTCAACTTTCACTTTTGGGATGGACCGGTTTCCAAAGGTCCGGGCACGGCCGATTTGCCCGGCACAACGTACGACGCGTATTTGGATATCGGTTGGAATCCGCAACTCACGCCGTGGTTTGGCATGGAGTTGGGCGTGCGGCCCGGCGTGGACAGCGATTTCAGCTACTTCTCGACGGAAAACTGTTTTCACATTCTTGGCCGCGGTTACGGTGTGGTGACGCTGACGCCCACCATTCAGGTCAAGTTGGGCGTCATTTATTTGGATCGCTTGGACACCAAGCTCTGGCCGGCTGGCGGTGTGATCTGGTCGCCGAATGCCGACTCGCACTATTCGTTTTTGTTTCCCAATCCGAAATTCGCGCACCGTCTGACGACCGTCGGCAATACGCAACTCTGGGCGTATGCGGCCGGCGAATACGGCGGCGGCACTTGGGGAATCACTCGCGACAATGGCATGCACGATCAGTTCGATTACAACGACGTCCGCGTGGCTGTCGGTTTGGAATGGTTGCCGGAGTCGAAAACGTCCATTCGCGGAAATCTGGAAATCGGCTACGACTTCGAACGTCAGTTGATCTACCGCAGCGACATGCCGCACAAATTCGAGCCCAGCGACACCATGGAAATTCGCACGGGCATCTCGTTCTAGTCAGCCTGTATTTTGCACCACACGTCCAACCCGCGACCAACGATGAACAAGTTGCGATTCACGCTGGGTTGGATTTTTTGGCTGCTAGGCGGTCTAATCGTCACACTGATTTGCAGCGTCCGCGGGTATCCAGCCGAGCCATCGATCTGGTCTCGCGAGAGCGATCAGCCGGTGCTGATTACCGCGCCGCCGACGACAGCCAACACCATCAATTTGGATGCGGATCCGGGGCTCTCCAATCGGCACGTGCGAATCATGCCTACGGCGGGTCTGACGCGGCCATTTCGGGCCGGCGGCATTTTCAATGCGAGTCAGTCGGTCGCCAAACCGCCGCTCGAAGGTAGCAATGGTTTGCCGCCGGTGGTGATTACGCAAAGTCCGCTGGATGTCGGTCCTGGCGTGGGGCCGTACTTTCCGCCCGCCGGCTGTCCCGACGATTGGCAGCCGATGGAGACTGACGGCGTGGTGATTTTGCCTGAACCGCCCAACGCCAAAGATCCCTGCAATGAGCGGCACGCCGGCGCGCTGCAGCGATTCGAACTGACCGGAACCTACTTGCCGCGACTCAATTCGTCTCGCGGTTTGGGTATCGACGAATTCGACGCACTGTTGGAGATTGGTTTGCCGTTTCCCACGTTGCGATCGCCGCTGTTGATCTCGCCGGAGAGCGAGGTTCGCTGGTTCGAAGGACCGACGGGCGTGGCCGATTTGCCGGCCCAGGTTTACGACGAGCAAATCGACTTCCGCTGGTTCATCCACATCGGCGAACATTGGATCGCCGATCTTTCGGCCACGCCGGGCATCCATACCGATTTTGACAACAACTCGCGCGATGCGTTTCGTGTGCCTTGGCACGCCGTGGCCGTGTATCAGAAAGACGAAGACACGTTCTTCGCCTTAGGCATTGCCGATCTCGATCGCCAGGATTATCGCCTGTTACCGGTGGGCGGCGTGATCTTCTCGCTGAATTCGGATACCAAGTTCGAACTGGTTACGCCGCGGCCCAAGATTTCTCGCAAGATCAATACCTTTGGCTCGGGCGGTTGCGTGCATGCCCAGGATTGGATTTACGTTGCGGCCGAATTCGGCGGCGGCGAGTGGGCCATCGAACGCGCCAGCGGCCTGCACGACATTGTCGATCTGCACGACATCCGCGCCATCCTGGGGCTGGAGCGCAAAAACTGCCAGGGTCTGCTGAGCGGTCGCGTGGAAGTGGGATACGTATTCCATCGCAGGCTCGAGTATCGCAGCGATACGCCCGATGTGGAACTTTCCGATACGCTAATGGCCCGCGCGGGCTTCTGGTACTAAGCGCCGCGGAGCTTTGCGCGTGCTATCAACGCGGCCGGTTACGGCATTGTCGATTTTTGCCGCGCCGACTAAAATCACCGCGCCAACTTGGATGGCCCCGTACCATTTTCAGCAGGACGCTCGCCGTGAAGCCACGCATCAAGCTCGGGTTCTGCGATTTCTATCGCGGTTGGAATCCCCAGGACAACTACTTTACTCGGCTGTTGGCGCCCCACTACGAACTCGAGTTTTCCGACCAGCCCGATTTCTTGATTTATTCGTGCTTTGGCACCGAGCATCGCCGGCATCGCTGCACGCGAATTTTCTTCACTGGCGAAAATGTGCGGCCGGACTTCGAAGTGGCCGACTTTGCCTTCACGTTCGATTACCTCGGTCACCCGGATCACTATCGGCTGCCGCTGTATGCGTTTTATTTTGAACCGCAGCAACTCGTCAAAACCGATCTCGACGCCGAGCGTGTGCTGGCGGGCAAGACCGGCTTTTGCAACTTCGTGTACAGCAACCCGCGATGCAAGACGCGCATTCGCTTCTTCGAGCAGCTCAGCAAGTACCGACAGGTTGACGCCGGCGGCAAGCTACTCAATAACATTGGCGGACCGGTCAGCGACAAACGGGCGTTTGTATCCAAATACAAATTCACGATCGCGTTCGAAAATGGCTCGCAGCCCGGCTATACCACCGAGAAAGTGGCCGAGCCGATGCTGCTGAATAGCCTGCCGATCTACTGGGGTAATCCGCTGGTGCATCGCGATTTCAATCCGCGGAGCTTTGTTAACTTTTACGATTACAGCAGCTTTGAAGCGCTGATTGAGCGTGTGATCGAACTGGACCGCGACGACGCCCAATACTGCCAGATGTTGCGTCAACCTTGGTATCACGATAATCGGGTCAATCCATACATCGAGCCCGCGCATGTGCTGTCCATGTTCCGCCGCATCTTCACGGCCGATCGTCTGCCGCGCGCACAACAACCTTCGTGGCGAAAATCGCTACTGTTGGATCGCTTCTTTCCGAAGGTCCGGCCCTACGCCACGGTCCGCTAGCGAGTTGCTCGCTTCCCGCGGGTTGGTACTGTGGGCCGCGATGTCGCATCGGTATCGCAAACTTGCTGGCGATTACGATAGCGCCGCTTCCATTTCGAACGCGGCATCGTACTTCGCTTGCCGGCAATTCATGATCCGCGTCAGCAGTTCCGCCAGCCCGCGCATGCCAATTCCCGCGGCGGTATGAACCATGCAAAAATAGCCAACGAGTAGTAGCGGCACGCAATGCGGATCGACCGATTTGAAGAGCTGGTCTTTCGACCAAGCTTCGAGGGGATTTTTGTACGTCCAGGCGTCTCCGATACCGTCTTGAAACCTAGCGGCGAACGCTCAACGACCGGCTGACGCTGATTGTACAGCCAACTGACAAACAGCAGCGCCATCAGCAACCACACCACGCCGTGCGGGCGATACCAAGGGCGTTGCCGTTGCGAGTTTTCTGGGGACTGATTGGACATGCAAGCTTTGCTCTGAACTTTCGCCGAACGATTTTGTCAATTCGCACGACGATTCCAGCGTGGCTGCCCAAGTGTAGGTCACGTTTTGGCTCGCGATGCCCTGCGATTCGCCGCTCGAATGCGTTCCTTCAGTTGGGCAAACGGGCAAAGTTGCACGTTTTGGTCGTCGTTGGCGAATCGCTCGAGGGCGAGCGAACAATGCTGAGATCCTCCTACCGGCGCAGGCTGCTGCGACGACGAGCGAGGCACGTTTGTAGAGAACGTTCTGCGGCCGCAAATGGACGAAAAACTCCGACCTGCGCAGGCGGCCCAGCGGTAACCGCACGATTTGACTTGCGTATTTTCGCGTGATATAAACACCTCGCCCACAGGGGGTTCGCCAGTTCCAAACTGGTTCGTCCGATTTCTATCGCGCTATAAGTCGGCCGCCAATGTTGATCACCGGAAAACACTTTGCCGCTCATCGAGCCTGGGCAATTGCAGTTCTGCTGGCCGGTACGGCGTGCGTTGTGGGCTATGTGCTGGCCAGTCGCCACGCAGGGCGGTGGTTGATCGGTAGTTCCAACGTTGGATTAGCGCTGGGCATTGCCGGTGGCTTGCTGATCACATTCGAATTTTTGATCTGGCCGCGCAAATGGGTCCGCGGCTGGCGGTTTCTGGGTCGCGCGCAAACCTGGCTCAAAGCGCACATCTGGCTCGGTTTATTAACGGTTCCGCTGATTGTATGTCATGCCGGTCCACGTTGGGGCGGTTGGCTGACTCTCACGCTGATGACGATCTTTTTTTTGGTGATCGCCAGCGGGATCGTGGGTCTGGCGCTGCAGCAGTACGTGCCGCGGAAAATCTTCAACTCGATTCCGGCCGAAACCATTTACGAACAGATCCAGTCCGTCGCGCAATCGTACTCCGACGATGCGCGTAAGCTGATCGAAAAGACCTGCGGTTCATTGATCGAAGACGGCGACGTGGCGGTGATGGAAACCGACGAGCGGCGCCCGGCGATTCTATTTGAAAACGATCAAATCGTGGGCAATTGGGCCGGCGGATTTTACGAGACCGTGGTCGCCGTGCCGTCGCTGGCCGATGCCTTGCCGGTGAAAGAGTTTTATCGGGTTGAAGTGGCGCCGTATTTGGACGCGGGGCGAAAATCCGGCTCCTCGCTGCGCGATCCGGCCATTGCCGCCAAGCGATTCAGTGATATGCGTCAGCGATTTGCTTCGGCGGAGCCGGTGCTCAACCAGTTGAACGGCATCTGCGACCGGCGCCGCCAATTCGATCTGCAATCGCGATATTACTGGCTGCTGCATGGCTGGTTGCTGGTTCACCTGCCCCTTTCGGCCGCGCTGATGTTGCTGATGATCGTACACATCGTTTCCGCACTGTTTTATTAACGTCCGTTTGTCGCTTTTGCCACGCCTCCCCTTCACGATTCGCCGCCGCGATGGATAACGATTATCTCGCACTTGAGTCCGGTAAACAGCGCGCGGGGCGACTGGCGCTGGATTATTACAAACATCAAGGCTGGAAGCCAAAATCGATTGCGGCCGTCGTCGTCTGTGTTGCCTTGACTTGCGTGGCGGCCGCCATGTACGCCGGACGCGGCCAAGCCAACTTCTCGCCTGGACCGCTCAGCGCCGCGCACGCGGCTTGGGATCAAAAGTGCAAAGCCTGTCACACCGGCCTGGGATCGGTGGGCGAGCAGTCCGCGCAAACGGACGTCGCCGCCGCCAGTTGCCAACAGTGCCACCAGATGCCGGCGCATCATGCCAACGAGCAACTGTCAGCCACGTCGCCTTCGCCCAATTGCGTGGGCTGCCACTTGGAACATCGCGGCCGCGAAGCGAGCCTGACGCGCGTGGACGATCATCAATGCACCAACTGTCACGCCAATCTCAAAGATCACGTCAAACCTTCGGTCGCAAGCGACATTCCGGGCGAACCGCTGGCAGATCGCGTGGCAACCTTCGACTTGGACACGCACCCGCAATTCCGTTCCACCCAGCGCGATCTCGGCAACATCGCCTTCAACCATCAGCAGCATCTGTCGCCTGGCATCGCCTTCCAGGACGACGGCAGCGCAGCGATCTTCGATCCTCGCACGTTCGATTCGCTGCCAGCAGCCGACAAGCATCGTTACCAGAAATATCTCGCCGCCGACGGCAAAGTGCGGCTGACGTGTGATGCCTGTCACGAACTGTCCACCCGCAATTCGTCGCGTGTGGCCACCAGCGTGAACCACAGCGATCAGTACGCGGCAATTTCGTTCGACCGCCATTGCCAGGCCTGTCACGGACTGACCGATCTTTCGACCAAAGTCGACTTGAAGGACGACTCGTTGCCGCTGGTCGCAATTCCGCATCATCTACAGTCCGATGGTTTGGAGAAGCTGATTCGCGGCTTGGCGATTGCTTCGCTGGCCAAGCAACAGCCGGAAGTGGACCTTCGCGCGGTTCGGCCGCTGCCCGGCGACGACGATGCCGCGCCGGCGGCAGCAGGCAACGCGCCGCTGCAGATCGAACGGGCCGTCGATCGAGCGAAGACGTTTTTGGCGTCGGCCGGCGGTTGCGGCAAATGCCACGGCGACGCGTCGGCAAAAGCAACTCTGCCGTTGAGTGAGACTGGTTTTCCGGAAGTTCCGCCGGCCAGCACGCCGCATGCCTGGTTTCAGCACGCGCGCTTCAATCACGCTGCGCATGGCGCGATGGACTGTGCCGAATGCCACGGCGTGAGCGATGGCGCTAAAACGAAGCCCGTGCAACAAAGTTCCCTGCGCAGCGATGTTTTGATACCTGGACCGGAAACGTGCGTTCGCTGCCACGCTGCGGACGGCGCGATGAGCGTTAAGCCGACGGATGCACGATCTTCCAGCGCCGGCTGGGGCGGCGCGGGCACACATTGCATCGAGTGCCACGCCTATCATCGCGGCGAGATGAATCACAATCGGCAGGGATCGCAGTCGGCCGATGTTTTCATGAGTAATGGCGAGCAGGCCGCGCCAATGCAGCGTTCGCCCGCGCAGGGCAACGCAAATCGAACAGGCAAACCGCTCAAGCAGCGCTAGGGTCAGTGAGCCACGATGATCAATCAAGAGTTGATGCGAATTCAGCACGAGCAAGGCTATTTGAGCGAAGCCGCGCTGAACGAACTATCCGAGCGAATCAACGTGCCGCTGCATCGTTTGCACGAGGTGGCCAGCTTCTTTCCGCATTTTCGGCTGGAGCCGTCTAAGGCCACGGTGCATGTGGCCGTTTGCCGCGACATGACTTGCCACTTGCGTGGTTCGCCGGCCTGCCGTCAGACGCTGGACGATTTCGCCAAGGCGATTCCGAATCAAAAGGTGCATGTCGAAGGCGTGTCGTGCCTGGGACGCTGCGATCAACCGGTGGCGGTCTCGATCAATGAGAAAGTGTTTGTTGGCGAATCCGTGGGGCGGCTGCAAACGATCATCCAGCGGATGTTGGCCGGCGAAGCCATCGAGCCGCCAGCATCGAATCGCAGTTCGCGCGGCTGGAAGATCGACCCCTACGATGGACAGCGTCCGTACGAAATGGTCAGGAAGTTCGTACGGATGCACATCGAGTATCAAGGCTGGTTCGAGAGTCGCAAAACACAATTCGCCGCGCCGGCCGCCGCGACCGGTCCGCTGGACGACGCCCTGCTGGCGGACATCGCCCGCGTCGAGGGCTGTCCGGAGGCCGCCATCGCACATTACGTGCGGCGATCGAAGGAAGAACGCAAGCGCGAACGCGAATTTCTGCGCACGCGCCCCTGGTTGATTCCGGCCGAGTGGGTGCTATACGAGTTGGGCGTATCCGACCTGCGCGGGATGGGCGGAGCGGCGTTTCCGGCGGGCGAAAAATGGAAGTCGGTGCGCCGCTCTAAAACCAAAGATCGCGGTCAATCGATGCCCAGCGATTACATTCCCGACAACCCACAGGCGCATCCCGGCGCGCCGCCGCCCATCAAGTACGTGGTTTGTAACGGCGACGAAAGCGAGCCCGGCACGTTCAAGGATCGCGAGCTGCTGCTCTGCTATCCGCACCTGGTGCTCGAAGGCATGATTCTGGCCGGATTAACCACCGGCGCCCGCCAAGGCTACATCTACATTCGTCACGAGTACACCGAGCAAATTGCCGTAGTGCGGCAAGCCATCGAAGAAGCTCGCACGATTTGCGCGGAGTTGTTCGCGCGCGAAGCGGCGGAAAATTTGACGTTCAAACTGGCAGACGTTTACGTCAGTCCTGGCGGATACATCTGCGGCGAGCAAAACGCGCTGTTGGCCGCCATGCACGATTTTCGCGCGGAGCCGCGCAACAAACCGCCGAGCGTTTCCGACGAAGGCCTGTACGGACAGCCAACCGTGCTCAACAACGTAGAAACCTTCGGCTGGGTGCCGGCAATTCTGAATCGCGGCGGCCAGTGGTATGCCGAGCAAGGCGTCAACCGCGGTAAAGGCCTGCGACTGTTTTCCATCAGCGGAGATCTGCAGCGGCCCGGCGTGTACGAAGTGCCGGTTGGCATCACGCTGGGCGAACTGCTGAAGCTGGCGGGCGGCATGGCCGACGGAAAAGAACTCGGCAGCGTGGCGCTCAGCGGTCCTTCGGGCGGCTTCACGCCGCGATTCGTCAAACTGAAAAGCACGCTGCCGCGGCTCTCCAAGCAACTCGTCGAGTTGGGCATTTGTCGCGGCGATCCCGATCATTTCGATCTGTTGGACTTGCCGCTAGAATTTGATCTGCTCAAACGCCAAATCATGCTGGGCGCGGCGATTGTGTTTTACGGCGATCAAGCCAACATCCTGGAGCAATCGCTCAACTGCATCGAGTTTTTTGCCAACGAAACGTGCGGCAAATGCGTGCCCTGCCGGGTGGGCACGCAAAAGCTGCGGCATCTGGTGGGCGAGGCCGTTAAAGGTCGCCCCCTGGATCAGCAGTTGATTGCCGATTTGAACGTGGCCATGGTCGAAGGCTCGATCTGCGGCTTAGGGCAAGTCGCGCCCGGTTCGATCATTTCGATTCTCAATCATTATCCGACTTCGCTCCCTCAAAGTCCCCAGGCGGATTAATCATGCCGGCCGAAGATAATGAATTTTTTGACACAGTCGGCGACTTGCTGGTCGGCATGGGCAGCACGCACGAAGAACTGCGCAGAAAAGGCCCGGTCACGCTGGAGATCGACGGCGAAACCGTGACGGTCGACCGCCTGAAGCCGGCGTTTGCCGTCAATCTGGCCAGCGTTTATTCGGCCGTCGCGACCATTTACGACGCGGCCCAAAAGCGGTTTGCCAATCAGCAAAATCCGATTCCCGTTTTGTGCCATCAAGAAAATTTGCGCCCGGCGGCAGTCTGCCGCGCATGCCTGGTGGAATATACGGCGGTGGGTCGCAGCGGCAAAGAAACCACAATGCTGGTGCCGTCGTGTTATTTGCCAGTCACCGACGGCGCAAAAATCAAAACGCAGGCCACCAGCGAAAAAGTGCGGAACATCACCCGCACGATCGTGGAACTGCTGCTCAGTGATTTCACGCCACCCAGCGAAAAGAACTGCGTACCTAGCGAAAACGATCTGTCGGTGGTCGCCGAAATGCTGGGCGCCAAGGCCGATCGCTTTCCGCGCACCGCGCCCGTGGTGCCAACGGATTTGTCGTCGCCAATCATCGCCGTGGATCGCAACGCCTGCATCTTGTGCGATCGCTGCATTCGCGCTTGCAACGACATGCGCGACAATCAAATCATCGGCCGGATGGGCAAAGGCGCCAAATCGCAGATCGCCTTCGATCTGAATTCGCCCATGGGAAAATCCGACTGCGTGACCTGCGGCGAGTGCATGGTCAATTGTCCGACCGGCGCGCTGAGCCGCCGTGGCGCCGGCATTGCCATCGTTCTGAACGGCCAGCCGACCGCCGACGCCGACGCCACGCGGCGCAAAGTTCACGCCGCGGAACTCAAAGACAAAACCAAAACCAAAAACTGGCAGATGTTTGACGACATTGCCGATCAGTTTTTGGAATTGAACTTTGGCTCGGTGATCCGCCGCAAAGTTCGCCGCGGCGAAGTGCTCTGCCAAGAAGGCGAATACGGCGCCACGGCGTTTTTGATTGAGTCCGGCAAGTACGAAATCTGCATTCGTAAGCCGCAAAAACTGGAACAACAACGGTCGTCGCTGTTTGGGCTGACCGGCAAGTTCTTAAGCCACTTCACGTCGGTCGGACAATCGCCCGGCATCGCCCGCCCGCATTACATTTCGGTGGATGCCGGAATCGCGCTCAACTTGGCCAAGCCGCCAGCGGCGGCCAATCCAGTGCTCACCGCCGACGACCGGTTGTTTGGCGAAATGGCCTGTATGAATCACAGTCCGCGTTCAGCCACGGTCATCGCGCAAGAAGATGGCGAAGTGCTGGAGGTGTTGCGGAATGTGGTTTACATGATGCAGCGCAATCGCACCTCGCGCAAAATTCTCGACGACGCTTACCGCGACCGAGCGCTGGCCAACTTCCTGCGGCAGATGCCGTTCTTCAACGCCGACATCGCCGAAACGTTGCGCGAAATTGACGACAAGCTCAAAAAAGAAGCCGATCGCTTGCCGCCGCGAATGAAACAAATCATGGGCGAGATCGCGCAGCGGTTGAAAAAACACGCGGCCGACGTCACGCCTGCCCAGCGGCAACAATTTGCGGATCAAATTGCGGCACGGCTCAAAGACTCCGCCGCGCTGGTGCGGGCGTATCCCGATTCGCCCATCGTGCGGCAAGGTCAAAAGGCCGATCACTTTTATATGGTTCGCATGGGCTTCGTTAAAATCTGGCAAAAGCGAGCCGGCGGCGAGATCGTGTTGAACTACGTGGGCCCCGGCCAATACTTTGGCGAAATCGGCCTGATGTCCGACCTGCCCGAACTCAGCGATTTTACGCCAGCCGGCGTGCGCGTGGCCTCGGCCAATGCGGTGGATCACGTCGATTTGGTTCGCGTCTCCGGCGAACATTTTAAACAGATCATCGCCGACTATCCCGGCATTCGTGATCAATTTTTGTGGGTCGCGTTGCGGCATTTGTCGGAAAATGTGAAAATCGCCAGCGCGCTGCATGAGATGCCGCTGGGCGAATTCTTGGATCAGGGCCTGATTGGCGGGCACAAACTGTTGGTGCTGGATTTAGAAAAATGCACGCGCTGCGATGAATGCACGCGCGCTTGCGCCGACACGCATGGCGGCGTCTCCAGACTGCTTCGCGAAGGGCTGCGATTCGACAAATATCTGGTGGCCAGCGCGTGCCGATCATGCATGGATCCGTACTGTTTGGTCGGCTGCCCCGTGGGTTCGATCTATCGCGCGCCCCACGGACAGATCGAAATCAAAGATTGGTGCATCGGTTGTGGACAATGTTCCAAAAACTGTCCTTACGGCAACATCACGATGCATCCGCTCGACAAGCAGGCAGAGGTTCGGGGCTCCGGCATGCGGGCCACCACCTGCGACCTGTGCGGCAATAAAGACAAAGTCGAACCGGCCTGTGTGTTTGCCTGCCCGCACGACGCCGCCCATCGTATGAACGGTTTGGATTTGCTGGCCAGCATTCGGCAGGGAAAACAGATTGAATGACACGTTTCGAAATTTTGGCACGGTCCAACGGCGACGCTTGAGGTTTGCCGGGCGCGCCGCACGGGGCGCGCCACGCGGCGATGGCGGGTTTGCATCCGGCCAGCACGGCATTTACATTGCTTGATGATCGACTGAATTGATTTTCCATTGCCTTATACCATCTGAGACGATGCGCCATTTGTTGACAAAACGTTTTCGACCGCTGCTACTGGCCATTGGGCTGGCGCTGCCGGCGCTGCTGGCCTGGCGATTTGCGCTGGACGCGGAGTCGGAAGGGCGGGTTGTCGCTGCGCCGCTGACTAAGCCAGAAGACGTGCGACCGGCCGCCGCCCGCCTGCTGCCCGGCATGGCTTATGTGGGCGCAGGCTCTTGCGCCGCGGCCGCTTGTCATGGCGGCCGACGACACGCGGGCGCGGACTACAACGACGCGCACACACGCTGGATCACGTCGCAAGACAAGCACGGCCGCGCTTATCAGGTGTTGAGCGAAGATCGATCGAAGCAGATTTTTTGGCGATTGGTCAACGCAGGGCAGGAACTCGATGAACAAGCGGCCTGGAAACAAGCCGCGCCCCAGCGCGACAATCGCTGCCTGATTTGCCACGCGGTGCCGCATGCCGATCCGAGTTCGCTGCCGGCGACGATTTTGGCCGACGGCGTGAGTTGCGAGGCTTGCCACGGTCCGGCCGCCAACTGGCGCGTTGCGCACACCACGGCTGGATGGGCAGCGCGCGGCCCCGCACGCTACCAGCGCTTCGATCAAAGTCCTGGCCTGGCCGCCGACGCTGGCCCCATGTGGAACACCAAAGATTTGGTGAGCCGCGCCAACATTTGCGTCCGCTGCCACGTTGGCGCCGGAAATGTCGACGCCAATTTGGACATGGACGTCACGCACGATCTGATCGCTGCCGGCCATCCGCGTTTGTTCTTTGAGATGGGCGCGTTCATGGCGAACATGCCGCCGCATTGGAACGCGCGGCTCGACCGAGAAGCCCTGCAAACCAGCCCGCTGGTGCGATTGCCGCCTGCAGCCGACTACGAAGCGCGTGTCTGGTCAATCGGGCAGGTGGTGACTGCCCGTGCGGCGGCCACGTTGTCCGTCGACCGCGCGAAATCGCCAGCCCATTGGCCTGAGTTTGCAGAATTCGATTGTTACGCCTGCCATCGGCAACTCAAGCTCGATCGGCCTGCGGCGGCAGCGCTCAACGCCGCGACGCCTGCCGACCGCGTGGCATTTCGAGCAGCCCGACCCGGCGCGCTGGTTTGGAATCAATGGTATTTTGCCGGACCATTGCCGCTGGTGACCGGAGATCGCGGCGCATTCAGTAAACTGTTGGACGAACGGGCCGCAATCAAGCTCTCGATGACCGCGCCGCCCAACGTTGACGCGTTCAACGATCTGTCCGCCGAGTGCTCGCGACAAATTCCGCAACTCCGCAAACGTCGCTGGACGTTGGCCGATGTGCAGGCAGAGTTACGCGCCATTGCAGTACTTCCGCCGGTCGAGCGTTGGGACGAAGCGGCCCAGCGCTATCTGGCGGTTGTCGCGCTCAATCAATCGCGGCGTTCGTTGTCGCGCAACAGCAATGCGCCAATTGACGATCAACTCAAGCGGCTACGTGCGCGGCTGAAATTCGCCGAAAACACGCGCAGCCCGATGTCGTTCGATCCGCAACAGATCAATTCCGATTTCTTCGATGCGCAAAAAACCGGCAGCCTCACGAATATCCTGCTTCAATTGCCCCAGGCGGCGCCATGATGATCTCGCAGAGAATTCGGCGGCTCGCGTTGTTCGCGACGTTTGGCGCCAGCGTCTTAGGTGTTTATGCAATTGTGGATCGCGTTTTGGCCCGCGATGCGGCCGCTTTGCCGCCGGCGGCATTGCCTGCACCGGTGGTCGAAAAATTGCCGACGCCTGAACATTCTCCGCAACCACACGCCGCGGTTTATTTAGGCGCCAAACAATGCCAACTGTGTCACGGCGTCGAAATCAAGGATCACGACGAATTCATTTCGCAGCGAAACGAATATTCCATTTGGAAAGCATCCGACGTTCACGCCCACGCCGGTCAGTCGCTACAGTCCGATGGCAAGCACGGCCTGATCGACCGGATGAATGAGAATTTGGGCCAGGCGTACGGAGTGAAAGATTATCGCGCCGCCAATGATGTTCGCTGTTTGAATTGCCATGCCGCGGGCGAGCCGGCCGCTTTGGCGGGCGATGCAGCTAATCGCGAGTTGGATCCGTTGGCGAGTGGCGTCAGTTGCGAAGCCTGCCACGGCCCGTCGGATCGCTGGATCAAAGAGCATCATGCCACGCGACTGTTCAAACAGCGTAAAACAATTGCCGACATGGTTGACGTGCGCGACCCGCGCGCCAAGGCCGAGCTTTGCTCGTCGTGTCACATTGGCGATGCCGCTAAAGGGCGATTCGTCACGCACGAGATGTATGCCGCCGGCCATCCGCCGCTGCCAGGCTTCGAAGTGTCCGGATTTCAAAATATCATGCCGGCGCATTGGACCACGCTGTCCAAAAAGCCCGCCAACTATCGCGAACAGTATAGCCAGGACGGCATCGACGATTCGGCCGCCAAGCAGGCGCTCATTGGCGGCCTAGTCGGCCTGAAAGCCTATCTCGATTTATTGGCTGCCAGTCAGCCGCTCGTGCCGCTGGCGGCGGACGGCGAAAAAGTTGCTGCGGGCGCGAATTCCGGCGGTCCGGAATTGGCGCTGTATGACTGCTACTCTTGCCACCACGATTTGCAAAAAGAGAGTTGGCGTCAGTCGCGCGGTTATCCGCACGGCAAGCCGGGGCGGCCAATGATTCGGCCATTTCCGCTGGCCTTGGCGCGCGTGGCGGCGGAGCAATTAGGCGCGGCCGAGCAACTGGAGCAGTCGCTGGCGCCGGTTTACGAATCGCTCAACGCGGTGCCGTTCGGCAAGCCCGCCACGCTCAGCGCCGCGGCCAAAAGCGCGGCCGCAGCCATCGGTACGATGCTCAACGGGGCAAACCATTCGCTAACCGCCAAAGGCGATTTGCTCTCGCAACAGGTGTTGTTGACGGTTTGCAAAGCGGCAGTCGAGAAACCGCTGGATTACGAGTCCACGCGGCAGTTGGCCTGGACCGTGATGCTGATCCAGCGGCAATTGGCGGCCACAAATGGCCGCTGGAATGACGAACGCATCAAGGCCGGCATCGCCACTCTATCGCAGCAGTTCAGCTTGGAACCGCGCGAACAACCGCAATCCATCCAGGCCACATCCTCCGCAAATCTCAAGCGGCTCAACGATTTCGAAAAGCTGACCGCGCCGGCCGCGCAGCCGCCACCTGTCGAAGCCACTCGCGCCAGCGCCACCGCCACTTTCAAGATGCTGCTGCAGCAATTCGAGGCATTAGCCGCAAATTCTCCACCGGCAAAATGATTTTGCCCGCGTGGCGGCCGGAGGTTTGTTGTAACTCGCTGGCTGACCGCAAACCGTCGCTGGCAATTCGCTGCCTGCCTGAAGCTTGACTTTTACGCGCCGCTCGTCGAATCTTAATGGAGCTTTGCGCGGAGATGCTCCCAACACGTTGTGATTTGACGCCATGATTATCGGTATCGATCTGGGCACGACAAATTCGGTGGCCGCACATCTCAGCGCCGACGGGCCGAGACTGATCCCCAATGCGCTGGGCGAAACGCTCACGCCGTCGGTTGTGGCCATTGATGAGGATGGCAAGCTGCTGGTCGGGCGGGCCGCGAAAGAATATCAGGTGCTACATCCGGATCGCGCGGCGTCGATTTTCAAACGCTATATGGGCAGCGACTGGAGCACCAAACTGGGCGAGCAGAAGTTTTCGCCCGAACAGCTTTCTAGCCTGGTGTTGCGGCAGCTCAAAGAAGATGCCGAAAGCCATTTGCAGCAGCCCATTGAAGATGCGGTGATTACCGTGCCGGCTTATTTCAATGAGCCGCAACGCAAAGCCACGCTCAATGCCGGTCGAATGGCCGGGTTGAAAGTCCAACGCATCCTTAACGAGCCCACCGCCGCTGCACTGGCCTACGGACTGCACGAGTTGGACGGCGAAAAGGTGTTGGTTGTGGTTGATCTGGGCGGTGGCACATTCGACGTCTCGGTGGTGGATCTGTTCCAAGGCAGTCTGGAAGTGCGCGCCTCGGCCGGCGAAAGTTTTCTGGGTGGCGAAGATTTCACCCGCGCGCTGGCCGCGCGTGTGTTGGAGCAAGCCGGCATGATGTTCGAGCGCACGGAACTCGAAGCGCCGCAGTTGGTCTCGCGGCTGATCCAGCAATGCGAGACCGCCAAATGCCAGTTGTCGCGCGAGGAATCGGTGGATATCCGCGTGCCCGATCGACTCGGCGAATATCACGACAACGCGCGGGTCGTGACGGTTTCGCAGGCGCAATTCGCCACGTGGGTGCAGCATGTGCTGGGCCGGGTCGAATTGCCCATCCGCCGGGCGCTCGGTGACGCCAATCTCAAACGCAACGACTTGGACGAAGTAGTGATGGTCGGCGGGGCCACGCGAATGCCGATGTTCAAAGATCGCATCACGCAACTCTTCGAAAAAGAACCGCGCTGCCGGCTGAACCCCGACGAAGTCGTGGCGCTCGGCGCCGCGGTGCAAGCCGGGCTGATTGCTAATCACGCCGGCGTCGAAGATATGGTGGTCACCGATGTTTCGCCGTTTACGCTGGGCATCGAAATCAGCAAGCGACTCGGCATGGATTACCAAAACGGCTATTTCATGCCGATCATCAACCGCAACACAACCATTCCGGTCAGCCGCATCGAATCGGTCTCTACGCTGCAAGCCAACCAGACCGAGATCAAAATCAAAGTCTATCAGGGCGAAAGCCGGCGCGTCGAAAGCAACCTGCTGCTGGGAGAATTCAAAGTCACCAACATTCCCAAGGGACCGGCCGGACAATCCATCGACATTCGCTTTACCTACGATCTGAACGGCGTGTTAGAAGTTGAAGCCACGGTCGTTGAGACCAAACGGAAAGTCAGTCATGTCATCACGCGCCACGCGCGGCGATTGAGCGATGCGGAAATTCAGCAGGCTGTGGACGAGATGCAAACATTGAAAACGCATCCCCGCGAGGAATCGTCGATCCGTTTTCTAATGCGCCGCGCGGAGCGGATGTATCAAGAACTGCCGCTGTTTCAGCGGCAAATGCTTTCCGACTTGCTGGATGGTTTCGAGTCCGCGCTCAACGAGGGCGAAAAAGACGTGATCGCCCGCCATCAGGCCACGTTGGAAGAATTTCTGGACCGTTTCGACCAATCGCACGAGAACGACGACCAGGACGGTTACGATGACGGCTAGTAAGCCCCCAATCATTTCGCCGCCGCCGCGCCGCGTGTGGGCGGCAGAACAACTGGGTTTGTCGACGGATCGTTCGGCGGAATTCTCGGCCGTCGACGCGCGGCGGAAATTTCAGCGAATGCTGGTCGATGCTGAGTTTGTCCCGCCCGACGCTTGGCGGGCTGCGTTTGACGAAGCCACCGGGCGCGAGCACGCCGGCGCTGCGCCCGAGGCATTCGTCGCCGATCGCGAGTTGCAAATTCGCGCCGAAGTCGAGACCTTTGCACGACAACTGTTTCAATTGGAGCCGGCGGAGCGGCAAACGCGATACGATGTGCTGAGTCGGAATTGCGCGGATTTCCCGCGGCTGTCGGTGCGGCTCAATGGGCTGACGCCCTGCCTGTTTGTGGATGTGAATCAATTTTCGAGCGAAGCGCCGCTGCTCCGCCAATTAGCCGGGCAGGTGGCACGTCTGGCCGTGCTCAAACCGCTGGACCGCGCGGTGGCGCGGGAGGCGATGATCCGCGATGCGGTGGCCATCATGCAAAGCGTGGAGCTCAGCGCGCGGACGCTTAAAATGACGCGGCCGGAGATCGCTTCGCTGGCGCCGGACCTGATCGACGAGCTGATTCACTATCGCGAGACGCGGCAAGATTTGATCGCCGCGCGACGCCTGCCGCCGGCCAAGCGGGCAACGACGCCTGCCCGGCCGCAACCGCCGAATGCCGGCAGACGCCGTGGCCTGCTTTGGGGATATCTGGTGTTGGTGGTGGTCGCAGGCTTACTCAACGGAATCATCAGCCTCAATCGTTCGACTCCATCGCCTCCTCCGTACACGCCCAGTTATGCGCCGCCTGGCTATTCGATCCCGCCTGGTTTTCCACCGCCGAGTTACCCGATTCCCGATGTCCGACCGACGAAGACGCCAGGCGATTCGCCCGATTGGCTCCCTCCCTCACCTCGCGGCACGCCTTATTTTTGGCGCGAAGAATTTGAAAATCTGCGCGAGTTGAAACAGCCGACGCCCATGCCGAGCGATCCTGAGCGGCTGCCGACAATATCGTCACCGCAGTCTTCGTCGCCGCAGTCTTCGCCACCGCAGCCTTCGTTACCGCAGCCTTCGCCACTCGGCCCGCCAGCGGAACAATGAGCCAGGCAGTCGGCGCCGGAGATGATTCCGCGGCCGAAAGAGGATTCAACAATGCACACGCCTGTCGGATGGAAACGGTTTGCTCGAACCCTGCTGCTATCGCTGTTGCCATGGTTGTTGTTTACGGCCGTGGCCACTGCGCAGCCCCGCCAAGTCTGTATCATTCGGCATGCCGAAAAGCCATTAGAAGGCAATCATCTTTCGCTCGCCGGCCGTGAGCGCGCGGCTGCGCTCGTGCCGCTGTTTTTGGAATCGCCGGAGTTGCTGGAATTCAGACTGCCCGTGGCAATTTACGCGCAGTCGCAAAAAAAAGAGACGTCGTCGTTGCGGGCCATCGAGACCGTCAAGCCGCTGGCCGAATCACTAAAATTGACAATCAACGAGAAATTCAACCGCGATCAGTTCCGCGAGATGGTCGCCGACGTATTGCACAATTCGGCTTACAAAGATCGCATGGTGCTGATCTGCTGGGAACACAAAATCATACCGGAGATCGTGAAAGCATTGGGAGTCGAAGCCGGATCGACGAAATTTCCTGACGTGTACGACCGCGTGTGGACCGTCACCTTTCGGCCCGGTCAAAAACCGGCGTTCAACGATTTACCGCAACGCTTGATGTTTGGCGATGCCGCAAAGTAGCGGTCTCGCAGCGCGCGACAAAATGACCCGCCGCGGAAGTCATTCAACTCAAATGGATCGACCATGAAGCTGGGCTATGTGATCGCCTATGTAGATGATGTACCCAGTGCGCTGGCGTTTTATTACCAGGCCTTCGGCCTGCAAACGCGGTTCATCGATCCGACAAACAGCTACGGCGAACTGGAAACCGGTGGCACGGCGCTGGCCTTCGCGCAGCACGCCACGGCGCAAAGCAACTTGCCTAGCGGTTATCGTCCGCTGAGCGAACAGGGCCCGCCGCCGGGAATGGAAATTGGCCTGCTGACGGACGACGTGCCGGCAGCGCTATTGCGCGCCGTGACTGCCGGCGCCACGACATTGGCCGAACCCAAAGTCAAACCCTGGGGACAAACGGTGGCCTACGTCCGCTGCCCGTTCGGGCTGCTGGTCGAAATTTGCACGTCCGTAGGTTAATCGCGGCGCCTACAACTTGCCGAATGTGGCATGTGCATCGCTGCGCGGGTCGCGCGATACGTCGCGCCAGGAAGGCAGCAGCGACGCCACCGCCGCCAGCAGCATGATCGGCCATCCCAACCATGACGGCTTCAGCCACAACCACCAGGCCAGGCCGGCGACGGCCAGCAGCATGTGCGGCCAACGTTCGGCAATCAATTGCACCGGCAGTCGCTGCCGAAAGTAAATCGTCAGCGTCAGGCCGGTCAGCAGCAGCAGCACCGCAATCAGGCGTCGGCCGAGATCATTGCCGCTGGCAGTTGCGGGCTGCACGGTAAACGATTTGGCCTCGCCAGTGATCGAGCAGATCAACGGTTCGGCGGCCGCGGTCGGCCCCGAGTCTTGACTCCAGGCGTGCAAATCGGACGGTTGAAACACCACCGCGGCGTCGGCATTCGCTTGCTGAATGGTGGCCGGTGACGCCAGACGGTCGGCCAGTTTGGCTTGCTCTTGAGCTAGCGCAGACATGTTCGAAACGAGTTTGCGATCTGTGATTTCCACCTGATGCAAGCCGTCGAGCAGTTGCAAATTCCGATACGATCCACGTAGCCGCGCCAACCAGGGCGCCGACCAACGATCGATTTCTTCCTGCGGCTCTTCCAAGTTGGCGCTGGCCGCCCAGGAAAGCAATCCGGCGTCGCTCTCGATCCGCGTTTGCAGCAGCTTGGCGGTTGAAATTGTCGAAGCGCGCTGCAGCGATGCCGGGCCAGCTTCGTCCGGCCAATAGATGCTGGCCACTGTTCGATCTGGGGTCAGCCCAATCAGCCGAGGGACTTCGATTTTTCGCTGTTCGATGCCGCTGAGCATGGCGTGACCCGTGAAGATGGCTTCCACGCGCTGCGGCAGTTGAGCGCGGCCCAGCGGCAACTTCCAGCGATTGCCGGGCTCGGCGGTCAGGCTGGTGGGCTGCCCGCCCAGCGATGCGTGAATGAGCCGGTACGACTCGGGCAGTTGCAAGACGCACTCGTCGAGACCTGCCGGCGATAAATCGAAACTGGCGACTCCCACCAGGGCGTCGCCGGTGGATCGGGCCAGCGAGAACTCCGCCAAACGCACTTGCTGAATGCCCGGAATGCGATCGATGGACTGCAACTGCGCGCGGTAGCGGCTGCCGGTCACTTCGTAATTCGTGGTCAAGTTTTGGCCCGGTGGGTTGGGCTGGGCTCGAAGATCGCGAACGTCCCAGTGCAATTCTTGCATTTCCAACTGGTTGGGTAGCACAAAATGCAACGATTTTGGGCCCGCATGCGTGGGCGTGATTTCCGGCGCGCGCACACGCTCGTCGGCGGCCACGGTCACCGGACCGCGGATACCGATTTGATACTCGCCGCGAATTGCCTTGGCCGGTTGAACGAGCAACAGCGGCTTGCTCTCGCCAGGCACATCGAGCAATTTCACGCGCGCGTCCTTCTGCGAGATTTCGAACGGACCGCGCCAGGCGGAAGAGACCCAGAAATAAAATGCGTCGGCCTCGCCGCCACGAACTTCGGCGTGAAAGTCCAGCGCTGCCTGCCAGTTGTCGCCGCTGCGCGACAACGTGACAACTTGCCGCGAACTGATCGCTGGTCGATTGGCCGCAATCCGCCACACACTGCCCGGTTGCGCGGAACGTCCCAGCAGGCAGGCCACGTCTTGCACCCGTCCCAGATTGGCGGCCAGCAATCCCTGCGAATTGGCTTCTTGTCGAGCGATTGTGGCGCGCGACTGCTCTGCCAACGGCAGGCTGGCGTCGGCGGGCGAGACTTGCACATCCGGCCGACGACGGATCAAAACGCAGTTCGTTTCCAAATCTGCGGTATCGACCTTGAAAGCCGGCAACCGAAAATCTTCGGTCTCCTTATTGCCCTTCCGTAGCAGGCTACCGAACAACGTCAACTTTTGTTCGCCGTAGGCCGGCTGGTTCAAGAAGATTTGAATAACGCCAGTCTCGTCGCGCGACCAATGGTCGACGCGTTCCATTGCGCCCTCGCGGACAGAAACGCTGTCGATCTCCAAATCTTTCGGCGCGAAGACGCGGTAGCCGTAACGGTACGCGCCGCTGACGGTGAGCGCCGCGCCAAAGGCCAGACGCACCCGCTGGGTTTCGCAAGTGATTGCCAAGATCTGTCGCGAACTGAGTTTGGCTTCGCGCGGTTTGACGCTGACGTTCCAAGCCAAATTATCAGTTGGCAATTGATAGGCTGTCTGGGATTTGAATTCTCGACCCCAGGCAGCCGAGAAATCGCCGATTGCAATCGGCTTGAGTTGCTTGCCCACCGTTTCTTCCAGCGCGGCGTCAACCCACAGGCCCAGCAGCCGCTTGTCTCGCTGCAGACTGGTGGAGGGCATGTTTTGCAGCAGCGGCAAATTGAGCTTATCGGTCGTGCCGAAGCCTGCGATTAAAAACGAAAGCTCCAGCTCAAGCCGCTCGCCAGCCGGCTCTTTGAGTTCGATTTCCAGGACACGCGGATCGGCCGCTTTCCGTGATATACGGGCAACCGGCGAATCTTTTGGAAGCCGTAGCAACTGCAAACTCGGGTCGGCAAATAACCGCAGGCGCGACAGTTTGCCGCGCGCAACTTGATAGATCAAGCGGGCGTCCAGCGTCGCAAAGCCCGGTTGCAGATGCAGTCGCAGCAGTTCGTCGGCTTTCACCTCCGGCGGCTTAGATGGCGCCAATTCGGCCGAATTCCAATGTAGTCGCAACTGCGAGCTGCGCCCAAGTCGTGCCGTTTGTTGCACGCGCGCGTCATCGTCTGGCGGAAGCAACGGGGTTGTCTCGAATCCGCCGGGTGACGAGGTGATTTCCCAACTGGGTTTGGCGGGGCCAGTCACCACCGCCTGCGCCGTCGGTAGTTCCGGAATCGACATCTCGATGCCGGCGCCGGACTCGAGTGTTTTGGAATGCGGATGCAGACGAACGACCTGTTGGTGCTGGCCGGGCTGGTCGATTTCCAGTAGCAGCGTGCCTTGTTCGCGATTTCGCTCGATCGAGGCCGGTTTACCATCCAGCGTCACGCCGCCCGGCAGCAAGCTGGCTCCTTCGCCACCCAAGGGCAGCATCACTTGCGCGTTGGCTTCCCATGTCCGCACGTTGAACGTCGCTTTGATTTCATTGATGGCGAGCTTGCCGGAGCTATCGACTTCAACATCGCCACGGTAATCGGCGGCGGTCAGTAACCACACGGACTGGCTGGAACTTCGCAGCCGCGCCGCGCGTAGCAGATCAAAAACTCGCTGCGGAACATAGTAATACTCGCCGACCACTTTGCCCTGGTCATTGACGGGCATCAGAACGTCAAAAATCATGTCGTCGATGGCCGCTGGCGCGCTGGCCGCTGACGGCGGCGTTGCCCAAGCGCGATTCGTCTGTAACGCGCCGAATGTGGCAACACACAATAGCAACCCGCCCACGGCAACTGCCGCCGCTTTGTCCGCTGGCGTCGGCGGCGCGTCGGTTCGTGTGGGCACGTCCGGGCGGCGGATGCGGAAGACAGTCGTGATGAGCGTAGCGCAACAGCCCAGCACAATGGCCGTCACCAGCGGCCGCCAGTGGTCCGGGGCCAGCAGCGCAACGCTGGCCGCCACAACCAGAACCGCAATCAGCGCGGCTTTATGTCGCGGCGCTGGCTTCCAAAGCAGACCGACGGTGGCAAAGAAGATTGCCCAGCTCAATGCGGACCGCGTGGCCGCATTGACCACTTGCAAGGGCGAAGTTTCGTCGGCGGATAATTCGAACGCGTACGAATTCCAGCCAGGATAATTTTCGCCGTGGACCACCGAAGTCGAATTCGCCGACCACGGGTCCGCGTTGCTCACATCCGCAACCGACTTCCAATCGTTGAGCGAAAGCAGCGAAGATCGATCTTCCGAGTGAAAGCTGATTGGCGTTTCAGCGGCAAGACTTGTTGCGGACGTTGCCGAACGCGCGGCGGTCGACATCGACGCGTTGAACGCAGCGGACTCTCGACGGGTTAGCACGATCGCATCGGTGCGAGCCGAGAGGGCCAGATGACTTTGGGCGAGCAGCGCAGCGCCGATGTCGCCTGGCGTTTCGCCACCGGCGGCGAGAACTTTGGACTGCGCGCTGATGCCCAATTGCGCGAGTTGCGTGCGATCGACGAGCCAGGGTCGCGGGCTAACTGCGCCGAGTTCAGGCGATGCGGCTGCGATTTTATTGAGCCGTTGACTGGCGGAATCTAACAGTTCGGCCCACTTCAGCGGCTTAGCGATTTGAGTATCACGACTTTCGGATTGCTGCCAGGCTTCGCCGAGCGCAATGAGCGCCGCCGTAATTTGGGCTGCGCGATCGGCCGAACTCAGTTCCGTGTTGGTTTCTTCGCCGCGCGCAAGGGGCGCCAGCGGATCGAAGTGCGGCGTGCCGTCCGGACGCGCCAGCGCGCCGAAAATGCGTTGCGGCCAGTTGGGCGACACGGCGGCGGGATCGCGCGCCCCGGACACCAACTCCAGTTCCGGCGGCAGGTGCAGTTGCCCTCGTCGGGCAAGTATGGCTACATCCAATGCAGGCAAAACGGGCTGCAGCAGGGCAGACCATTTGCCCTCGACACCGCGGCCGCTGAAGTAAGCCGTCAGAGTGACAAACCGTCGACCCGTCGGCAATTCCACGGTCAACACATCGCGATCCAGATCGCTACGCAGCGCGAGCGGTTCGCCGTCAATGGCCGCAAAATTTAAGTTGCAACCGCTTGGCACGGTCAGGTGAATTCGCCGCTGACCACGATTTTCCAGCCAATACGTGGCCATGTAGCGGGCGTCAGCATTGGCCGGACAACTGGCAATCAATTCGGCCCGCCAGGCCCAAGCCTCGGCCAAGTACGAGTCACCGAGCGGAATTTTCAGCCGCAGCGCGGGCTCAGCCTCGGTGAGCACATCGCGCGTTGGCTCGTAGTGGAACGCGGCAATCAAATTCGAATAGCGCGTGGGAGTTAAGCGATCGGAAACGATCGCTTTGAGACGACGATTGACGTTTTGTCGTCGGTTCATGACTTCCAACTGCTGCTGACTATCGTTGCGAACTTCGATCGTGCCGCGCTGAGAGGTCACTTCGTCCATGCTGGCCAAATTGATCGGCATGTCGTCAGCCCAGGTGAGCGTTCGCACGGCGTGCAAATGGAAATCTTCGTGCGGAGGTTCGGCAAAGGTCAGTTCCCAAACTTCGCCATCTCCGCCACCTTCGACTCGCGCCGGTTCGGCAGCGATGCGTTTCGCCTGCGGCTGCAGCGAACCACTGGCGGACCACTCTAACGGTTCGGAGCGCGATTCGGAGAAGCGGACGACCAGCCGATTGAGCACGCCTGACTCGAACCGAACATTGAAGTCGTGCTCCTCGGTCAGATGCAGATCGTTGATGGTCACTTTGCTGACGATTTCCGTACGCGCACGCGGTGGTTGCGGCACGGAACTGATTGCCGCGCTGGCAGCGGCGTCGTTAAGTTCGAAGATTACCGCGTTACTCACGTCGCCCAGCAACGCGCGATCCAGGTTGGAAAGTTGCACCTGGCGAGGGTCGAGCCGCGAGAGTTCTTCGCTGCCGGTGAGTTTGAGTTGATGATTTGTCTGGTTACTGACCACGGCGGCCAACTGTCGAGTGACGGTAGCGGCATTGAATGTCAGCCAGCGAAATTCGCTACCTGCCAATTCACGACCGAGGCGATGGCCCGTGACTGACACGCGCAATGGCTCGCCGGGCGCGAGCGGTTTGGCCAGGCGGATGCTCAGCAAATCGCCCGGATTCGCCCGCCTGTCCGTCGAACGCTCGACCACGGAACCGGCCGGCACGGTTTGCACCGAATCAATCGACCAGTTGCGCGGAATTACAGCGTCCAGGGTAAATCGCTCGCCCGCAGCCACGCTGAAATCGTAAACGCCTTGCGCCTGAATTTGCTGATGGTCGCGCAGTTCGAAATGCACGCCGGCGGTCAGTTGCAATTGGTCGGTCCGACGATCGATCCGCAGCTCGATTTCGCTATCGGCAGCCAAGGATTGAATCTCAATCAGTTCGCTGGCGGCGGCATCGGCCGCGGGTGTGATTTTGGTTTGCCGCGCGCGAATGGGATTGAGTTGTTCCACAGCCAGGCCGACGCCAATTTGCAACGTTGCGGTTTGCTCTTGCCAAGTCAATTCAGGAACGCGAACCGTCGGCAATTTCCATTTGCGATCAACCGTCAACGAGCAAGCCGTCTTGACGGTGATTTCTTTTTGCCCATCACCGGTGTTCGGCAACTCGATGACAACGCGTTGCGGACCTGCGTTAGCGGGGGCGGCATCCGGCGCAATTGTCCAAGGCAACGCCGCCCCGGCAGCGTCCACGGATATGACCGTCAGCGCGCGATCGACCAGCACCGTCAGTCGCGGCAGCGGCTCGCCGAGCATATCGATCTTGAGTTGCGAGGCCAGTTCGACGCCGCGAGGTGTGAACGCGTAGACATCGGTCTGACGCAACAGCGAGATGCGGCGCGCGCCGACGGCAATGGGCCGCGCCAATTTAAGTTTGAACTGATGCAGGGCGCCGAGCGTGAAAGTCCAGCCGCGCCGCTTGGACGGCTCTGCACGGGAGGGCACCGCCGTCACGCCGTCGATGTCTGGCGTCCATTCCGCGGGCAGATCGAGTTGCAAGTGGTTGGCGGGCGCCGACGGCAGTTGGCAATCGAAGGACAGGTTGCCGGCATCGTCGGTTTGTCCGCGGAGTGCGGCGCGGAATTTGAGTTGGCCCGACTGTTCGATTCGCAGCAGTAGCGGCCCGCGGCCTTGCGAGCCCCACACCGCCGGCTCGGTTTTTTCGCCAAGCCAACGCGGCGAATCGACGGCCATATTCAGCGGATCGAGCGTGACAAACTGTGGCTCGCGGCCGGTCTGCCGTACGTCGAGCGTCGCGCTGCCGGTGAGCACGTCAGCGGTGCCGAGTTGCAATTCGTACCGCGCGGCTTGCACGGCGGAATCGGCGGCCGACTTTACTTTTCGGCCGGTCGTCGTGCCGTCATCGGCCGCGCTGAGCTTACCTTGATCGACCCAGTCTTCGAATTCGGCCGCGGCGATGGGCAGGTAGCGATCATCGCCGGTGGGCCACTGTTTGACTTGATCCGCCGGCGCCATCACTCGCCGAAAGCGCAGCGTGCCAGACAGCACGCTGCTTGCCGCATCTTCGCCACGCGAGGCGACGGCAATCAACATCAGCAAGGGCAATAACCAGGCGTGCCGCGGCGCGTTCATACATGCGACTCGGAGGCTGGGATTTCTAGAGTCATCGTCGCGGTGGCCGCCGAATCGCCTAATCGTAGACCATGCCCTATTGGCTGCGCGTGCAACTCGGTCGAAAGTCGTTCCACGCCAGAAGCCGGGGCGTGACGCACAGCGACCACGCGCGACTGCCGGCGGCGCACGCCACGATACAAAAACGTGGCCAGCAGCGCTAAGCCAAGTCCCAGCGTTGCGCCTTGTGCAAACAATACCGCCAGTTCTGGGTAACTCACGGCCGCAGCCAACAACGCAACAGCAATCGCGACCAACGCGCCTGGATGCCGTAGCGGCGGTACGTAAATCAGCAGCAAGCCGCCCAGCAGCGCAAGCAAACTTGCTGAGCCCACAATCACAACTCGCGAGGCAACCGACAATTGGAATTCGCCATCGGTGGCCAGCGCGCTGAACAAGTAGCGATTGGTGCTGTCTGGCAAGGCATGCTCGCGGGCCGCTCCAACCCACGATTCCAGCTCCGCTTGTTCCATGAACGGCTGCCGCCCATAAAATAAACCTTGCCACTGCCAGAGATACTGCGGCGTGAGTTCCTCGGGGCCGACAATTAAATGCTTGTCGTGCGGCAGCACCAACTGCCAATAGGTGCGATCGACCCAGACACCAACTTGCGGCGTCGGCGTTTCCAACACGAGTTGCCCGCGCGCGAGCATTCGCCCATCAAAGCGATAAGTTAATTCGAGCGTGTGTTCTTGCGAACTGAGATCCATGTTTTTCAGCGAAATGGCGAGCCGGCCACCGGTTAGCGCGGCTTGCGCCAGCTTGCCATCGAGCATCACGCGGAGATCGGCCGACTTCAGACCGGCAGGCATCTTGAACTCAAGGTGATCCTGCGTGGAACGGAAACGATAGGCGGCTCGATCCTGGCGGTTGGATTCGCCCAGCCAGGTCTGGAGCCAGGCTCGCGAAATTTGCGTTTTGCCTTGCGTCTGCACCGACTCGGCGATGGATTGAAATTGAATTTCCGCGGCGCTGCCGTCCGCGCGGTAGTGCAAGGCGTCGGACATGCTGACGAGATCCGCGCGCGGGATCTCCAGCCAGGGCGTCTCGACGGCGGCCACGCGGATTCCGGGGGCGGCGGCAAATTGCGCATCATCGCTGCGAATTTCCGCCTCGACCGGCACGATCAACGGCACGCTATAGGGGTGCGCGGAATCGGCCTGCGGCTGATCTTGCAACAGCACGTAATCCGCGGTCAGCAAAAACGAGCCGATCTTGCCGCTCTCCGGCAGTTTGATTTGCACCCGCCGCGCCATGGCGGCTTCGTCGTCGGCGCGGACGTCGGCGACTTTTTCGGGCGCGACTTCGACGCCGTCGAGCCGGAACTGCAGAGCAGTCTGCAGTTCGTCCAAACGACGCGGGATCTCCAGCGTCACCTGCTGCGCCGGCACATTGTCGACCTGATATTTGAACTGTTGATGCACTTCAATTTGCTTGCGAGCTTCGGGCCAAAGTCGAATTTCGCTCGCGGCGTCAACGGCAACGGCCTGCTTGCGAATCATCCACTTGGCCGAAAAGTTCGCCATCGACAGGCTGCCTGAGTCCACGCGATAGAACAGCGGCTTTTGTTGCCGAGGACCAAACTGTGCCAGCCGCGCGGCCAGCGCTGGCGACGGGGGGCCGGGCTGCTGCTGAATGCTGCTGCCATCGAGTTGCGGCGACAATGAAATATTATCGGCCGCAAGCACCACCACCGTCGCAGGCCCAACCGCCAGTTGCGCAGCCGCGTTGCCGGCCGATTCCTTGGGTAGCGGCAGCGACCAACTCAGCAGATCGGTCTTGGGGTTGAGCGGCGCGTGGGCTTTGAGCGTGAGTTCCACGTTGCCGCTCAAACTGGGCAACACGTTTTCTTCTTCGCCCGCGTCGGCTGGCTTTTGCAGCGGCCGCACACGATACAGGCCGCCTTCGGGGCCAACATCGTCGAGCGCCACGAGGTTCGCCGGACCGACTTCGATGCCTTCCCAGCCCGCGTCCGGCAGTTCGAATTCCAGGTCGTTCAGTTTGGCGCGACCGATCTGATACGTCCAAGTGGCTTCGAGCCGGACTTTGTCGCGTTCGACCACGTAAATGTATTCCGGTTCGACCGTCAGCTTGCTGTTGCGGATCGCCGGCATGATTTTCAGATCTGGCTTGCCGACGAATTCGAAAGCCGCCACTAAGTCGGCACGGCGCTTTTCGTCCGGAAAGCGATCCACTTGCCGCAGTGCGCTGCCGGGCCGATCCCAGCGAAGCGTCATTTCGTCGGAAGCTGCCAGTCCGACGCAGCCAGATTGCTTGACGGATTGTTCACCGGGCCGCGCGGCGAGGTCCGGCAGCAACGTAAATCCACTGAGATTGATGCCCGTTGTGCGAATGGTTTTTGGATCGTAGGCCCGCTCGGCCGCCAACTTGACGGTCACCATTTCTTTTTCTTTGTAGCTTCGATCGAGCACGAACTCGACCGTCGGATTGTCGCGGCCTTCGACAATTGCCACCGAATATCCATTTTGCTTGTCGGCCGGTTGCTTATCGCTGAGCCAGGTGGATTGCGGTGGCAACTCGACGCGAAAGCGATCGAACGGGCCCCGCAATGTGCGGACGACAATTGTGGCGTCGTACTTGATGCTGTGCGGTTCGCAACGCGCGTAAATCGCCATGTTGCCGTCCAGCAGCGGCGTGGAATTCGACGTGCCAACGTCCGCTTCGGTCCACGATAACTTGAATTCTCCGGCCTTCAGATCGCCGACGGAAATCTCGCTCTTGCCGGCCGACATCTTGGAAACTTCTGCCGACTTGCCCCCGCTGGACGCGGCGCTCAACACTTTGGCAGGCACGTCCAAGTCCAATCGCGAACTGGCCGCTTCCGGCAGGTCCAACTCCAGACGACGTTCGCCGCGCGGCAGCGTGGCCAGCAGCGAGAGCGATAGGCTGATGGGCAGAAATCGAGTCCGTTGCTTGTCGTCGGACGAGGGCGTTGCCGTGGACGATTCTGCGTTGGCCTTGCCGCGCAGCCAAATCACGTAGCCGTCGCCACCGCGATCGAATTGAATCAAATGCTCTTCGTCGCCGCTGACCTTCGGTGGCGCGCGCAGGGCCGACTTATTGAAATGCAGCGGCACGCGAATCCAATCGGCCACGGTCAAATGCAACGTCATTTCCACAGCCAGATCGACTTGTTCGTTGTGAGCCGTCCCCTGCACGGTCATCGACTCGATGCCGTATGCCGGTTTGACCGAACCTTTGGCCATGGCTGCCCGCTTGTCGGCCTGTTCGGTAAACTCTTTGAGCGTCATGCCGATTAGTGGCACGAGTTTGCCGCTGGCCTCATCGCGGACGTACAGCAGATCCGGTTTGACCTCGGTCAGCAGTGGCTTGTCGGATTGAACTTCAGCGGCCGCCGCCACCGGCGGCAAAATTGCCGCGGGCGTTGCCGGCGAGAGGGGTGTAATAGCGGGAGGCGTTGATGCGGGAGGCGTTGATGCGGGAGGCGTTGTCGGAATTGCCGGCGCTGCCAAGGCTGGCGCCGCAGCGGAGGGCGTAACTTTCGCGTCGGCCGCACCTTTATCGGCGGCCAGCAGCTCGTCGGCAGCCATGAGTCGCTGCACGGAGCAGGCAGACGTCAGCACGCCAACCAGCGCGATGATCCAGACGATCAGCGTTTGCTGCAGGACGCAGTGGTGCGCACGAACCGAGTTTCGAGACGAATCCAGACGCAAACGATAAGTTCCTTGATGCCAGTGGCTTGGAACAGTTCAAACGGCTCGGAGTCGAGCTTGCGCCGCGTCGCCATCCCTGGCCTGGTTGGAAGACGTGCTGTTGACTTAGACGCGCGGTCGCTCCTATTAGTTTACCCAGCCTTCACCAATTCTTAAAGCATTTTGGCAATTCGAGAAAAAAGCCCTGCAACGCCCGCGATGAGCATGGATTCAAGAGATTTCCGGAAAAACGCCGATTTCAGTCCGTTTGCGCGGTTAGCGGCCGGCTCAAAAACGCTCCAAGACGTTTGCAGCGTTGGGATTGCCACCGGGCCGCTCCACACCTTATGATAGCCGGCTGCAATCCTGCCCGCGCCGTTGGCGACCCGACAATTCGCCCGGCAGCAGCGATTGAAAGGCGTTTTTTTGCGGTGCCGGCGCCCTGCGTGCCCGGCTCGTGCCATTTTTCGACGTTGGCGTCCGGCAGCCCTGTTGGCAACGTGCCGTGACCTCGCCTCCGTTGGGTTCTCGATGGGATGTTCTTCATGCAGTTTTTTGCAGGTCTGTTGAATTTGCTGGCGGAAGCCGAGGCGACGCCCGCTGCCGACGCCAAACCCGAAGGCGGACCGCCGGGCGGCATGCTGTGGGTTGCGATTCCAATGCTGGTTGTTTGGTTTTTGCTGATGCGGCCGAACAAGAAGCAGGAACTGTCGCAAAAATCCATGCTCGACAACCTCAAACAAAATGACCGCGTGGTGACCACCAGCGGAATTTACGGCATCGTCACCAACGTGCAGCGCGACTCGGACCGAGTCACACTCCGGATTGACGATTCCAACAACACCAAAATCAGCGTCACGTTGGCCTCGATCGCGCGCGTGCTGGTCGACACGCCCGACGCGGACAAAGATAAATCGGCAAAATAGCCGACCCGTTGCGATCGCCGCGCCGCGGCAGCCGGTCAGGCGTTCGCCATTCGTACGATTTTCATAACAATTGCTTGCATATTCACCGCGGGAAGTTTTTTCATGTCTTCGTTTTCGCTTGCTTTGCCCTTGTTGGCCGAGACTAAAAATCTCGTTGACTCAATTTACCGCTTGCCGATCTTGCTGGGAGCCGTGGCACTTTCGATTGCCATTGCCTACCAATGGGCGAAGTCGATGCGGATGCCCGACCAGTTTTGGAAGCTGGCCCTGGTCTTGGCATCCATGACCTGGGGCGTGGTTGGCATGGCCGTTTACTGGCCGCCCAAGTTGGGCATCGATCTGTCTGGCGGCGTAATCTTGGTTTACGAAATCGATCAGCAAAAAATCGATCTGCCCGAGATCCAACAGCGGTTGGAAAAACGGCTGGCTGAAGAGCAGATCACGGACGCGACCGTCCGCACCGAACCGAACGAAAACCTGGTGATGGTTGAAGTGCCGGCTGGCAACAAGTCGGAGTTGGATAAGATTCGACCGCTTGTCGCCGGTTTGAGCACCAACAAGTTTTCGATGGACGCCGCCAATTCCAAGGGGCCCGCCGCGGATCGCACCGTGACGTATCAGGCCAAGCCGTCCAAGAATGACGTCAAAATGGAACCGATGATCACCGCCATCAGTCGCCGGGTCAATCCGAACGGCACCAAGGAGATCACCATCCGCCCTTACGGCAGCTCGCAGATGGAAATCATTATTCCGGAGGTCGACAAGAACGAAGTCGAGCGGATCAAGCAAAACATCAGCACCGCCGGCAACCTGGAATTCCGCATCGCAGCGAGTCCGGTGAAAGACAACGACATCATCGAAGAGGCCGACAAGACCCGCGGTGACCGCGTCGAAATGGAAGTGCCTTCGGGCAGCGACGACAAAAAAACCGTGACGCGCGAGGTCGCACGTTGGGTGACGCTCGACGAACGAGAGCTGACGCGCGATCCTAGTGAAATCAAAGGCAAAGCGGACGAAAAAGGCAAAGTGACGCTCGATGGACTGAAATATCGCTACGCTTCGCTGCACTTGCGTTCCAAAGGCACGGACGATAAAGGCAACGTCATCGCTCAAGCGCTGTTGTTGACTGACCGCGACCAAGACAGCGTGACATCGCAAATTGAAGGCGGCCTGCTGAGCAACGCTGGGACGGGTTACGGCGATAAAGTCAACTCGTTGGCGGTGCATTTCAGTTTTAAGCCTAAGGCGGCCAGCCGGTTTTACGCACTCACCAGCGCGAACTTGCCGGACAAAAATCTTCCCGATAACAGCGTCTTTAAATTCCGCAATTTGTGCATTGTGCTCGATGGCAAATTGATGTCGCATCCCACGGTCAACTCGGCCATTAGCGACAGCGGCCAGATTTCCGGCAATTTCAGCCAAGCCGATGTCGATTGGTTGGTCAACGTTTTGAATGCTGGTAGTTTACCCGCTTCGCTCAACAAAACGCCCATCAGCCAGCAGCAGATCAGCGCCCAATTGGGCGCCGATACGGTGAAAAAAGGCGCGCTGGCAATGGCCGTTTCGGTGATTGCCATTTTGATCTTCATGATCGCCTACTATCGTCTGGCGGGCATGATTGCCTGCTGGGCCATGCTGGTCAACTTGGCCTTGACCGTGTATTTGATGATCATCATGCAAGCGGCGTTTACGCTGCCGGGTCTGGCCGGTCTGGTGCTCGGCGTGGCCATGTGCGTGGATGCCAACGTGCTGATTTACGAGCGAATCCGCGAAGAGCGCGAGCGCGGCGCTGGCTTACGAATGGCCATCCGCAACGGTTTCCACCGCTCGACCGCCACGATTGTCGACGCACACGTTACGACGCTGATTACGGCCGTGATTTTGTATTGGGTGGGCACCGAGCAGATTCGCGGCTTTGCCGTCACGCTGATCATCGGCTTGCTACTCAACATGTACACGGCTTTGTTTTGTTCGCACGTGTTCTTTGACGTCGGCGAACGCCGCAATTGGTTCAGCGACCTCAAAATGCACCATTTGTTCGGTCAAACCACCATCGACTTCATGAAGTTGCAACGCATCTGCATTCCGGTGTCGGTGTTGTTGATTGTGGCGGGAATCGCCGGTGCGTGGATCCGCGGCAAGGAACTGCTGGATATTGACTTCAATGGCGGTTCGTCCGTGCAAGTGGTGTTCAAAAAGGATCGACCGACTGCGATTGGCAAAGTGCGATCCGTGGCAGAGAAGGTTTTGGCGAACGTCTCGGTCAGCAGCGTGCAGATTGAAAACGAACCGACCGAAAGGCATTACAAAATTGACTCGGCCGAAACCAATATCGAAACGGTCCGCAAAAAACTCGCCAGTCCCGAGGCGTTTGGCGAAGACCTGCAACATTACGAAATGAGTTACGATTCGATCAAGCCCGTGGTCGCAACCAGCAAGCCGGCCGGCAAACCGTCGTCAGAAAAGCCCGCCGAGGAGAAGCCCAAGGCGGACGCCAAGCAAAGCCAGATTCGCGACGGTTTTCCGGTCTCGACCCGCGTCGCCATGAACCTGAGCAGTCCGCTGCAAGCCTTGGCCTACGACGACAAGGATGGCGCGAAGAAAGACGATGTGAAGAAAGACGATGTGAAGAAAGACGATGTGAAAGCGGACGATCCGAAAAAGGCCGCGACGAAATCGGACGACGCGCCCACAGATTCGGCCGCAGACAAGCCGGTCGATGTGAAACCGTCCGACAAATCGGCTGCGGGTGACGCCACCACCGCTCAGCAACCTACGGAGAAGAGTTCGGAGAAGAAAGCCGAAAACGCCAACGACTTGGAAGCTCGACCGCCCGTGGATAAAACGGCCAAGCCGCCGGTGGCGCCCGTCACGCCCGACAGCAAACTGTCGGACGAGGATCGGGAGTTCGACGGCGGCTCCGAGGTCAATCTGAAGTTCCCTGAAGAGATCAACTACGAGACGCTGAAGGACCTGCTGGATAGTACATTGGCTACGACTGCCGGCGGCACATTGCCCGGTTATCGATTGAGCAATCCCGCGTACGAGTTCGGTAGCAAGAAGACCTACTCTGACTGGCATTTGAGGACGAGCCTGTCGCCTGAAAAGACGGGCGAAATGCTCGAATCGCTCAAGGGTGAGCTAAACGCCCGGCCGGTGTTCCTCTCGGCCACCGCCATCGGTGGTAAAGTCGCCGGCGATACCGAGAAACAAGCCATCCTCGCGGTGCTGGTCAGCATGGCCTGCATCGTGATTTACATTTGGATTCGATTCCAAAACGTGGTGTTCGGTTTGGGCGCCGTGGTGGCATTGATTCACGACGTGATCATACCGGTCGGCATCATGGCCTGGTGTTATTACTTGTCGCGCATTCCGCTGTTCGAACATTATTTAGGCATCCAACCCTTCCAGATTAGTTTGCCGGTCATGGCCGCCATTCTGACGTTGATGGGCTACTCGCTCAACGACACGATCGTGGTCTTCGACCGAATTCGTGAAGTTCGCGGCAAGAGTCCGGATATCACGGCGGAAACCGTCAACGTCAGCATCAACCAAACGTTGAGCCGCACGGTGTTGACCTCGTTCACCGTGTTTTTGGTGGTGCTGATTCTTTACATCTGGGGCGGTGAAGGCGTGCATGCCTTTGCCTTTGCGATGCTCATTGGCGTCGTGACCGGAACGTACAGTTCGATTTATATCGCAGCGCCGATCCTGGTGGGCTTGTTCAAGCCGGAAGCCACTCCGGCACAACGTCGCGCCACGCAATCCAGCCGCGAAGTTAAGCCCAAGCTGACATAAACGAAGCGAGTTTTAGCATCACGTCGAAGCGAGCAAGTGAGCGCGACGGTCAGCGCAGGCCGTTGCGCTGGCGGTGTTACCGTTGGCGGATCGCGGCCCAAATGCAGGCTTCGGTTCAGTCGATGTTCGATCTGCGGCTGGCTTGCCAAAGCGTACTTAGCGGATTACTTTGATTATGCCAACTCCGTTCGCTTTCGCCGTCACGAGTACGCGCCATGACAGTTTCGCCCGCGACGCTTGCCAAGCTCGCGCATTTCGACACGCCGACAATCTGTAACGTGATTGAGTTGTTCGACGTGCGCCCACGGAATCGTGGCTACATGGATGCGCGGATCACCAGCGCCTTTCCGGCGCTGCCACCGATGGTGGGCTTTGCCGCCACGGCGGCGTTCCGTAGTGACGCCGCGCCCAGCGGCGGCGACGCTTACGGCAGTATGGAAAAGCAAATCGAACAATTTGCCCAATTGCCGGGTCCGGCGGTCGTGGTGTTTGCCGACCTCGACGACCCGGCCGTCAGCGCCACGTTTGGCGAGGTCATGTGCAGTACCTACAAGGCGTTCGGTTCCGCGGGGTTGATCACGTCCGGCGCCGGACGCGATTTAGATCAAGTGCGGGCACTCAACTATCCGTGCTTTACGGGCGGAACGATTTGCGCTCATGCCTACTGCCATATCTTGCACATTGGCTTGCCGGTACGGGTGGGCGGGCTGACGGTCAACACCGGCGACTTGCTGCACGGCGACGCCAACGGCGTCACCAATATTCCGCTAGAAATCGTGGCGGAGTTAGCCGATCTGTCGGCTGATTTTGTCGCCGCCGAGCGAATCGTACTCGATTACGTCAACGGCAACGAGGCAAAAACGGCTGCGGCGTTTGCCGCGCGGCGGAAGGAGTTTTCGGCCGTGGTCGCCAAGCTCACGGCGCAAGTTTGCCGCGGCAAATCGCAGGTCAATCAACCAGCACCGCGTTGACGCAATTCTCGTCTCCAGGAGCAAACCATGCGTGCTTGCCTTCGATTGGTATGTGTCGCCATCATCGCCGGTGTCGCGTTCTGTTCCGGAAAATTTCTGGCGGGCGCTCCAGCGGCGAGTGAATCGCCAGAAACCACGCTCGAGCAACAGTTGGCCAACGCCAAGTTCAAGTTGGCCGAAGCGAATCTGGAGCGAGCGCTGCAAATGAATCGGCGCGTCGGCAACCTCGTGCCCGCCGATATCGTCCGCGAATATCAACAGGCCGTGGAAGTTGCCAAAGTGCGGATCGCTCAGGCCGCACTGGCCGACGACTCGCGTCGGTTCGCCGTTTGGCTTCGACAGGCCGAAGGTTTTCAGGTGATTGCGGAAGCCGCGTATCGTAATGCAATTGCGGCCAACGAGCGCACGTCGCGAGCCGTCACCGAGGCCGAAGTGACACGGCTGCACTTGAAGGCCGATGTTGCTCAACTACAACTCCAGCGAGGCCGCTCGCTCATCGACCGGCCATCCGCATTGCAGAACCAATGGCAACTTGACTTGCTCGACGACGAAGTCCAACAACTCCGCGAGGAGATCATGCGTCGTCCCAACACGCAGCTGATTTACACACCATAGAATCGATTGGAATGCACAGTGCGTTCCAACCAACTGTCGGCATTCGCTCGCAACACTCAACGGTCAGTCGCCGCTGCTTTTCGAACCCACAAAATCCTGCAGCGATGCGGACAGCGTCACGGTTTCGCGGTGGATATCTGCCAGCAACTGCCCCGCCTCGGTTAAGTCGCCCGCGCGAGCGATTTTCTCTAAGCGGTCGCATCGTTCGATGAGCTGCTCACGGTCGAAATTTGAGCTTAAACCTTTGAGTGAGTGAGCCGCCCGCTCGGTGGCTGTGGCATCGCCGCGTTGTACGGCCTTGCGCAGTTCCGCCGCGATATGGCCATGATCCTCAATGTAAATCTGAGCGACCTCGCGGAGCAAATCGACGCTGCCCCCGAGCCGACGAAAAGCCTTTTGCAAATCGGCGGGCACCTGTTGAATATCCATTTCTATTCCTGCTATTCTTTCCACCCATGGCCTGAATGCCGAGTCTGAACGTCCACTTGCGGCGTCACGCGTAAACATTAGCAACAGACAGTGTTAGCAAAAATAGTGCCGTGCTCGAAATCTGATTTTCCAGCCAGATCTGATCGGAATCAACTCGTTGTGAACGCAAGCTAGTCATTTCTGCAGTTGCAGCGGGCCGTAACTTGCGTCCGACAAGCAATTGTTCGCAGGTGGAATTCCTCATGACTTATGGCTGTATATCTCCCCATTTCAGCGGCTTATTGCGTTGTTTTGTATTTGGCATTGTAATTGCTTACTGTGTTAGGGTGGTGATCACCCTGTTGGTCATCAGTAATGATTATCTGGTGGCACTCGAAAGCCTGCGATTCCGCCAATGTGGCGCCACGATCGCCGTTGAAAAAGCGGTATGCACATGACGTCGTCAGGCGGTATTCACATTCTGATCGTTGATGACGATCGTATGCAGCGAGAGATCTTATCTAAGGCGTTCTGTGCCGCGGGTTATCAGACCGACGTCGCCGCTGAAGGTCTTGCCGCACTCGCGCTCACATCAGCCACGCAATATGCTGTGGCATGCTTGGATTACCAAATGCCAGGCATGAACGGGATCGAACTGTTTAACGAATTGCGAATTCGCCAACCTTGGATTCGCGCGATCCTGATCACCGGTTACGGGCCAATCCGAGCGATTTACCCAACGCTGGCTCTGGGCATGAAGAGCGTCTTGCCGAAACCGATTGACTTGCCAGAGCTGCTCAAGTTAATGGCATTGCTCGTCGCGGAGGGTGGCAGTGCAAACGGTGGAAGCGCAAACTGGGGCAGTGCAAACGGTGGCAGTGCGGGCGTTACGGATTGCCGGCCTAACGTCAATATCAATCCATCGAAGAATTAGTCGTCGGCTAGAAATTCGATCTCGAATTTTTAGTCGGTCCGCTTTTCACTGCGTCAGTTGCAACTCCACCCGATGGACATCTCGTAAAGGGTGCGGACGTGACATACTCGTCGAGCCTGTCGCCGCAGTTATCGTGTTGTCCGTTTGTTGGTCAGGTGCCGGGAGGTTGCTCTGCACCTCCAACTGCTTGTCGTCAAATTGTCGATGAATTGCTTGAAACGCGGGCTCGATGGTCAGAAATGCTTCGACGACGTCCGGATCGAAGTGTTTGCCGGATTCGTTAAGGATTATTTCTCGCGCGTGACCATGATTGAAGGCCGGTTTGTAAACGCGTTTGCTGGTCAGGGCGTCGTAAACATCGGCCAACGCCATAATTCGGCCCGACCGCGGGATGGCTTCGCCGCTAAGACCGGCGGGATATCCGGTGCCGTCCCATTTTTCGTGATGCGTGGCAGCAATGTCGCAGGCCATGCGTAAGAACTTGGCTTGTGGGTATTGCACTAGCGCGGCGCGGAGTGTGTCGGCACCAAGATTGGCGTGGGTCCGCATGATGATCATTTCGTCATCCGTCAACCGCCCTGGCTTAAGCAGGACATTGTCGGGAATTCCCACCTTGCCGACGTCGTGCAGCGCGCTGGTGGCCGAAATCAGCCGAATGAATTCGCCGTCGACTTCGTCCGACCAATTTGGGTTGGAGGCCAATTGCTGCGCGAGCAGTCGGCAGTAGCCACGGACGCGATCCAAGTGCGCGCCGGTTTCGGGGTCGCGGGCTTCGGCCAATTTGGCCAGCGAGAAAATCAGTGCGTCGCGCGTTTCCAACGACAGCACGCGCTCGCCCGCCCTGACGCGTTCGACCATTTCGGCGGAATCGAAGGGTTTGGTCTGAAAGTCGTCGGCGCCGGCGGTTAGACCAGCGACGCGTTGTTCGCGACCTTCGTGGCCGGTGAGCAGGATCAAATAAATGTATCCGGCAAATTCGCCGCGGCGCACTGCCTGGCAAAGTTGCAGTCCGTCCATCCGCGGCATTTCCCAATCGGCAATCACCAGTCGGCAAACGCTATTGCGGAGGACGTCGAGTGCTTCCAGGCCATCGATGGCGGTCAGCACTTCGAATCCGGCTTGCGCAAGCGTAAATGCCAGCATCGAGCGCGAGATTTCGTCATCGTCCACAACCAGCACTTGCATGGGATTTCCGTTTAAAAGGGATCAGGTTGTTGCCGATTCGGCAATGCGATTAGCGGCCGCATCGCGAAGCGAAATCGCGGCCAGACAGCGATCGATTTCCGTTTGCAGTTGCTCCCAACCGCTGATGATGTTGGCGGCGTCGGTTCGTCGGCAACACGATTCCAATTCGCCAGCGGCAGCCAACAAACCGGTGGCCGACAAACTGGCGGCCGCGCCTTTGAGTGTGTGGAGCAGACGCGCGGCCGTGTCATAATCGGCGGCGGCTAAGGCATTGGCGATGGCGCGCCGCTCATCGGGAAGTCGCGCGGCCAGCGTGCTCAGCATTTTGGCGACGAACGGCATGTTGTGGCCGCAGCGCTGTTCGAGGCTGTGCCAATCGAAGGCGTCCTCGCGGCGCGACGCGGCCGCTTTGGGAAAGGTTGCGCGCGGCGGATGCGCAGTACGTGGCCGCGGATCAATTGCGCCGGGCTGGCGATCGAGGTTTTCCAGGACGACGTCCAGCAGTTCGATCAACTTTACGGCATTCAATGGTTTTGTGAGATATCCATCCATTCCGGCGGCCAGGCAAGCGTCGCGATCGCCATCGATGGCATTGGCGGTCAAGGCGACGATTGGCACGCGGTAACCGCGCGCGGCCAGTCCGCCTTCGCGTTCGAGCCGGCGAATTTCCGCGGCGGCGGCAAAGCCGTCCATCACCGGCATTTGGCAATCCATCAGCACGGCGTCGTATGCGAAATCCAACAGCCGATCGACGCCGTCGCGACCGTTTTCCGCCGTATCGCATGGGTAACCAGCACGTTCCAAAACTTCCAAGGCCACCAGGCGGTTGATTTCGTTGTCTTCCACCAGCAACAATTTGGCGCGCCTGCCGGAGACCGTTTCCGTTTGCGCCGGTTGCGTGAGGGCGGAGCGCGAACTTGTCGCAGCCGCGACTCCCGCTGCACATGGTCGTTGGCTTTGACGAGATTCGTGCGCCACTTGACTGAGCGTGTCGCGCAGTAGCGCTTGACGGACCGGCTTATTCAAATATGCCTGTACGCCCAGGCTGGCCAATTCCGTCGCATCCGATTTGCAGGCCATGGATGTTAGCATGACGATGGCCGTGTGGCTGAGCGCGGCGTCGGCGGCGATCTGCCGAACTAAATCAAAGCCGTCCATGACCGGCATTTGGCCATCGACAATCGCCAGATCAAAGGGCCGATGCGGGGCGCTGGCTTGCAGCATTTGCAACGCGGTCAATCCGTCGGGTGCCATCTGCGCGTGACATTGCCAGTTGGACAAGTAACGGAACAGCAACTCGCGATTCGTGGCGTTGTCGTCGACAACCAGCACGCGCAAGCCGGGCAAGGAGCAAGGGATTTCCGGAGTTTGCGCCGCGATCGTGGATTTCGCCAGCGGCAGTCTGAACCAGAATGTCGAGCCATCGTTGAGTTGGCTTTGCACACCTATTTGTCCGCGCATCAATTCGATCAACTGTTTGCAGATGGCCAGCCCCAAGCCGGTGCCGCCGTGCTTGCGAGTGGCAGAAGCATCCGCCTGCGAGAACGAGCGAAACAAGCGGTCGTGCTGTTGCGGCGCGATGCCCACGCCGGTGTCTTCCACGGCAACGCGCAATTGCAACTGTCCGGCGATCTCTTTTTCTTGCGTGACTCGAACGACCACCTGGCCGCGCTGCGTGAATTTGATGGCGTTGCCGAGCAAGTTCAGAATCACTTGGCGTAGCCGATGCGGGTCGCCACGCACGGCCGACGGCAATTCCGGCGGCATGTGCAGCGTGAGCTCAAGTAATTTTTCCGCGGCCCGCGCACTAAATATGTCGAGCGATTCTTCCATCAGCGCACGCAGATCGAAATCGATGCATTCCAATTCCAGCATGCCGGCTTCGATCTTCGAGAAATCGAGGATCTGGTTGAGCACGTTTAGCAATTGATCGGACGACGTGCGTGCGATGTTCAAATAGCGCTGTTGTTGGGCGGTGAGCGCGGTATCGGCCAAGAGTTCGAGCATGCCCAGCGCCCCGTTGAGTGGCGTGCGAACTTCGTGGCTCATGTTTGCCAAAAATTGACTTTTGGCGCGGTTGGCGGCGTCGGCGGCTTCCTTGTCCAAACGCAGCGACTCGGTGAGTTTCTGCTCACTGATATCGACGACCGTGCCTTCGTAATACTCAATTTCGCCAGCGCTATCGCGAACCACTCGGGCGTTTTCCGAAATCCAGATCGTGCTGCCGTCCTTGCGGTAAATCTCCGATTCGAAGCGAGAAATGACGTCCGACTGCTGCATCAACAGGGTGAAATCTTGCCGGCGACGCGGATTCACGTACAGCGAGCCGTCGATATCACGAATGGCAAAAATCAACTCTTCGGCAGACGCGTAGCCATACATGCGGGCGAGCGCCGGATTGGCGCTCAGGTATTGGCCGGCTGCCGTGGTTTGGAAAATGCCTTCGACGGAATTTTCGAAAATGCCGCGATATTTCGCCTCGGCGCGGCGCAACGCGGCGATGGTTGCCTTCAGCTTATTGGATTGCAGCGAGTCGCTGGCGACCCGGGCGTAAGCCGTGGCCAACAGCGCGCTGCCTAATGCCGTGACGATCAGCAGCATGCCAAGCGTCGATATCTCGATCTGTGCGAGCGGAAACATGGAAGTCGCGGGTTGACGGAGTGCATGCCGCTCATCGTCCGAGACTCAAATGGCTGAATCCAATCGGACTGTAGCTAGCCGAAATTAGTAGACAGTGGATGATGCATATGGACGATCGCGCAAGCTTGCCCCCGCAACGCCGCTAGACGTCAAGCAGGCTTGCGATTCACTTGACGCCGCCCGCGCCAAGCCATCGCTGCATCATCCCCTACGTTGAGCGTGCGCAAATTACGCACGCTCATTTCAAGCTAGGTTACGATTTGGCTGCAGCGTTGCAAAATGCCCGTGCAAGTGACCAATCGGCACAACGGAAACGGCGCGCCCTTCGCCGCCCAGGCCCAGCGCTGACGATTGTGACGAAAATGCCGGTGCGCTGGCCGCCTACTCGTCAACCGCGCACGGTATCGGCGCAAAAGAAAACGAGCGGCACCGCCGGGTTGGCAGCGCCGCTCGTGGGTGATGATCCGAATGCCGTTGCAAAATCGAACGCGAACATCGTTACTTGATCTGCACGCCGTAGGGCATGATGGTGACGTTTGGCTCGGCGAAGACCTTGAGCAGCGTTTCCATCTGCCTCGCTTGCTCAAGCAGGCCGGCCGGCGCGGATTGGCGAAACTTGGATTCCATAGCGTCGCCGCCAAACAAAGCGTCGAACAAGTTTTTCGGCTTCGGCAGCATTTCAATTTCGATCTTGTCATCGGACTTCATGCCGGCCATGGTCTTGACTTCTTTCACGGCGTCTTCCAGTGTGCCAACGGCATCGGCCAGATGATTTTCGACGGCTTGCTTGCCGCTGTAAACGCGACCGCCGGCCAAGGCTTCGAGTTTCGCCTTGTCCATCTTGCGGCCGTCGGCCGCCTTGGTGACAAATTGTTGATAGAACTCATTCATCATCTGCGCGAATGCTTCTTTCTCCGAAGGCGAGAACGGTTCGGTCATCGACTGCCAGCCGGTATTCTTGCCACGGCTAATGACTTCCGTGGTAATACCGACTTTATCCATCAGTCCTTTGATCGCCAGCTTGCCGCCAACGACGCCGATCGAACCGGTGAGCGTGCCGGGCTCGACGAAAATCTTTTTGGTGCCCATCGAGACGTAGTAACCGCCACTGGCGGCCACATCGCCCATGCTGGCGACGATCGGCTTTTTGCTTTTGACGATCTCGCGCCACATCAGATCGCTGGCCAATCCGGATCCGCCAGGGCTGTCGACCCGCAGCACGATGCCTTTGACCGAAGGATCGTCGGCCGCTTCGCGCAAGGCTTTGACGATGGTATCCGAGCCGACGACTTCGCCGCCCATCAATCCGCCGCCGCCTTTGCCGGTGGTGATGGTGCCGACGATATACACCACAGCGATTTTTGGATTGCGCGAGGCCCGTGCGGCGGGCTCGGCGCCGGTGATCATTTCCATCAGCTTCATAAAGCCGCCAAAGCCGGAGAAATCTGTGTCGAGTTGCTTTTTGCCGTAATCGCGAATCAGCTTGATTTCGTCTTTGCCGAGCTGTTTGGCAATGTCCGCTTTGAGTTCGTCTTCGTAAACGATGGAATCGATAAGGCCCGCGGCTTTGGCTTTTTCGGCCGAAAGAATACCGAGGTCAAGCAGTTCCTTGACGCGCTTGACGTCCAGCTTGCGGTCCGCGGCAATGGTGCCGACCATTTGGTCGTAAAAATCATCGAGCACAAATTCCAACTGTTTACGGAACGGGGCGCTCATTGAGTCGCGCGTCATCGGCTCGGCCGCGCCCTTAAAATCGCCCACTTGCAGAAAGTCGGCTTTGACGCCCAGTTTTTCCAACAGGTTCTTATAAAAGGTAACTTCCGCGCGCACGCCGGTGACCATGAACATGCCGGAACTTGGCATGCTGATTTTGTCGGCCGAGCAAGCCAGAATGTAATCGGCTCCGGTCACGGTCTGCACGTCGGCATAGATTTTTTTGCCCGCCTTTTTCACTTTGGCAATTGCGGTCCGCAGTTCATTGGTTTTGCCACGTCCCATCATCGGGCCGCGAATTTCCAGCAGCACAGCCGAAACGTTTTCGTCTTTGGCGGCTTTCTCCAAACGCGCGACCATGTCGTGCAGGTTCACGCTCATCTCGGCAAACAGCCCTGCCTGACCGGCGCCTTCCGGGTAGCTGCCATCAATGGTCAGCACCGCCACGCTGGCCGAACTTTTCTTGGCGTCGGCCGGTTTATCGGCTGCCAGCGCCGTGACCGTACAGCAACAGGCCACGAGCAGAATCGCGGCGATGGAAAAACGATGGATCATCTTTGTACCTCATTCGGGAATGCGATTTAGAACAGCAGAATGGATCGACGGCCGACGATCGTCGCTAGAATCGCGCGGCCGAGGTCGCGCCATGGCGTAAGAAGCCACACGCCCAGGGCGACGCGGTGTATTCTACCGCAATCCGTCTGCAAAGGCAGGCGAAAAGCCGCGGCCGGAGTCAGCGAAGAGGCGGCCGTCGAAGAAAGGCGACAGTTGCTCAAAGGCGCTGCGCCGGTTGGCCGCTCAGTCGCGGCGAGCGTTTACGGCGGCGGACCGCTTTTGCGAAGCGTACCAGGCTTTCCAGTTCGCGACGTCAAAACTGTAATTGACGCCGGTAATGGTGACCAAGGCCGATAGCACTTCTTCGTTGTGTGCGGTCACGCGGGCCTTGGTCGATTTGGCTCCCACGGAAAGTCCGCCCATGCCACCGCCGCCTCCACTGCCGCCACCGGTCGGTCCACCGAATGTTGCCGAGGTTTGACCTGGATTACCGGCGGGAGCCAACTCGACAATATGCGTGGTCACCAGGGCTTCAATGAGCGGCATCACGGATGAAGGATCGTTCATATATTTTAGGCCTAAGCCGGCCCGATTGATGCGGACGTTGTCTTTGCTGTGCAGTGCGGCGATGTAGTAGCTGGCCAATTCCGGACTGCGCTGCGGTGCCAACGCCTCGAGCGCGGAGATCCGCGTTTCTTTGTCGCCGTCTTCCAGTGAGCAGTCGATAATCGCCTTCAACGCGTCGCCCGTACCAATCTGCGCGAGTGTTTCAATAAACAGCAGGTGATTTTCGCGTGAGCCGTCGCTTTCCAGCGCGGCAGACAAGGCGCCAACCGCTGCGGGGTCTTTGATGGCGGCAATGTTATCGTGACCTTGGCGCGCGCGATCGCGTGAAACGAGCCAGCCGCGCCACATTTTCAGCTTCTTCTTCCACTCGCCATCGGCCACGTTATCCTTGGACTTCTTCTCCAGCAGTTCGACTTCCTGCGGCATCATCCATTTGCCTTTGAACAACACGAATCCGCGTTCTTTCATCAGTTGGTCCTGGCGAATCCACTTGCCGTCCGTATGCGAATAGCCCAGCGCGGCACGGGCTTCTTTGTGGTCGGTGTCCAATTCGACCACGCGTTCCAAGTGCGCGGTCCGCAGCGCGTTGAGCGAATGCTCGCGGCACCACTCGGCCAGTTCCCATTGCGCGGCGACTGTATCCGCGTAGCCCGGCGCGATTTTGGCGTATTCCTTTTCAGCCGGATTCTGGGAAATGAGCGTTTTGATCTGCGACTTTTCAACCGTCACAGAACCGCCCGACTCCAGCTTAACGACCATCGTGGTTTCGCCTGGCTCGCGAGCCGGCACGATCTCGCCTTGGATCTGGCCTTGGCTCTTGAGCACGATGATATCCGCAGGCAACTGACTCGCTGTCAGCGCACAAGCCAAGAACATCAGGGCAGCGAATCCGCGATAAACCTTCATAGTCAACCATGCCGTTGTCGGTGCAAGAGGCTGTTTGCCGAGCGACTCCAGTATAAGCGGAATTTTGCGGCCGAGACAAACTTATTCGAAAGGGTTTTTTGGCCATCGACGACTGTGCCGGCAGTTCCGGCTGTAATGATTGAACGGCCCTTACGCGGCCGAATACCGAACGCAATAATGTCAATCCAAATAGAAAGTTACGGCGCGTGTTCGAGGCTCGGCTTAAGGCCGTCCGCCGCTTGACAGCCAGAATCCGAACCGATAAGTTAGCGGTTACCCTAGAGTGGCGAGGAATCGCCCAGTTCGTTTTGCAACCGGCGAAAGTCTGGTTTGCCGATAAGTTTGGTTCGGGGGCCCGCCCACGGCGCGGTTTCCATTGCGTCGCTTGGGTGGCTAGGGTGGCCGAGCGGGCAGACGGGACTTGTTCCCGTTTTTTGTTGGTTGCGAGTGATTTTGCGTTCGATTGATACCGTTTTGACGGTTAGGTTGCGATTCGAAGCGTTGCGGCAGTCGAGGCTGGCAGCGCTCAAGATTTGGTCGAGGGTGCTGCGACCAACCGCAAGGCCCGCCGTCCGTGTAGGAAAGTGACTTGCTATGAATCCCGGTGAAATGCTCCGCATCGTCGATGCAATCCATCGCGATAAAAATATCAACAAAGAGATCGTCTTTTCCGCCATCGAGTCGGCCCTGATTTCGGCGGCCAAAAAGCATTACGGTGAAGAAGAAGACATCGTCTTGAATATTGATCGTCAGACCGGCGCCATCAGCGGCACGCACAACGGCGCGCCGCTCGACGCCGAGGAGACGGTCGGTCGGATCGGCGCGCAGACCGCCAAGCAAGTCATCATCCAGAAAATTCGTGAAGCTGAACGGGATTCGCTGTTTGACGAATACAACGAGCAAACCGGGCAAATGGTGTCCGGCGTGGTGCAACGCTATGAAGGCGGAGCGGCAACGGTGACACTGGGTAATAGCGAAGCGCTGCTGCCGCGCAGTGAGCAAATCCCCGGCGAGACGCACCACCCCAACGAACGCGTGCGGGCCACAATCTTCGAAGTCAAAAAGCAGGGAAGTCGCGTCAAAATCATTCTCAGCCGCATTCGCCCGCAGTTGGTGCAGCGGTTGTTCGAACAAGAAATCCCCGAAATTGCCGATGGCGTGATCGAAGTGCGTGCCATGGCGCGCGAGCCCGGCTATCGCAGTAAAGTGGCCGTCAGCAGTTCCGACCAGCGCGTGGATTGCGTCGGCGCTTGCGTCGGCATCCGCGGTAACCGCATCAAAAACATCGTTGACGAGTTGGGCGGCGAACGCATCGACATCGTCCGTTGGAGCGATGATCTGCAAGTGCTGGTGCCCAATGCTCTGCAACCGGCGGAAGTCGAAGAAGTGATTCTCTGCCAAATGCTGGGCCGTGCCATTGTGCTGGTCCGCGAAGATCAACTGTCGCTGGCCATCGGGCGTCGTGGTCAGAATGTTCGCCTAGCCAGCAAACTTTGTGGCTGGGACATCGAGATCATGACCCGCGAGGAACTTGACCAGCAGATCGAACAGGCTGTCGCCGGATTCTCCGAACTCGACGGCGTTGACGATTCGTTGGCCGAGAAGTTGGTTGGCGAGGGCTTTCTCTCGTACGACGATCTATCGATCATCGAGCCCGACGCATTGATGGAAATGGGCAGCCTAAGCGCCGAACAAACCGATCACATCGTTGGGCAAGCGGAAGTCAAGGCCGAAGAAGCCGAGCAGCGCGCTGCCGAAGAGCGTCGCCGCCAGCGCGAGCAAGATCGCATTGATGCCGCCACTGCGGAAGCCGACGCATTGGAAGCCAAAAAACGTGCCGCCGAAGAAGCTAATGGTCAAGCATCTGGCGCACTGACAATTGCTGGAGAAACCAAGCCGGAAGGCGACGGAACACAGCACGCCGAGGGCGGAGAATCGTAAGCAGCCCCTGTCTGCGGAATGGCGACCGAAAATCGCTTGAATTTAAGTCCCGGATTCGCTTTCCTCAGCGAGAGCGGTTAGATTATTAACTTGAGTTTGGAAGTTGCCGTGGCAATGGAACGGTCGGTTGGGAAATCTCCCACAGGTCATCCTGTCCGGCGGCGATGGGTCGTGATAAGATAAAAGTGATGAAATTACAAACGTCACACTACGCTGATCGAGTCGTTGGACAGCAGTAGGGGAGATTATCCTATGAATTAAGGTTCGGTTTCAAGCCGCTGGTGGTGTTGGCGACGATCACCCCCGGCGGCCTACGATTTTGGAGAGTTACTCTTGCCCGTGCGAATTTACACGCTAGCAAAAGAATTTAAGATCGACAGTAAGGAGTTGGTGGAGATTTGCACGAAGGCGGGCATCTCTGGCAAAGGTTCCGCGCTGGCGAGTTTATCGGAAGAGGAGGTGGTCAAGCTCAAGGATTTTTTGAGCAAGCCGAAAGCGAGCGAGTCCAAGCGACCAGCCGCGCCGCCGCCGAGCAAATCCGCGCCGGTTCCGATGCTTCCCCCATCTCCCACCACACTGAATCGTGGCGCGCCGGTTCCGTACTTGCCTGCGGCACCCTCGGTGGCTAACAAGCTGGTTGCGCCCGTTGAACCGCCTCCGACCGTTGTCGTAGCCGAAGTTCCCGCTGCGCCAGCTATACCGGAAGTGCCGCTGGTTGTGGCGGAAGTTGCTCCGCCCGTTGCGCCCGCCGTTGAACCTCCGGCCACGACTCCCGCGCAGGCAGCGACCGTTGCACCGCCGGACGCCGGTCCGCCGGGCATGCGTCGCGAAGACTACATGGCGCCTGGTGGCGGAATGAGCGGCCGACCGCAATCGCTGGGCCGATCGTCGGGCGAAAAGCCTACCGAGCCGCGCAAGCGTCCGCCCGTCGAGCGTAGTTCGGCCCGCAGTGGACCGGCCATTAAATTGGCTGCCATGCCGACTGTTCAGCAGCCGGTTAATAAGGCCAAATCCAACGAACCGGCGCCGCAAAAGCCGGATCTGAAGTTGCCACTGGACGCCATTCGCGCCGGCAAGTCTGGTGCAAAGCCGTTGTCCGAGCACATCAAGCAACACGAAAAACGCAAGGAAGCCGCCAAGGGGCGGCCTCTGCGCCCTGGCGAGGTGACGCCCGCACCGGTCGCGCCGGGGACTGGTCGAGAACGTCCGCGACGCGGCAAAGGCAACGCACCTGCAACGCCCGGTGAAGGTGAACTGGCGGCTTCGCTGGGGGGTCGCGACGCGCGCACTTTGGCCCGCAAACGCACTGGACCCGCCAAAAAGCGTGGCGATGATGACGAAAATTCGTATATTCGCCGTAAGTCGCTGAGGCGCAATCCGCACAGCACCAGCACCGCTGCGCCCCGGAAAGGCAAAGTGCAGTTGACCATGCCCTGTACGGTCCGCTCCTTCTCGGAAGCGATCGGCGTGCCGGCTCAGAAGATTCAAGCCAAACTGCTCGGGATGGGCACCATGGTGACCATCACCGCGGAGCTGTCCGAGGAAATGGCCGAACTGCTGGCCCTGGAATTTGGCGCCGAAGTGGAGATCCGTCAACCGGTCGATGTGGCCGACGAATTGATGGCCCGCATCGAGGCCACCGAAGATAATCCCGATAACATGGTCACCCGCGCGCCGGTCATCACCGTGCTGGGTCACGTCGATCACGGCAAGACGTCGCTGCTGGATAAAATCATTGGCATCAATGTGGCCAAGGGCGAAAGCGGCGGCATCACGCAGCATATTCGCGCTTACCAAATTGAGCGGAATGGCAAGAAGATTTCGTTTGTCGATACACCTGGCCACGAAGCATTCACGGAAATGCGCGCCCGCGGTGCCAACGTCACGGACATTGCCGTGCTGGTTGTGGCTGCCGACGACGGCGTGATGCCGCAAACGGAAGAAGCCATCAGTCACGCGCGGGCGGCTGGCGTGCCGATTGTCGTGGCCCTGAATAAGATCGATCTGCCGGGCGTGGACACGCAACGGATCTTCCAGCAGTTGGCCGTCAATGAGTTGTTGCCTACCGAGTGGGGTGGCGATATTGAGGTAGTCAAAACCAGCGCCACGACCGGCGTCGGCTTAGATGACTTGGTCGAAACACTCTTCACCATTGCCGAATTGCAAGATTTTCGCGCGGATCCGGATCGCGCGGCGATCGGCACTTGCCTGGAGGCGGAAATTCAACCGGGTCGCGGCGTAATGGCCAAGATCATCGTGCAGAAAGGCACGCTCCGCGTTGGCGACGCCATCGTCTGCGGCGCGGCGTCAGGTCACATCAAAGCCATGTACAACACTTTGCGAACTTCGGAATTGGTCGAAGAAGCAGGGCCGTCCATGCCGGTCAACATTACTGGTTTGGATATGGCGCCGGCCGCCGGCGATCACTTCTACGTGCTCGACGACATCGCCGAGGCACGGCAAGTGGCCGTCAAGCGTCAACACCAGAGTCGTCAGCAGTCGCTGGTTGGCGCGACCACGCATATCACGCTTGAGAATTTGTTTGAGCATCTCGGCGCGGAAGAGACGCAATCGCTGAACATGATTTTGCGCGCCGACGTGCGTGGTTCGATCGAAGCCATTCGCAAGGAATTGACCAAGCTGGAACATCCAGAAGTCAAAATCAAGATTCTGCAAGCGTCCGTGGGCGGTGTTTCCGAAGCCGACGTGCATTTGGCAGACGCTTCGGACGCCGTGATCATCGCCTTTAATGTGGTGCCGGACGAAAAAGCCCGCGCTTTAGCCGATCAAAAAGGCGTGCAGGTTCGCCGCTACGACATCATCTACAAGGTCACCGAAGATCTGCGTGCAGCCATGGAAGGCATGCTACGTCCGGAAAAACGCGAGATGGAATTGGGCCGTGCCTTGGTGCAACGGACCTTTACCATCAGCCGGTTGGGAACCATCGCCGGTTGCCGCGTGCTGTCTGGCAATATCCAGCGGAATTGCCGCATGCGTGTGATTCGCGACAATCGGATTGTCGGCGATTACGGGCTCGATTCACTACGCCGAGAGAAAGACGATGCCCGCGATGTCCGCGAAGGCTTGGAATGCGGCATTAAGCTTTCTGGGTTTAACGACCTGAAAGAGGGTGACATTTTGGAAGCGTACAAAATCGAGGAAATCGCCCGCACGTTTTAATCGCCGGTCGCTGGCGCGGCTGCCCGCCGGGTTGGTGAGCGGGGGCGATGAGCGTTTTTGCTCATCGTGGTTGGCGACCGATGCTCGGCGGTCTGCTTCGATTCCCTCGACTGCCACTCGCCGGCATCATTGCTACGATCCGAAAATTCGAACTCCGTTTGTGAAAACCCTATGACGACTCGACGCACGCAAAAAGCCGCCTCGGCCATCCGCGAGGTGGTCAGCATGGCCATTCTGGCCGAACTTAAAGATCCTCGCGTTCGCGACGTAACCGTCACGCACGTTGAGGTTTCTGGCGATATGCGTCAGGCAAAAATCTACGTTTCCATCATGGGCGATGAGAAAAAACAACAACTGAGCCTGCGCGGGCTGCAAAACTCCGCCGGATTTCTGCAAGCCAAGATTTCCGACCGCATCGACACCCGCTACACGCCTAAGTTGGAGTTCGTGCTAGATTTGGGAGTCAAGCATTCCATCGAAATTGCCCGACTGCTGCACGATGTTTTGCCGCCCAAACCGGCCGATGCGCCTGCCGATGGTGACGTTAGCCAGGCGGCTACTGCGACGAACGCCAACTTCACGAGCCGTGAGTTCGCTGCGGACGACGATCAGCACGATGCCGATTTCGATGATGCCGATGAGCTTTCCGCAAACGATGCCACACTGCAAACCAACGCGGAAACAAAATCGCTGAATGCCTCCGAACATCGCCCGCAAGCGGCGGAATCGTCCGGCTTTCAAGCCACGGCGCCTGGATCGATCACCTAAGTACGGCCGCTGAGCAAGCCGGTCCGCGACAGTCCACGACGTTCGACGCGGCCTTTAAAAATCAATCGCACACTACCCGATATTTGAGTTGTTCATGGGAAATACGAACCGCGCCGCATTGATTGCCAAAGCGCACAAAGTTCTCAAGCAGCATTACACTCCGGTTGCGGCCGACGCGGACCGGACGTTGATGGAGCATCTGCTCTACGCCTGCTGCTTGGAGAACACCAGCTACGCCACGGCGGATAAAGTCTTTGCGCATCTGAAGGCAGCTTATATTGACTGGAACGAGGTTCGCGTCAGTTCCGTCACGGAACTTTCCGAGTCGATGCGGCAACTGGCCAATCCGGCTTCGGCCGCGTCGCGCTTGAAGCGAATTTTGCAAACCACGTTCGAGTCGATCTATTCGTTCGACTTGGAATCGATGAAGAAAAAAAACCTCGGCGAAAGTCAGAAGAAGCTGGAAAAGACTGAAGGCACCGGGCCATTCATCGTCGGATTTGCCGTGCAGATGGGTTTGGGCGGACACCACATTCCGCTGGATAGTGGTTCGCTGGATGTCTTGCACGTACTCGATCTGGCCACGGACGCCGAAGTCAAATCGGCTTCGGTGGCAGGCTTGGAACGCGCCGTCGAAAAGAAAAAGGGCGTCGAGTTCGGCTCGCTGTTGCACCAAATTGGCGCCGAGTTTTACGCCAACCCGTTCAACCTCGAGATGCGAAAAATCTTGCTGTCGATCAATCCCGACGCCAAAGACCGCTTTCCCAAAAAGGTTATCAAAAAGGAAGAGCCGGCACCGGACGTTTCCAAAGCGTCGGCCGCTAAGAAAGATCATCCCGGCGCAAAACCGACCGATGCCAAAGCGATCGCCGATAAAGCCAAACATTCGACCGAGAAACCACAGGCGGCCGGTCCTACCAACAAGGCTGCCCCCGGCGACAAAAAATCCTTGTCCGATAATCGCGATAAATCCGCCAAGCCGGAGAAGCCGCTTGCCGCGGCCGACAAAAAACATCCGCCGGCCGATAAGAAGTTGGAAAAGATCGACAAGAAAGCACCCGCCAGCGAAAAAAAATCCGCGGCGGACAAGCATAAAGCCAAGCCGAAGTCGGAACCTGCGGCGGGCGTTAAAAAGAAATCGGCATCCAAGCAACTTGCCAAACGCAAGCCGCGCTAGCTCGGTTGCCCGCCGTTTACGCAATACTCGGGAGCATCGCATCATGATTTTCGCATTGGCCCTCGCTTCCCGACGCGCGGTCAACTTCATTCTTCGCCACACCGCTGGATCGCTGGTTCCAACGGCGCTTGTGCTGATCGGCTTGGCTTCGCTGGCGGCTGCCGATACGGCCGATCCACTCAGTGAACCAATCGAGACGTTAAAGCCGACAGTCGCCCGCAGTGAAGCCGAAACGGATCGAGTACAAGCGCAGGCGGAATTTGCCGCCGGACGCATGCTGGAACAGCGCGACGACATCGCCGGCGCGCTGCGGCGCTACCAGCGTGCTGCTCGCTACGATCCCAACGCCGTGCCCATCTTGCGCAGCGTGGTCGATATGGGCGTGCGTCTGCATCGCAATGCGGAAGCCACGCGTTACGCGTTGCGTTACGCCGAGTTGGATGCGTCCAACCCGTCGCTGTTGCACGGGCTGGCCAGAATTCTCAGCGCCGAAGAAAATCGCGGCCAAGCCATCAAACTTTACCAGCGCGCGCTGGCCAGCAGCGAAAACTTGCCGCCGGACGCCGAGCGAGTGGAAATGCTGCTCGAACTGGGCCGCCTGCAATTCCTGGGCAAAGAGTATGCGGCCGCCGCGCAAACGTTGACTCAATTGAGTGACGCCTTACAACACCCCGACCGTTTTCGTCTTTCGCCGGCGGTGATCAAAGACTTTACGGCCGATGGCGTCATCGACCAACTGTTGGGCGAAAGCTTGCTGGAGTCCGGCCAACCGGATGCCGCGGCCGCCGTGTTCGCCAAGCAAGACAGCAAAACGCCGGCCAGCGCCGATGCGCTGTGGCACGCCGCGCGGCTGGCTTTCGGACGCAAACAATTCCTCCAAGCCGCACAATCACTGGACAAGTATTTCGCAACTGGCAACGCCGAGCAGGGCACGGCGCCCTACGAGCTACTGGCCGAAATTCTGAAAGCGCAGGGCAAGTCGGCCGAGCTGATTCCGCAACTCGTCAAATTGCACGACGATCATCGCGACAACTTATTGCTGACATTTGCGCTGGCGGATCGGCTGCGAGAGGCGGGTCAGTTGGATCAGGCGCGCCCGCTCTATGCGCAACTCATCGAGAAGAAGCCCGTGGTGGAAGCGTTTTCCGGCGGGCTGGACGTTGAACGTCGCGACAAGCAACCGGCCGCGGCGCTAAAAGTTCTCGGACGAGCGGCCGACGAGTTTCATACCTCGCTACTCGCAGCACTGGGCGAATCGGCGGAACGGCTGATCGCCGACGCCGAACAATTCGACGCACTCCTAGTTGCCGCGCGCGCCGCGGGCAGCACGCTCGACGGCTCCACAGCATTGGCCGTCGCCGCGCTTGCCGGCAAAGCGCGGAAATTCGACGTGGCCAGCGAGTTTTTCGAGCTCGGTTTGAAGAACCCGCCCCCGGATGCCCCGGACTGGTTTCGCTACTGGGGCGTCGAACTGTTTAGCGCTGAGAAGTTTGCCGAAGCCAGCGCCATTTTTCAGCGCGGCATCGATGCCAAGCCTGCAGTCAAACTTCACAGCGACCTGCTGTATTTACTTGGCACATCATTGGCGTTCGAAGACAAAACCAATCTGGCGCTGTCCGCCGCGCGCAAAGCCGCGGCACTCGACTCGCGCTCGGTGCGGTTGCGCGCACGCATCGGCTGGATTCAATATCACGCCAAACGCAACGACGACGCCTACCGCAGCTACAAAGACTTGATCGAGCGTTTCGGTCAGAACGAAGCCGAAGAAGATCGCGAGCAACTCCGCGAAGCGCGGCAAATCCTCTCCAGCCTGGCGGTCACGCGCGGCGATCTGACCGAAGCCAACGAGTGGCTCGAACAAGTGCTGGACGAATTCCCGGACGACGCCGGCGCCAGTAACGACCTGGGCTACCTATGGGCGGATCAAAGCAAACATCTGACCCGCGCGATGCAGATGATCCAGTTGGCCGTGGACGCCGAGCCGGAAAATTTGGCGTTTCGAGACAGCCTCGGTTGGGCCTACTTTCGGTTGGACCGACTGGCGGATGCCGAGCGCGAATTACAACGGGCCGCCGCCGACGATAAGGCCGACGGTGCCGTGCTGGAACACCTGGCCGACGTGCTCGTCAAATCCAAGCAGCCGCAACCCGCGGCCGACGCCTATCGCCGCTCGATCGCGGCATTTGAAAAAGACGATTCGCCCGCCAGAGCCGAGGCAGTGAAAAAGAAACTCGCGGAGCTCGCAAATTGACCGCGAGCTGGCCCCATCGCACGCCATCGACTCGGATGAAGGATCACCGGCGCTGTTCTGCCTACGCGGTTACAAGGCGAGATCAACGCTTGTGGCCTAGGCGTCGATATTTTAGAATTCGCGGCAGCAATGAAACTGTTCGAAACGTCGAGGTTTGAGTCATGGAACGCACGCTCGTCTTGTTAAAGCCCGATTGCATTCAGCGCCGCTTGGCCGGTCGAATCGTCACTCGGTTCGAGGAAAAAGGCCTGAACATCATCGCCCTGAAGATGATGCAGGTCACGCCGGAACTCTCGAAAAAGCATTACGCCGAGCATGTCAGCAAGCCATTTTACCCGGCGCTGGAGTCGTTCATTACTGCCTCGCCGATCGTGGCCATGGTACTGGAAGGCTTAGAAGCCATCCGCGTGGTGCGCGATATTCTGGGCGCCACCAGTGGCCTGAAAGCGGCTGCCGGCACCATCCGCGGCGACTACAGTTCCAGCCGGCAGATGAACCTCGTTCACGCCAGTGACGGACCCGAAGCCTCGGCCCGCGAGATCGAGCTGTACTTCAAGCCTGCTGAAGTTTTGAGCAGCGAGCTGACCATTACGCCGTGGCTACGTGCGCCGGACGAAAAATAATCGTTTTGCGGCAGTCTGCCGGCGGCAAGATTTTTCGCGAGTTTTCGTCCATTGATGATTTTATCGCCTCGAATTTGCGGCTATTGATTCCGCCATGGCGTCGACGTAGAATTGAGCGGTTGACTACGCGATTGTCCGCGCAGGCTTGCGCGTCATTTCGATTCGTTCTGGTACGCGGCGGTCAACGCCTATTGCTGGTTGGCCGGATGGTCCAGTTTTGTCAGGCAAGTTTGTTAGGCAGGGACTGGCCTCAATCGCCGTTCTCAAAAGGGTTTTGCTTGTGGCGCTTTCGGAACTCGACCGCAAACTGATCGCCCGTTGCTTGGCTCGGGAACCGGAATCGTGGGAAGATTTCGTTGACCGCTTCATGGGTCTCGTGACGCACGTCATCAACCACTCGGCCCAAACCCGGTCGATTCGTCTATCGGGCGACGACCGCGAGGATCTGGCCGGCGAGGTGTTTTTCAGCATCGTCGATCACGATTTTGCCGTGCTGCGGAATTTCCGCAGCGAGAGCAGTTTGGCCACGTATCTGACGGTGATCACGCGGCGAATCGTGGTGCACGAGTTGCTTAAAAATAAGTCGCCCATACGGCTGGCCGACGGCGCGGAACATCACGCCGTCAACGGCAACGAGGCCGTTCAGCGGATCAGCAATCGCGATGAAGTCGAGCGTCTGCTCGGCGAACTCGAAGGCACAGAAGCGCAAGTCGTGCGGATGTTTCACTTGGAAGGCAAGAGCTACCAAGAGATTAGCCATTCGGTAGGCATGCCAGAGAACAGCGTCGGCCCCACGCTCAGCCGCGCACGCGAAAAAATGCGTCACGCCGGCAGCGATTCGCTGTAAACGCCTTGGCCGACGGAACGATGCCGCGCTGCGATTGCCTGTTTGCGGCTGCCCTCGCCAGATTGCGATGAGTTTCTCGATGCGGTTCGCCCGGCCAACGCATCTTAGTCTAGCGTTTGCGCCACGCGCAGGGCTTGGCTTTCGCAACGCGCGGCCGCCGTGCGGCAGGCGGCGATGATGCCGGGCAGGTCCAGGTGCAGATCGGCCAGCAGTTCGCCACGTTCGCCATGTTCGATGTAGCGGTCCGGAATGCCGAGGCGCATGACGCGCGAGGCATCCAATCCGGCGTCGGCGGCGGCTTCCAGCACGGCGCTGCCAAAACCGGTCATCAGCGCGCCTTCTTCCACGGTGACCACGAAGCCCGGCTTTTCGATGGCTTGCAAAATCACTTCGGTATCCAGCGGTTTGATGAAGCGGGCGTTGATCACGCCCACATCCAGCCCCTCGGCGCGGAGGCTAGCCGCGGCTTTTAAGCACGTGCCCAGCAGCGTGCCGCAGGCGATGATCATGCCATCGTGGCCCCACTGAAAAACTTCCGCGCGGCCCTGTTCCAGCGGCGGACGTTGTCGCGGCGTGTCTTCGATGTTGGCCTTGGGATAGCGAATCGAAACCGGGCCGTCGTGCCGCAGCGCGTAGTCAACCATCAGCGAGAGGTCACCGGCATCGCCCGGCGCGAGCACCGTCATGTTCGGAAACAGCCGCATGTAGCCGATGTCGTACATGCCGTGATGCGTGGGGCCGTCGGGGCCGGTCAGGCCGCCGCGATCGAGCATGAACGTAACCGGCAGATTTTGCAGGGCCACTTCCTGAAAGATCTGATCGTAACTGCGCTGCAGAAACGTGCTGTAAATATCGACGATTGGCCGCAATCCGCTCTTGGCATGTCCGGCCGCAAACGCCACGGCGTGCGATTCGCAAATGCCGGTATCGAAGAACCGATCGGGGAATGTGTCGCGCACGGCTTCCAGCTTATTGCCTTGGCACATGGCGGCGGTCATCACCGTGACCTTGGGATTGGCCTGCATCTGCTCGAAGATTGCGCCGCTGGCGATATCCGTGTAGCCACGCGAAGAACTCTTTTTGATGGCCACGCTTTGCAGGTCAGTACGCTCGAACGGTGCCGGCGCATGAAAGTAAACCGGATCTTCGGTGGCCGGTTTGAAGCCGTGACCTTTTTCCGTAACCACATGCAGCAGCACAGGGCCTTCGTAGTCCTTGACCAGCTTCAAATACTTTTGCAGTTGGCCAATGTTGTGGCCGTCGATCGGGCCCACGTAATGCATGCCAAGCTCTTCGAACAGCATGCCACCGGTTAGACCGGCTTTAACGCCTTCTTTTATTTGCAGCAGCAGCCGCTCCATCGGGTCGCCCACCAGCGGCACCCGATTGAGCATCTTGGTGACTTCTTGCTTCAAGCCGGTGTAGAACGGATTGGAGCGCAGCCGGTCGAGATATTCGGCCACGCCGCCTACGCGTGGGCAGATGGACATCTTGTTGTCGTTGAGCACCACCAGCAATTTCTTCTTCAAGCCGGCCGCGTTATTCAGCGCTTCGAAAACAATGCCGCTGGGAAACGCGCCGTCGCCAATCACGGCCACCGAATAGCGCGGATCGTTGGGCGCGGCAATCGCGTCGCCGCTGGATAAACCGAGCGCCGTCGAGACACTGCAACCAGCGTGACCGGTCATGAACAAGTCGTACGGACTCTCGGCCGGATTCGGATAGCCCATCAATCCGCCTTTGATGCGGATGGTGTCGAAGTCGTGGTAGCGGCCGGTGATCAGTTTGTGCGGATAGATCTGATGACCAGTATCCCAAATCAGGCGATCGCGGCTGAAATCGAACGTGGTATGCAGCGCCAGGCAAAGTTCGACCACGCCCAAGTTTGAGGCAAAGTGAGCCGAGCGATTGGTGAGCAGGTTGCAAAGCACCTCGCGCATTTCGGCAGCCAGATGTTTGAGCTGCGGCAGCTTGAGACGTTTCAGATCCTTGGGCGACGCAATGGTCGCAAGCAGGGAGTCCATTATCGATTCCTTTCCAACACGAATTGTGCGAGTGCTTCCAAGCTTTGTGCGTGCGATCCAAACGGCGCCAGGGCGGTGCGGGCTTCTTGCACCAATTGCTCGGCGCGGGCGGCACTGGCCTCGACGCCCAACAAGCCGGGGAAGGTCAATTTGCCGTGCTGCGCGTCCTTGCCAACCCGTTTGCCTAAGTCCGCCTCGTTGCCGCGAACGTCCAGTAAGTCGTCGGCAATCTGAAATGCCAATCCCAGTTTGCGCCCGTAGGTTTCTAGCGAATTCAACTGCTGCGGACTCGCCGCGGCGATCAGCGCTCCGAGCCGCAACGAAACCAAAAACATCGCGCCGGTTTTGCGATGGTGAATCGATTCCAAGGCCGCCAACCCGCCGGCGGCAAACTCGTTGGCCAGGTCGTCGGCCTGTCCGCCCACCAGCGCCGTGGGACCGGCCGCTTGGGCCAGTGCCAGGCAACATTGCACGGCCACCGTGGCCGGTCGTACGTCGCGGGCGAGCACTTCGAAGGCCAGCGTCAGCAGCGCGTCGCCTGCCAGAATTGCCGTCGCTTCGTCGAACGCCTTGTGACATGTGGGTAGGCCTCGACGCAGATCGTCGTCGTCCATTGCCGGCAGGTCGTCGTGAATCAAAGAATACGTGTGGATCATTTCCACCGCACAGGCAGCCGGAAGCGCCGCCTCAACGGTGCAACCGCATGCCGTGCCAGCCATTAACACTAGCATCGGCCGCAGCCGCTTGGCGGGTGCCAACAGCGAATAACGCATGGCCTGCCGCAGGCGGTCCGGACAGCCGGCCGGAAGCTGCAAATAGCCGTCCAGCGCATGTTCGATCTGCGCACCCCAGAGCGAGGTGTAGTCGGCGAATGAACCAGCCGGGCAAGCGATCATTGAGCGAGCGGTGAGGACTGAATGAGGAAGAAATGTCGCCGTGCGAATTCTGCTAAACGCGAGTTGTCATACCGAAACCACAAATCAACATGCTATGCACGCTTAATAATATCTTCGTGGCCAATCGAAGTGGTCGGGCGAGTAGGGCGCAACCTTTTTGCTCCAGCTATTTTAGAACAAGCCAAGCGAATCGTCTACGTCGCGCGCCGGCGGATTTTCAGGACGCTTGGGCCGCCGCACGCGCGGCTTTTCAGTGGTGGCATCACCCGTTTTGCGGGCGTCGTGCTGCTGCTGGTCCGCCGCCAGGCTCGATTGATCATCCAGTGGCACGACAATCGGATTGCCTTGCGAGTCCACGCCGCTGAGCAGTTCAATGCGCCGTTCAGCTTTGTCCAGCATGTCGTAGCACGACCGCAAGAGTTTGACGCCTTGCTCGTACTGATTGAGCGACTCCGCCAGGCCAATTTGCCCTGCTTCCAGCGATTGAACTACGACGTCCAATTGGGCCAACGACTCTTCGAAACCGCGTTCTTTCTTCTGTACGTCCGGCGCAGGCATGGGTATCTCAACGTTCGGAGAGAATTAACAAGTCTTTGAGGCCCTGAGGCCGTCATCATCGCGCCGTTTTATCCAACTTGACGCTCGACAACCAGTTTTTCAGCCGCTTCGTGTCCCAGTGAAACCTCGGCATTGTCCAATTGAATTCGAATTAAACCTGCTTCGATCCGGTTGGATTGCACTTGGCCCGATGCGCCTAGGCGAATGCCGGACTCGGTTAAAAAACGCAAAAAGCCGGGCGACTGATCGACCACGCGAATCAGCCGAAACACTTCGCCGGCTTGGCAAGCCGCCAGCGAACGCCCGGCCGCGGCGCGAACCGAGCCATCGGCCTTGGGAATCGGATCGCCGTGCGGATCGACCTCCGGAAAATTCAAATGACTCTCGATGCGGTCGATCAACCGATCGCTAACCGCGTGTTCCATGTGCTCGGCTTCTTCATGAACTTCGTCCCAGGTGAGGTCCAGCGTGCGTGACAGAAACAGTTCGATCAGCCGATGCCGCCGCACCATTCGTAAGGCTAGCGCATTGCCGGCCGCCGTGAGCCGCGCGCCTTCGTAGGGCGCATAGGTGATTAGGCTGCTTTCGCTGAGCGTTTTGAGCATGCTGGTCACCGTGCCGGGCGAAACGTTCAGAGCCGTGGCAATCTGACCTGTGGCCACCGGACTGCCGCCGTGCTCCGCGCCAATCTGCAAAATGGCTTTGACGTAATTTTCGACCGTTAAACTCGGCACGCGGTGATCCTGATCGATGGTGTTACGACGCGGCGCGCGGGGGGCGAACGCTGAGCAGCAGTTCGATATCGCCTACTGCCCGATTGAGTCGCGTCGCGATGTCCTTGGCGGAAAGACCTTCGTCGGCCAGCGCGCAAATATATTCTAATCGCGCATCGATCCGTTTGTCGTCCAGTCGCTGCTGAATCGTCTCCGGCGAAGGCAGCGTCTCGCGGCGGGAAGTCGACGTCTGTGGCGTGGAGTGCGCCGTGGGGCGTGCCTGACGATCGGCTTGGTCGAGCAGCGATTCAAGCCGCGCCGCAACTTGATCGGCGTCGATCAACAGCGCCTGCAGCGCGGCAATTTTGGTGTCGATGCGGGCCGAGTAATCGCGGGCCAGTTCGTGCATTTCGATCTGCCAGCGGCGCATTTCGTCGGGCGCATCGTGCCAATGCGCGGGCGGCTTTTGCGCGGCGCCCGCCGCCGAAAGTCGGCCGGGTGTTTTCGTCAGGCTGGTTGCTTTACCGCGGAAATAGCGTCGCGATCGCGACAGCAATATAAAGATCGCCAGCCCCAGGCCGGCCAGGAAGACGCCTTGAGTTGCGGTGATTTCTGCAAATGGCAAATTCATTGTGCCGTCCTTGGCTAAGAGGCAAACGCCCGCCGCGCGGCGTCGTAAACCTGCGCCAGCGAAACTTTCTGTTCCAAAGCCGCCTTGCGACAGGATTCGAATTCGGGCGAAAATCGCGATTGACCGTCGGGTAGTTGAGCGATCACGCCGCTGACATTGCCGTACGGCGTTTCGATGATCTGCTGATTGCGCGGCAAGACATTTCGCCCCAGGAGCGAACGCCGCACGCCAAGCGTTGTGGTTTCCAAAAACAAAATCGCTTCGAGTTTTTGTACATCGGCCGTCGCGCAGAGCACGCTCAATTGCACGCCGGGCCGATTCTTCTTCATGGCGATCGCCGTCGTGAACACGTCCAGCGCGCCGGCTTCCCAAAGCAAACCGGCGCAGTGGCCAATCATTTCGCCCGACGTGTCGTCCAGATTGGTTTCCAGCAACACAACTTGCTCGTTGGCCGCGAGTCCGTTGGGCGTGTTGGAATCGTCCGCGCTGCCGATCATCACGCGCAAAATATTCGGTTGCTGCTCCAGGTTGCGCTGTCCGGAACCGTAACCGATGGTTTCCACGCGCATCGCTGGCATGGGACCAAAGCCACTCGACAGCGCAGCCAGGATTGCCGCGCCGGTAGGCGTGGTCAATTCGGCTTCCACGCTGCTGGCCGCCAGCGGAATGCCTTTGAGCAATTCGGCGGTGGCCGGCGCGGGGACGCTGCAACGCCCGTGAGCGATTTCGATGAAGCCGTGCCCGGTCGGCACCGGCGAGGCGTGAATTCGCTCGATGTTTAGCAGGTCCAGCGCAATCGCCACGCCGCAAATATCGGAAATGGAATCGACCGCGCCGACTTCGTGAAAATGCACTTTACGGAGCGTGCTGCCGTGCACCTTGGCCTCGGCTTCGCCTAGCTTGGTGAAAATCTGCTTAGCCAGATCGCGCTGCCGCGGGTTCATTTGGCTGGCATCGATCATATCCGTGATGTGATGCAAGTGGCGATGCGCATGTTCGGGCGGATGCTCCACGGTAAGTTGCGTGGCGCGAAAGCCGTTCTTTTTGACTTCCGCCGTTTGCAAACGAACTTGCGGGAGGCCTAACGATTCAAGCGTGGTCTGAATCGTCGCTAGCGGTGCTCCGGCGTCGATCAGTGCGCCGAGCGTCATATCGCCGCTGATGCCGCTGGCGCAATCGAAATAGGCAACTTTCATGTCAAATTCGTTCTCGGAGGAGCGGTTCGTGATGGCCATTGCAGGCGGAGCGATGTAGCGCCCGGTAGTATATCGATTGGGTGGGCCGCGCGGCTACTACACTCCTGAACCCATCGCCTTTGCGAAGCACCAATTGCAGTTCGAATCGGCGATCCGAATTCCGTTGTCAGTTCCTCGGGTCGTCGCGAATTTTCGCCGGCAGCAGGCAAATCCGATTATATTGGCGTCAGCCCACGGGCCGCGCGGCGGGTTGAAATGTCGATTTTGTCAGGTCAAGGAAATTGCGATGTCTCGTTACCTGGTTCCGTTTCATCCCAAGCGCGTGCCGCACTGTTTTACCGACGTATTGATCATCGGTGGCGGTTTGGCCGGACTGACGGCTGCCAATTCGATCGACCGCAAGCTCTCGGTGCTGGTGGTGACCAAAGAAAAGCTGCGGCAATCGAACAGCAATTACGCCCAAGGCGGCATTGCCAGCGTTATCGATCCGGAAGATCGCTTCGAAGATCATATTGCCGATACGATCACCGCGGGCGGACGGTTGTGCGATGAAGCGATTGTCGAAATGGTGGTCCGCGAGGCGCCGCGGCACATTCAAACACTCATTCAGTGGGGCACGCGTTTTGACGAGGTGGCCGGCGAGCTATCACTGGGGCGCGAGGGCGGGCACAGCCAAAACCGCATCGTCCACGCACTGGGCGACGCTACCGGTCGCGAAGTCATGCGAGCGGTGATCGAACATACCGGCGCACTGCGCAACGTACAGAGTTGGGAAGATACCTTCACCATCGACTTGCTCACGCACGACGGCGTTTGCCGCGGCGCGCTGGTCTGGAATGCCGAACACGGCAAAACGCTGGTGTGGGCCAAGCAGACCATTCTCTGCACTGGCGGCGTCGGGCAAATTTATCGCGAAACAACCAACCCTGAGGTCGCCACCGGCGATGGCCTGGCGATCGCTTGCCGGGCCGGCGCCGAGCTGCGCGATATGGAGTTCATGCAGTTTCATCCCACCGTGCTGTACATCGCCGGTTCAAGCCGCAATCTGATCACCGAAGCCATGCGCGGCGAGGGCGGACGACTGATCGACCGCAACGGATATCGCTTCATGCCAGATTACGATCCGCGCGGTGAACTGGCCCCGCGCGACGTGGTCAGCCGGGCGATCGTCGATCAGATGGAAAAAACGCAGCATCCCAACGTCTACTTGGATATGAGCCATCTGGACGCGGCTTTCGTGCGCAGTCGCTTTCCGGGCATTGCCGCTGTCTGCGGAAAATTCGGCATCGACATCGCCACACAACGAATTCCCGTCCGTCCCGGCGCGCACTATATGATTGGCGGCGTGACTGTCGACGGTCAAGGCCGTACGACGGTGCCGGGCTTGTGGGCCGCGGGCGAAGTCACCTCCAGCGGCTTGCACGGCGCCAATCGCCTGGCGTCCAACAGCTTGCTGGAGGGCCTGGTGTTTGGCGAACACGCCGGCCAGGGAGCGAGCGAGCTGGCGCTGCAAGTTGCAGACGACTTTCACGCGCTGTCGCTCGAAAACGATCGCCAAGAACCGCCGCAAGAGCCGCTCAACCTGGACGATATTCGCAACGCGCTTAAAAGCGTGATGTGGCGGGCCGCTGGCGTCCGCCGCGACGCCACCCGGCTGGGCGAAGCCCTGATGAATATCGACGCCTGGTGCCATTACGTGCTGCCGCGCCAATTCAACCATCCGCCGGGCTGGGAGCTGCAAAACCTGTTGTTGGTCGGCCGGTTGATCGCCCGCGCGGCACTCGAGCGAAACGAAACGCGCGGCGTCCATGTACGCACGGACTTTCCGGCAACGGATGACGCCCGTTGGCGACGACACCTTCGCTGCTGCGGCACGAGCGAGTGGGCGGGGGAGCGGAGTGCGGTTGAGAAGCGCGAAATCGAGTCGACCGGGCCTGCGTGAGGTCAAATTTCGGACTGACGTGTTATTCGGACGAGCGGTAACACGCAGCCGGATCGTTCGAGGCTATTTCACGATCCATAAAAACGTCTAATTCGTTCCTCGACAACGCTTTGCATACAATCCGTTCCGACGGACGGACCCCTCTTAGTGGTTGCTGTCATTCTGAAATTAGATGGGTCCGGAAACAAAATCATTGCATTTGGAAGGCTCGCCCTTATAATGCAGATGTCGGGTAAGTTCAGCGGAATCGCCACATATTGACGATTGAACTCCAGTTATTGCCCGGCGTTTTTTAACCCACCACACGTATCTCATCGCAGCACTTAGCTAATGAGCCGATCCGGGCCCGTACTCGTTTGGGCATTGCCACTTAGGTAATGCTTTGCGAATATTGCGGCTTACATAACCCGTAATGGCAACGTGCCATACAGAAAAGCATGACCAGATCAATTGATACCGGCGCGCAATCGCGCGGCCAAGTGAGTGTGCGTTCGACGCCTGCAGTCGTGGACTGGGTGTTGGGTGCGAATGCGGCAGTGCGCAGAATTGCCAAGCATGTCGAGCGCGCTGCGCAGGTCGAATGTACTGTGCTGATTTCTGGCGAGACTGGTACCGGCAAAGAGCTGTGGGCAAAACAGCTTCATCTTCAAGGACCGCGGGCGGCTAAGCCCTTTGTGCCGGTCAACTGCGCCGCTTTGACGATCTCACTGGCCGAGAGCCAGTTGTTTGGTCACGAGAAAGGTGCATTCACGGGTGCTTTTGGAAGTTCGCTGGGCGTATTCCGTGCGGCCGACGGTGGTGTGGTGTTTCTCGACGAAGTCGGCGAAATGCCGATGGAATTGCAACCGAAGTTACTGCGTGTGTTGCAAGAGGCGGAAGTTACCCCGATTGGCGCAACGGGGCCTGAAGCCATTGATGTACAAATCATTGCCGCCACCAATCGCAACCTGGAAGTTGAAGTTGCCGAGGGCCGCTTCCGCGAAGATCTGTACTATCGACTGAACATGGTCGAATTGCACGTGCCGCCGCTGCGTGAGCGCCCAGAGGATATCCCCGAGTTCTTGGAGTTTTTCTCCAAGCAATTCTCGCAGAGATACCAGCGGCCATTGTGGCGCCCCGATCCGCAAACGTTGCGACAATTCTGCGAGTATCGCTGGCCGGGCAACGTGCGGCAGTTATCGCACGTGATTCAACAGTCGTACGTGCTGGACATTGTGCCGACATTGCCGGAGGTTGGTGGACAGCATTTTTCCGGACGGCTGCCCTCGTTTGATCTTGTACAACTGCGTCGCGAAGCGATTCGCCAGGCGCTGCAAGCAACCGGCGGCCATAAGGGCCGCGCCGCCGCGCTGCTCGGCGTTCACGCTAACACATTGACAAGGCTGCTCGGTCAATTGGCGGAATAGCCGCCGCCCATGGCGCTCCATCCACAGCAACTCGCCTCGCGGATGTTTTGCAATGTCGCATACCGCTGAAGAACTGACCACCAAAAAGTGCGTTCCCTGCGAAGGTGGCGTACCGCGATATTCGCAGCAGCAAGCCGAGCAGCAACTTGCCAACCTCAGCGGCTGGCAACTCACGGTGGACGGCCAACGGATTCGCAAGTGCTGGCTCGTGAAGAACTTCATGGCCGGGATGGACTTCTTTAATGCCGTGGCCCAGCTTGCCGAAGCCGAAGGTCATCATCCCGATTTGCACCTGGAAGGCTATCGCCAGTTGGCCATTGAAATCTGGACGCACGCGATTGGCGGACTGTCCGAAAACGATTTCATTTTAGCTGCCAAGATCGACCAATTGCCGATCAAGCTCAAGAGCAAGTAGTCGCAACTCGCCTACCATTGCGGCGTTTGCCAAACTCAAGAAGCCCAGGCGCTCTTGCGGGCACTCCTGGGCTGCAATTCTTTACGGCAGAAACCGTCTCTGCGACCGCGGCTAATGGCCGACCGAGAACTCGAAGTTTCGGCCACTGACCGACAAACCAACGTGCGGTTGATAGACCGGACGTTCGACAATGACTTCGCGTTGCGGAACGATCACTTGAGCTGGCGGAACGACGTATGTCGGCTGCGGGGCATAATACGTTTGCTGCGGGGCGTAATAGGTTGCTTGTTGTGCATAGTAAGTTTGCCGCGGTGCGTAGTAAGTCGTCTGACGCGGTGCGTAGTAAGTGGTTTGCGGCACAAAGCTGCCACGGTATTCCGTAGTGGGTCGATACGCACGGTACTGCACCTCGTGCTCGCGATGCTCGTGTTCGCGCTCTGCCCGCTCGTGTTCGTAACGATCCTGTTGTTGCCAATGATCGTGATGATCGTCCTGCGGTTTGGCAACATAATACTGCTGGGCGTTGGCCGACCCGGCAAACGCGAGCAATACGCCGACTGCGGTCAAACCTGTCAATGCCCGTAACATTCGAAACGCTCCTGTTCTGAATTCTTGCTCGGGTCATCGTGCCGAGCCGCGGACAACCTAAGCGGTTATCTGCCTGTACTACGAAGCAGAAGTAATGCCGGATCAACTCGCGCGCGAAAATTGATCGATTCGCGCCGGCGTTGACGATGATGCCGCAATTGCGGGGGCGATGGGCGCTTTGAGCGAAGCAATAGCAGCCAGCATCGCCTTCTGCTGGCAGATCATAATGCGACACGCGGATCGGAATGAGACAACGCCGCGAGATTGCCCGCAACCGGGGCAAACGCTACTTCGACAAAAATTCGGACAGCGCGCCGTTAAACACGTTGGGGTTTTCTAGTGGCGACAGATGCGCAGCGCCCGGCACCACAAACCACTTGCAGTCGGATACTTGCTCGCAAATCTGCTCCATTTCGGCAGGCGGTGAAATTTGGTCGTGCTCGCCCACCATGACGAGCGTCGGCACGTCAATCTTGGCCAGCAGCGGCGTCATGTCCGGTCGCGTACGCATGCCTTCCAGCGCGGCCACCAGCCCGTTGACCGGCGTCTTGAGAATGACTTGTCGCGTCTGCTCGACTAACTGCGGTTGATGCAGATGCGTTTCTGGCGAAAAGAGTCGTGGCAGCATTGCGTCGGCGGCCGCCTTGGCGCCGTCGCGGCGAATGTTGGCAATTAGCGCGGTACGGGCCGCGGCGGCTGCCGGAGTATCGGCCACGGTCCGCGTATCGCAAGCCACCATCGCCAGCACTCGATCCGCATACTTCTGAAAGAACTGCCAGCCGATATAACCGCCCATCGAAAGGCCAATCAACACCACCGGTTGTTTTTCGCCTAGCACGTTCAGCATCTCGTAAAGATCGTCGGCATACGCTTCCATGCTCGCCGGACCGTCGGGCAGTTCGCTTTTGCCAAACCCGCGCAAATCCGGCACGATTGTCCGACAGCGCTGCGAAAAACAATCGACTTGGGCCGACCACATCCAGTGATCCAGCGGAAAGCCATGCACAAACAGTAGCGGAATCCCTTCGCCACGATCCAGAACTTGCAGCTTGTGATGACGCAGGGCAACGGTTTTCATGCTGACGCTCCTGATGCAACGCGAGGCAGTTGTTAACGGAATTGATCTGCGCCGCTATTTGGGCCAATCGGACTTGGGATCGAAGTTGATGATTTGCGTTTCTGGATGCTCGGGCAGCTTGGGACGCAGATAAGGCTTGTCGGCCGCTTTGTGGCAAGCGTAGCAGCCCTCGAGCGTGGCCTTGTAAGCCATTGTGAACTGCTCGCGATCTTTGGCGAGGATCGCCTTTTTCAATTGCGCCAAAGGAGTGGTTTCGAGAGCTTCAAGGATCTTCTTCAAATCGATTTCGCGACCGGCGTTGTCTTTACGAATGGGCTTGAGTCGTACGGCCCAGCGCAAATGTTGCTGCGTCTCACCCAAGTAGAATTGCGCCATTGGCCAGTTCTCCGCATCGGCCGCGAACTTCAAATTCGTGAAATGATACGAGACATCCTGCATGGCGTGCGACTGGTCAGGCAACAACTCGCGAAGTCGCTTGATCTCTTCAGTCAGCTTTTTGATTTGAGCATCTTCTGCCGACGCCACCAGTGGCGGCGCGCCTTCGGGCTTAGCAGCGTTGGGAATCGGTGTTGGCTTGACCAGTGGATCAGCAGCCCGTAACGGATGCAGCCACAGCCCCGCCGTGTAAACAGCAATAAAACTCGCCAGGGCGGCCACAAAAATACTAACAGGCACGCGACGTTTCGATGTCAACATGATGTTTGCCTCGTTGATGAAAAGACCCCCATTCGCCCAGCAGGTGACCGTCATTCGCTGCCACTGGCAAGGGGCAATTCGCGGGCCGCCGCAGTTAGATTTCGCCGAATTTTAACTTATAGATCCACTGGCCGATCAGCACCAAGCCAATCACCAGTCCAAACCAAATCAGCGGGGGATGCCACCAGCTGGGCTTGCCTTGCGACAAGCGCCGCAACTGGATCGCGCTGTAGGGCACGGAAAAAATCGCCAGCGTGGCAATCAGGATGCCGGCCGGATTAAAGTGCCAGGCCGCCGCAGGTTGCAGATGAACCCAAGATATGACCGAACGAGTCAGTCCGCAGCCAGGACAATCGATGCCCAGCGAATTGCGAAACCAACAGACGCCCGGCATCCGCAGGTTTAATAGCGGCAGATACACCACGCCATTCTCATCCAATTGCAACACAACCGCCAAGACGAGCATCGCCAGCGCAAGCCAAAAGATGGTTCGATGCTCCGAGCGTCGCAGTTCCAGCATCCGCGCCGCAGAGAGCGGCGAAGAATCGCCACGCGGCGATTGCCACAGCACTTCGGCCGCCAGCGGCACTTCAACTGCATCGTCGGCTGGCCACGACGTATCAGCATTGTCGGCTGGCGACGACGTGTTAACTTTTTCTGCTGGTGGCGACGTATCAGCATCGTCGGCTGGCGACGAGTCGAACCTGTCGCCGGTCACGACCGCCGAACGCATGGAAACGGAATCTGCGGAGCGAGGCGGGTTCACTGGCCGGCGTCCGCCTTTTGCTTGGCCAGCGCAGCCTGAAATTCGCCCAGCGCTTTGGTGATTTGCAGCGAGTGCTTATCGAGTTCGGCCGCGCGCGATTGATACCGCACGGCGTTCTCGAGGTCACCAGCCTTGAAGTAGCAATGCGCGAGCGTGTCCAGGTAACCGGGCGCTTCGACATGGATCTCAAGCGACTTCTTCGACAGCGCAATCGATTCACTGTAGTCGCCGTGACCATCGCCAATGGTGTTACCTTCCAACCAAGCCAGTTGGTTGTAGTTCATGGCGGTGGCCGTGTCAGTGGAGTTGCGATCGATTTGCTCATAAAACTTCGCCATTGCCCGTTCGATGCGCGTTTTGGTCTGCTTCTGTTCGTCGCGCGTTTGATCCGGCAGGCGATAAAGGGCAATCAGCACGTCGGCGTCGGTCTCGTCGAATTGGATGGCCGCGTCCAATTGCGATTTTCGCTGCTTGCGTACCGCCGCAGGCAGACTGCAGGCCAAAAAATAATGATAGCGCGAGTGAATGGCCGCCGGAGTGGACTCGCCGTCATCGTTCAGCCGCGTAAACACATCGGCAAAGCCGCGGTTGGTATCGATCAACGTGACCAGCTCTTTGAGCACTTCGGCCGCGGACGTTTCTTGCTCTAGGTCGTGCAACATTTCGGCCAGATAGGTGCGCCCCTTGATGCCGTAGGCCACGCCTTGGATATCCTGCATTTGCGCGCCGGGATCGGTCGGACAATTCTTGATGGCGTGCCGATATTCGCGCTCCGACCATTGGAACTGCCCACGAAGTTGCAGGTTTTTTGCCATGTTTACGTGCGCAAAGTAATTCTCCGGTGAAATGGCAAACGCCTGGTCGGCCAACTGCCGGCCCTGCGTTTTGTCGCCGCTGGCAACCCAGGCTTCGGCCAGCACGTACTTGAGCATCGGATTGTTTTCCGTCGCCGCGGCGTGCCGTGTCGCCAAGACTTTGATGGCGTCCCAACCGCGATGCTGCACTAACCAGTCGATTAAATCGATGAGTGCCGGCTCTTCGCTCGATTCAAGTTCCGGCAGCTTACGCATGGCGGCCAGGGCATCTTCGGGACGGCCAAGTTTCTGCAGCAGTTCGATTTGATGTCGCAGAATCAACGAGACGATGCCTGCTTCGGCGTCGGGCGAAGCCTTATCGACCAGAGCCAGTTCCTGATCGAGTATCTTTTGCCACTGAAGCAGCGATTCGGCGGGACGATCGATCTCGCTGGCCAAAGTCTGCAACCAGCCGGCCGCGGTCCGATTGCTGTTGCCTAAACTGCCCAGCAGAATCTTGGCACGAGCCGGCGCACGCTGTTGATCGCCGAGCGGTTGCGTGGCAATTTTAATGGCCGCACGCTTGGAAAAAATCAGCGAGTGATCGAAACGCACCAGCCGGCACGCGGCATCCAGGCCGTCGTCGTGCGATAGCTTGAGCAGTTGGTCGATCTTGGCCAAACGCTGGTCGAGCGATTGCGATTCGTAGTCGGCCAGAATTTTGCGGACCTCGGTCGAATCGCTGTCGCGTTCGATTTCGAACCGCACGAGCCGCGTGAGATAGGTTGCGCGGCTGGCAATTTCCGGATCGACGGCCGACTCGGCCACGGTCAGCGCGTCGAACGCCTCCGGCGCGATCTTCACCAGTTCTTCTTGCGCATGCCGGCGCGCAACGTAATCGTCGCTGCCAAGCTGTTCAATCAACTGCTGAATGCGACGATCATCAACCGTGCGCGGCTCGGTGGCCGGTTTCTCGGACAGCTTAACATTGGTGGCGGTGACGCTCGGCTTATCGTCCGCAAAGCTAGATCCGCCGATATAACCGCAGAGCACGACGCCGAGCGACAGCCGGGCCAAAACTCGCATCCGAGTTCGCATCTGAAATCGACTTGCCATGACTTGCTCCGAGCGTGAAGGTTTTGACTGCCTTCAGTTTAATGTGCTGCGGCGGCCCAAGGCAAGTTAATGCGGAATCCCCGTAATGATGACGGCAGCAACGCCTGCGCAGAACGCCACCGGTGGTGGCACTTGCATTCGCCGCAAGGCATCAACCAACCGAAGTCAGCGGCCCAGCGGTAAGCAAGTTTCAATGGGCGCTTGCAGCTGTCACGTCGCCGGGCTTGTTGCCCAACATCTGGGCTTACTTGCTGCCTTTGGAGACGCCCTGGCTGTAAGCGCGGAATTGCTCCGCGTATTCGGCCGGCGGCTTGGTGCGAGCGGCGCTGCTCAGCCCTTGCTGTTTGTCGTTGGCGCTGCGATCCGCGTTACGGGTGACGCTGCCTTGCCGTAATCCGAGGCTCTGCAGGGCGTCTTCATATTGCTTGTTCGAACTGCTGTTCTTCGGCGACTGCTCGGCTTCTCGCTTCATCTGCTCCCAGCGTTGGACGAACTTCTGCATGTCGTCCTTGGTCCAGCCAAGCTGCTTGAGCGTTTCGGGGTCGGGATCGTTTTGTTTGAGCTTGTCCAGCACTAGGTCCATCGCCTTCTTGGCATGTTCGAGGTTGGGATCGTCGGCCCCGGATTCCGCGCCCTGCGGCTCGGACGTGCCTTCGCCGGTTCCATCACCGCCACCCTGCGGCAGGCCCTTTCCGCCTTGAACGCCGCCGAGCTGATTGCCGCTGGCCGGGGTTTTGCCGTTTGGCGTTTTCTCTGACGGCTTCTCGGGATTTTGATCGTTGTTGCCGGGTCGGTCGCTGGGCGCTTCGCCTGGCTTGTCGGTTTTGTCTTGCGGCTGAGCAGCCTGATTGCCGCCGGGCGTTTTGGCATCTGAACTCGGACCTGCGGATTGGTCGCCCTTAGTCTTGGGGCCAGCGCGATTCGTGCCCTGTTTCGATTTTTGATCGTTGCCCGGTTGGTCGGACGTTTCGCCGCGGCCGGGCGAATTCGCGCGACCGGCGCCTTCATCGGACGGTGTGTTTTTCCCTGCGCTGCCGGCGCCAGGTTGGTTGCCGGGTTGGCCGCCACCGGGGCCGCCGGGGCCCATGGCGTCGCCGTCTTGGCCTTGCGCGGTGGACTTGTTTTCTTTGCCGTGCGCCGGCGATTGGGCGTTGTTGTCGTTCTTGTTGTCTTTGGTGGATGGTTGCGATTTGTCGGGCTTCTGACCGACATTTTTTTGCACGTCTTGCGGCTGAGGCGAGCCTTTGGCGTTTTCGCCGGAGCCGGTGCCCGAGTCGCCCTTGGGCTGCTCGCCCTCGCCACCTTTCTGATTGGGATCGCCTTGTTTGCTGGGATCGGCCGGCTTTGCGTTGGGGCCTAGGTCACCGTCGTTGGCTTTGTTACCGTTGCCCGGCTGCTCAGATTTGGCATCTGGCTTGGCATCACCCGGTTGCGGCTTGCCTTGCTCGCCCGGTTGCTTGCCTTGCTCGCCCGGTTGCTTACCTTGCTCGCCGGGTTGCTTACCTTGTTCGCCCGGTTGCTTGCCTTGCTCGCCGGGTTGCTTACCTTGCTCGCCGGGTTGCTTACCTTGCTCGCCCGGTTGCTTGCCCTGCTCGCCCGGTTGCTTGCCCTGCTCGCCCGGGTGCTTGCCCTGCTCGCCGGGGTGCTTGCCGTGCT
>JBBRCE010000016.1:0-97616 GCA_038205115.1 Pirellulales bacterium
GTCATTGCACTGCGGTTCCTTGAGGTTCCAATCCGCGCCCGCTAGCAACTGGCGCGTCGCTGGCCCTACAATCGCTTTGATTGATCCAGTCGGAATAATCGGCAAACTCGCCCGCAGACTTTGCCTTGTTTGTCCGGAATGCCATAACTTGTGTTTTAATCGTGAGATGAGTGCTCCGTGGCGGCATCTCGCGCGGCCACTTCGTTGACCCCAGCGAGTGGAGGGTTAGAATAAAAGCTGCGAATTCGGCCAATCGCGTTTTCTGCGAAACTGGACCGATTTGAGCGAACGCCGTCGGTCCGCACAACGTAGCAAAGCTTTGCGGGCACACTTTCTAGCCGGGCACCCCTTCACGATCGAGCAATGCCGCAATGCTGGCATTTGACTCGTGAATTAGGTTTTTTCATGCAACGATTGAATATCAAGCTGGTCATCTTTCTGGTTGGCAGTTTTCTGGTTGTGGTGGTCGGCGGTTTTTTTCTGCACCGCTGGCAGACGCGCAGTGGTGCAGCAAAGTATAAGGTCGAAGGCGAAAAACTCGTCAAGGAAGGAAATTATTCCGAAGCTGCCGTACAATTCGGTAAAGGTGTGAAGGCCAACCCAGAAGACACGGACTCTTTAAAGAACTGGGTGTTGGCCCGCTACGAACAGGTGCTCAACGGCAGCGACAGCCCGAATAGTGTTTATCGCCAGTTGCTCAAAGCGCAGGAAACGCCCGCCTCGGCAGAACATCCCGAGTTTGGCGAGCGGCTGGATCGCGCCAAAATTGTGCTACTGATGCGAATGCGGCAGTGGTCCAACGCTCGCGACGAAATCGTCGAGATGCAAAAGTCACGGCCGAAAGACGCCCTACTGGAATTTCAGCTTGCCGAGTGCAACGCGTTTTCCGGGCGTCAGCCCGCGGCCCTGCAGCAAGCGGCAAGGCTGATTGGCGTCGATCTGGCCACGGGCGAAATCAACTCCGACCAAGGCACCGATCAGAAAAACGTCGAGGCTTATGCCTTGCTGGCCGGTCTGCTGTTGAACTCCGACGCCGGCGAAGTGAATCTTGAACTGGCCGACAAAGTGATGGGAAAACTCGTCGAAATCAACGGCGACAAAGCCGCGGCCCATTTGCAGCGCGGCACGTACCTGCAAAGCCGCCCGCTCAAAAGCCTGGCCGCAAAGGAACAGGAAACCGAGCGCAAAGATAATTCGGTCGAAGCCCGGACGGAAATCGAAAAGGCGCTCGCAATCGCGCCCGACGATGCCGATGCGATTCTCACGGCGGGACAGGTGGCCTGGATTGCCGGAGATCTGGAGGCGGCACAAAAGCGAATGGAAGCCGGCACCAAGCAGTTTCCCAAAGATCCGCGGATGTGGGTGCTGCTCACGCGTTTGCAGATGCAGCAAAAAAATGCCAAGGCCGCCGAAGCCGCCGCCCGTGACGGTCTCGCAAAGGTGCCGGCCGATGTCAACCTACTGCTCATCTTGGCGGAGATTCAAATCCACAATGGCGATGCGGTCGCCGCCCGCGACACGCTCGGCAAGCTCGACAAAATGAAGGCCGCCGGCTTCGACATGGAAGTCTTGCAGGGACGGCTATATATGCTCGACAAAAACTGGACGCTCGCGGCCGAAAAATTGGAACACGCCCGCAAGATGGCCGCCACGCAGCCCGAGCGGTTGTCGCCGGTGCTGGTTTCGCTGGCGGATTGCTACGAACAATTGAATCAGGCCGATCGTCAAAACGAAATCGCCGAGCAGCTTTCCAAGATCAGTGGCGGTTCAATGACCGCGCTAATCACCAAGGCGAACGGCTTGCAGGCCAAAGGCGACAACGCCGGCGCTTTGAAGCTTTACGAAATGGTGGAAAAGCAAATCACCGAAAAGAAGATGAGCGATTCGCCCGGCATCTGGATGCGACTGCTGAAATTGCGTCTGGCCGAGCAGGCCAGCAAGCCACGCGAAAAACAGGATTGGGCCCAAATCGACAAAATGGTCGATAGCCTGCGCGGGCAAGCCAACGTCAATGAGTCCGCCTGGGCCGTGTTGGCGGCCGAAGTTGCCACCCGCAAAGGCGATCCCGAACGTGCGGAAAAACTGATCCGCGACGCCAATGCCAACGATCCCAAAAACCCGCAATTGTGGGCGGAACTCTTCGAGATTCAGCGGATCAAGTTGATTGGCGATGACGAAACCAAAGCCCTGCCAATTCTGGAGCGCGCGGAAAAAGTCGTCGGCGATAACATCGTGTTTCGCCTGGCGCGGTTGAACACCTGGAATCGCGTGGGCGGCAAACGCGGCAAAGATGAAATCACCAAGTTGGCGGCGCTGCCGATCACGACCTATTCCGACCAAGATCAGACCCGCTGGCTTGAAGCGCTCAGCGCCGCTCAGCATCGCCTGGGCGATCTAGAGGGCGCGCGGCAAAGCTGGCGCGCGCTCCGCAAATTTCGCGACGATGTCAATTACTACATGCAGTCGTTCGAATTTGCTCGCGAGGCCGACGACGGCGCCGAGATGCAAACCGCCCTCCAAGCCATGGCCAAGTTGACCGGCAAGAACGATTCGCAACTGCTGTTTGCTCAGGCCGTGCAGTTAGCCAACCGCGTGATTACCCGTATTTTCAAAGAACCTAACCCGTCCAAAAGGACGCTGACTGCCCAAGAAACCGACGATCTGGCGCGGGCTCGTACACTGCTGAATAAGGCCAAAAACGAGCGCGCTGGCTGGTACGTTGTGCCGCAAATTCTTGGCGATATTGATGTGCTGGAAGGCAAACGCGACGACGCTATCGAAAATTATAAACTCGCGCTCGAGCTCGGGCCGAGTAACGCCACGGTCATCCGTCGCCTGATTGCGCTGCAGGCCAGCGCGGGGCAATTCCAACAAGCGCTGGCGTTATTCCCGCGCTTGGGAGAAGACCGCAGCGAGGGCATGGATCGGATGGAAGCCGATCTACGCGTGCAAGTTGGCGACTTCAAGCAAGCCGCCGAACTGGCCAAGGCGGCCGTGCCCGACAACAGTAACAATTCGGCCGGCCTGTACTGGCGCGCCATGCTGCTCTCGCGGGCGAGGATGCCTGAAGACGCTGAAAAGTTGTACCGCGCGGCGGTTGACGCCGATCCGCAGCGCCCCGAGGCTTGGATCGGATTGATCAAGCATCTTCTGGAAACCAACCGTCGCAACGAAGCCATGAATGCCTTGGTGGAAGCCGACACCAAACTCAAACCGGAAGTCAAATCGATTCCGCTGGCACAACTTTACGAAGCGTCCGGCAATTTCCAGGCTGCCGAAAAGAATTTCAAAGACGCATTGCTGGCCGCGCCGGAAAACTACTTGCTGGCCAATCAAGTGGCCGCGTTTTACATTCGCGCCGGCAAATTCGCCGAGGCCAGAAAGCTGTTGGATAAAGTTGTCGCTTCCGCGCCTGTGGATCAGAAGGTGCTGGTCACCGCCGCCCGCCGCCAACTGGCGCAGATCATGGCCTTGAGTGGCAGTTATCAAGACCATCTGAGCGCGCTGGCCGAGATCGAGAAAAATACGCAGGCCGGCGAGTTGGCCGTCGAAGATCGAATCCTCACGGCCAATCTATATGCCGTCCGCGACGATGCCACCTCGCATCAAAAAGCCATCGCCTTGCTGGCTTCGCTCGAAGACAAAGACGTGCTCGCGCCCGATCAATTGATGGTCTTGGCGCGGCTCTACGAGCAAACGGGCAAATGGAAAGAAGCCCACGTGATCATCGATCGCTTGCGCGAACGCGCTCCCGGCAACATTGCGCTGCTGGCCGAGTTCGTGACGATGATGTTGCGAAACGACGAGCCCGAAAACGCCGAGGATCTGATTCGCCAAATCGAACAGATGGAAAAATCCAGCAAGACTTCGTTCGGAGCGGCCGCACTCCGAGCCCAATTGTTGGTCAAGCAGGGCAAGAACGACGAAGCGGCCGAAAAGTTGACTTCGCTGGTGACGCTGCCGCAGAAAGACGACCGCAAAGGTGACGTACTGGCCGTGGCCTTGCTGCTGGATCAACTCAAGCTCTACGAGCCCGCCACCGCGTATTTTACCGCCTTTAACGACATGGAGCACTCCATCCGTAGCGTCGCCTACCTGGCCACGCATCTGGGCCAGCAGCGACTCATATCCGAATCGCTCGATTTGTGCGACAAAAAACTGGTGGGCGTAACGGACGTGGCGGCCGCCGCACCGCTGATTCTGGCCGGAATCAACACGCTCAACGTCCGTCAAGGCGAAGCTAAGCCCGAGCATTTTGCCATGGTCGAAAAATGGCTGAAGCGGCTGCTCGACAAAAACCCCGACGCCGAGTTTTTGATCGTGCGGCTTTGCGACTTGTACCAGCTCTGGGGCAAGTACCCAGAAGCGGAACGCGAATATCGCGCGGCGTTGGCCAAAAAGAATTTCAACCAAGAGCAGCGCGCCATCTTGGCCAACAACTTCGCTTATATGCTGGCGCTACTGAAAAAGGATCTGGACGACAGCCTCAAATTGATCAACGAGTCGATCGACGCCATTGGTCCGCGGGCCAGCATGCTGGATACCCGCGCAATGGTGCAACTCGCCCGCAACCAGCCCGATGCGGCGCTGCAGGACATTCAGACCGCGATTCTCGACGATTCGCACAACGGCAGTTACTATTTCCATCGCGCGCTGGCCGAGCAAGCGCTCAAGCAAGTCTCGCCACAAGCGGCCGATTCGCTGAAGTTGGCCAGCGATCACGGCTTCAAGCCCAAAGAACTGTCGCCCCTGGAATACAAGTTGTACGAGTCGCTGGCCAAGGCCACCAGCACGACACCCTAACGGCGCGGTTGGTTCCGCGCCCGCTGCCAGTCCGTTACTGATCCGAATACACCCGCGTGCTTTCTTCTTTGGTGATCGGCGTGCGGCTATCGTCGGAGAGCAATTGCACCTTGAAGCGCAAATCGCCGGCGGCCAAGGCTTGAACTTTGACTTTGTAGGTCACGTCCGCCTTGGGCGCCAGTCGCGCGAGAGGTTCGAAGGTGACTTGCTGCCCGGCGATTGCAAACCGCGTTGGCCCTTCGGCCGAAAGCGGCTTGGCTTCGGCTGGCACCAGGCCCAGCACTTGGATATTGGTTGCCGGTTTGGTGCCTTGGTTGACCACGCGAATTTCGTAGGTGGTTGGCTGGCCGATTTCGATCGGATCATCGACATCGCTGACCTCGAACATCACGGCCGCCAGGCCATCGATCACCACGGTTTGCTCTTTGTGATCGACCAGGCCCTGCTTGGCCTTGCCGTCGATGGTCATCTTCTGTTCGCCGGATTCGATGGGCATGGTCACCAGCGTGACATTGCCGGTTTCAGACGCCGGCAGTTCCTCAAGATTCCACTGCACGCTGTGCGTGGCCGCGTCGTACTGACCGGAATTGTTGGCTTTGACGAACTTCAAGCCCTTGGGCAGATGCGTGACCAATTGAATGTCTTTGGCCGGCGCGGTGCCGGGGTTGCTGACCGAAACGGTGTAAGTTGCTTGACGTTCCAAGTAGCGGCGCGTCGGACCGTTCATGGCCACTTCCAGCGCGGGCGCGACGATTTCGATTTCGGCCTGCTGCTCGGTGCGCAGGCTGCCTTCGCCGCGCGCGGTGATGGTATTGAGCACCTTGCCGGCTTTGACCGCGCTCATGGTCAGATCGAGTTGCCGCGTTTCGCCCGGCTTGAGTTGGCCGACTTCGAATTCCAATTCGGCGCCCGCCGCATGTTTGAATTCAACGGGTACTTTTTCTTCCAGCAGCACGCCGGTTGCAACGCCTGTGCCGGGATTCGAAAGTTTGATGGTCAACTTGACGTCGGTGCCAATCATGGCTTGCTTGGGTGCGATCAGTTGCATGGCCAGCGCCGGCTTGGTGACCACGCTGCGGGCAGACGCTTCCGAACGAAATTGCACGCTGGCCACGCTGCCGATTTCGCCTTCGGCCGTGGGAATCAATTCCATTTGCACGGTGGTTTCGTCGTTGGGTTTGAGCGTGCCAATTGCCCAGATCAATTCGCCGCGTGGGCCGGTTTGAATGGGTGGCGTGGTTTTGACGAGCTGCGCGCCATGCGGAATTTCGTCGTGAATTTCCACCCCTTGGGCCACCGCGGTACCGACATTGCGAATCTTGGTCTTGAAAATGGCCGACTTGCCGACCTGCACCTCAGGCGGGGCAATTTTTTCGACCTGCAACTGCGGTGTCTGCGCGCCTTCGAGTTGCCGAGCGCCCGGACGGCCATTGCCGCTATCGCTGGCGGCGCCGAGATCGGTGCTCCCAGGCACTTTCAATGCGTTCATGCCCCCGCTCGTGACGGCCGGCAGCGTGCCTGGTGCTCCGCGCGCCGACATGGTGTCGGCGGGTGTTTGGACTTCAATTCGTGTACTACTCACCGCGCCGTTTTGCGGAATGTCGGAATAATTAGGCATCTGCGAGCGCGGCGGCATTGAACTACCGCCACTTGCGTCGGCAGGCGGCAGTAGGTCCGCGCTACTCGAACCGGCGGCCGGCAATGTGTTGGCCGGCATCGCTGGCGGAATCGAAGAATCGGCCAGACGCCGCGGCGCCGGTCCCAGCGGATCGTCTTGAGTGCCAAGCTCCGAGCGCTGCGCGGGAACTTCGGCTGCGGTGCGTTTCACGGCGTACGGGTTGGGGCGTTCAGCCTGCAGGCCAAACGGATCGTTCAATTGTGGCGGCGCGGCGTTGTTGGCCACCGGCATTCGGCGCGGAGCGTCCAATGCGTCGTCCGTGTCTCGCGGTGAATTCCGGCGTGGCGCATCCAGCGCGTTTCCGGCGTCACGTAACGGATTGCGGCGCGGCAAGTCATCGCCACGAGCCATCAGCGCGGCGCGGGCTGGCAGATCGCTATCCAGTCGGCCGGGCTCTTCCATCGCCGGCCGCGGCTTCAAACCTCGAGCGGAAAATGGATCCTGCGGTAATCGCAGATCACTCAGGCTGGGCGACGCCTTCTTGGCTGGCGCGGAATCTTCGGCCGCCAGCACATCTGTTTTGCCCGAATGCTTGAGTTGCATGATCGCAACCGCGCCAAACGAAACCACTAAGGCCAGCGCCGCCGTTCGCAGCGCCAGCCGCTTCATTTTTGTCTTCAGGAACTTCATGGCGAGTACCATAAATTTGCCGAGATGCCCAACAACCGCTACCAGCGCGCAACGTAACGCGTCGGATGTTTTTCGACTGGGCTAAGTAGCAAATTCGGACACGGCATCCAAGGGCAGTTCGGCAAGATTGCCAAATTCGCCATTCTGAGCGCATCGCTTTTTCAAACGCTTTTGCGCAACGTCTGCTGGAACGCCCGATCTTTAGCTGCGATTTTGTCAGCCAACTTGCGCTTGAATTCGACGAGCTTGTTTTGCAGCTCGACGTCGGCAGTTGCCAGCACTTGCACGGCAAAGATGCCAGCATTGCGCGGCCCGCCCATGCCCACCGCCACGCTCACGACCGGCACATCGCCGGGCATCTGTACGGTGGAGAGCAGCGAATCCATGCCGCCCAACTCGGCCGTCGGCACCGGAATGCCAATCACGGGCAGCGTAGTGTGCGCGGCCACCACGCCGGCCAGATGCGCGCTGCCACCGGCCGCGCAGATCATGACGCCAATTCCGCGGCTGGCTGCCGACTTGGCATACTCGGCCACGGCATCCGGCGTGCGATGCGCGCTCATCACGTGCGCTTCGTAGCCGACGCCAAACTCGTCCAGCGCCGCGGCGACCGCATTGATCTTAGGCCAATCGCTATCGCTTCCCATCAAGATTCCTACGCGTACGGCAGTCATGTCCGGTCAATGCTCCAAAGGTGTTGATGAAGTTGATGTGGTCGAATCGATCGTTGAATCGATCGTTGAATGGAAAATGCCGGGTGCAGGTTTTTCATGTGCGGATCAGCACGCTATCGCGATGCGCGGTTAGTCCTTCTTTTTCGGCGATGATCCGCACGTCTTCAGCCACCTCGCGCAGGCGATCGTGCGAAAAACGAATCACGCTGTTGCCGCGTAAGAAGTCGTTGGCGGTCAGACCGCTGGCAAACCGGGCCGTGCCGCCGGTGGGCAACACATGCGAAGGACCGGCCACGTAATCGCCCACGGCCACCGGTGTGTAGTTGCCGAGAAACACCGCGCCGGCGTGAGGAATTAGTTCGAGCAGTTGCTCGGCATTTTCGCAGGCGATGTGCAAGTGCTCGGCGGCAATCTCGTTGGCCAGCGCCGCGGCTTGCTCGGCGTTGGCCACCAAAATCAGCGCGCCAAACTGCTCTAAGCTTTGGCGGGCCAGTTCGCCGCGCGACAGCGTTTGCAGTTGCCGCTCAATCTCGGCCGCCGTGGCGTCGAGCGCCTTTTCGCTCCAGGTGATCAGAATGCTCGCGCCCGGAGCGTGCTCGGCTTGCGCGAGCATGTCGGCAGCGGTGAAATCGGCGCGCGTCGACTCGTCGGCAATCACCACCACTTCGCTGGGACCGGCGATCGAGTCGATATCCACTTCGCCATAAACCAGCCGCTTGGCCAGCGCCACGAACAAATTGCCAGGGCCGACGATTTTATCGACCCGCGGCACGCCATCCACGCCATAGGCCAGCGCGGCCACGCCTTGTGCCCCGCCCATCCGATAAACTTCCGTGACGCCAATCTCGTGACAGGCGGCCAGCAAGTCAGTGTTGTAAGCGCCGAACGGCGTTGGCGGCGCGATCACCGCCAACTCGCGGACGCCCGCCGCCTGCGCCGGCACGGCGGTCATCAGCACCGTGGACGGATACGCGGCCGCGCCGCCGGGCACGCAAATGCCAACCCTGTCTAGCGGCAAATAGCGCTGCCGCAGCGACGAACCATCGGCGCGGTCGACCCGCACATCTTTGTGCAAGATGGCGGTTTGAAATTCCAAAATGTTCTGGCGAATGCGACGAATTGCCTGCAAATAAACCGGTTCGGCGGCAGCGTGCGCGGCAGCAAGCTCGGCGGCCGATACCCGCAATTCGCGCGGCGATAGATCCGCTTTGTCGATCTTCCGCGAGTATTCCAACAGCGCCGGCAGCCCACGCTGCCGTACGTCGCGACAGATGCGTTCCACTACCTGCGTGGGCGAAAGCGGCTCGCCAAACACGTCGATCGTCCGCCGGCGACTGACCTCGCTCACCACATTGCCGCGTGGGCTCAATCGCTCGCGCAGGTCGGCAATGGCCCCGCGCGCATCATCCCGCCGGGCGTCAATTCTCAGTAACTTTAACGGTGCATCGTTCATGACCAAAGTTTACTGGTTTTTGGGCGGATGAAACAGGCGCAAAACGGTTGTTGAATCGCGTTCGAGGCAGCCATGTTCCGCGAACTCATGTGAACGAATTGGAGGTCGATCCGCATACTCGCCGACGATCTGCAATTCGGTGATCGCCGGCCAACATCCAAGTCTGATCGGCCAACTGCCAATAAAAATGCCGGCCGTTGAAATCGAAATTCCGATGCGGATCGTCGGCCGGCGCATAATGATTGTATTTGGGCTAGGCTGGCGTCTTTTCTCTCACAACCACAGAGTCCCGGAATCGCTTTCGCCAGTAGTCAGGATTCATTTGAATCTCATCCATGAATCGGCAAGCCATGTCGCTGGGAGTATTAACGCCCTGCTCCCACGAACGTACAGTCTTAACGGACACTCCCAGAAATTGAGCGAAAACTCCTTGGCTCGCCGCGAGTAGCTGTCGTGTTGCCAGGACCGATTTCGAGTCGTAGGTTGTAGGCTGGAGGTTAAAAACGATCGTTCGGCAAGTGAACCGTTCGGAGATCGACTCGTCCTTCTTCAACGCTTCAGCAAAGCCCTTGAGTCGATTGACGAGCTTGTTTTCAACGCTGTCTTTTTTCATATGATGAACTCCGTCCACGTCTGGCGAGTGAATTGTTTCTCGCTCAAAGACAACGCTTATCGGATCGACCGCCCAAGCAGCGCGACTTAAAAAATAATACCATTTAATGGCACAGTTCAATGGGAGATTTCTGATCCAGCTTGGACTCAACGAATTGGGCCGAATATGGCGATCGTGCATTTGCCGTCAGCAACTTACGCCATATGAAGATTTCGCGCGAGCTACCCGGCAATTCAATCCTCGCGCTCAATTCGATCAATTCCGCCGGCTGCTCGCACGCTGGTTACGACTTCGCCGCCAGATTCTCCTGCTCTTGCGCGTAGTCCAGGCCGCGGCGTTGCGACCAGGTTTGCGGCGAGAGGATGCCGGCCGCATGCTCGATCTGAAACGCTTGCACCTCTTGCAGCGCGTCGCGCACGGCCAGCGTCGGACCCGAAGCTTGGATCTCGATTTGCCCGCGAGTCTGGCGGGGCAGACGACCGGCGAAGATCAGATTGTCCAGCACGCGCCACAGTAGCGCCACGTCGTCGGCAATTTGCTCCGCCTGCAGTCGAGAAAACATTTTCATCGCCGGCCCTTCGGCCACCATGGTCGAACTGTAATTGGCATTCGAAGCGTCGGAGGTGAGCATGAATTCCGGCATCACCAGCCGGCTGGCGATGGCGCGCAGTTCGGCTTGCAGCACGGTTACGAAAGCGCTGGCGTCCAAACCGGCGGCCGGAAAGTCATACTCTAGGCCGGCCGGCGCATCGAGAATGGTGCCTGGCGCATAGCGACGGAAAACCGTGCCTTGGCTGTTGGGCGTGCTGCTGCCGCCGTCGGCATTCACAAATTGCTGCACGGCGGTCCGCCCTCCGCGATGTTTGCGAATCAGCGCGATGGCCGATTGAATGGCCGCCACGGCGCTCATGTTGCGCAACAGTTTTTCCGCGCGGCGCAGATTCTTTTCGACCGCCAGAAACAACGGCACACCGCGCCGCACGTTGCCGTCGACATTCGCTTTGCGGTGTTGAATTTGGCTGGCGTCGACCGGCCGGCCATCGATGTAATACGCCAACACGGATTCCACATCGTCCGGCTGCGTTTGCAGGCCGAAGGCGGCGGCCGGATCGCCGGCGCGGTCGTTGGGCGTGCTGACCTGATCTGGCTCGACAAAGCGAATTTGCGTGGTGCCGTCGTCGGCCACGAACAATCGCAAGAACGCTTCGCCATCGCGGTCGCGGCGACGGACAATTTCCTGCTGCCGGCGATGCCAATCGTTGACGGTGATGAAGCGATCCAACTCGGCTTGCACCGCGGCCATCAGTTCGACCGGCGCCCCACCGCCCTTCTTGGCCGCCGCGCGATAGTTATGCCCTGCGCCTACGATGTAGCTGATGCGATTCTCGTGACCGTTGATGGCGAACTCGTTGCTGGCCGCCAGTTGCCGACAGCGATTGCGAACCTCGCGCAACTGCGATTCGGTCTGAATTCCCAGCGAACAAGCCCCGCCCTGCGAACCTGCGGCGGACGTGAACAGCGGATTCCAGCGCTCGCCACCGGCATCATCCCAAGCATCTTGCGGATCGACAAACGTGCTCCACAATTGATCGAACGATTCTTGCAAACGCGACTCAAGCGAGTTGATCGAAGACATTTGGCATTCCTTAAGAGCGAAGTCGTGAACGGAAACGAGGGAAGGAGATTGAAGAATCGGAGAATCGGAGAATCGGATTGGCTTGCGCTTTGAGGTGAGTTTGTGATTTACGGAATGGTCATTGGACAAGTGAGCCGGGCACCGCGCTGGTTGGAATTCCTCATTTTTCAATTTGCAATCTCTGTTCACCGCGTTTTGCCACACTTCGCGCCCCTCGGCGCTCAGCTTTCTCCGCGCATCTCCGCCGCCAACCGCACCGCCATTTCCAGGGCATCCGGTCCGTCGTCGTGATCGCCAATCGGAAAATCGCGGAGCTGCTCGATCAGCAGCCTCGTCGAAGCGCACTGCGACTTAAATCGCATCCGTCGGGCGGCCAGGTATGGTCCCAGCCTGCGAATCCGCACCAATTTGTTGACGCGATTGTCGATGGCGTACGGCGTAACCGTCAGAATCCTTTGCCGCACGAACTCGGCCGCAAATTGTTCGCCGAGCAGTTCTTGATATTGGTTAGACTCCACACCAAACGCATGCGGTTGAAAGCGCGCGCAGAGTGCGGCGCCTTCGGCCACAATTTGCGGTGACGGCCGGCGCGCCAGATCGGCCTCGACAAACAGCGTGCCGCGGTCGTCCACGCCTAGCATCACAAACGCGGAGTAATCGCCGCGTCGCGCGTCGCCGCCTTTGCTCGGATCGAGCGCCAGCGTGCGGAGCGAAAGATTCGTCGGCCACTGGTCGAACCAAATCCACGGTCCAAAATAATCGTCGGGCCATTCGCAGCGCTGCGGGTCGATGGGCGACCCTTGCTTCTCGCGTTCGAAGGCCGAACGCCCACTTTCCACCCGCATGCACATCAGCGTGTACAGGCTTTCTTCCTCCGGCCAGAGCAGTACGGCACCGTCGTCCATGGCCGCGCGATGCAGGTCGTAAAACGTGCGCGCGGCCGAGGTGGCATCGGCGCGATCGCGGTTGGCGTAAATCGTTTCCCACTGCTGCCACAGCGCCAAATCGTGCGGCCAGACTTCGATTGCGCGAAAGATCCGCGACGTCCAACCGGGCGTGCGATGCAGTTCCAAAGCGAGTGCATCGCGATGCAGCGCGGTGGCCAAATTGACGATATTGCTCTGCGTGTTGCCGGCCTTCAGCAGCGTGCCTTGAAACCAGCGCAACGACGTTTCTCGCTGCAAGGCGGACTCGATGTGCGCATCGTTTTGCACATCGTCGCAAACGATCAGCGACGGCCGATGTTGCCGATTGCGACGGCCGCGAATTTTTTGCCCTGTGCCAAAGGCCTCGATGGCGACGCCGCTTGCCAGGCCGATGGCGCCGGCACGCGAGCGTAGGAGTCCCTGCGCGAGTTGCGGGTAGGCCTCGCGGAGCGGACGATTATCGAGCAACTCGCGGCGCACGTTTTCCAGGTGTGCGTAGGCTTGATTTCGCGTATCGCTGACGATCCAGATGTAGGCTTCCCAGCCCTCCAGCGCCGCGCGGAGCACGCCAGCCAGCGTGCCGACGGTGCTCTTGGCGCCACCGCGCGGGCCAATCACGTTAAGCTTCACTCCGCGCGTGTGCGCCATGGCGTCCAACTGTTGGCCCAGCCAGTCGTGCATCAGCGAAGGCGGCGCGCGAAAATGCTCCGGCAGAAACGCGCGGCCCCAATCTAAAAGCGGCATCGCGCGATCTGCCCCCAGCAACCGCCGGTGGCGACGCTGTAGACGTTGATAAAACTTCGTGCGAAAACTCATGCGGGCATTCAGTTTGATCGAGGCTGTGCGGGGAGGGAAGAACATCGATGCCGGGCGGCCGTGCTACTCGTGCGTCTCGTCCGCCATTGCGGCCGGTTGCGCGCCGACGCTGGGATGGTCGCGCGGAACCGAGCGCGTCATTTCGCGCAGGCGATGCAAAATCTGCTCGCGCTGCGGCGCGTCGTGAACTTCGTCGACCACAATGGCCGCCAGCCGATCGAGCAGTTCCAGCACTTGATCCACCGAGAGCGTGCCAGGCTTGCGGGCTGCGTAACGCTGCGGGTATCTGCGTTCCAACATCCAAACCGCGGCGCGCCAGTTTTTGACGTCATGCGCCGCTTCGTTGATGGACTTCAAATGCTGCATCTCGTGCGACGACTCGGCTTGCAACACCCGCGCGCGGAATTCGGCGTCGCGGAGCACTTCGCGGGCGATCGTGCGGCAGTGACAGCCAACGTAGCGGGCAGCCACGGCGCGCGAACAGCCAACCGAGAGAATCGCGCAGACTTCGGATTTCTTCAGATCGTTCAGAACTTTGGGCATGAGCGTATACAGCCAGTGATTGGGAAATCGATGGGGAAATCAAGCCTGCGAAAGGTCGCCGCGATATTCGAACGAAACCACGCAGCGGCCCGCCGAACCGCAGTAATTGGCCGCGCGCGGCGAGCCGGTCTTCATCACCCGCACCGCGCGCCACCGCGGCGAACGACGGCAATGCGCAATCAGCGCGGGATGACTGGCCGTGATGCTCAGTCGCTGGCCATCGTCGCAATGCTGTTGGGCAACGGCCTCAGCCAACTGCGAACCAATTCCAACGCCTTGGTAGTCAGGCAGAGTCACCAGCCGCGAAATTCGCCAATGCTGCTGCCGTCCGAAAATGGCCACGGTGGCGCAAAACGCAACCGGTCGATCTCGCCAACAGGCCACGTAACAACGGGCGCCGCGGGCCAGCTCGCTGCTTAAATAGTGATGACGCGCAAACAGCGGCCACGCTTCGCGACCGCAGCGGAAGATGTGCAACTCGATGGGTGGTCGCCGAAGATGCCTCCACTGACAGCGACCGTCGGCCATGTCCACAACCCAGTCCGGTGCCAGCCAGTCGATCACATCGTAATGACAGGTCACGCCGATGAACCGCCCGCCAAGCTGTCCGCCACGAATGGCGCGGGCCAGCGCGGCCGAGCCGATTTGTGCCACGGTGCGATCGACCACGCTGGTGAATTCGTCGAACACCACCAGCGGCGGCGACGACGTCGACGTCGATTGTTGTGCCGAAGCGGCCAGTGCGCGGGCCAGATCGCAACGGAAACGCTCGCCACCGCTCAACACGCGATACGGTTTGATCCAGGCCGGCGGCGAACTGAAACCCACCGCCGTGAACAGACCCGTGATGGCCTTGATGGGCAGATCGCCCAAGCAGTCGACCACTGCGCGATTCGCCGGCCAGGCGGGCTGATCGTAAACCGCCGCACCGAACGCGCGCCGCGCCAGCGAACTCTTGCCAGAGCCAGAAGGACCAACGATCAGGCCAAGCTGCCAAGTGGCATCCGGCGCCGGCAGTTCGGCGGAAATTGTTTGCAACGCCTTGGCTGCCAGTGGTACGTCGAACAGGCCAGCCAACTGCTGCACGCGAAACGAATCGTAAACCGGACATTTGAGCGTGAAGGTTAGCATCGAAAAGTTCTCTAGTCAGGGAACGTTCACAACAACAGTAGCCGGCACTTACAGCCGCGGGCTTTCAACAGCTCGAACAATTCGCGCTGGTGGTTTTCGTCGCGGCACTCGATGACAATTTGATAAAGTTCGGGAATCGTCGCTTCGGTCTCCGGATTAGCTGCCGCTTGGCTCGCTCCGTTCTTGCGACGGCGACGCGCGGCTGATGCGATTTTCGATTCACGACGTGGCATAAGTCAAAACCGTGTCCGTTAGCCGCGACGCGCCGCGGAGCGCGTCGACTGGACAAACTGCAAGCGTTCTCCAAATCATCGCGGTGCGCGAGCGAAACTCGCGCACCGCGATCCAGCGTCCGGCTACTTCGCGCGGCCGCGGCTGGCGCGCTTGCGGCGCACCACCTGCTTCTCGACCACCACCGTCGGCGCGGCGAACACCGTCGGCGCGGCGTACGATTGCACGGCCACGCTCGGAATCGCCACGCTTTGCACGGCCACCGTGGGCGACACGACCGCCGTGGTATACAGCGGCGTCGTCGGCACGGCCAGCGTCGTGACCAGCGGCGAAACCACCGCCACCGACGGCACCGCAAACGATTGCACGGCCACCGATTGCACGGCCACCGCGCTGTGACAGTTGGCCGCTTGCGCCGCACCGGCCAGCGCCAACCACACGCAACACACACTCAACCCAATCAAACAGTTCTTCATCGCACCAACTCCTTAACAAGGGAAAGAAACTCGTCCGAGGTTAACGCTTCGTTACCGGGCGGCATGCGGCGCGCCGGGTCGCCGCTGGTCACACGCACCAAAATCTCTTGCCGCAGCGTGCGCGAAAGATCGATCGCATCGACCTGTTGCAGGTTCAATCCGCCTTGGGGCTGCTGACCGGCATGGCAGGACGTGCAGCGGCGCTCGAAAATCTCGGCCGCCGAGCGATTCTTGCCGACCGCAACCGCTACGCGTGAACGGCTGGCCCGCGACGTATTGGCTGCCGATGAAGCGATCTGTTCCGATTCGCCGTGTTCCGGCGGCGATGCCAGTGCGATGTTGGTTTTGGCCGATTTCGCGCCCCACGCACCAATTGCATTTGCTTGTACGTACGCCGAACTCGCGTACCACACGGGCGAAAACGGCGCCACCGGTACGGCCACCGGCACTGCAAACTCCGTGACAATCAGCGCCGGGTTCACAACCACGGCCGCCGACGGTTGCGCCCGATACGGTTGCGCCCGATACGGTTCCGCCGCCATCACGCATTGCACCGCCGGTCCGCAACCAACGACCAGCGCCCAAGAAACAGCCCGTACGAATCGCCAATCAACTCTCATCTTCAAACTCCTGGTTGATGTCGCCCGATCGTCACTTTGCGATTTGCATTTTTCATTTTTCAATTTGCGATCTCCCCTTCGACTCTGGTTTCCTCGCGGCAGATCCACTCGCTAGAATCTCTGCTTCGGCGAGGCTGCTTTCCCACTGCCCGCGCAGCACCGGCTGGTCTTCGCCGAGGAGTAGCAAGATTGGATCGCGCGACGCTTTGACGGCTGTGCGAAAATCGTCGGCGGACAGTCCCACCTCGCGGGCCGCTTGCGCGCTGCTCACTGGCAGATAAGCGAAGCGTCGAAATTCGGCCGCCAGCGCGTCGGCCATTTCGGCTGGCTGCATGTCGGCCGCGCGTGAGACGGCCAGCGTATAGTTGTCGCGATCGAAGGCCATTTGCCGCTGCAAACGCGGCTCGTCGTAGAACTCGGCGGCCCGACGGACGACATCCGGCGACAGTCCATACAGTTCGATTTTGCCGCGAAGCAATTTTTGTTGATCGTCGGCAAATGGTCGCAGTCCGCCTTCGCGATGGCAGCGAATGCAACTGATGGCCGGAATGACGATGCCGTCGCCGCGGGCGTCGCTGGTATCTTTGGCCACTTTGTCCGGCACCACGTCTTGGCGTTTGCCTTGGCGATTGAACAGCGCCGTGGTCCACAGACCGTTGGCGCGCATCGCAAACCATTCGGAGGCATCGAACTGCAGTTGCAGTTTGCCAACGCTGATGGGCCGGCGGAGCGGATCGCGATCGGCCGAAACTTGCTGCATATCGAGCGTGGCATAAACGCCGCCCAGCGGGCCAGGCTGCCAGATCACGCGCCGCGGTTTTTGGGTGACGCCGCTGATCAGCAAGTTGGCGCCGGCGTTGGCGCGGAGCTTTTCGATCCGCGCGTTATCCACTCCCAGCGATTTCAAAAACTCGGCTTCGGTATCCGGTACGCCAGCCATGCGGTAATAGGCCGGGGGCGTGGTGGCTTGCACGATGAAATGATCGGCGCGCAGCACCGCGCCGGCGCTGCCAGTGGCGGCTTGCAATTGCGCGGCCGCGTTTAGATCGGTCCATCCGCCAGGCACGGTCACGATGCGGGTTTTGCCAGACTTTGGATCGAGCACATTTGTCCGCAGATGAAAATACGGATCGGCCGCGGCGATCTGTTCCCAAGCGTCGAGCCAGGCCTTGAGCGACGCGGCCGACGGCGCATAATCGGCCACGTTCACGCGAATCAGCACGCCGTCGGCCTGGCCGACGCGCTGCGGTCGCGCAATCGCGCGACTCTGACTCACCGCATTGAGCACATACGAGGTCACGGCAAAACCGGCAGCGCGGTCATCATCCGCCAGCGCGTGCAGCGATAGATAACGCGTGGTTGCCCGCTGCTCGGGCGGCAATGTCAACACATCGGCCGCCGCCGCGCGCACCTGGTCGGCGGACGTTTGCGTGACGGCGGAGATGGTCAACAGCAGAGCGAACATTGAACGAGCGGTTCCGATCGGCGCAGAAGATTTCGAAGAGTTGCGCGTCCGCGCGCAGCCATCGGCCATCGCAACGGGCGTGAGAAGAACGAAGATTTCATCGAGCGCAGTGCGTTCACGGCAACCGCGGGAAGCGGTTTGTCGTTTCAATCCGCGCGAGGACGATTGCAACCGTGGTCATCAATGCGACTACGGCTGCGGTTGAAACTGCACGTTGCTGGCCACCAGTCGGCCGGTCAGGCCATTGAGCGTGACGCCGGAGAGCACAAGGCTCAGCGTGGGCGAAGTGGCCGGCGGCGGGAGCACTGTGGTCGGCGGCGGCGTCACGGTGGTCGCCAGCGGCAGCAAGCCGTCGGGATTGACTAGTCCCCAGCCGTAGCCCGGATCGTGGCCCGTTGGTCCGGCGTCGATCGCGGTACTGGCGAGCAGCGTGCGGAGTTGATCGACGGTTTCCAGCGGCGCGGTCGTTGGCGTGGCCGACTGACGATGCGCGGCTAGCAACAGCGCCGTCACGCCGGCCACAAACGGCGTGGCCATACTGGTGCCGGAGAGTTTGGCGTAGCGGCCGCCCGGATAGGTCGAGAGCACATCCTGCCCCGGCGCGGCGATATCGACTTCCGACCCCTGACTGGAAAAATCGCACAGTCGGCCCGCGCGATCGACGGCGGCCACGGCGATGGTTTGTTTCCAGCGCGCCGGATAGCCCACCGCGTCTTGGCCAGCGATGAAGCCATCGTTGCCGGCGGCGCAAATTACGAACTTGCCTTTGGCGACGGCGCGCTCGATGGCCGCCAAAATCTGCGGATCGGGTTGCGGCGCGCCGAGGCTCATCGAAATGATGTCCGCGCCGGAGTCGCAGGCCCAATCGATTCCGGCCGCCACATTGGCGCCCGAGCCGCTGCCGTCGTCGCCGAGCACTTTGCCCACCAGCAGCCGGCAATCGGGCGCCACGCCCACCACGCCGGAGTCGTTTTGCCGCGCGGCAATTGTGCCGGCGGTGTGCGTGCCATGCCCTTGGCGGTCGGCCGGTCCGAAGGGGCTGCCGGTGAAATCGCGAAGGTCGTCGATCGCGTCGTGAAGGTCGGGATGTGCCGAATCGATGCCGGTATCCAGAACGGCCACTTTGATGCCACGGCCGCGCGACTGTTGCCAGTGCGCGGGAATGTTGTAAGCGCTTAATCCCCAATCGATGGTTTCCGACATCTCCAAAAACACAGCTTCCACGCGATACGGCGGCAGACGAAAGTCAGGCATGGCGATTTCTCCGGAAAAAAAGTGAAGCATCGAAAACTCGCAGCCGACAACCCATCCGCGCCAGCGCGGACGACCGCATGTCCGCGCTGGCGGGCAAACTACTCGCTGACATAAAATCAAATCAGGCGCGTCAAGTGGCGGGCGACGTGCTGCCGGCAAACTTGACGGCCGCCAACAGCAGATCGATCAGTTGATCGTTCTGCAGCAAGCTTTGCAGCCGCGCGGCAATGGCCGTGTCGAGCCCGGCCAACCGTGCAAACTGCAGCACCGCGCCAAGAGCTTGCCGCAAACCGGCCGGAGTGGTCAGTGGTTGCGAGAGATCGCGCAAAGAACCAAACAGCAGCAGCAGATCGCGGAGCCGCGGCAGGGCGACCAGCGGATGCACCTCGCCCGTCGTGGGCAGCGAACCAATCGAATTCAACGTCGCGCAGGACATGTTTACCTCGGTTGTAAAAGTCGAAAAAGAAAATCCGCAAGAGACACTCAAGAGAAAGTCGTAGCGTCGTGGGCCGGTCGATTACGCGGCGCCGCGACGCAGTTCGTCACGCGTCAGTTCGCGCAGCGTTTCGAGAATCGACAGATTGTCGGCGTGCTGTTGGGCGCGCTGCTCGGCCAGTTCCTGCCGAAAGACTTCGCGGTCTTCGCGGCAGATATCGCGTGAGGCCGCCATCTCCTGGCGAAAGTCGCTCATCAAGCTGGGAATCGTCTTGGCGGCCGTGTGCCAGGCGTACCAGCCCAGAATGGCCGAGGCTGTGATGTTGCCGGCGCTCGGAGTTGTAAGTTCGGCAAGCCAGGTAAACATTTTGCCTCCGGGGAAGTCGAATGCGAGAGTGATGACGGCAGGGAATTGAAAAATGGAACGCGAACAATCGACCACTTCAAACAGCGTCCCAACGAAAAAAGCCCTGCGCCGGAACCAAATGTTCCAACGCAGGGCTCGATTGCATACCTGATTCGGTCAGGCCAGTTTCGACACCTTGCTCACATGACCCGATTATAACCGATTAGTGTACAAATGTCAATATGTCGCTGTTAGGAATTTAGCGGCTCGCAAAGCTGGCAATGTTCCAGAATTTGCCGCGGGGTGCTGACGTAGCTGGTGTAGAACGGACCGAACTCCGCGTAGCGCGCGCTGGCTTCGTCGAAGCGCATCCGGTACACGATGTCTTTGAGAAATTCCGGATTGCGGGCCCACAGCGTTACACCCCACTCCCAATCTTCGAAGCCCAAGCCCACGGTAATTAATTGCGTGACCTTGCCGGCGAAGGTCATGCCAGAGCGGGCATGTTCGGACATCAGCTTGTTGCGGTCGGCCACCGGCAGCGTGAACCAGTTCTCACCGACTTTGCGTTTTTTGTTCATCGGGTAGAAGCAGGTGCTGGGCCACGGCGGCAGGTCGGGCGTGAGCCGCTGTTTGCGCATCATGACTTCGCGATTTTCGTACGCCTTGAGCTTGGCCGCATAGGCGGGGCTGCCAGCCTCAACGCCTTCTTCCACCAACCGCTGGCCATACTGCTCCAAGCTGGGCACGTATTCCGAAACTTCGGTCATCGACACGAACGAATAGGTCGGCACGATTGCCGGCCCCAACGCGCCGGCCAGCAGGCGCTGATGCACGCGATCGATCTTGAGCGGATCAGCGTCCATCAGCATCAGCGCGAAGTCGGCTTTGTGACCGCTGACGATCGACGTCTGCAACCGGCCCGATGCATCGGGCGAGGCCGGATCGAGCGCCGCGCAGAATTGCGCGCAGCCGGCCGACAATTCGGCGGGCGACAGTTGCTTGATGGCCGCGCGATCGAACCGATAGTACAAATGCGAGCAGTGCCAACCTTCGCTCGGTTGCAACGAGACCTCGCCAGGCGCGGCGGCAGGCGGATGAGACGGGCGGGCGGCGGGCTGATTCATCGGAAAATCTGACTCCAATTTGAAAGGGTTCGCCGGTTGGCAATCCTGAGCGATAAATTCGCGGAGTTGTGCCGCGGCAAAACGAGCGAAATCGAGCTTCGTTTCTGTAGCCGCCATCATACCAGAAGCGTTTTTGCTCGATTAGGGGCGGTTGGCCAATCGAGCGGCAGGTCGGCAATCGGAATCCACTGGCCAGCCTGCTCTCCCGGCGCGCACCGCCGTCGGTTAATTTCTCGCGAGAAAGATACGCCGTCGGCCGCGCGGTGCATTAAACTAAACGGCATCGCGCGGAGGCATTCCCGCACGCACGAGCTAGCCGTTTTCCTTCATACGACCGAGGTTCGCTATGCTTGCTCATGGGATTGAAGCCCGGTTATTACGAGCTTCGCTGCTGGTGGCAGTTTGGCTCGCGCTGTTGACGTTTGCGAGCCTGATCGCGACTTCTTCGGCGGCCGAAGTTGGCGGCGACGCGCCGAAGGTGCGGTCCGTCGATTGGGTTCGCGCTTACGATCTTCTGGAACGCCAGCGCAACGGCGAACAACTCAAAGCGGCCGAGCAAGATGAACTAAACCTTGCCAAGCAAGCGTTTTCGCAAACGCCGACCGCGCGCCGCGCCGCGCGAGCGACGGGCGACGGCAAAACATCGCCCGGCTTCAAGCCACTTTCGGACATGACTGCCGACGATCGATACCAGGGTCTAGACGGCGGACTCTACGGCCACGGCAAAAACGAGCCGCCGCCCGAACATCTGGCCGCGGCGCTCCGCTTGGCCGCCGAAATCCGACCGCTGGGCAGCGACGGCAAACCGGCGACCGACGGGCGGATTGCGCTGGCGTCGATCGGCATGTCGAACACCACGCAAGAATTTTCGCGGTTCATGCAAATTGCGGCCGACGACAAAAACAAATCGGCCGCGGTCAAGTTGATCGATGGCGCGCAAGGCGGGCAAGATACGGCGCGCTGGGCCAACTCAAAACAACCGTGGGAAGAACTCGACAATCGACTGCGTCGCGCGGACGTTAGCCCGCAGCAGGTGCAGGTGGTGTGGATCAAGCAAGCGCACGCCAATCCCGCCGCGACGGGCGGATGGCCCAAGCATAACGAGGCGATGGAAAAAGAGTTGATCGTCTGCCTGAGCATGCTGCACGAGCGGTTTCCGAATTTGAAAATCGCCTACCTCTCCAGCCGCATCTACGCTGGCAATGCCTCGTCGCAACTGAATCCCGAGCCGTACGCATACGAAAACGCGTTTGCCATGCGGCATTTGATTCAGCAGCAAATCGCCGGCGATGCCGCGCTTAATTGGGACGCCAAACGCGGCGCGGTCAAATCGCCACTGCTGCTGTGGGGACCGTATCTATGGGCCAACGGCGAGTCGCCGCGCAAGTCCGACGGCCTGACGTACACGCGGGCCGATTTTGGCGGCGATGGCACGCATCCCTCGGAATCGGGCCGGCAAAAAGTGGCCGAGCAGCTACTGAAGTTTCTCAAAACCGATCCCACCGCCAAACCGTGGTTCGTGGCCGCCGGCAAGTAGCGCGCGGCGGCTACGTGCCGGCATGATGACCGCTGATTCCGCTTGAACTGCGCCGCGCGGCATGTCAGAATCGGATTTGTCGCGCGGGAAGTGTGTGCGCGGCGACGGTAGATCTTCCTTCATTTCTTTTCGAGCTTGTCGATGCGGATTACTTGCGGCGTGGCCATTGCGGTGTTGTGTTTGCTGATGTGTTCCGGCTGCGGATCGGGCGACTACGAAAAGAAACTGGCCGCGTCGGTCAACACCCATGCCGAGCAAAAGAAATTCGGCGTGCTGCAAGCGATTCCGACGGAGATTGCCGGTGCCAAAGATGAGCCCAGCATTGGAATCAGTTACCAGCCGCCACGCGCGTTTTTGAATAACGACGTGCTGCAGTTGGATGCGGCCGATCCACGATTTGCTGGTCAGAAAATTTCGCCGGATCGCGTCTTTCCGCCATTCCCTTCCAAGCTGCGCGGCGACGAACTGAAATTTACGCTGCCGGGCTTCAAATTGACGTACGAGGGTTACGTCAAAACGGGCGATGTCGATTTGCCTTACTACTTTTACGTGGCGGCGGTGCTGGTGGGCAATAAAGGGGGCACAACCACCGAACTTCGCAACCGCGTAACCGCGACTTTTCCCACGGCCGAAGGCTGGAAGGACGTGACCGTCACCTCCAAGCAAACCGGCAAGCCAATGATTTGGAAGGTGCTGCACTTGGAAGAAAAACAAACCTTCCAGCACATCAGCGGCGATCCGGAAAAGAGCATTCCCGAAAAGCATTTCGGCATCTTCGAGTTGTGGGTTCACGAGACCGAAAAATACCGGGTGATCTTCGGTTGGCGCTGGCCGAAAGAGATCGAAGGCAAAACGCCGGTCGGCGACTGGGCAAAACTCACGGCCGCCACGCTGGTGGAAAATGCGCCGTAAGGTTTGTCCGAGATTGCGGTCAAACGGCTAGCGACGTGGACGGGCGGGCGTCGTCTTTATCGAGGCGGAATGTCAATTGGCGCCAGCGATATTGGCGGTAGCAATACAGCGCAGCTGCAAACAGCGAGTTCACGCCGGTCAGCAGTCCGGCTGCGATTTCCACGCGATCGGTATATCGCGGGCCGGTTTTCAGACATCGCCCGAGCCGTTAAAATCGATCTTTCCGAGCGGTTTGCGGCCCCTTGCCGTTTCGAACACAATTCTGACAGGTTGATAAAACACCTCATGGCACGCACGTTATCCGAAGCCGCTTTTGCTCGCGCCAAACAACTGATTCCTGGCGGCGTGAACAGTCCTGCCCGCGCGTTTGGCGCGGTGGGTGGCGTGCCGCTCTTTTTTACGCGTGGCCAGGGCGCGTATTTGTTTGATCTGGATGGCAATCGCTATCTCGATTACATCGGTTCTTGGGGGCCGATGATCATGGGCCACGCGCATCCGGCGGTAAGCGCGGCGCTGCATGCCGCCGTGGATCGCGGCACCAGTTTTGGCGCACCGACCGAAGCCGAAAGCGAACTGGCCGAAATGATCATCGCTGCCGTGCCTTCGATTGAAAAAGTGCGGTTAGTGAACTCCGGCACGGAAGCCACGATGAGCGCCATTCGCCTGGCGCGGGGCTTTACCGGCCGCGACGTGATCATCAAGTTCGCCGGCAACTATCATGGGCATGTCGACTCTTTATTAGTTGCCGCCGGCAGCGCGGCCGCCACACTATCCGTACCGAATTCGCCGGGCGTCACCCGCGGCACCACGAAAGACACGCTGGTGTTACAATACAACGATCCGGCTGGTTTGGCGGACGCATTTGCCGCACAAGGCGACAAAATTGCCGCCATCATCGTCGAACCGGTTGTCGGCAATATGGGCTGCGTTGTGCCGACGAACGAGTTTTTGCAGGCGATGCGCGAGCTGACCGCCCGCCACGGCGCACTGTTGATCTTTGACGAGGTGATGACCGGTTTCCGCGTGGCCCACGGCGGCGCGCAGTCGCTGTTTGGAATCAAACCCGACCTAACGACGCTGGGCAAGATCGTCGGCGGCGGGTTGCCGGTGGGCGCGTACGGCGGCCGCGCCGAGGTGATGAATCACATTTTGCCAGCCGGCAAAGTCTTTCAGGCGGGCACGCTCAGTGGTAATCCGCTGGCCACCGCAGCCGGCATTGCCATGCTCAAACTGCTCCGCGACGAAAATCCCTATCCGCGTTTGGAGCAACTGGCCAACCGATTGGCCACGGGCTTGTGCGCCGCGGCAACTTCGGCCGGTGTGCCGCATGTGCTGACGCGCGTAGGCAGCATGCTGACGCTGTTTTTTCATCCTGGGCCGCACGTCAGCGATTGGCCTGCGGCGAGCCGCTGCGACACGGCCGCGTTTGCCGCGTTTTTCTGGAAGCTGATCGAACGCGGCGTTTACTTTCCGTGCAGCCAGTTCGAGGCGCTGTTTGTCTCCGCCGCGCACAACGAGGCCGACATCGACGCCACAATCGACGCCGCGCAGGCTGCGCTGGCAGGGTGACCGCTGGCTAACACGCAGCAGGCGCCAATCTCGAAGTTCAACGCTGGGCGTATCGCCTGATTCGATCGCTTCCGCGCAGTAAAGTCTAACGTTGATAGCGATTAGCGGAACGGCCGCCGAACCAAATGCCGGCGATTTCGTAAAAAGTAGGCAGCCTCGCGTGACGCACCGCTAACCAGCGGCAATTCACTGTTCGACGGGGAGATTGGCTGGCCGGCCGCCGCAACGCGATTCCGGACTGAATCGGGCTTTCGAACGGCCAGAACGGTCCGGCTTACTGCGCGGCTCAATGTGGATAAGGTGTTGCCCAGATTCGGATTGCATCTTGCAAAATGCGGACGATCACGTATTCTGCACAATATCAAAGTCTATCTCCATCGGCCCGCACATCTGTGACTCCGCATAACTTGGATCAATCAGCGCTTCTTCGGCCGAATCTGGTATGCACGAAGTAACAAAGGTCTTTTACTACGACAAAATTCCATCGGCGACTTGGTTTTACCTGTCGTCGCTGCTGATGATTGGACTGTTCTTCAAGTTCAGTCGGTTGTGGAGCGTGCGCAACCTCGATCTGCTGGGCCTGGTGCTGCTTGCACCCGGTTTGCTGCTGGTGCAACTGGCCCGCTTCAATCCGCAGGTTGAGGGCAGCTCCAGCGTCGAGCAATACGGGTACATCTGGCTGTTCAGCGTGGCCGGTTTGTTTATGATTCGGCTGCTGCTGGATCCGATGATGGTGCGGCGCCCGCTGCTGGAGCCGAATCTCTCGGTGGGCGGACTGTCGTTTTTAGGTATTTCGTTTACCGTGTTCATGCTGGCCAACGTCTTGACCGGCAAGCCATCGACCGAAGATTTGGCGGGGCCGATTGGCGCCGCCAGGATGAGCGGCGATCGCACGGCCGCCAGCGATGGCGCGACGGCCGAAACGCCTTCGACCACGGACGACAACGGAGCGCCGCAGCCGACGACCGCCAACGAAGCCTTGGACCGACACGGCCCCGGCTATGCGCTACTTTCGATGCTGCCGACGATTGTCACGCAGCGTGTGACCAGCGATCGCCGCAGTTCAAGTGGCCCCGGCAGCGCAACGGCGGGCGCCAGTGGAAATTCATCGGATTCAGAAGATCAGGAGAAACGTCACGTCAATTACGTGACCGCCGCCCGGATCATCGCCGTGCTCTCGCAACTGGCAATCATCCTGGGCATGGTGGCCATCGGTTATCGGCACTTCGACAATGTGAAGACCGGCATCGCCGCGGCGGTGTTGTATTTGATGTTGCCGTATACACATTGGATGGCGGGCGCTTCGATGCATTTGCTGCCCGCCGCGCTGTTGATTTGGGCGGTCGAGGCTTATCGGCGGCCGCTGATTGCCGGCATGCTGATGGGGCTGGCGATTGGCGTCGACTATTTCCCGGTGTTCCTGCTGCCGCTGTGGTGCAGTTTTTATTGGCAACGCGGCCTGTTGCGATTTCTCTCCGGGATCTTCACGACGCTGGCGGTACTGGTGATTGTGCTGGCGTTCAACTCGCATGGCTACCCTGAATTTCTGGCCAATGTGCAGCGGATGTTCGGCTGGACAATTCCGCGAATGAACCAAGGCACGTTCGAAGGCTTTTGGAAGTTCCACGATCCGGTCTATCGAATTACGGTCCTAGCGGCCATCGTCACGTTTTGCAGTTCGCTGGCGCTTTGGCCAGCACAAAAGAATTTGGGCACGTTAATGAGCTGTTCGGCGGCGGTCATGCTCGGAACGCAGTTCTGGCATCCGCACGGCGGCGGTTTGTACATGGCCTGGTATCTGCCGCTGCTGCTGCTGACGATTTTCCGCCCTAACTTGGAAGACCGCGTGGCCTTGTCTGTGCTGGGCTCGGGCTGGATGCCGCGGCGATTGACGATCTTTCGCGGCGATCGGGCCGCTTGATGCGGTGTGCTGCCTCGGTCAGCCGCTGCTAACGGTTCGCGTTGGCAGCGCGCAATGTCCCCCCTACGCCAGTTTGCTCCGCTAAAAATAGCGTCGGCAGTGGCCTAAAACGCCTGGAGGCGGCCGCCATTTTCGCGCGGACGGACGCTCAGCGGCAAATGTCACATTTACGGGCAAGCCTTGCTCAAGTATGTCGCAAGATTCGCGGATAACTGGCAATATCTCGGCGAAAAACCATCAACTTCTAGACGGCACATGAGTTGCCTAATGCGGTCCGAGCTTAGCATCTGATACGGCCTGCCGGCGGACGGGGCGTGCACTGCGGCGCGGTGTGCGAATACGTTAATCGTCGATGGAGCCGTCGGCCAATCCGGAACTTGCTTCGCAGGTTTTCCGATTTGTCGTGCGACTCCCCAATTCTGAACGTGGAGTTTTCATGGTACCTGCAACCTTGGTGAGCGAGGCTGTCACGTCTGGCTCGCCCGCTGGTGAACTGGCCGAGTTGAGTGAGTTGCTGTCGAGGCAGACGTCGCCTGCTCAAGGCCTGAACCAGTTGGTCGGCATCATCAGCCGCAAGTTGCAGACGGAAGTGTGCTCTGTGTACCTACTGGAGCCTAACCGAAATCATCTGATGTTGGCAGCCACCACCGGTCTGCTGCCGGCGGCCGTGGGCCGCGTGCGCATGGCACTGACGGAAGGTTTAGTCGGATTGGTCGCCGAGCAACTGCAGCCGATTTCGCTCGACAATGCCGACAAACATCAGCGATACAAATACTTTTCGGAAACCGGCGAAGAAATCTATCGTTCGTTTCTCGGCGTACCAATTCTCGATATGGGCGTTCTGCAGGGCGTGCTGGTGGTGCAGACCACCGAGCGCCGCAGTTTCACGCCGGCCGAAACGCTGATCCTGGTCGACACCGCGCGGCAAGTTTCGTCGCTGGTTGCCGATCTGCGCGCGCAATCGCTATTTTTCAGCCAGACTTATGAACGCACGCGCGCTCTGGCCGCCAATTTGTGGTGGAGTTGGGATCACGAAAGCACCACCATTTTCCGCGAGCTTTCGCCGACCCGCTGGCGTGAATTGGCGCACAATCCGCGGCTGCTCGTGGATCAAATGCCATTTCAAGAGTTAGAAACCCGCGCCCGCGAAATGGTGTTGCACGGCCGCATCAACCACGCTTTCCGCCGCCTTGCCGAATACAAGGCTTCACGCAACACTTGGGGCGGCACGCATGCCGGTGTGCTCTGGTCGCGCCCGGTCGCTTATTTTTCGGCCGAGTTCGGCATCCACGAATCGCTGCCGATCTACTCGGGCGGTTTGGGCGTGCTGGCGGGCGATCACATCAAAAGCGCTTCCGACCTAGGCATTCCGCTGGTCGGCATCGGCCTGTTCTATAGCCAAGGCTATTTCCGTCAGCGTACCGATATGCACGGTTGGCAGCACGAAGAGTACATCACCAACGATCCGGCCGCGCTGCCGATGGTGCCTGCGCTAAATCACCGAGGCGAGCCACTGGTTGTCACGTGCGACACACGTACCGGCAGCATTCACGCACAGGTCTGGAAGGTAGCCGTCGGCCGCAACACGCTGTTGCTGTTAGATTCGAACATCGAAGGCAATCGCCCGGAAGATCGCGAGCTGACCGCTCGCTTGTACGGTGGCGATGAACGCATCCGAATTCGTCAGGAATTGCTGTTGGGCGTCGGCGGAGTGAAGGCGCTGCGAGCGATGCAAATTTTGCCGAGCGTGCTGCATCTCAACGAGGGCCACAGCGCGTTTGCCACGCTGGAAGTCATTCAACAACGCATGTTGCTGGAAGGCTTGGATTTCCATCATGCATTGCATCGCGTCGCTCAGAACGTAGTGTTCACCACGCACACGCCGGTGCCGGCGGGACACGATCGTTTCTCGTCGCATCTGATCGAAGAGCATCTCGGACCGCTACGCGAACGCTTGGGACTTTCGCTGGACGCGCTGATGAACATTGGCCGCGAGCATCCCGGCAACCAGCACGAGACGTTCTGCATGACGGCCTTGGCGCTGCGGGCTTCACGCCGCGCCAACGCCGTTTCGAACTTGCATGGACAAGTCTCGCGAGAAATGCTCGCGCCCATGTTTCCGAACAAGGCGGCCGACGATGTGCCCATCGGTCACATCACCAACGGCGTCCACGTGCACACCTGGCTGGCACCGCAACTGCACGATCTGTACGATCGGCATTTGGGCCCAGAGTGGGCGCAGCGCAGCGGCGAGCCCCAGGTTTGGGAACGCATCGAATCCGTCAGCGACGCCGAACTTTGGGAAACCCACAACGCGCTAAAATCGCGGTTGATCGATTACGTCCGACGCAGCGTTGCCCGGCAGGCGCACCGTCGCGGCGAATCGGCCGAATTCGTGACGATGTCCAGCCGCGCTTTGAGCACGGACACCTTGACCATTGGTTTCGCGCGACGGTTTGCAACGTACAAGCGGGCCGATCTGATCTTCTCGGATTTAGACATCATTGCGAAATTGGTTGGCAACGCGCGAACGCCCATTCAGTTTGTGTTTGCCGGAAAATCGCATCCCCACGACCTGCCCGGCAAGCAAGTGCTCAAGCGGATCAGCGAATTGACGCACGATCCGTTCTTCGCCGGCAAAGTGGTATTCGTGGAGGATTACGATATCAACACCTGTCGCCACTTCGTGCAAGGCGTGGACGTCTGGCTGAATAATCCGCGGCGGCCGCTGGAAGCCTCGGGCACCAGCGGACAAAAGGTGGTTTTGAATGGCGGTTTGAACCTCTCAATCCTCGATGGCTGGTGGGCAGAAGCCTACGAAGGCAATAACGGGTTTGCCATTGGCGAAGGTTTTACGCACTCCGACACCGAGTTCCACGACCAACGCGACGGCGAATCGCTGTACCGCGTGTTGCGTGAAGAAGTGATTCCGTGCTATTACGATCGCGATCGCGACGGTCTGCCGCGAGCGTGGATCGCCCGCATGAAACGAGCCATTTCCACGCTCGGCTGGCGTTTCAATGCCAATCGAATGGTCATGGACTACGTGAACCTGGCCTACATTCCGGCTGCCGGCGGCGTTTCCAGTTCTTCGCGGAGTGCAAAATAGCACGGCCAAACCATGACAGAGCATACCGCGCGATGCCCATTCAGCTTGTCGCTTTACGCGGCCGTGAATGGGCGGCCCGCGGTTTGACAAACCAGCAATCATCGTGTCACTAGCGACCGAATGGGCGGAGTTTTTTGCGGGTGCGGCGGCGTGGTGCCGACGCGGAAACGTCCATCCGAAGTTCGGCGGAAATGGTCAATCGACGTGTCGCAGGAAGTCCAACAAGCATGTGGCTTTGTACGTGATGAAACTCCCGCGGCGCTCGATGCGCGACGCCCGCGGCTGCGGAATTACATCAATCTGCAATTGATCGGCAATGGTCTGGCGCCAGGCCATTTAGGCGATCAGAGCGATGCGTCGTTCGATGCCGAACGGCTACTGGCCAATTACTGCGAGCGTCTCGGTCTCGTTGAGAACCTCCGCTGCCCGGCCGATCAGCGGATCGAAGCATTTTTGCAAACGCATTTTGCAGACGTCGCCGAGCCGGACGATTTGCGTTTGCCGGACAAGACGTTTACGCTCGATCGGCACGGCGTAGCCCGCGATCTTTCGTTGCCGCTGGACCAGAACTATTTTCACAACGAGTATGTCGAATCGTATCGCGTAAAGAATGGCGTGCTGCACAATCCGCGCAGCGACCGGCGGACGACGGTTGGCGTGGTGAAAGGCGGTCTGCCAATTCCGGCCGATAAGAAAGCCGTGCCGCGGACGGCTTACGTCGAACTGCTTCGTCGCGCGATGCGGCCGCCAGAAAGTATTCTGAACTTGCCGTTCACGTCGGCCCAGTCGGCGCCTGCGCCAACGTTTGTGTCGCTGCTGCTGCGGCCGATCGTTTGCCCTGCCGTGCCGGGCGTGGTGTCCGAAAAGCGGATGGAAATTCGCTTCTTTGCGCCAGGTGGGTTGGTCAGCAACTTGGATTTCGTGGAATCGATTTTTGGTAACGCTGGCGATCCGTTTCTACCGGAGAACGATGCGGGGCTGGATGTCGAACACTGGACGGGCCACACCGGCGCCGTGATCCTGGCGCCGCATCTGACTCAAGTCAAGAAAAGCGATCTCGGTCTGCCGCACGTCACCGCCGCCAGTGACTGGCAGAAGAAACACGGCATGTGCTGGGAGGACGACGAGGAGCTCTACAACGACGGTCAGGCGTTCAAAATCACCTGCCGCACCGAAGAAGGCGTAATCGTCACGATTATCGCCGACAATTACTACGGCTACTGCAAAAAAGAAGTCAAAACGCAAATCAGCTATTCGGCCAATCTGTTTGGCAATGTCGAAGAAGAGCACGCCGGCGGCGCGTTGGTGTTTTCTAGCTACAGCCTGGGCGATGACTTCGACGCCCGCGCCACCAGTCCGCACTGGCGTACATTCGCAGATTTGGCGGTCGATTATTCCGACTGGATCGACGTGCAAGCGGCCGGCTACGGCATCGACAAAAACTTTCGCGAGCTGTTTTACATTCCGGAAGATGCGGTGGCCACGCTGCACGATCAATGCATCCACTGGAAGTCGACCGATGGCAACCGCAAGTCGATTCCGTTGCTGCCTGGCCACGTCTACATGACGCCCTCGGGCTACAAACTGCGGATGGAAAAGCATCCGGAGTCGCCGACCTGGCGATTGATTGGCACCGTCGCAGAGGGCGTGAGTTGCCACAAACCGTGTACGGTGAGCGGCGGCGGCAAGAGCGAAATCAGCAAATCGCTCAGCGACTACATGTTGTTTGGTCCGATCATCGTGGCCGACAAAGAAACCGACTTCGCGCTGGTCGAAGTGATCTTCAATCGCGATTTTTCCGGCCGCTTCATCGCCGATGCGCCGGATGGCAAAGAAGACGCCAGCCGCGCCAATCGCAAAGTGCTGGACCCCAGCCGCAGCCTGGGCAGCGCCATCAAACTGCTCACGCCCTCGCCCAGCTACACGGCGGATTACAACGCCTGGCTGCGATCGATTCCGAGCTACGTCTACGCGCTGGTGTTCATCATCAAACGCTTTCAAAAGCCGGAGTGGAATGGCGACTGGCGGAAGCATTTTAGCGTGGACGTGGTCAACGGCGCGCCGGGCAACGAACTGAAATACCACAACCGCAAATTGGTCGGCACGTATCTGCGCGTGGGCGTGGAGAGCGACATGGCCTGGCGCACTTTCAAGCTGCGACAGGATTTTGCCGCGGCCGAAAAAATTCAGACGCAAGACGATATTTCTGCGTCGGTGGTGGTGCCCACCGGCGCGCTGGATCATTTGAATCCGGCCTATCATGCCGAGAGTTTGAAGTTTGTCACCAACTGCGAATATCGCTTGTTTCAGCGGCCCGACGAAGCCGTGCATCGCGGCATGGATAAGCAAACCGAAGCGGATCTTTCGCGGCCGGATAATTTCATTTCCAACTTCGAACCACTGGGATGCGAACAAGTCGAGGAGATGGCGAAGTACGTGGTCGACCTGGAGAAATTCACGCCGCCCATGAAGCAACTGTTGCGTTCGCTGATCGACGACGGCAGCGGCTTCGTGGTGTGTTCGGCCGCGCCGCGAATTGTGGATGGCCTGCCGTCCAAGAACCCGCGCTATCTGCAAGATCGTCCGGATCTGGTCACGCCGCTCAAACGTTATGTGGCGGAGATGGGGACGCGCTTGCATCGCGCGGTGCCGGCCAATGCCGCGCCGCCTTTGCCCGTCAACGCCGTGCTGCTCGGCCGCCGCAACAATCCGCCCGAACGTGCCAAAGGCATTCGCAGCCTGGCCGTTTACAGCCCGATTCATTATCAGCGGCTGCCCGAACTGTTCATGGACTTCATTTGCTCGCTGACCGGCAAAAGTCCTTCGACCACCGCCGCCGGCAGCGAAGGCGCGTTGACCAAAAGTCCGTTCAATGCGTTGCTGCCGATTACGGATCTCAACAACTCGCTGGTGAGTTTCATCCTCACCGGCTTGCAAGGTTTTTCGACTGCCGCGGGGCACATCGGCCCGAACACGCGCGTCGACCACGATCTGAGCCTGCTGGTGCCGGAAGTCTGGTGCCGGATGACGCCGTCCGAGCGCGACGCCGAGTTGCTGATTCAAGAACAGTTGCTGGAACCGGTCAAAGACTTCATTCACAACGGCCAACACATTCCGGCCAGCCGCTTGGGCTTCCGCATTACGCAGCGTTTTGTGGGACTGTTCTTTGGCCGCGTATTCGATAATCCGTCCAAAATCTTCGATGAGTCGATCCTCCAGCCCGAGCTGCAAGATTTGGACGCCTTTGCCGATGGCGTCAATTACATTGCCGAAGCGCAGCAGCGCGTGGCCAGCAAATACTTCGAAGATGGCTCGTATGAATTGGCCTGCCCGCCGCTGCAAGCCTTGCTGAAAATCATGGTCGAGGACGATCGCAGCGGCAGCAAGCTGGCCGATCCGTCGTTTCGAGAAATGTTTACTCGCGATTACCTGCTCGGCAGCGATTGGTATCGGCAACGCTTGGAAACCAAGCAACAGCGCGACGTTTCACTCTGGGAGCGGAATATCGATTATCTGGATCACTTCCTGGCCGAACACCGTTCGAGCCGCGTGCTCAAGTCGATGGATTTGGCGGCGCGCCGCCGCTACGCCATGGATCAACTGCAGCGTGTGAGCTCGCCAGACTATCTGCAAACGCTGCTCGGCAGTCTCGGTGCCGACCGGTTGGATCTGCCGCAGGGCGTTGCGATTGGCGGCAGCGCAAGCGGAATGCAATTCAGTGCCGGCGCGGCCGATCACGCGTTGTTGAAGCAATAAGTCACGAAATTTCTCCCATGATCGGTTTTCGATTCATTGCGACATGCGCGCTTGGAAACATCGGTCGGAATGCTCGTTTCAACTAAGCTTTCGCCACTTACTTCGCCGGCCCAGCTCGTTTGTCATGGCCGCGGATTCGCGTTATCGCAGCAGTGCCGCATGGTCGATCCACAGACGCTGGCAGCGGCGGGAAAGAAAGCCAACGGCCCACGCCCGAAAGCGAATTCAGGCGTGGGCCGCAGGATGCGTGTCACGATTTTCGATTATGTTTAAAAGAACAGGCCGGGACGTGGTGGCGGGCGAAGACGGTTATTGTCTGTGTCTTGCCCCAGCATGGCGTAAAGTTGCTCCAGGTTGATAGGCGTTGGCGCACCAACCACGCCGCCCGCCACGGGCGGAACGTTGCGTTTGACCGCCTCGCCAAAATTCTGGTTGTTGATCAACTGCCCGCGCGTGACGGCGACGGTCAGATCGTTTTTGGTGCCTAGCGCGGCGCCGGTCGGCAGAACTTCATGCACTTTGTAAGTGCCCAGCGCCACCTGGTCGAAGTAATAACGGCCTTCGCGATCGGTTTGCGTGGTGGCCACCACCGCGCCGGCCGTATCCAGCAATTGGATGGTGCGGCCAGCGATGCCGCGCTCGCCCAAATCGGTCCGACCATTGGCGTTGACGTCGGCGAAGACCTGGCCGCTGACGCCCGTGCGATAGAAGAACACATCGCTTTGCAGGTTGGTCAGACCTGTGTTGCGCTGGATGATATCGGCCAGCGTGGTGTGCTGGATTTGATCCAACTGCGGGCCGGAGAGCGAGTTTTGATACCATAGCCGATCGCCATCGCGGAGGCGTTGGAATTGATCGGCGATGATCCGCGTAAACGTCGGTCCTAGGCTGCCGCCGGCCGTGTGATTTTCGGCCAGTCCGCCCACCCACAAATCGATGTTGTTGACGTTGCCGTACAGCGATTGCAATTTCTGCTGCAAGCTCACGTCCGACGTGATCTGAGCAAAGCTGGTCACCTTGGGCAAACCGTAGGCCGCGCGAACCGAGTTGTAGTCGGCCAGGCCATGATCGCGGCCGCGCTGAATGTTGAGCGACGCCAAATCCAAACCGCCTTGGCCGGGCTCGCCAAACAAGAAATTCCGCAAACTATCGACCACATGAATGTCGACCTCTTGCGCGTTATCGCTGGCCAGATACTTCAGTAGCGGATCGATGCCGGTCTGCTTGACGACGTTGGGATTGAAGAACGCATCCTTAAGTTCGACCGAGTCGGCCACTTCGGCGCCGGTGTTGGAAAGAAATTCCACATCGTCGCCGAGCATCGAATGCCCAAACCGGAACGCGGCCGTCGAAAATTCGTTGGCAATGCCGGCATTTACGTTGGGGTTGTAGCCACGATACGGCGTAATGGCGTTCGGACCGAGCAGCGCCGGCAAAAACTCGTTGAAGGTCACGGCCTGCACTTCGGCAATCACCAACTTGCGGGCTTGCTGGTAGATCTGCTCATCGGTCAGCCGGGGATTGCTCTTGGCGAGTTGATCGGCCAGCCGATTGTGCTCGCGCACGAACAGCGTTTGCAGCGACGTAAGCTCGATGTTCTCGTTCGCTCGCACGTCGCCGGCCAAAAACAATTGGTTGTCGGCCGTTTGGTGCGTGTCGTTGGCGTTGGCCAAGCCGGCCGTGTTGAGTCCCAGCAAGTTGCCGTCGCTGGTTTTCAATTTACCGCCGACCATGGTCCGCAGCGCCGCGGCGCGTGTGGCGTCCGAGCCGTAAATCATCGAGCCATCCAGGTACGACGTAATGTCGTTGATCTGCTGCCGCGGATTCGCAGTGCTCGTGCCGGTGGCCGGATCGTATTCCGATCGGCTGAGCGGAATCACCTGCGTGCCGGTGCCGTTCGGATCGAAGCTGGCGTCGCCGGTGGGCACCGCCACATTGAACGACTGCGTAGGCGTGCCGCCGGACGTCAGATCGATATCGTGATCGATGAACTGTCCCCAGGCGTAAACCATGTTGGACATGTAACGGTTGTTGAGAATGCTGTCCGACTGCGAGACCAGCGTGTTGCTGATCAGGCGGGCGCTGGGCCGCGCGGCGCCGGCGGGCGTCGAGATGCCATCGGTATATTGCGCGGCCACGGTGCGAATCAGATCGGTTCCGGTGCTACCCCAACTGGCGTGGAGCAAGTTATTGCCGGCGCCATCCACTGAGTAGAACGGTGTGGGCGCTAGCACGGCCATCAGTTGCCGCGATTCCAGCGATTCCAGTTTTGGCCGCCGTGTGCGACCGGTGCGAGTTGTCTTGTTCCGAAGGTTAAGATGTTGCTGCAGCCACGATGTAATAGACATGCCTGTTCTCCTGCGCGAAGCGCGATTGTGCGCCGGTTCTCGTCCGCGATATGAACTGAGTATTGACCGCCAGCAGCAGCGATCGACCGTGCGAAACCTCGGCGGAACGAGGATCAGCGCGCAGAGCGAAACGCCATGGCTGTTGGCCAAAAAATGTTGGGCTGAACCGGCCTCGAAAAAGATGTGATTACCCCGGCCGAACAGTCACTCTCCGGACCGACGCGACATCGAGTGATGGCGTCGGCCGATGGTCCCGTGTGCCCTGTCCGGCTGCTTCGACTCAGTAATCTTATTGCAGCCTATCTGAATAACGGATTAAGACCAACGATTTTTTCGGAGATTCCTAAAAACGGCTAAAACGTGCAAGAGCGATTCGTCGTTTTCGACGAGAACTCTCGAGTGAAGATCACGGGAGATAGCATCACGCCAATCGATGGACGGCGCAATTGCGAATTAGAACCGAGCATGTTCCGCGTCCGACGTTGCGTCATAAGCAGTGGCAATCGCAGGCCAGAAACGCTCAGATGCCCGCGAATTTGGCCAACTCTTGATGCATTTGCGTCAGCCGCTGGCCCATGTCGCGTTTGGCGTCGTCCAGGCTGTGCAGTTGCTCGGCGGGCTCGAAGGTGAACATGTAAAACTTGATCTTGGGCTCGGTGCCGGACGGGCGCACGGCTACGTAATTTCCGTCGGCGGCCAGATCGAGAATCACCATATCGCCGCGCGAACCGCCCATCGGTTGCGGCAACTGTCCGGGGTGAGTGCTGGTGCCGGAGGCGTAGTCGCGAATTGCCGCCACGGCGATGCCGGCCAACGTTTCCGGCGGAGTGGCGCGGAACCGGGCCATCACGGTGAGCATGTCTTTCATGCCCTGCGAGCCCGGCATCGTCACCGAAACCGTTCGCTCGCAGTGATACCCGTACTGCCAATACAGAGCATCGAGTTTTTCGTGCAGACTCTGATTATTCTGTTTGCAGACCGCGGCCAGTTCGCTGAGCAACATGGCGGCCACGGCGGCATCTTTATCGCGCGCGTAACTGCCCACCAGATATCCGTGCGATTCTTCCGCACCGAAGACGAATTTCTCCGGCCCCGCCTGATCCATCATCTGGCCAATGTACTTGAAACCGACTTGCAAATCGCCTTCGGTCCGCACGCCGTACGCGTCGGCAATGCGACGAATCATTTCGGTGGTGACCAGCGTTTTGACCACGTAATGCTGCGGAGTCAGCGAGCCCGTTTTGCGGCGCGCGGCCAGCACGTATTCGGTCAGCAGCGCGCCAATCTGATTGCCGGTAAATGTGCCCCAGTCAGTCGATTTAAGTGTCAGCGGCGCGGCGCAGCCGAGGCGGTCGCAATCCGGGTCGCTGGCCAGAATCAGTTCGACGCCGGTAGTTTTGCCTTGGGCGATGATCGAATCGAACACGGCCGGATTTTCCGGATTGGAAACATGCCCCGGAACGTTGGGAAAATCGCCGTCGGGATTGGCCTGCGGTCCGAACAGTTCCACGTCGTTAAAGCCATCGGCCGCCAGCGCCGGTGATACGGCCGAAGCGCCCACGCCATGCAGGGGCGAATATAAGATTTTCACGTTGCGTGCGCCGGGCAGCGCTTGTCCGGCCACGGCGGCAATGTATGCGGTATCAGTTTCTTTTTCGCACATCACCACTTTGCCGGCGGCGACGGCGTCGGCAAACGGCATCACGCGAATTTCGCCGCAGCCCATCACGCCTTCGATAATGCCTTTGTCGTGTGGCGGCAGCACTTGCCCACCGGTGCTCCAGTAAACTTTGACGGCGTTATCGCTGGGCGGGTTGTGGCTGGCGGTGACCATGATGCCGCAGGCACAGCGATGGAATCTCACTGCAAACGAAAGTTCCGGCGTGCTGCGATAGCCGTCCAAGAAGCAGATTTTGAAACCGGCCGCAGCCATGATGCCGGCGCACAGTTCGGCAAACTGCCGCGAGCGATGCCGCGTGTCGTAAGCGATGGCGCACGACAATTCCGCGCCGGCTGGCGGGTTGGCGAGCACGTAATCGGCCAGCCCCTGCGCGCTTTCGCCAATCGTGCGATCGTTGATGGTGTTCGAGCCAAACGGATACATTTTGCCGCGACGACCGCCGGTGCCAAACGGAATCACCGTCCAAAACGCGTCGTCCAGCGCCAGCCACTTGGCTTGCTCGATATGTTGGCTGATGGCCGGCACATAGGCCGAGTAACGGGCTTCGGTCAGCCAGATTTTCAGATTCTTGGCCGCCTCGGCCGTGAGCTGGCCGTCGATCACCGCGGCATCCACGTGTGCCAAAAGTGCGGGCGTAGATTCAAAACCAGTCATCGAAATTCTCGACAGAGGACCACTTGGCGACGTTTTGCACGCTGGCAACATGCTAGCTGCTCGGCGATTGCCATTGTCGAAAAATCCCGCCGGGCAGCAAGTAGCAGGCAGAAAAGCAGGGCAAAATTCGCTTTTTCCGGCAGCCGGCGAGCGGCCTGCCAAGCGGCGTCCGAGATTGGCTGGGCGGCGCTGCTGGCCACGGCACGTGATGCGCTCAGCGCATAAAAAAGGCCCGGTTGGCTGTGCGGGAACAGCAGCCAACCGGGCCCATCGACCGTGAAAAACCGTTGCGCCCGTGGTGGGCCTGATGGTCGCCGTGGGCGACATTGTGAGCTTAGATTCACGGTGCAGTATGATCGGCAGGTCACCGGCCCGACTCGATTGCGTCCAAAGCTTCGAGCCGAGCCGACTGGGTCAATCGTTTCTGCGACTGTCCTAAAAGCACTCGTCGTGCCAACTCGTCAGCACCGCGTCCAAACTTGAGCCGCGTTACACAAGATTGCTGGTTTCTTCGGCGAATTACGGCAAAGTTTTTTGCCCACGACGCCTAAATCTTAGGCTTCTGGAACCGTCGCGGATTGTAACTTTTACACGTTCAATGCTAGCACGTTCAAAGTTTGAAAAATCAGCGGCATTCAAACAACGTCGCCGGCAGCCAATCTGATCGTCGATCCGAATTCCCAGCCCGGCCGACGCTGTCGATTGTTGGAGCCTTGATTCTGGCGGTATAATCTAGCTCGGGACGAAGTTGATCGTGTTCACGGAATCGGTCGTCGCAGTTGTGGTATGTAAAATATGAGATTGGGCACGATGGATTGCGACCACGCCGCGGCGCGACTTCCGTTTTTGCGGCGTTGGAGTTGATTGCGTGAAGCCCCATTTGCAAGCCTTGGTGCTGGCCGAGCATGTCTATGAACTCATGGGCGGCGGAAAAGTTATCGCCAACACGGTCAATCATGTTACGATCAGGCCGAATTCCAATTTCTCCCAAGAAATCGAGCATCCAGACGGAACCAGGAATAGGTTCGTTTCTGGCGGGATGTCGGAAACTTCTTACGCTTACATCAGCTTGACGGACGTTGTCGATTACACTGAATTGTTGATGCAATTCGTCAATTTGCAATTGAACGCCGTGTTGTTCGAAAGTTCGGTGGCCATTCGGTGCAGAGATCGATTGGCGACGGTTGAGATCGTCGCCGCGCTGCCGCGGTTGCCTGTCGCAAGCCCAGGAGCTTATGCATTCGAAATTGTTTGGAACGGAGAGATTTTAGGCTCGCATCGAATTGTCGCAAAACACATGGATGCCTAAAGGAGATTGAGAATTACATGTCGACTGCATTTGACTCGGATCGAGATCTTAAATTTGGTGAAGTCCGTAACAACCCCAAGTCGTACCGCGCTCATGTGGCCGTGATACCCGATGCGGATGGCGGGTTTTCGGTCATCGTTTTGAATCTGCCGGGAACTGGCAGTTGCGGGGATTCGTTCGACGAGGCCATTGCCAACGTCCGAGATGCCATACTTGGTGTCGTGGAGTCTTACGAAGAAGATGGCTTGCCCATTCCCTGGATTACGGAATATGCCGTTCCCCAGAACGCGACGTGCAAATGGATTTTGGTGAATGGCTAAGCTGCCGCAAGTTTCAGGGAGGCAAGCCGTGGCTGCGTTCGAGAAAGCAGGTTTCATCGTCGCGCGGATCAAAGGAAGTCATCACATCTTGAAAAAAGCGGGATGGCCGAACCGGCTTTCCATTCCGGTCCACAGTGGCAAATCGGTCGGCAAGGGACTGCTACTTATCCAAATCGAGCAGGCGGGACTGACCGTCGGTCAGTTTTTGAGCCTACTGTAATCGTGGTCTCACGGCGATTCGTGTTCAGTGCGACCTGCTCGGAGGGCGCGACCTCAGTAGGTCACCGTCGACTCGCGCAATAGACTGATTGTGATGGCTTGGAATACCTTGCCGATTGCGTCGAATTCGCGGTCTTCGGCCTGATACATGATCAGCAGCGTGGCATCTGACGATTGGGCCACGCGGAGCAGCGCGGAATTGGTCAAATCCAGGCAGTAGAAGTTCAAGTCGTAGCCTTCAAGTTGGACATCGCCCAGATTTTCAATGACCGGCTCGACGTCCAACTCCTTGTATTCTTTGCGCATGGCTTTGACGGCAGTATCGAGCAGACGCTCGATGTGTTCGCCCGGCGGATGAATGATCACCGACCAAAAGCCGCCGCCCGGGGTGTAGAGCGCCACGGACCGCTGCCCACCGAGCGCGTCGGATTCGTCGAGCGTCCAATTCTCGGGATATTGAAAGCGGATGCCAGCTTTATCGAACAACGCCATCAGGCCATAACTCCGGAAAAAAGAACTGCCAATCGCTTGCTAGCAAGCGGCACAAATTGCCAGCACCTATTATTCGGCCTTGCCGGCCAATCGCCAAGGCGCCGACCGATAAGAAAATGGGCGGGCTCATACTGGCCGACATTGCCGGTTGTTGCCCGTTCTGGTACTGTCTGCCCACTCAACTGTCCGGTAAGACCGTTTGGCGTGCCATGTCGCGATGCCCTGAGAAACGTTGCCCAGCCGCGTGGCGCTGGCGCCTGCTGGCGCTGGTTTGTCTGCTGTCCGCGCCGGGCTGCGCGATGTTCACGCATCAGGGGCCGGTTTCCAAGCAAGTGGCCAACTCGCGGCAGCTTTCGCAACGCGGGGCCGGCGCCATCGATCGCAACGACTGGTCGGCGGCCGAAGGGCTGTATGCCGACGCCGTGAAGGCCTGCCCTGTCGATATCGATGCGCGGCGCCAATATGCGGAAACGCTGTGGCACCGTGGCGACACGCTCAACGCCATCGCGCAGCTCGACGAAGTCAATCGAATTTCGCCCGATGATGCCAACCTCTGCACTCGCGTAGGCGAAATGCATCTAGCGGCCGGACACCTCGAAGAAGCTCGGCATCGGGCCGATCAGGCGCTGGATCTTTCGCCACAATCGGCCGCGGCTTGGACGCTGCGCGCCCGCGTGAACTTTGCCGCCGGCCTCAACGAAGCTTCGCTGGCCGACGCGCAGCGCGCACTCAGTTACCAAAAAGCCGATGCCAAACTGCTGCTGCTCACGGCGGAAATCTATCGTCGACTCGACCGCCCGCAACGGGCGCTCTCCACGCTCGAAAGCCTGGTCGATACCTATCCGCCCGGCGAAGAGCCCAAGCAAGTCTTGTTTTTACAAGGCTTGGCGTTGGTGGCGCTGGGTCGCAATTTGGACGCGGTCGAAAGCTACCAGGCCGCGGCGCAAAAGGGCGATCCAGACCCCGACCTGCTCTATCGGCTAGCCGAGGCGCAATCGCTGGCTGGCCTCAAAGACGACGCCACGCAAAGCGTCCGCCAGGCATTGGCCCGTGATCCGAGTCATGCCGGCAGTTTGGCGTTGCTGCAAGAGCTCGGCCGCCCGGCATTAGCGCAATCGACGTTACCGGCCTTGCGTTAGTCGCTGCTTATCTCCGCAGGCGACGATTATTTCAAACCTTGCATGTAGCGCAGCCAACGTGCTTCGAGCATTTTCAGTTCGCCAAAGCTGGCCGTAAAGTCGGACATCCGCCGCGCGGACGAATAGATTTCGAACTGCGGCAGCGCGGCCGTTTTCGCCAGATACTTGGCGTATTCCGCCTGCTGCGTCTCCACCAGGTAAAAGGTCAACGCCCACGACATCGCATACGCGGCGTTGGCATCTTGGGCAAATAAGCGATCGGACGAAACCAACTCCGCCAGCGTGCCGGCGGGCAAGCCTTTGGCCGCCAGTTGCTGAAAGTCACTCATGCGGCCCGCATTGATGCGATCCGACTGTTTTGTGTACAGGGAGGAATTCCAAACACCCGGCGCTTCGAACAGCGTGCCAAGACCTTCGGCCACCCACTTGGGCGGAGGCGCAAAGCGGTTGTGAATGCCAGTGTTGTACGCCGTCTGATGGCAGGCTTCGTGGACGACGGTGGCAAAATTACGTTGCCATTCCGCGCCATCGGCATGACCGCCGCCTTGATCGAACAAGGTTACGCGATTGCTGCCCAGCGAATAATATCCGAGCACGCCTTGGCCAATGTTCACGCCTTCTCGCGAGGCATATTGCAACATCTCAGGCTGCGTCCGCCAGACAATGGCCACCAGCGGAAATTGCGGCGTACGCATCGCAAAACCGCGGACCGTCATGTACTGCGACATCGAGCGATACAACTCCTCGAACCGCTCCGTCCAACGATCTTTTTGTCCCAGGGGGCAAGCAATTAGGTAATGTCCGGTGCCGCTAACTTCGAATCGCGATCCAAGTTCGCGCTGCAGCAGATCGCGCATCTCGGCCGCCGTCAGCGGACTGAAGGTATTGGCGGTCTTGCGAAAATTCTTGACGTCGCCCGGTTTGACTTGCAGCAACCGCCCATCGCGTGCGAGCAGCGCGAGCATGCTCTCCGACCAGACTAGCGGCGTGGCTTCAACCGCCTGCCCTTTGATCTCGGCGGACATCGTCCAAGCCTCGGCCGCATGGAGAGAGTGTGACGCAGCGCAGGCTGCGGCCAGCGTGGCCACCAGCAGTTGAAATCGAAGGGATCGCACGAGTTCGGTTCCGAATGGTCGCCGTGGTTTGCACAAAACAGCCCGCGGCATGGCGCGTGCCGTATTGCACAAGCATAGGTTATTGCCGGTTTCGCGAACGCCACTCGTGACGCCAACCCTGCCGGCCGCGGCGACGATGGTAACGAAGATGACGATTACGCCATCACGGCACAGACGTCAAACGGGTCGATCCGCTACCGAGCACCGAACTTTTGCGGCTGATAAGCGTGGTCGCGGCGGCGAATGACCGTGGCGGTTTCGATGATGTCTGGCGGTACGGGTGGCTTTTCGCCTTCGACGCGGTTGAGCCGCGCCAAAACTTCGATGCCTTCAACCACACGACCAAACACCGTGTGTTGTCCATCGAGATTTGGAGCGGGACGGAAGGTCATGAAGAACTGCGATCCGCCGGAATCTTTGCTCGGTCCGTGCGCCATGCTGAGCGAACCGCGGAAATGATCGCGATGATCGTCGAGCTCGCTCTCGTCGGCAATGGCGTATCCCGGTCCGCCGGTGCCATTGCCCAGTGGATCGCCGCCCTGTGCCATGAAGCCGGCAATCACGCGGTGGAATTTGGTGCCGTCATATTTTTTGGCATCCACCAGTGAGATGAAATTGGCCACGGTGTTGGGCGCTTGGTTTTCGAACAACTCGACAACGATCGGGCCCTTGCTGGTTTTGATTTTGACCTGCGGGTTTTCTTGGCCCCGCGGCGCAGCGGCGTCTTGGCGGCGAAATTCCAGTTCGCGCAACCATTTGTCCTGCTCACCGTTTTCGAGCGGCACGACAAACGCGCCGCGCGTGGTATCTTCCATCACCGACTCCGACTTGGCAAACATCGCGCCGGCCCGCGGAAAATCGTCCACACAGAACGCCGCTTTGCCAGCCAACTTGAATGTATCGGGGCTGGCCCGATCGTTGTCGACCATCAGCTTGACGAGCCGATTCGCTTCATCAAATTCGTCGTCCCGCAGCGCGGCGCCGGCCATGTTGCGCAACAGTTCGACAATTTCCGGCGTATCGCTGGATGTGACAGGCAGGGCATGCTCGGCCGCTGCTTTGAGCTGGATCGAAAGCGCGTTGCCTTGCGCGATCAGCGCCAGGCCTTCCTGCTGCAACCGATCGCGCTGCTCCTTGTCGACCACCGCCATCTGGGTGCTGAGCGCTTGCACGCGGCTGACCACGTTGCGCCACTGGACGTAAAGGGTTTTGTAGTCACCCGCTTGGTCCGCCGTCTCGGATTTCGCCGCCCAAGAGTTCGCCGCGGTGGCGCAGGCGATCATCATTGCCAGCGCTAAACCCAGCGCCACGCACAACACACATCGTAATTTCATCGGTTCTATCCTCGGTCGGATCGTGCGCGGCAATGCCGCCGCGCGCCGGTTAACGTCCCACGAATTCTCAACGCCTGCGGTTGACTGTCTTTCAGCCTAACATAACGCGGCACCGCTACGGTAGCCGGGCACAGACGTGCGGCCCTGCTCAACTGCTGGCGCTGCGGTAACTATAGAGCGCGCGGTTGAACAACCAGCGCGACGCCAACAGGCTGCCAGCCGTAGCGACCAGCGCAAATACGGCCAGCGGCCACTGATTGGCCGCCAGCGGTTTGGCCAGTAGCCGCGCCGGCACATTGACCACGACCAGCACCGGCACCACAAACGTAAACACAAGCTGCAAGGCTTGAAACGGCGCGTAGATTTCCAGCGGATAGCGCGAGAAATTGGTGATATAAAACCAAAAGTCGTACAGATTCTGATTTCGTCCCAGCCAAATACTGGTGGCCGCCAGCGCAATGATCAGACTGTACATGATGGCCACGCCGCACAGCACGTACAGCGGGTATAGCAGCACGCCGGCCAGACTCGGCCAAGAGGCGAGATTGAACAACGAGTAGACCAGCAGCAGCACGCCAAACACAAAGTTCGACAACGCCGACCAATCGACCTTTTGCAGCGAAATCAAAAACTGCGTGTCGATCGGCTTGAGCAGCGCAAAGTCCAGACCTCCGGTGCGAATCATCTCGCTGAACTCTTCCGTGTTGGGCATGAAGAACGCCTGCACCAAGCTGTTGATGAACAGGCCGGTCGACAAGAACACAAAAAATTCGAACTTATGCCAACTGTCGGGGCCATCGCCAATTTCGTCCGTAAATTTGAACACCAACAGGTAAAAGCCCAAATTCATCAGCATCCACGACATGCTGGAAACACAGTCGATGATGAAATTGGCGCGAAACGTCATGTCGCGCACCAGACTGTTGCGCGCAAACGTCAGAAACACACGCAAGTACGAGGGGCGATGCGAAATCATCATTCAGTCTCTGTTAACCGCCAAAGGCCCGCCGGCATCTAACCACCAAAGGCACTGTAGCGTCGGATGCCGCGCAAAAACGCTACGCGACTACAGACGTAAAAAAACAACACCCAGCTCACCTGCATCGCCAGGCCGATGGCCAGCTTGTCGCCCGTGATCTTTTGCAGAAACACGGCCGACGGAAAGTACGCCAGATATTGAAACGGCGTGATCTGCACCAAATAATTCCACGGAGTTGGCAGCATATCCAGTGGAAACATGTGGCCCGAAAAGAAAAAACTGAACAGCATGTAAACGAACAGCAGCGAATTGACTTCCAAAAACCAAAAGCCAATCATCCCCAGCGTCGCTTCCAGGTAATAGCCAATCATGAACGACATCACTAGCGACGCAAAAAACGCAGCCAATTGCGGTGCCGGCGGCCAGCCCGGAAAGTAGCTACGGCACAAGAAAAACACCAATGCAAACGGTAGCGCCGCCACCAGGTAATACACCAACTTGTGGGCAATCCGGCTGACCAGCAAGAAGCCAACCATATCGACCGGCTGAATCAAAAACTTCTTGATCGTGCCATCGCGAATGCTGCGAGAAATGCCCGACGCCAAGCCTGGCATGCTGGAAAACGCCCGCCCGATCATGGTCATCAGGTAATACGCGACGAACTCTTCGTAAGTATAGTTGCCGATCGTCTGTTTCTTACTGCCGGCAAACACGGCCTTCCACAAAAAGATTTGCGTTACGATCGGTAGAAATCGCATCAGCGTGCCGAGCATGAAATCGCCGCGATACACCAACCGTTCTTCCAGGTTGATCCGCAGGATCGTCCAGTACATTTTCAGACGAGCAAACATGGGGCCGGGAGAGAGGGTGAGAGGGGCGGAAGGGACGAGAGGGGCGGAGGTTGTAGGTCGATCTGGAAATTCAATAGCCAAATTGGAAGTTGCAGAGGAGAGCCGCGTGGCTCAAGTGTCGTGGGCAGTGGCTTCGGCGGAGTGAATTTCGAAACCCCCTCGCCCCTTTCGTCCCACTGATCCGTTCGCCTCTCTCCTCCCCGCTCTAATTCCACTCTTTGAATACTTTCTGGCGGAAGGTGGACCATTCGGTGCTGGCGTTCTGACTGGATTCTTGATCGGACAGCAGATCGGCCACCCATTGATCCATCCGCCGTAGCCGGTCGGCCAGCGAATCGACCACGTTGTAGGCAATTTTGTAGGCCGCCGAGACGCCGTCTTGCACCAAGTCGTTGAACTCCGCGTGCGGAATGCAAATCACGTTGATGGCCGTTTTGGCTTTGATATTCGCCAAGTGCGGAGAGGTGCCAAAGAACGACATTTCTCCAAAATGGGCGTAGGGTTCCAACGTATCGAGCACCACATCGCCGCGCGGGCCGACTTCGCCAGCCTCTTTGATGACTTCGCATTGCCCTTTGAGCAGCACCCATAGGATGCGCGAGCGCTCGCCTTGCTTGACGATCAGTTCGCCGGCCGGAAACGACTTCACGTAAAAGATTTCTTTGATCTGATGCAATTCGGTTTCGTTCATTTGCCGAAACAGCGGAATCGCCCGCAGGGTGTCGTCGGAAATCGCTTCGTCGCTCATGTAATGCCCCCTAGCACGGTTGCTCGCCCCACGCGGCCAATGCCCAGAATGTATGCGGCGGTACGCAGCGAAACTTTGCGCTGTTTGGAAATATCCCATACCCGCTCGAATGCGTCGGACAGCACGTGATCCAGTTCTTGGCGAACGCGGTTCAGCCCCCACTGATAATGCTGCCGGTTTTGTACCCATTCGAAATAACTGGCCGTCACGCCGCCGGCATTGGCCAAAATATCCGGCAAAACCAGCGTGCCGCGCTGCTCCAATACGGCATCGGCGTCCGGCCAGACCGGCGCGTTGGCCGCCTCGACGATGATCGGCGCTTTGATTCGCTCGACGTTTTCGGCGGTGATCACGCCACCCAGCGCCGCCGGGATCAGCATATCGCAGGGCAACTCTAATAATTCCGCGTTGCTGATTTTGTCGGCGCCGGTGTAGCCTTGCAGCGTGTTTTGATTTTTCAGCGAATACGTCAGCATGGCCGGAATATCGAGGCCGCTTGCCCGGTGGTACGCGCCGCTGACATCGCTGACGGCGATGACCGGAATCTCCGCGTCGCTCAAAAATTTAGCGGTGTGCGAACCGACGTTGCCGAATCCCTGGATGGCCACGCGCATATCTTTGGCTTTGCGATTCAACCTGCCGAGCAGTTTGATGACAAAGATGCCGACGCCACGGCCCGTGGCTTCTTCGCGCCCTGGCAGACCGAACAGTTCGACCGGTTTGCCCGTCACCACCGCAGGGCTGAAGCCGTGATACTTGCTGTACTGGTTCATGATCCAGGCCATCGTCTCGGCGTTGCTGCCCATGTCCGGCGCGGGGATATCGCTATCTGGGCCGATCACGTCGTGAATTTCGTCCACGAATTTTCGTGTGATCCGCTCCATCTCGCGCGTGCTGAGCTTGGCCGGATTAATGGCGATGCCGCCTTTGGCACCGCCGTAGGGCAGATTCACCACGGCCGTCTTCCAGGTCATCAGCGCGGCCAGCGAGCGAACTTCGTCGAGGTCCACTTCGTGATGGTAGCGCAATCCGCCCTTCATTGGCCCGCGCGCGTTGTTGTGCTGCACCCGGTAGCCGATAAACGTGGATAGTTCGCCGCTATCCATCTCGACGGCAATTTGCACCTGCACTTCGCGCTTGGCGGTCAGCAGCAACTTACGCATGTTGGCGGTCAGATCGATTTGATCGGCCGCGCGATCAAAGTACAGCCGTGTGGCGTCGAATGCTTTCATAACTGCTCGCCCATCCGCCACGATTCACGAATATTTTGTTTTTTGACGACCGGTCCATCGCCGCCGGCGCTTCCCATTTGACCGGGCCGAATTGCCTACGCATCATACTGCCCGCCGCGCAGGCTCTCAAGCGGAGCAGCAGCGGGTCGGAACTGCCACGGACGCCAATTGGCGCAAAAAACCGCCTTGAAAGACGAAAAAAGTGCCGCCGCGGACGTCTGCGGTGATAATGCCAAAACCGCGGCGCGATGCTTCGTCTGTCGGGCGGAAATCAGGTCCGACAGACCGTCGGATCGTCGTGGCGGCGTTTCCAGCGGCTTGCGGAGTTGGTTGTCGCGGTTCCATAATATCTGGGGTGCGCGTCCCTCGCGTCATTTTTCACGGAGTTCGAAGATGTTCGGAAAGCGAAAGCTCGTTTTGACGGTTGCGGCGCTGGTCGCCGGCAGCCGGTTGATGAATCTGTCTGCCCAGGCGGCAGGTCCCGACGCAAAGCAATATTCGGCCACGGTCGAAAAGGCGGCCAGTTATCTGGCCAGCAAGCAGGCCGAAGACGGCTCGTGGAGCAAAGCCACCGGGCCAGCCATCACTTCGGTGGTGCTGACCGGTCTGCTGGATGCCGGACGCACGCCCGTCGATCCGGTCGTCGCCAAAGGCTTGAAGTATCTGGAAACCTTCGTCCGCGACGATGGTTCGATCTGCTCCAAAGACAGCACGCACAAAAATTACGAAACCGCTATGGCCATGGTCGCCTTCGCCGCAGCGAACAAAGACGGCAAGTATAAACAAATACTCACCGGCGGAGATAAATACCTCAAGGGCGAGCAATGGGGACCAACCAATAAAATCGATCGCGCCGACTCGCGCTGGGGTGGCGCAGGTTACGGCGGCTCGGACAAATCGCGCCCCGATCTGTCCAACACCAGCTTCATGCTCGACGCGCTCAAGGCAGCCGGCAATGGTCCCAACGATGAAGCCATCCAGCGTGCTCTGGTCTTCGTCTCGCGAAGTCAAAATCTCGACGGTCCCAACAACACCACTGGACTGGCCAAAGCCAACGACGGCGGTTTTTATTACACCCCGGCCGCTGGCGGCGTCAGTCAGGCCGGCAAAGCCAGCAACGGCAACCTGCGCAGCTACGGGTCGATGACTTACACCGGTCTGAAAAGCATGGTGTACGCCGGCCTCGGCCCCGAAGATCCACGCGTGATCGCCGCCATAGGCTGGCTCAAAAAACATTACACGCTCACGCAAAATCCCGGCATGGGCGAAGACAACCCCGGCATGGGCAACGCCGGCTTGTATTACTACTATCAGGCATTTGCCAAGGCGCTCGACGCCTACGGCAAAGACATATTCGTTGACGACGCCGGCAAAAGCCACGACTGGCGCGCCGAGTTAACCGCCGAACTAGCAAAAGCCCAAAAGCCAGACGGCTCGTGGGCTAACGCCAATAAACGCTGGCTGGAAGATGATGCCAACTTGGCCACCAGCTATGGGCTGATTGCACTCAGCCATTGCAAGCCGAAATAGCAGGCCGCGATGGCGTCCCATTCTCATTCCACAGGTCCGCGCCACAAGCCGCGAATCGCCGTCACCATGGGCGACGCGGCCGGCATCGGTCCGGAAATCTGCCTGCGGCTGCTGGCCAATCGCCAAATCGCCGCCGAATGCACGCCTATCGTGTTCGGCGACGCCGCGCTGCTACAGCGCGTGGCGGCGCATCTGGAATTTGAGTTTTCGACCGACTGGCCAGTGGTCGCCGCACGCGATTGGTCCGAACGTCACAGCCAGCTCAACTCGCCCGCTATTTTGGACTTTGCGCTGCTCGACGCAGCGGCCATCACGCCAGGACAGATCGACGCCCGTTGCGGCGAAGCGGCCTATCGCTACATCATTGCCGCCATCGACGCCGGCTTGGAGCACCAAGTGGACGCCGTTTCCACCGGGCCGATCAATAAAGAAGCGCTGCACGCCGCAGGGCATCTCTACCCGGGCCATACCGAAATCTTCGCCGAGCGAATGCACAGCGATCGCTGGTGCATGCTGATGACCTCGGCCGAACTGACTTGCGGATTGGTCACCTCGCACGTCGGCTACCATCAGGTGCCGGTGCTGCTGACGGTCGATCGAATTCGTGAAGTCATCGAGCTAACGGCCGAAGCCATGCAGCGAATTCGCGGTCGTGCGCCACGTTTGCTGGTGTGCGGATTGAATCCGCACGCTGGCGAACACGGACTGTTTGGCCAAGGCGAAGAAGAGCGATTGATTGTTCCGGCCATCGAAGCGGCCCGGGCGCGCGGCTTGGATGTCACCGGTCCGGTGCCGCCCGACACCGCGTTTTTGCCCTGGCGACGACGCGCGTTCGACGCCGTGGTGTGCATGTACCACGACCAAGGCTTGATCCCGCTGAAAGCCCTGGCGTTCGACTCCGCCATCAACGTCACGGTTGGTCTGCCGGTGCCGCGCACCAGCGTCGACCACGGTACGGCGTTCGATATCGCCTGGCGCGGCACGGCCAGCGCGCAGAGTTTGCAGGCAGCCGTACTTCTTGCCGCACAGTTGGGAAACAAGGGATCAGAAAAAAGGGGGCAGGGGGCAGAGGTCAGCGGGCAGAAAGAGTAGGGAACAGAACTTGGGCGAATCAAATTCCTCACTGCGACAGTCAGCGCGTCGCTTCCATGCTTATTTCACTGACCCCTGACCTCTGCCCCCTGACCTCTGACCCCTGACCTCTCTTTTCCTACTGAGTTGGCCACGTCGCGACGCAGGCCAATCACCTTGCCCTTGCCGTCGGGATGCACGGCGCTGGCCAGCAGGATCACAAAGCGATCTGACTGGGGATCGATCCACAAGCTAGTGCCGGTGAAGCCGGTGTGGCCAAACGAAAGGCCCTTGGTCATGGGCCCGCGCGGCGAGGAATAGTCGGTATCGGCGTCAAACCCGTAGGTGCGGCCGACGGCTTTGTCGGGCGAGTAGCGGACCGTGGTCCAGGTTTTGACCGTTGCGGCAGTGAGAATTCGTCGGCCATCCAGCTCGCCGTGCTGGAGCAGCATTTGGCAAAATCGCGCCAGGTCGTTGGCCGAACCGAACAACCCCGCATGACCGGCCACGCCGCCCAGGGCAAACGCGCGGGGATCGTGAACTTCGCCTTGCATCCAATGATCGCCGCGTTTTTGCGTCGGGGCGATCCGCGCCTTCAGCGCATTCGGCGGCAAGTAGCCGGCCGTCTTCATGCCGAGCGGCTCGAAGATCTCTTCGCGCGTGAAGCGATCCAGCGTGCGCCCGTCGACCTGATGCACCAATTCGCCGAGAATGATGAAGCCCACGTCGCTGTAAACAAATCGCTCGCCCGGCGGCGACTTGAGCGGCAGCCGAAAAATCGCCTCAAGCCCGGCTTTTCCGCCGGCGTCAAAATCCGACAGCGGATTGTCGGCAATCAATCCGCCGCGATGCAGCAGCAGTTGCTCGATGGTGACGGCCTGTTTGCCGTGGTTGCCCAGGGCCGGTAGATACTTGGCCACTGGGTCGGAGAGCGCAATCTTTTTGCGTTCGACGAGCATCATCACGGCGGTGGACGTGGCGATTGGCTTGGTGAGCGAAGCCAGATCGAAGATCGTGTCGTCGGTCATCGCCACTTTTTCTGGCTGCACGGCACGCTGGCCATAGGCCTTGAGGTACAGAATCTGTTTGCTGTCGCCCACGCACAGCACCGCGCCCGGCAACTGTCCGCGCGCGATGGCCTCATTGATGCATTGATCGGCCGCTTGCCAGGGCGGCGCGGCGCTCGGCGATTCTTCGGCCGCGCGCGTAGGCGCGATGATCGCAACCCACAGGCTGCCGACGAGCGCCGGCAGAAGGCCATTTTTCCATTGACGCATGATGTTCCGCCATCGTCGAAGAATTGGAATTCCAGCACTGCGTGCGAAAACAGTCGCCTGGGCAACTGCCGTCGCGCGTGACGATTATAATGCATCCATGCCTACGGACCTGCTACCTTTCGAACAACATTTGCTGCGCGCCTGGCCGGCCGAGCATTGGCGGCAGCGGCATCTTCTGCTGGCCGTCTCCGGCGGCGCCGATAGCGTGGCTCTGCTACGGGCAATGCACCGTCTCTGGCAGTTCACGCCTGGCAGCGGCCGGCTGATTGTGGCGCATTTCAATCATGCTCTGCGAGGTGCTGCGTCCGATGCGGATCAGCAGTTCGTGCAATCGCTGGCCGCCGAGCTGGATTTGCCGTGCGAAGTCGGCACGCGCGATCCATCGGCTACGTTTGACACCGCCGGCAACGGCCTGGAAGCGGCCGCCCGACAGTTGCGCTATCAATTCATGCGCGCGACGGCCGAGCAATTGGCAGCCCGCTACCTGGTCACTGCGCATACCGCCGACGATCAAGCGGAGACCGTGCTGCACCACGTGATCCGCGGTTCGGGGCTGGCGGGGCTGGGCGGAATTCGCCGCGTGCGTACGTTGGGCGCCGTCGTGAGCCTCGTGCGTCCGCTGCTTGGCGTCCGCCGCCAGCAAGTGCTCGACTATTTGGCTCAACTCAACCAGCCGCACTGTCACGATCTAACCAACAATGATCGCGAGCTGACTCGCAATCGTATTCGCCACGACCTGCTGCCCCGGCTGGCCGCCGATTTCAGCCCTGGTGTGGTCGATTCGCTACTGCGACTCGGCACGCTGGCCGCCGAGGCGCAAAGCGTGATCGATGGCCTGGTGACTGGCCTGGTCGAGCGGCACGTGCGATTCGAAATGGAACCGCGCGACGTGCCGCAGCGGGAATTCGCTAATCGAGTATGGATCGATTGCGGGCCGCTGGCCAGCCAACCGCGTTATTTGATTCGCGAGCTGCTGGTCGCCATTTGGAAGCGGCAAGCCTGGCCGCGACAGTCGATGGGCTTTGAGCAGTGGGAGTCGCTGGCGGGCATGGTGATCGATCGTGCAGCGGCGCCATCCGCACGCGACTTCCCCGGCGCGGTTACCGCGCAGCAAATCGGCGAGCGGCTTTCGCTCGCTCGCCGATTGTGAAGGCTTTGAAAATTCGCGTTGTGACGTGACTAAGCTTCCATCGGCCCGGCGATTCCGCCCGCGGCTTCTTCGTCACCGACGTGCAACGCTTTGTAACCGCCGGTGGCTTTGAAGTAGATGATCAACAGCAGGTAAAACACCGCCATGGTCATGGGCACGTAGGCGGTTAGCGTCAGCGCCATTTTGCCGCCGTAAATTCCGGCTGCCGGCACAAAATCATTGTCCTGCTTGGGCAATTCTTTTTTCTCATCTTTGGCAGCTTTGATTTCGTCCTTGGTGTTAATGTGCGTTTTGGCATCATCCCACCATTTCACCAGCGCTTCGTGTTCGGCCAACTGCTTGCTGTAGTCAGCTTCTTTTTTCGCGCGGTCGGTGGCCAACATTTCCGTCACTCGGTTGAGTTCTTTACCGTTATCCTCAAGTGTTCCTACTTTGACGCCGTCCAATCCATTCGACTTGAACGTCAAGAACGATTTCTCTTCCGGTGTGCCGATGCCGCCAACCGTCGCGGCCGGCGCGCGGGCAACGTATCGCTCGTACGTGTCGTTATTAAGCTGTTCGAGCTTGTGCGTCGCGTAGTAATCTTGCTGAAAGCCAATCGCTGGCGACCCGAGCATTCCGGCCGATAACATGCCAATGCCACCCATCAGGCCGATCGCCACGGCGCCGCCTTTGGGAAATCGTTCGGATGTGACCGCCAACATCGTGGGCCAAAGGAAGGTTTTACCGCAAGCATAAACCGTTGCCGCTAAAACGCAGAAGCCGACGGTGGTTGCGTTGCCCAACAACGTTAGTCCCGTCGCGCCCAAGCAAGCGCTTACGAACAGCAAACCCAACGGCGAAATTTTGTGAACGATGGGTCCGGCCACGAACCGCAGTAGGAACATCAGCAACGACGTGTACGAAAACAGTATCAGGCCCATCGTCGGGCTGCCCATGATCGACCCGGTGATTTTGCTAATCCACGAATCCGTGCCCAACTCAACGTAGCCGACCAAAGCGTGAATGATCAACATGACCAGCATCAGCGGGACGAAAATCGAGCCAATCATTTGCCCCAGCGTCACACCAGCCGTTGCGGCTTCCGATTTGGGGAATTTTTGGCCGAGTAACATCACTCCATAGATCACAACCGGGATCAGAAACAGTGACATTTGGATTTTCCAATCGACAGCTGCCGATTGCAGCACGCCGTTATCGTCGAATTTTTCGGCCATCAGCGCCGAAGCCACGCTCCCCAACACCAGACCTGCCGGCCAGCCCGCATGTAAGATGTTGAGGTAATGCGCCTTGTTCTTGGGGAACAGCGTGGCGGTCAGCGGATTGACCACCGCTTCACACAGGCCGTTGCCGATCGCAAAAATGAACATGCCCCAGAACAGGCAATTGAACGCAGCAGGTTTGCCGCCGGCGGCAAAAGCATACGGCGCGGCGTAGGTGACGCCGGCCGATATCAAATGCAAAACAAAGGCCGTAATCATCAACTTGCCGTAACCGATTTTGTCGGCAATCAGCGAACTTAAAATGATCACGATCCCGAAGCCGGTGAGCCCACCGCCTGTAATTGCGCCCAACTCGGTCATCGTAAAACCGAACTGCCTAGCCCACTGGCCTAAAACGCCTGTGCGGACAGAATATCCCACGCCGGCGGCCAGGATGGCCATGAAGCCCGCAAACAACAATCGCTTGGCATTCGGGGCGATGCCGTCCGAACCGGGCGGATTTTGTGGACTGGAATACGGCTTGACCGGCTTGGCTTGGCTCATGGCGTTCTGCTCGACAGGGGATGCAACGTGTGTGTGAATAAACGCGGATAGGTCTGTGTACGAATTGGCGGCCGGAGCGTCACAGCCAGCGGACAAAATTGTTGGGAATTGCCGTCCGCCACCGCCCGGATTTCGAGTATACAAGCCGGCGCTGGGAAGTAAACCACGCAAACTGGGCGTCGCTGGCCATTTTTCCGGCCTAAACCACGCGCCGCGTGCATCCTCGGCAGCCGTTCGCCAACCCCTGCCATCCGCAGCACGCGCACCGCTTACGCCGCCGGCTTATTGCGCCGCGCAGGCCACGGCGAGCGTAACGACACTCCGTGTTGCCAACGCCTCCACGCAACCTCCGCACGCTGACGTTGACAATTCGAATCCAGCGCCGGTATTGTGAGCGAATTCAGGAGGCAGTCCGATGGTCCACTCGCCGCCCAGAATTGTGGTACTCGCCGGACCAAACGGTGCTGGCAAATCCACGGCTGCGGCAAAATTGTTATTGGGGCCGCTCGGCGTTGACGAATTCGTAAACGCCGATGCAATCGCTGCCGGGCTGTCGGGCTTCGCTCCGGAACGTGTTTCTCTCACGGCTGGGCGAATCATGCTCGCGCGCATGGATGAACTCGCTGCACGTTCGGCCAGCTTCGCCTTCGAAACCACGCTGGCCAGCCGCTCGTATGCCCCGCGGCTCACCAAGCTCAAAGCCACGGGCTACGAGTTGCACTTGTTGTTCCTTTGGCTACCCAGCGCCGAGATGGCCGTCGGCCGTGTCGCTGAGCGAGTTCGCGCGGGAGGCCATCACGTGCCCGAGGCGACGGTTCGCCGCCGATATTCTGGCGGATTGTTCAACTTGCACACGTTATACTTACCTCTGGTTGATTCTTGGACGATGATCGACAACTCCACACTCTATGGCCCTCTGCAGATCATTGCTTCGAAAATGCCGAATCGTACGGTCGAATTTCTCTCGCCAGCAAAATGGAACAGAATTCGGATGGACGGCAGGCCTGCATGACCGATCAAAATCCCGAGTCCGAACCAACTGGCCAGCGCAGCGCCCTCGACTGGGCCATTGAAGCCGCGATGCAGCAGGCGGTCCGCGAGGCCGTCATTCGCCATAAACGGATGGGCTGGCCGATGGTCATCTGGCGCGACGAACAAGTCGTTTGGGTGCCTGCCGAGGAATTGGTGATCGACGAGTCCGATCCCATCAATCCCGTCCTCGAACCGCCGCCCATCGACGACGCCTCGCGCTGATCCATCGCGCGGGATCGTTACTTTCCGGTCCAGCGTCACGCGGCTATTTTTCAAAAGCGTTTGCGCAACTTCCGCCCAACTCAACCGAAAACGCCAACGCATCTGTCCTTCGGCTGAATCGATTGCCGACGGCAAGAATGCCACGACGCTCGTCTGCACCTCACCTGACATCTGCAGTCCGAAACCGACGATGCAACACGTCGTTAAAGCAGAAACCGATGGGTGCTGCTGCCGAGGCAAACCGACGCTGGTGATGACGAAGGGGCATTCGACAACTTCGGCACACTGCTTGGCAAGATTCGAATTGAAATGAACGGCATCTTCGCACAACCATTCGCGAATTTTCCGCAGCATGTCGCGGAATAACGGTCGGCCATTGCAGGCGATTTGTTTGACGATTCTACAAGAGGCACGTATAACGCAGTTAACAGCCAAGAGGTCTGGCTTTTTTCAGATCGCGGAAGCTTGGTCTTCCCTTGGCTGTTTTTGAACTCGCGGTGCTCAATACCGCGTGATCGTTTCTTGCAGGTTCAATACCACGCGGCAAACTTCGCTCCAGGCGGCCCACTCCGCAGCGTCCAGAGTTTTGACTTCCGGCGAAATGCCTACGTGCAACAGTTTTTCGGCTTCGGCCGGATTCTTGCCGAAGTAGTCGCGCTGACCGGCCAAAAACTTCAGCAGCGACTGGCGCTCGGCAGGGCGAATTGCCCGCGCATCGGCCAATTCGAATGCCAAATCCAACCGAGCGGCGTCGTCGGATGCTTTGGCTTCGAGCAATCGCCGGGCAAACACCCGCGAGGCCTCGACGAACGAAGGATCGTTGAGCAGCGTCAACGCCTGTTGCGGCGTGTTGGACACCGTGCGGTTGGCCGTACATTCCTCACGGGCAGGCGCATCGAAGTTGGCCAACATCGGATGCAGGAACGTCCGCTGCCAATGCATATACACGCCACGGCGGTACTCGCGCGCGTCAGTGTCGGCCACATACCGCCGGTCCGGAAATTGGATATTGGCGTAATAGCCCTCGGGCTGATAGGGCTTGACGCTCGGACCGCCAATTTCCAGGTTCAACAAGCCGGCAATCGAAAGCGCGTTGTCGCGGACGAATTCCGCTTCCAATCGCCGCGGGTTTTGCGAAGCCAACAGTCGGTTGTTCGGATCGAGTTGGGCAAGTTCGGGCCGCAGACTGGAACTCTGCCGATAGGTGTTGGACATGACCATCAGCTTAATCATGTGCTTCACGTCCCAGCCGCTTTCGCGAAATTCCACGGCCAGCCAATCCAGTAGTTCCGGATGCGAAGGCGGTTCGCCTTGCGCGCCGAGATCGTCAATGACGTTGGTAATGCCATTGCCGAAAAATTGTTTCCAGGTGCGATTCATCGCATTGCGGGCCGTCAACGGATTTTCCGGCGCACAAATCCACTTGGCCAGATCCAACCGCGTTAGCCGCTGGCCGTTACTCTTGGGTTGCGGCAAGAAGTGCGGCACGGCTGGCTCGACAACCTCGCCGCTCTCGTCCTGCCAATTGCCGCGCGGCAACACACGAACGGTCAGCGGCGGCACGGCTTGCGTCACCATTGTGTAGGCCTGACCGCCACGACACTCGGCCATCGCCTGATGCAACTTCACGTACTGCGCAAACGCGCCGGCGTCGGCGGCCGTCGAACGCTCGAACAACTCGGCTTCATCGGCCGATGGCGGACCGTCCGCTTTGATCACCGCACTGGGCGAATGATCGACCGGCGGCGTAGAAGTTTTCTCAGTATTGGCGACAGCTTTTTTGGCGCTGCCCGGCAGTTGCATGGCGAAGGGCGAAACGGAGACTCGCACCGGCACTGGCGACGCTTCACCGCGGATGATGACTTCCAGCGTCTCGCCCTCGGCCAGTTGCAGCGGAGGATTGAGCAGCCAGACTGATGTTTGTTTGCCATCGGCATGCTTCAGCGAAGTCAGCCAGCCATCGGTCACGCCGATTGCCTCGATCGTGCTGGAGTAGCGCGGCTCTTTGAAGTCGGCGTCGGCAAAATAGAAACCGGCCGCGCGGGGTTTGCCTTTGGCAGGCTTGATCGATGCGGCCAACCGAATGGTCTGACGCGGCAGCGCGGGAACGATTGCGTCCTTGGCTTTGCCATCCGGCACCAATTCCAAACGAATGGCGGCAATTCGCGCTCGCGGCGCGGACAGGTCCAAACGCAGTTCGTCGCCCTTGGCCGGTTTGAATTTCAAACGCACCACGCCATCGTCGGCCACTTCGGCCTGTTTCTTATTGTTGAGCTTATTGTTTTCCAAGACGTGCGCGGTGACTTGCGGTTGCAGCCAACCGTCGGCATGTTCCTGCAAAAACGCGCGCATCTCGTGACGCCAGGCGTCGAGCGCCGCGTGCTGCGTTGGCTCGGCCAACAGTTTGGCGGTGGCCGTCTCAAAGATTTGCTGGGCTTGGCGCTTGAGGCCCGCCAGACGCGATTGCAAGAAGTCGTTGTCGACCTGAATTTCCGGATAAAACGGGTAATCGTTGTTCACGCCTTTGAGTTCGGCGTTGGGCGTATAACCGTAATCCGCGTAAACGCCCCACTGTTTGACGTCGGCAAAGAACGCCTGCAGCGAGTAAAAATCGCGGGCAGAAAACGGATCGAACTTGTGATCGTGGCACTCGCAGCAGCCCATCGTCGAACCGAGCCAAGTGGTCGAAACGGTCCGCACGCGCTCCGCGCCGTACTTGGCCAAATATTCCTTGGGTTGCGCGCCGCCTTCGCGCGTGACCATGTTTAGCCGGTTGAATCCGCTGGCCACGCGCTGCTCGGGCGTGGCGTTGGGCAGCAAGTCGCCAGCCAGTTGCTCGATGGTAAACTGGTCGAACTGCTTATTGGTATTGAACGCCTTGATGACGTAATCGCGATACGGAAAAATCCGCTGGTTCTGATCGCCGTGAAAGCCCACGGTGTCGGTAAAGCGAGCCAGATCGAGCCAACTCACCGCCATCCGCTCACCGTAATGCGGCGAAGCCAACAGCCGGTCGACCTGTTTTTCGTAGGCGCTGGGCGTGGTGTCGCTGACGAACGCCGCGACCTCCGCCGGCGTCGGCGGCAGACCAATCAGATCCAGACTCAGCCGCCGTAGCAGCATCCGCCGATCCGCCTCGGCCGAAGGCTTGATCTTTTGCAATTCCAACTGCTGCAGCACGAAGGCATCGATTGGATTCGCCACCCAGGCCGCTTGCTTGACTCGCGGCACACTCGGGCGAACCAGCGGCACATACGCCCAATGCGGTTGATACTCGGCACCTTCGGCCACCCAGCGACGGAAGATGGCTTTTTGCTTGGCCGAAATCGTTTTGTGGGCGTCCGGCGGAGGCATTCGCTCGCTAGCGTCTTTGCTGAACAGCCGCCGGATGATTTCGCTCTGGTCCGGTTTGCCGGGCACGATCGGAATTTCGCCGGAGTCGGCCGGTTTAAGCGCCGCCTCACGCAGATCCAATCGCAAGCCAGCCTTACGCGCGTTTTTATCGGGCCCATGACAATGAAAGCAAGTGTCCGAAAACGTCGGACGAATATCGCGATTGAACTGCACCGGCGGTTCGGCAGCCAGTGCCGCGCTACCCAGCAAAACCAGCCAACCACTGCACGCGAGATACTGCCAACAGCGACTCAAATGCGACATGCGATGTATGAACCTTGCCTGTGAACGGCCGATGCGGTTGACGGGCGCAACACGCACGAACCAGCAGGCGTAAAGGTGATTAGCAAATGGACGAAAAAATCGATCAGGCGGGGAGCAGCCTTCGACGCGAACAGCCAGTCGCCAGCGTCGTAAACCAATCATTGAGTTTAATGAACGGGCGGCACGATGTCCAATTCCTGGGCCGCCAGGCAACCGACTGACTTCCGTCCTAACAGCAAGCTGCCGGCAGCCGAAAGTACCAATAACGCAGCAATACTGCCATCGATCAAGTTGGCTTGCGTGGACGTCACCCGAAAAACGTAGGCGCCCTTGGAGACAGAAATCAGTCTGGCTCCAAAAAATCGACCAGGCGTGAAGTGACCGACGAGCACAAATTGTCCATTGGCTCGATTACGAAGCAAAATCTCAGAAACCGGCCAGTCCGGACCAAAGCAGTTGACTGTAATGGCATCTCGAATCTTAAAATCGACAGGTACTGGCTCATTCGGACCATCGCGACACGATGGCGGATAAGACTCGAACGTGGCCTGGGATTCTATTCTCCGGTCGCGGTCAGGAGCGGCTAACCAAGTCCCTTCGTCCCGCGCGTCGTTAGCCGATGGCAGCCACCACCAACAGCCAACGGCGGCCAGCAGTGTGAACCACAGCAAATGTCGGATGGTGAATCGCATGCCGCCGATTATAACCGACGGCGCAGGTTACAACGGCACGTCTTTCATGCTCGGAAAACCGTGCTGCTTGCGGCCCACATCGCCGTCGTACTTGGCCGAAGACTTATAAAGCTCCAGATGGCCGTCACCGGCCGCCGCCTGGCAGCGCTTTCGCAGACCGACCATCTCGTCGGCCGAATACGGTTTAAACCCACGGGCAATCGCTAAATTCTGCCGCAGCACGGCCAACGAATCGATGCCGCTGATGGTGGTGGTGACGCCCGGAACGCTCATTGCATAGCGTAGCGCCTCGTCGACGCTGAGCACGCCGTGCAAGACCGATTGGCCGTCGCCGCCGAGACTTTTCATGCCGAGCGCCGCGATGCCGCGTTTGCTCAACTCTGGCAGCACTTTTTGCTCGAAGCTACGAAACGTGCCATCCAGCGGATTGAGCGGCATCTGCACCGCGTCGAACGGAAAATCGTGGGCGAGCATCTTCAGATGAATTTCGGGCCGCTTGTGACCGGTGAAACCCACATAGCGCACTTTCCCCTGCTTTTTGGCTTGCTCGAGCGCTTCGATCACGCCGCCAGTTTTGAAGTGCAAGGCGGGATCGTTGTCGTAAACCACTTCGTGAACTTGCCACAGGTCGAGATGATCGGTCTGCAGGCGCTTGAGCGATTCTTCGAGCTGTTGCATGGCCACCTGCTTGTCGCGACCGTGCGTGCAGACCTTGGTCATCAAAAAAACTTTGTCGCGTTTGCCCCGCAGCGCTTCGCCCATCCACTCTTCGCTGCGATGTTCGTGATATTCCCAGGCGTTGTCGAAAAAATTCACGCCGGCGTCAATGGCTTCGGCCACCATTTCGCTAGCCAACTTAGACGATTCGAACATCGCCAAATGAAATCCACCGATGCCGATGATCGAAACCTGATCGTCGTGCTTGCCGAATTTGCGACGCGGAATAGGCGTTGGGATGGAGGTGCTATCGGCGGCGGACGTCGGCGTAGCCAGCGACGTCGCGACCGAAGCGCCGGCCACGACCGCGCCCGTCTGATGCAGAAAGCGGCGACGCTGCGGATCGAATTCGGGTTGCATGAACGGACCTGCTGTTTGCGAGAAGAGTGATTGCGGTGGCCCGACCAACTACTGCGTCGTCCAGGTGCCTCGGCCGTCTTTCAAGTACTGCTTGACTTCTTTTTGTTCGCCATCGATCGGAAACCCGTGCGGAATGCGCGCCCAGGGGTTGTCATATTTCAGCGAAACTTTGTACGGTTCGAAGCGACCGTCGGCGGCGGTTTCCGCGCAGCGCTTGCGAAGCGCATCCATTTCCGCTTCGCTCATGGGCTGAAAGCCGCGCGCCACGGCCAGATTTTGTCGCAGGATGTCCAGCGACTCCATGCCGCTGATCGTCAGCGCCACCGGCAGGCTCATCGCGTAACGCAGCAACTCCTGCGCGGTGACCAACCCCTGCTTGATCGCCCACGCCGTACCGCACATGCTTTTCATGCCCAGCACGGCCATGCCACGGCGGTTGGCTTCCGGCAGCACGAGTTTTTCGAAGCTGCGAAAATTGGCATCGAACGGGTTGAGCGGCATTTGCACGGTATCGAACGGATAGCCCATCGTGATCATCCGCAGATGCACTTCGGCCTCTTTGTGGCCGGTGAAGCCCACCAGTCGCGTCTTGCCTTGCTTCTTCGCCAGTTCGAGCGCTTCCAGCACGCCGCCTTTGGCGTAGGCCTGATCGGGATCGTTATCGAAGCCCACGCCGTGGATTTGCCAGAGATCGAGATGATCGGTACCGAGTCGGCGCAGCGACTGTTCGAGCATTTCCATCGCCAGCTTGGCGGTGCGGCCGTGCGTGCAAACTTTAGTCATCAAAAAGACTTTTTCGCGACGGCCCTGGAGCGCGCGGCCGATCCAGTTTTCGGATTGGCCGTTTTGATATTCCCAGCAGGTATCGACAAAGTTGATGCCGGCCGCAAGCGCCTCGTCCATGATCTGCGTGGCAACTTCCACGCTTTTGGTGTCGCCCAGATGATGCCCGCCCAGACCAATAACTGAGACTTTAATGCCTGTCTTGCCGAGCGCCCGCTGCGGGATGGCCGCGCCGTGATCCGCGGCGACTGTCGCTTTGTCTTCAGCGGCGACAAGCTCTGCGGCGCTGCCCGCCAGCACGCCAGCAGTTACGCTCGTTCCGAGCGCCCCAAGATTTCGCAAAAAACGACGCCGCCCGCTGCTGGCAGGCGATGGATCGGGATAGTGGGAATCTGCCGGTTTCTCGTCCACGGAGCTGGCCTCTGAAGTTGGATGATTGCGCACTGCGAAACGTCAACCGACGGTGCAAAGCCAATGCCGTGGGGACTTCTGCTTGCTGCGTGGCGTACCGCTCGGGCAGCAAACCGCAACTTCGGCGGCATTTTCCAGCGGCCGTCGTCCGTTAGCCAGTGACTTTCGCCAAGTCGGAGAAGAAGTTTGGATAGGTTTTGGCCGTGCATTCTGGATCATTGATGACCACGCCGGGAATCCGCAGACCGGCCAGCGCGAAGCTCATGGCCATGCGATGATCGCGATAAGTGTCGATCGTGGCCGCGCGAAAGGGTGCCGGCGTGATTCGCAGGCCGTCGTCGAATTCTTCGACCCTCGCGCCGAGCTTGCGCAGTTCGGCGGCCAGCGCCACGACGCGATCGGTTTCTTTGTGCCGCATGTGCGCCACGCCGCGGATGGTGGTCGGCCCGTCGGCAAACAGCGCCACCACGCCCAAGGTTTGCGCGGTATCGCTGATGGCGTTCATATCGACTTCAATTCCGCGCAGCGGTCCGCCCTGCACGGCGATGCCGCCGGCGGTGGTCTCCACCTGGCAGCCCATCTGTTTGAGGCAATCGACAAACTGCACGTCGCCTTGCAGGCTGGCACCGCTCAAACCTTCGACCAGTACGCGACCGCCGGTAATCGCGGCCACGGCCCAAAAATAACTGGCCGCCGAAGCATCTGGCTCAATGTCGTACGTGCAGCCAAGGTATCGCTGTCCGGCGGCAATACGAATTCGCGGCGACTCGTTTAGTTCGGCTGCCGCCTGCACCCCAAACGAGCGCATCACGGCCAGCGTCATCATCACGTACGGCACGGATACCAACTGCCCTTGCACTAGCAGCTCGACGTCGCTGCGGCAATATGGCGCCGCCATCAGCAGCGCGCTGAGAAACTGGCTACTGATATTGCCGCGAACGGTCGCCTGGCCGCCTTGCATGCCGTGGGCGTTGACGACCACTGGTGGGCAACCGTTGCCGGCTTCGCTCACCGCATCGGCGCCGAGTTGCCGCAGCGCATGGAGCAAGTCTTCGATCGGTCGCTCGCGCATCCGCGCCACGCCATCGAGCCGAAAGCGTCCGCGCCCCGCGGCCACCAGGCCGGTCAGAAAACGGATCGTGGTGCCGCTGTTGGCGCAGAACAAATCGGCCGCATCGCGCGGCAGGTTGCCGCCGCAACCGGTGATTTCGATGGTGGCCGTGGCCACGTCGTGTTGCACCGTCAAACCAAACTGCCGCAAGGCGTCCACCATCACGCGGGTATCTTCGCTGTCCAGCGCGCCGCTGAGCCGGGAATGTCCATCGGCCAGCGCCGCACAAATCAGCGCGCGGTTGGTGATGCTTTTGGAGCCCGGCGGGCGAATCGTGGCGCGGATTGGCCGCAAGATTGGCTTGATGGCAATTTGGTCTGGCATGGCACAGCGGTCTAGGAGAAAAGTGCGACGGAGCGATTCACCGCGAAGGAAATACGAACGCAACGATTGAGGTCGAGAATAGCGGACGCTTTACGACTTCGGTGCGGCGACTTTCAGCTTGTCCGCCAGTTTGAGCAGTTCGTTCCAATTGCCGTCGTCGAACGGGATGCCGGAGGCGCGTCGCTTGGTTAGCATCCGCCGCTCGGGATCTCCGGGCAGCAGAATTTCGCCACTAGGATCGATCAGCGGGCAACTGCGAATGAACTCGGCTAGTCCGGCCACTTCGCTTGTGTAATGCTGGCTGCCGCCGAGCTTGCCGGGATCGACCAGCATCATGAACACGCAGTTGCCGTTTTGGTTAATCGGCTTTTCGCGAATGCAGACGCCGCCCGAAATCGCGCCGGCAAACACTTCGACCATCAGCGCCAGGCCAAAACCTTTATAGGCTTGCTCGCCGCCCATCGGCCGAATGCTGCCCGGCGGATTGGCGTAGAGCGCGTTGGGATCGTTGGTGGGCCGGCCTTCGCTATCATACAACCAGCCGTCGGGGCATTGCTGACCGGCGAATTTTTTCACGCGCACTTTGCCTTCAGCCGTGGCGCTGGTGCCAAAATCCAGCACTAGCGGGCCATCGTCGCCCGGCGCGCCGAGCGCCAGCGGATTGGTGCCCAGCCGCGGCGCTTTTCCTCCCGGCGGCGCCACGCGGCGCGCGTGGCCATGCGTGTTGACCATCATCAACGAAACCAGTCCGAACTCGGCCGCCCGTTCGCAATATTCGCCCAAACGTCCCACGTGGCTGGAGCGAATCAGCGTGCCGACTGCGCTGCCCTGGGATTGGCATTTTTCGATCAGCCGTTCGGTCAGTCGGCCCGCTTGCGTTTGTCCGAAGCCCCAGTTGCCGTCGGCCGCCAGCAGCGTGGCCGACTCGTTGAGCACATCGAATGCGGCGCCGGCAACAACGTCGCGCTTGGTCAAAGCGTCTAAGTAAAACGGAATTCGCATCACGCCGTGCGAGTCGTGTCCGCGGAGGTTGGCGCCAACCAGGCTGCGGCCCACAATCTGCGCTTCGTCGGCCGGCAAGCCGCCGGCTGATAGTAAGTCGATGGCGAATTGATTGAGCGCCGATTCCAAAATGTTGGGCATGATTTTTTTCGAACAGCAATGTTAAGGTGAAGGGGTCGGCGACGAACCGTCGGCTTGATCGGGCAGCCGACCAAGCCGCTCGATCAGCACCTGCTCGTAGACGGTCAGCAGAGTAGTTGGATCGGCAGCGAACTCGGCCAGTGAAGAATCGGCCACGCGATCATGCGGCACGTGCGGATAACGCTCCAACAAAATCGCGCGCAGCGCCGGCTGATCAGCAAAAATTCGCCCGGCGTTTTCGGCCGCCTGATCGGCCCACGACTGGCAGCGCGGTTGGGCGTCGTACGCCACAAAATCTTCGGCAAAGGCCGCTACCACGTACGGCACGCCGGTCTCCAGCGCCAATTCGCCTTGTAGCCACAAGTGCTGCACGTGAATCAAATGCGGATCGAAGGTGGTTACTTCCTGATCCAGATGCCGCCGGAAGGCCGCGCGATATTCGGCAATCTGCTGATCCGTCATCGCAAAAAAAACACTCTCCGCGGGGCGCGCGGCGTCGAGATACGGCAACGTCTGCGGCAGTTCGGCGGCCGGCGCGCCAAACGTTACGCGATGCACGTGTGGATCAAAGCTCTGCTGCTGACGATGTTGCGCCGTTGAATCGTCGCCCAGCAGCGCGCGAACCTGGTGTCCGGCGGCCAGCAATCCCTGCATCAGCGCGCGCGCTTGTTGCCCGGCGACACCCCGGTCAAACGGCGAATCGTGAAGCAGCAAAATGCGCATGGCCCGCACAGGAAACAGAAGCTTGCCCGCCAAACGCGGCGGAGCGATACATGGCAATATAGTCCAGAAGTCGGCCTAAGTTCAGAGCAGAACACTGCCGCAGGCGAAATCGCGGGCGGCTAGAGCGAATCGCCGAATCGCGGTGGCGCGGAGAAGTGATCGTGCGGATCAATCGTCGGCAGATCGAAGGCCGCTTTGACCGCCGGCCGGTTGAGCACCAGAATCGTAAACACACCGAGAATGGTGCCAAACGGCGTGAATAAACAGCCGATGCAGGCCGCCACAAAGCAGAATTGGTAGCGCCGCCGGCGCGACAAATTCCGTCCGGCCGCCAGCAGCATCAGCCCCATGCCCCAGCCAATTGAAATGAAAATCCCACCCAAGATCATAAACAGTGGACCCAAGAACGCCGCGTTTGCGTCCGGCATACCTCCGCGTTGTGGCGGAGATAACGTCAGCCACAGCCCGATGAAAAAATGAATCATCGGAAAGCAGCCGAACAGGCAACACATTCCACCAACGACATAGTGGAAAATTTTCAACAGTCGCAGTTGATCTTGATCTTCGTTTGTCATAGGGCACCGCAATCTGAATGCTCGGAACGACCTCAAACAGGATAAGCACGGACGTCAGCCGCCGCAACCTTCTGCCATATCCGACCGAGCGGCTTGCTGCCGCTGAATCACCGCTGCCACTTCGCCGCTGGCCAGCGCTTGTTCGAATGCGGCCATGTCGGCATACAGCGCCTGGCTCAAAAACTTGACAGCCCAGTTATGCCGCAACGGGCTGATGCAAATCACGGTGCGCCCCTGACGATGCGCTTCCCAAATTTCGATTGCCGTGCCCATCGACGCCTCGGGCACAAACGCCAGCACCACGTCCACTTCGCCGCACATCCGATTGTGATGCATGAAGACCTGGCGGCCCGACTGCTCGCTGTAGTTGAGCGAATCGATATGATCGCTGAGCGGGTCGTATACGTCCGCGCCCGGGAAATACTGCTCGATCAGCGCCCGCAATCGACCGCGGTAATCTTGCGTATGCATGGCCGCGCCGTGGTGCGAGCCCTGCATGATTCCGGCGAGAAAAAAACGCATCGTATTTTGAGATGTCCCGAGTTATGCGGCCCGATTCGTCATTTTTGATTTCTGTTGCTGTACGAGCTGGATCTAAATTAACATGTTCGCCATGCCTACCACCAGCCGTGACTTTCTGCGCGCCGCCAACCGCCGTTTCGCAGCAGCGGAATTTCTGGCTGGTGACGGCTACAACACGGACGGAATGTATCTGGCCGGATACTGTATTGAATGCAGCTTGAAAGCCTTGATTTTGAAGGCGACTTCGGGCGCAGACCGTCCAATCACTCTGCAGCGAATCACGCAAGGCAAGGCGATGCATGATTTCGAAATTCTCGCTCGGATCCTGCGAGACAAGGGAATTACGATTCCTAGCGGTTACTTGAAGCGATTACGCCGGTCGCGCTGGTCGACCGCACTCCGCTACGAAAGCGACCGCGAGGACAGCGGCGAAACGCGGGCATTTCTTAAAACGGCTCAAGCAGTCTATAATTGAGTCAAGGAGCAATCGCCATGAGCCAAAGCATCACCAAGCCGTGGGAATCCAGGCAGACCGACGAAACTCGGTTGGTTGAAGAATCGCTCCGCGCAGTGTTTCCCGAGACCGATGCCTATCGCTACAACGCGGCGTCGATCCGTGTGCGCGTGGTTGATCCGCGATTTGCCGGCCTGAACGCAGACCAGCGAGATGACATGTTGGATGCGATTGTCGCGAAACTGCCCGCGTCGATTCAAGGCGACATCATGGTCTTGCTCGCAATGACGCCCGACGAATTTCGCGATCGCAAGTTCATTGGGCGGTTTACGAATCAATCATTCGAGAATCCGGCAATCGACGACGTTTAACACCGCCATCCATCCACGTTGTGCCCCACGCATGCCAGAAAACGATTTCGATCTGCTGCAATCGACGCTCTCCGCCGCCGGCATTGATGCCGCGCTCGAGATGCTGGCCGCACGGCTCGAAGCGCGCAAACAATATCACGAGCTGTTCGACGCCCGCCTGATGCAAGCCCGCCGCAAGCTCGGCCTGCCGATCATTCTGACGGCCACGCTCGACGAACTGCCCGAGCCCGCGCGGACGCAGGTCGAAGACGCTTATCTGGCCGCCTGCCGCGAGGTGGGCGACCTGCTGCTATCCGCCGGAATGATTCGCCAATCGTGGATGTACTTGCGGCCCCTGGCAGACAATGCGGCGCTGGCGGCGCGATTGGCGGCCATCGAGCCCGACGAAGAAAATCTGGAAGAGCTGATCGAACTGACACTGCACGAAGGCGTTTCGCCCGTGCTGGGTTTGAAGCTGGTGCTCGGTCATTACGGCATTTGCAACGCCATCACGCTGTACGAATCGGCGTTTGCGAGTCGCACGCGATTGCAGCGTCAACAGGCGGCCGAATTGCTGGTGCGTCACATTCACGAAGAAATCTCGCACAACGTCCGCGAAGACATCGCTCGCCAAGAGGGCCAGCAGCCCACGGAAACCACGCTGGCCGGATTGATCGCGGCCCGCGATTGGTTGTTTCTCAACGACAATTACCATGCCGACACCACACATTTGGCGTCGGTCGTGCGGTTTGCGGAAATCATCGAAACGCCCGACGTTTTGCGACTGGCCATTGAACTGACCGCTTACGGCCAGCGGCTGAACGCGCAATTTCAATTCGCTGGCGACGAACCGTTTGTCGATCTGTATCCCAGCCATGCGCTGTTCTTCCACGCACTGCAGGGCGAAGAACTTGAGCCGGCGCTCAAGTATTTTGGCGCGCAGGCAGAAACGGTCGAAACGCGCTTTCAAGGCACGGCCGCCATCGACGCCTACGTGTATTTGCTGGCGCGCACGCAGCGCTATCGCGAAGCGGTCGAAGCCACCATTCGTTTGCTGCCGCCGGGCGCGCGCGGTGGGCAAGCGCCCAGCCTGCTCGAGCTTTCACGACTGGCCGGCGATTACGCGCCGCTGATGCAGCAATGCCGCCAGCGCGACGATCTGCTCGGCTTTGCCGCCGGCCTGGCCCAAGCCAGCAGTTAGCAAATGGCTTCCGCCCTTCGTCGCCGACGGAGCCTGCGTCGGTCGATTTGGCGAACGGTGTTTTTCACGCGTTCGCGTTTCTAAATGTCAACGTTTCGACATTACGATCCGCATGCTAACTCGACTCCAATAAAGTTGCGGCCGGCTGGCAACTGGTTTACGATGCAGGCAGCATTTCCGATTCGCATTTCGCAGGTACGACCATGTTTCGCACGACGTTGGCGCTGGTGATTGCCGCGGGTTGGATTTGCGCAGACGACTCGGTTTGTCGTGCCCAGAAAAAGCGAAATCCTGAGTTACGGTTGCCAGGCGAAAAAAAGTCTCTAAGCGACGAAGTGAGTGCCGACAACGACGATCAGAAGTTGCAGACCTCCTACGCGGCCAAGAGACCCGCGAATCTCCGCGCCGAACAGCAGATCGTACAGGCACTTCAGCAGCCGGTTGCGATCAACTGCGTGAAACAGCCGCTGAATGCCGTGCTAAGCACGTTTGCCGGCCAGGCGGGAATTGCCTGCACCATCGACCAGCGAGCACTTGAAGCCGCTGGCGTGGGCGTCGATACAGCGGTCACAATCAGCAGCCCCGGCAATCTCTCAGCCCGCGCGAATTTGGACCGCATGCTCAAACAACTTCAACTGACTTGGATCATCTGCGACGAATCGTTGTGCGTCACCACCGCCGACGAAGCCAACAACAGATGCACCGCCCGCGTTTACCCCGTGGCCGATCTCGTGATGTTCAGCGACGGAACTTCGCGCGGCGGGCTCGCAACGCGCAGCCGCAACGACCAAGCGGACTTCGACAGCCTGATCCAAGTCATCACATCAACAATCCAGCCCAGCACCTGGGACGATGTCGGTGGAATGGGCAGTATCAAAGGCTTCGATCCGTCGCTGTCACTGGTTGTCTCCCAGACGCGCGAAGCCCACGAAGAGATTGGGTTGTTGTTGGCAGCGCTGCGTAAAAGCCGCTCCACTCAACCCTTGGCACGCGCATCCTTCACAAATGACGTTGCCGGCTCCGAAGGCGAACCGCTCAACGACGATCCGCTGCCGGCGTATCGCTCGACGGTGCGGCAGCGTGGCGGCGCCAGCGCGGTGGCCGCGTGGCAGCTTCCGCGAACCACCGACGGCAAAGCGTTCCGCGTGCAAACAACCTCGGGCCGGCCCAACATTGGGCAAGGCTTCGGCGGCGGCGTATTCAATATCCGCAGCGAATCGCGCTGATCGTAACTGCGTCTCTCGCTTGCTCACTGCCGATGCCCCGCGCCCCATTCGATTATTCGCTGGATTTCCAAACGATCGATTTCCGTCGCCAGCCGGAGTTGTATCGCGTCGGTCGCGGCGAGCAGGGCGTGCTGCTGGTCGAACCTTACAAAAGCGAAATTCTGCCGCACTGGAAGTTCAAAACCGCGGCCGAAGCCAAAACGTCGGCCGCCAAGATCTACAAAATGTTCTTGGCCTATCTCAAAGCCCACGACCTGCCAGGCGCGGACATGGCCCGCAAGTTTTTGCAGATGGGCTGGACCCGCGCCCGCCGTTATGCCAACCATGCCGGCGGCCGCAAGTACGATCGGCAAACCGGCGAACTGCTGCCGCGCACGGAGAATGCGGAAAAAGCGGCTGCGGCGGCCATCTTCTACCAGCGCTACGTCACCGCCCGCGAGCACCCGCAATATCTGCGTCAAAAAGCCCAGCATCAGCAGCAATTCGAGCAATGATCGGCTAGCATGCTCCGCACGGAGAGGTCGCAAAGTTGCCCGGTCGATCAATCGGCATTGTGAGGAATTCCTGCTTTGCCTAAACTGAGTTTGACGATTCTGCCGATTAGGTGGATGACTGGCGACTTGTTCGCTTTGCTTGCGATTCTGTTTTGGCCGCATTTTATGCCACGCATTTTGATCACCCTGTGCTTGTTACCGGCCCTGCTGCTCACGCAGTGGCTGAGCGTGGGGCAATGCAGTTGCGTGTGCGCCGAGTGTGATCACGGCGGCGCGGCACACGTGCATGTTGCCAGCGTCACGGCGAAGTTGACAAAACATGGCTGCGGTCATCAGCATTGCTGCCAGCATCGCGTAGGCCAAGTCAGCGTAGGTCAAGTCAGCGCTGGCCCGCAACACGGCAGTGCGGTTGTCGGCCGCAGCACGCATCCGGTGGCCGATATCGTTTATCTTCCGCATTCGCTGTTCGGCGGATGGCTGAAGCAAGCCACGGCGCTCAGCCGCATCGATCTTTCGGGCAATTTGGCGTGCCCACTGCCACGGCCGGTTACTGCCGCTTCGCTCAACCGGCGGCTGTGCCAGTCTCAGGTGGAAGGCCAACGCCGGTCAACATTTCGGCCCGGCGCGGATGCGCCGCTCTATTTGCGCACCTTGACGCTGCTGATTTAAAGCCCGGCCGGCGACATCGCTGACCGAACTGCGCGCTCGCTGCGCGTTGGCGGTCTGGCGACTTCTCAACCCGCGACGCCGATCCAACGCGAATCATCCCATTCGCGCCGCAAATCCGCCGTAACATTGCCGCCAAGCTGCCCTGGCAGCGCCACGTTTTTTGCAATCACAGGCCGCACTTCCGATCAGGTTGCTGGCCGAAAAAGAATCGAATTGAACATCATGCGAATTATCAAACCGCTGCTCGGCTTGACTGTGCTGACCGGCTGCCTGGCTACCGCTTTCCTGACGCGCGGCGCCTGGCTGCCGCTGCTCAACTCAGCGCCGCCATCCGCGGCGGCCGAAGAGCAATCGCACCCGCCGGCCGCGGCGCCTAGCGAGCAAGTGAAACTCTCGCCGCAAGCGCAACAAAACTTGCGGCTGACGGCCAAGCCGCTCACGCCTGAAATCTGGTGGCGGACGCTGCCGCTGCCCGGCACGGTGGTCGATCGTCCCGGGCGGAGCGACCAAGGCATCGTCGCGCCGGTCACCGGCGTGGTCACCCACATTCATCATTTTCCCGGCGACACCGTCTCGGCGGACCAGTCGCTGTTTACCATTCGCCTGCTCAGCGAGACGCTGCATCTCACGCAGAGCGAACTTTTCAAAACCAACAAAGAAATGCAGATGAACCAAGAGCAGCGCAAACGGCTCAGCAGCGCGGCATCGATTGGCGCGGTGCCGGAAGCCAAGCTGATCGAGATCGACAACCAACTCAGCCGCCTCAACACCGCCGCGCAAAGTTATCGACAAGAACTGCTCACGCGCGGGCTAACGCCGCGGCAAATCGATTCGATTACCGAAGGCAAATACGTTTCGGAAATCGAAGTCAAATCGCCGGCCAGCAGCCAGGAGAGCCGGCTGTTAAGTAGCTCGAATGTGCGGCAAACGTCGGCCGAAGTGGACGACGGCCACGGCCAGGTTTCGTTCGAAATTCAAGAGCTCAAAGTCGAACTGGGTCAGCAAGTGCAAGCCGGTCAGACACTGTGCCTGTTGTCGAACCATCAATCGCTGTACGTCGAGGGCCGCGCTTTCCGCCAAGAAACGCCGCTGATCGAGCGCGCTGCCAAAGAAGGCTGGCCGGTGGAAATCGAATTCATGGAAGAGCAAGAAACCGGCTGGCCGGCGCTACAGCAATCGTTTGTGATTCGCAGCATCGCCAACACCATCGATCCCACCAGCCGCACGTTTGCGTTCTTTCTGCCGCTGGATAATCAATCGCGGATGTTCTCGCAAAGCGATCGCACGCAAATGCTGTGGCGCTTTCGGCCCGGCCAGCGCGTGCTGCTGCACGTCAAGGTCGAAAAAATGGAAAACGTGTTTGTGCTGCCTAATAGCGCCGTGGCGCACGAAGGCCCCGAGGCCTATATTTTTCCGCAAAACGGCAACTTGTTCCAGCGCAAGCCGGTGCATGTGCTGTTCGAAGATCGCCAGCAAACGGTGGTCGCCAACGACGACAGCGTGCGTGCCGGCGCGTACGTCGCGCAAAACGGCGCTATGCAGCTTAATCGGGCCATCAAAGCCCAAAGCGGCGGCGCATCGCCCGGATTCCATGTACATGCCGATGGCACCGTCCACGCCAACCACTAACGCGGAACCGCAACATGCTTGACGCCGTCATTCGTCTCTCGCTGCGCTATCGTGCGCTCGTTGTCATCCTGGCGCTCGCGACCATGCTTTACGGCGGGTATTTGACCACCACGCTGCCGATCGACGTGTTTCCCGATCTCGACCGGCCGCGCGTCGTGCTGCTGACCGAATGCCCCGGGTTGTCGTCGGAAGAAGTCGAAACACTGGTCACGCAACCGATCGAATCGCGGATGCTTGGCGCCGCTGGCGTGCAAGCCGTCCGCAGCCAATCGAGCATCGGGCTGGTGGTGATTTACGTGGAGTTCGATTGGAAGACCGATACCCGCAGCGCCCGCCAGGTGGTGCAAGAGCGATTAGGCACGTTGGACGGCGTGCTGCCTGCGGGCGTGCGTCCGCTGATGACGCCGCCCTCGTCCATCATGGGCCAGTTCATGCACGTGGGTTTGCATCGACGTCTGGGTCCGCACGGCGGCCCCCTGTTGCCGGTCGGCAAAACGGGGTTGCTGGCCGAATACACGCAGCAAGATGGCCAATCGCAACTGGCGGTCTGGCAGCCCACCGATCGCCAGCAGCCGCAGCGCTGGACGGAAGTCAAAATCGATCGCACCACTTGGGCCGAAAAATCCAGCGCTGCGCAAAAATTGCCGCACAAGGTGCAAATCGAGATCGCCGGCAATTCGTACGACCTGACGATTCCCACGCCGCTGCAGCGCCAGATGGAATTACGGACCATTGCCGACTGGGTCATTCGCCCCCGCATTTTGCAAACGCCCGGCATTGCCGAAGTGCTGATCATGGGCGGCGAGCGCAAACAATATCAGGTACTGGTCGATCCGCATGCCCTGCTGGAGTACGACGCCACGCTGCAGCAAGTGGAACAGGCGGTGCGCGATAACAATCTCAACGATAGCGGCGGCTTCACCAGCGAAGGCAATCGCGAACGGCCGATTCGCATCATTGGCCGCTTGGGACCAACCTCGGAAAAAGTGCTCACCGATCTGGCCAAAGTGCCGCTCAAGAGCAACGCCAAGCGCAATGTGCTGCTGGACCAGGTGGCTAAAATCGAAGAAGGCTCGGAAGCAAAACGCGGCGATGCCGGCGTCGACGGACAGCCCGGCATCGTGCTCACGCTGGTCAAGCAACCGCACAGTGATACCCGCCGACTAACCGACGAAATCAAAACCGCGCTGCACAAAATCGAAGCCGGTCTGCCGGCCGATTACGCCATCAACACCGATCTGTTCCAACTCCGCACGTTCATCGACCGCGGCATTTACAACGTCGGCGAGGCGCTGATCATTGGCGCGGTGCTGGTGATGATCATCTTGTTTTTGTTTCTGCTCAACTTCCGCACCACGTTCATCACGCTCACCGCCATTCCGCTCTCGCTGGTGGTCACCACGCTGGTCTTCCGCCTGATTGGCTGGCTCACAGGACAGGAGCTATCCATCAACGTAATGACGCTCGGCGGCATTGCCGTGGCGATGGGCGAACTCGTGGACGATGCCATCGTGGATGTCGAAAACATCTTTCGCCGGCTGCGCGAAAATCATCAGTCGGCCCAGCCGCTTTCGCCGCTGTTGGTGGTGTACCAAGCCAGCCGCGAGATCCGCAGCGCCATCGTGTTTGGCACCATGGTCGTGATTTTGGTGTTCTTGCCGCTGTTTGCGCTGTCCGGCGTGGAAGGCCGGTTGTTCGCGCCGCTGGGCACGGCCTACATCGTTTCAATCTTGGCTTCGCTGCTGGTCTCGCTGACCGTCACGCCCGTGCTTTCTTATTACTTGTTGCCGAACTCACCGGCCGCGCATCGCCATGGCGAAAGCGCCTTGCTCCGCGGACTGAAGTGGTGCGTGGCGCACTTGATTCGCTTGAGCATGCGGCGCGCCGGCGCGCTGCTGCTGCTCACCTGGTTGATTGTGGGCGGATGTTTCTGGCAACTCACGCGCATCGGCGCGGATTTTCTGCCACCGTTCGACGAAGGCAGTGTGCAGCTCAACGTGAGTTTGCCCAGCGGCAGTTCGCTCAGCGCCTCCAACGACGCCGCGGCAGTGATCGACGCCAAGCTCGGTCCGATGCAAGCCACGGCCGCGCATCCCGACGGCGAGATTCTGCATTACGTCCGTCGCACCGGCCGCGCGGAGTTGGACGAACACGCCGAACCGGTCGGCCGCAGCGAATACATTCTCAGCATGAATCCGCACGCCGCCCGCCCGCGCGATCAAATGCTCAAACAACTGGTCGACGAAATCAAACAAGAGCTACCTGGCGTGGATGTCGAGGCCGAGCAACCGCTGGCGCATCTGATCAGCCACATGGTTTCCGGCGTCAGCGCACACATCGCCATCAAAGTGTTTGGCGACGATCTCGACACGTTGCAGCGATTGTCCAAGCAGATCAAGGCCGAAATTACCGACGTTCGCGGCCTAACCGCGCCGGTCATCGAGCCGCAAGAATATGTCGACGAACTGCATATCGTCCTGCGACCCGACGAACTGGCGTTTTACGGCGTCAGTCGCGCGTACGTGGCCGAGTTCGTCCGCACCGCGCTGCAGGGCGAAGCCATTTCGCAAGTGCTCGAAGGCCAACGCCGCTTTGACCTGATCGTCCGACTGCAAGAACCGTATCGCAGCGATTATCAAAATCTGGGCGAACTGCGAATCGATCTGCCTGAGGGCCGTGGGCAAATTCGCCTGGGCGACGTGGCCGATTTTCCGGAAGGCTCCGTCGGACCGAACCAACTGATGCGCGAAAATGTTCGCCGCCGCATGGTCATCCGCTGCAACGTGCTGGGGCGCGATCTGGGCAGCGCCGTGGCCGAGATCGAAAAACGCATCAAAGATCAGGTGAAAATGCCGCAAGGCTATTTCATCGAGTATGGCGGCCAATTCGAAAGCCAACGCTCGGCCACCATGCTGATTGGCGTGCTGGCCGCCGTTTCGATCGTCGGCATGTTTGTGGTGCTGTTCATGCTGCATCCGTCGGTGCGGATTGTGCTGCAAATTCTTAACGCCATTCCCACGGCCTTTGTGGGCGGCGTACTGGCGCTGGTGCTCACGCGGCAATCGCTTTCGGTGGCCAGCCTGGTGGGATTTGTCTCGCTCGGGGGCATCGCAGTGCGTAACGGCATTCTGCTGGTGACGCATTACTTCCACCTGATGCAGGCCGAAGGCGAACCGTTCAGCGCGGCCATGGTGCTCCGCGGCAGCCTAGAGCGACTTTCGCCGGTGCTGATGACCGCGCTCACCGCCGGCATTGGACTGGTGCCGCTCGTGGCTGGCGGACAAAAACCGGGTTTGGAAATTCTCTATCCCGTGGCCACCGTGATTCTCGGTGGGCTAATCACGTCCACGCTCTGCGAATTCTTGCTGCATCCTGGATTGTTCTGGCGCTTCAGCGGCCGCGACGCAGAGCGATTAGCCCACGACGACCACAGCGAAGCCGACTTATTAACCTCCCCGGCGCGCCTGCGCCGCAAACCGTCCTCCCCTGTTTCCGTTTCTGTTTCGTAAAAGGATTGTCTCGATGAAATTCACGCACACCTTGCTGGCCGGTTTGGCACTGGCGGCTTCGACGGTGATCGGCGGCTGCGGCCCCGCCGCCAGCGATAAGCCCAAAACTACGGAAACGCCAGCCACCAAAGCGGCTGGCAAGACCGAAGACGACGCGCACGCCAAAACGCCGCACGGCGGCACGTTGGTCGAGTGGGGCGCCGAAGAGTACCACGTGGAAGTGGTGGTCGATCACACGCGCGGCGAACTGATCGGTTACGTGCTGGGCGGCGACGCCAAAACGGCCACGCCCATCAAAGCCGACACGCTGCAGCTCACCGTCAAGCAGCCGGCGCTCAAGCTCGACATGAAAGCCCAGCCCCAAGCCGGAGACAGCGACGGCAAGTGCTCGAAATTCGTCGCCCAGGATGATGCCTTCAAAAAAGACGTTAAGCTTTCCGGCGTTGTCGCCGGCATGGTCAATGGCAAGCCCTACGACGGCACGTTCGAGCAATAGCCGCTCACTTCGGCAAACACCACCACGCGCGAGCGCACCCTGCGTGGCGCGCGTGGTGATTGCTAACGTAGTTCGTTCCGTCAGGTTGCGATCTTGAGTCCGCCTATTTCGAGAATTGGAATCGTCGCCCAGGCGCATTTCAAGCAACAAACCGGCTTGAGCCGCACGCGCTGCTGTGCGATGATCGGGGCTGAATTTTGTCTCCGCGTTTTTCGACGAGAAAGTCACGATGGCTCGCTGGCCCCGGCATGTTTGGACATCGATCTACACTTACGCCACGGTGTTCGTGCTGTTTCCGCTGCTGTGCTGGCTGGCCTACGCTTGGGTCAACGGCTTGCTGAAATAGTGCTTAGCGGCAGCCGGCGTCATCCGCGAAAATTACTTCGCGCCACAGGCTTGGCGGTAGGCCGCCTGCACCAACTCGTGGCCGTGCAGCCGTTCGAGTTTCAAGATACCAAAGTGATAGCGGGCTACCTGATTGAAATGGTCGGTAAACGCCGCGTTCACCAGCGCGCCCATCGCCGCGCCGACCACCGGCACGGCTTGCGCGGCCGCTTTCTCCGTGACCGTCAGTTCGAACCGCCCAGCAATGGCACCAATCAGGCGGACCAGCGCCGGCGAACTGCGTTTGGTCAGCGATTGGGCAATCTCCACCGCGCTGTGCTGCGCCACGAATGCGGCCGCGTCGCGCGTGGCCATCATCAGCGCCAGCCGGCTTGACAAGTAAGCCGACTCGAACGAATCCAGCTTGCCGCCGTTCAACGCTTGCGCAGCCCGCGGTTCGCCCAAACTCAGCACGGCCAGACATTGCAAGCGAAATTGCGGATCGTTGAGATCCTCGCCGCTTTCGCGGGCAATGCGGGCAATTGACCGCAGCATGATCATGGTGGTGATCGGCAATTCGACGGTCATACCGGCCAGTCCGAATAGTCCGCCCAGCGCGCCGGTGGCCGCCGCGGCCGTGGTGTGACCATATTGCGAGAAGAATCGCGACGAGCGCGACGAGCTGGAAAAATCGCTCTCGGTTTTGGTTGGCAAGGTGCGAATCGCCCAGACCAGCGCCCGCTGTAGCGAGTTCTGCGTAGCGCTGCCGATAATCTCGTGAACCGAGTTAGGCAGCGCGGCCAATAGTAATTCGGCCGGACGGCCGGCCAGATTGGCTACGCGCATCAAGAAGCCGGGTTTTTCCAGATATTCGGCCGCTTGGTGGATGAACCGGGTTTCGTCGGCAGATAACGGCGCGGCAGCTTGCGACATCGCATTTCCTCAATTGACCGGAAGTCGCGAAAACCGAACTGCCTTCGCGTTGGGCAAGGAATCTTAGGGAGCGGCGCGCGGAAAAACAAGAACATCCGCGCGATCGGGGCAAATTGTTCGAAATGCGTGAAATCGATTAGCCAACCGGCCGTTACAAGCCATAATGGGCGAACGAATAGTGCTGGCATCGCTGCCCGCCATTGGCTCCAACTCTGACCGAAAGGATCTGCCGATGACAGACGCGCCCCTGGCCGCCGGCAACGGATCAGCCCCGCAGACCGAAGTGGTTGCGACGTCGCCCACCCTGCAAGATTTCTGCCGTCCGAATCCCGCCGAGCGGATGAAGGCCGGCCGAGCATGCCGTGGCGCCGCGCCGCGGTCGTCGCATGCGGATTGGTCGCCCAAGCAACGCAATTTCGATCCGCTTGAACTGCTTGAGAAGTCCAACGGCACGCGAATCCAGGAACTGGTTCCGATTCGCTATGGGCGGATGTTGCATTCGCCCTTCACCTATCTGCGTGGCAGCCCGATCGTGATGGCCCACGATTTTGCCACGACGGTCGACAGCGGCCTACGTGTGCAAATCTGCGGCGATGCCCACCTGATGAACTTTGGCCTGTACGCCAGTCCCGAGCGGACGCTGCTGTTCGACGTCAATGATTTTGACGAAACGCTGCCCGGCCCTTGGGAGTGGGACGTCAAGCGTTTGGCAGTTAGCTTTGTGGTGGCCGCGCGTGAGCACAACTATCGCGATCGCGACGGCAAAGATGCGGCGCAAACTTGTGCGCGATCGTACCGCGAGAACATGCGAAAATACGCCGAGATGCCAAACTTGGACGTTTGGTACTCGCGTGTCGACGCCAGCATGGCACTGCAGGTCTTTCGCCCCAGCGAGCGACGCTCAATGCAGGGAGTCATGGATTCCGCACATCAACGCAACCGCCTGCAGGCACTGGAGCATTACACGACGGTCGAAAACGACACGCTGACCATCGTCGAGCGGCCGCCGCTGGTGGTCCGCGACACGCGCGAAGATTTGCCGCAGATGCTCAAACGTCTGATGAGCGAATATCGCGTCTCGCTCGGCGACGATCGGCGCACGCTGATTGATCGATTTCGGTTTGTCGATTATGCGCGCAAAGTGGTAGGCGTCGGCAGCGTAGGCACGCGCTGCTATATGATGTTACTGGACGCCTTTCACAGCGCAGATCCACTGCTGCTACAGGTCAAAGAAGCCGAAGCGTCGATCCTCGAACCGCTGCTTGGCAAAAGCGCATATCACCATCATGGACGCCGTGTGGTCGCCGGACAAAAACTGATGCAGTCTGCCAGCGACATCTTCCTCGGCTGGTCGACCGAAGGCGAACATCATTACTACTTTCGCCAACTACGCGACATGAAGGGCAGCGCCAACATCGAACTCATGTCGCCCGCCAATTTCAGTGACTACGCCACGCTCTGCGGTTGGGTGCTTGCCCGCGCCCACGCGCGCGCAGGCGACCCCGCGCAAATTTCCGGCTACTTAGGCAAAGCGATGACGTTTGATGAGGCAATTGCCAAATTCGCCGTGCAATATGCCGATCAAAATCAGAGTGATTACGAAGCTTTGCAGGCAGCGCAAAGGTTGGGGAAGATCAACGCGACCATGGATTTGTAGCAGCGATTCAAGCGTTTGGTTCGAATTCTGCTATTGAGCCACCGCTACCGCCAACCCCTACGCCATTACAAGCGTACGCCAATCAACCGGGCCGCAGGCCGCCAGCTTTACCATCCGCGCTGCTCTTCCGCCGCGCTCTTCCGCAAGTATTGCGGCGCCAGTTGGAAAGGGTCGTCGCGGCGACCCGCCAAAAAATGCGCGTAGCCCACGCAACCTACGGTTGCCGCCTGAGGTCGCCACGTTGCGCGATCGGCAACCAGCACACTCGCCGGCAGTTGCGGCAGCAACTTCTGCAAGCCAGGCCCGGCAACCAGCTCGCCGGGCTGAAGTTGCTCAAGCCAAACGGCGTTGTCGATGATCTGCGTGGGCTGCCCAATTTCCAAGGTACGATTGCCGCCCATGAACCGGGCCGCAAACAGTTGTTGCCGCTGGGCATCGATCACCGCCCACATTCCCTGCACACCAGGCAACCAGGCTGTTTGGCGGGCAATGACTTCCAGTGCATCGACGGCAATCAACTGGCTGCCCACGGCATAGGCCAGCGTTTTGGCCGCCGTCACACCGACGCGCAGGCCGGTAAATGAGCCTGGTCCGCTCGCCACGGCCACCAGTTGCACATCGCGCGGACGCCAGCCGACCCGCTGCCACAGCGACTTAAGCGCCGGGGCAAACGATTGGGCGCTGCGTTGTCCGTCAGGCAGTTCGACTTCCGCCAATAACTGCTCGCCCACCAGCGCGGCCAGACTGCCTTGCCGATCAGTCGTTTCGATGGCGATAATGTTGAGTGTCATAGGGATTTAGGCTGGAATTGTCGGAATTGTCGAGGCGGATCGAGTACGCAGAACGGGGCGGCGGCCGATTTGCCGCGACCAGGCGGCCCGCCAACGGCCAACTCTTGACCTAATTCGCTCGCCGCCTTAGACTTCCAGTTTGACATTCGGGCGGTATTTGTCGATCCAGTCAACCATTGTAGCATGCGGCCAAGTAGGATCGTCGGGCGTGAAACGAGCCATCATCAGCGATATTCACAGTAACCTGGAAGCCCTTGAGGCGGTGTTGGCAGACATCCGCCAGTTGGGCGTTCAAGAAACATACTGTCTGGGCGACATCATTGGCTACGGTCCGAATCCGCGCGAGTGTATCGACCTGGTAATGCAGTGTAACGCCTGCATTTTGGGAAATCACGATCAAGCCGCGCTGTTTGACCCAGAAGGCTTCAATTCCAGCGCCGAGCGCGCCATTTTCTGGACGCGCCAACAACTGGAAGACCCGCGCGGAAATCGGGCCGATAACCAGCGCCGCTTGGATTTTCTCGGCGAACTTCCGCGGCAACGGGCCGAAGGCAATTTGCTCTTTGTACACGGTTCGGCCCGTCAGCCCACCAACGAATACGTTTTTCCGGAAGATGTTTACAATCAGCGCAAGATGGAAAAAATCTTCAGCCTGATTCAGCACTATTGTTTTCAGGGGCACACCCACGTGCCGGGCATCTTTGCCCAAGGATCGGAATTTTCCAGTCCGGAGCAGCTCAATTTTCAGCACAAGCTGGGCACAGAAAAAACCATGATCAATGTGGGCTCGGTCGGCCAACCACGCGATGGCGACCGTCGAGCTTGTTACGTTGTTTTAGAAGACGAATTGGTCACGTTTCGTCGCGTCGATTATCCGTTCGAAAAAACCGCGGAAAAGATTTACAACATTCCCGACCTCGATCGCTTTCTCGGCGATCGGCTTCGCGAAGGGCGGTAAAGCAGGCCGGTCGTCTCCAGCGGTTGCGGCGCCCACGCTGGATTGCGTGCCTGTGGCGGACCGCGGTCGGCCCCGCGATGGCAAAGTTCAACTTCGCCCTGTTTCGATTGCCGGGCAGACAACTTGGCCTCGATCCGCAGCAGGCCCCTAACTCGCTGCGAGCGATTTTACACCTCACACATCATTACCTTTGAGCCATCGGGCGGCTCGCGGCCAGGAAAGTCACTGTCGTGGATCAAAAGCGTTTTCCTCTGCTCATCGCGATCTTCATCGCGTTGATGTTGATCTACACGATTGTGACGATCAAATTCTTCCCGCCCAAGCCCGTCAATAAGCCCGTGGCTCAAGCCGACGGCGACAAGGCTCAAGACGATCTGTCCAAAGACAACGGCGATCACGACAAAACCAAAGCCGACAAAACCAAGTCCGATGGCGACACCGCAAAACCTGACGCGGCAAAACCTGACGCCGCAAAACCGGACGACGCAAAACCGGACGACGCGGCCAATCCGCCCGCTGCCGAAAACACCGAGCCTGAACCGCCGCTGCAACGCGTGATGCTGGGCACGGTTTCGGCCAACGATCCGCAACGGCCCTACCGCATGCTGGTCACATTCACCAACCGCGGCGCCGCCATCGAACGAGTCGAATTCAGCGATCCTAAATATCGAGAAATCGATGATCGGTCCGGCTACCTCGGCACACTGGCCACCACCGACATGCCAGAGGGCGGCGGCGTGAAGGTCAATCTGATTGGCGACGGCGCGCCCGCCTTGGCCGCGGGTTTGCAAGTTGACGACGTCATCACCGAGATCACGCCGGAAAAAAGCGAGCCCATCGCCATTGCCGATTCCATCTCGCTCCGCGACCAATTGAAGCAGCACACCGAGCCCGATCAAACGCTGCAACTCAACGTGATCCGCGGCGGCAAGTCGAAAACCCTAGCGGTCAAGTTGACGCGCAAGCCGCTGTCCGTGATCTGGCCCGAAGAGCCAACCAATCCGTCGCTGCTGTTGACGCTGCCACAGATTGCCGGCAAAAAGCTGGCCGCCGGGCAAACCGAACTCGCTGGCCTGAACCTCCGCGGCGGCAATTGGCAAGTCGATCCCGACCTGGGCGCCGATCATGTCACTTTTCGCTACAAGCTGCCGAAGTGGAAGTTGGAAATCGAAAAGCGATTCGAACTCGCCAAAGTCGCCGATCCCAACATTCGTTACTCGCGCGATTACCATCTGCAAGTCAAGATTCGCATCATCAATCTGGCCGATCAGGCCACGAATGTTGCTTATCAACTCGAAGGGCCAAATGGCTTGCCAACCGAAGGCCACTGGTATGCACGACGTATCGAACACGACAGCGGCCCCGGCTTGCGCGATGTTTCGTTTCGGTTCAATGGCCAGGATGCCAGCGGTTTTAGCGCTACGACCATCGTCGATAAAAAAGCCTCGCTGCCGGCCAACCTAGGCGATGCCACGTTGGATTACATGGGCGTCACCGGACAATACTTTGCCGCCATTCTGTTGCCGGAAACCGATCTGCCGCTGCATGGCCTCAACAGCGTACAGCCCATTACGGTCGGCACGCCGCTGTCTGATACTTACGCCAAAAAGCTCAGCAACATTTCCTGCCAACTCAACAGCAAAATGGTTTCGCTGCAACCGGACAAGCCGCTGGAACACACCTATTGTTTGTTCATTGGCCCCAAGGTCCGCTCGCTGTTGCAAGAATACGAGTTTGGCGGCCAGACGCCCAACGCCGCCCACGGCTCGCTCGACGATCTGTATTACTACGGCTGGCCCATCTGGTTCATGTCTAGCGTGATGTCCGGCATCTTGCACGTGCTCTACAGCGTGGTGGGCAATTATGGCGTGGCAATTGTGCTGCTGGTCATTTTAGTCCGCGGCTGCATGTTTCCGTTGAGTCGCAAGCAGGCGATCAACATGCAGAAAATGCAAGAAAAGATGCCGCTGATCAAGCCTGAACTGGAGAAGCTCAAAGAAAAATACAAAGGCAACTTCGAGCAATTGAGCAAAGCCCAGCAAGAACTCTACAAAAAACATGGCGTGAGCATGATGCCGGCTGGCGGCTGTTTGCTGATCTTCTTACAGTTGCCGATTTTTTCAGGGCTGTATCGCTCGCTGCAGCTCGATATTGAACTTCGCGACGCCCCGCTCATCAGCCATGCCGTGCGCTGGTGCTCGAATCTTTCCGCGCCCGACATGCTCTGGCACTGGGAAGGCGTGATGCCGGATTTCCTGGCGTCGTCGCATGGACCTTCGGCGCAACTGGCCGCATTTCCGCTGTTGGGCGGATTTCTTTCGCACATGCTCTGGCTCGGTCCGTATTTCAATCTCTTGCCGCTGCTGACCATCGGTCTCTACTTCTGGCAACAAAAACTGTTCACGCCGCCCGCCACTGACGAACAGCAGGCCATGCAGCAGAAGCTCATGAAGTACATGCTGATTTTGATTGCGCTGTCGTTCTTTACCGTGGCGGCCGGACTTTCGATTTACTTCATCATTTCGTCGTTGTGGGGCATTTGCGAACGCTTGCTACTGCCCCGCAAGCAACTGGTCACGCCGGGCGGCAATTTGATCTTAGACGTGTCGTCCAAGCCCACCGCCAAGCCGGTTTCCAAACAGCCCAGCGCGTTCGGCACGTGGTTGGCCAACATTGCCGAAAAGGCCGATAAAAACGGTCAACGCCCCGGCATCAAATCCAAGTCCGACGATCCGCGCCGCAAAAAGAAGCGCGGCAAGTAGTCTCTCATCAAGCGCGCCCGTCATGCACTACGCACCGGACGATACCATTGCGGCCATTGCCTCCGCGCCGGGCGGCGGCGTTCGCGGCATTGTCCGCGTCAGCGGACCGGACGTGTTGAGTTGCCTGCTGGCCTGCTTCGAACCGGCCGCGGCGGTCGAATTGTCTGCTGCCAAATTCGCGCAGCGCATTCCGGGCCGCGTCTGGCTTACGCCATTGGAAACCGCGCCGCGCACTGCGCTGCCTTGCGATTTATGGTACTGGCCCAGCGATCGCAGTTACACGCGGTCGCCGGTTGCCGAATTTCATACGCTCGGCTCGCCGCCGCTGTTGGCCCTGCTGCTGCGGACCATCTGCGACGCCGGCGCTCGACTGGCCGAGCCCGGCGAATTCACGCTCCGCGCCTTTCTGGCCGGCCGCATCGATCTCACCCAGGCAGAAGCCGTGCTTGGCGCCATCGACGCCCGCAACCAGCGCCAGTTCGACGCCGCACTGCTGCAACTGTCTGGCGGTCTGACGCAACCGCTGGCCGCCTTGCGCGAATTACTGATCGATCTGTTGGCCGAACTGGAAGCAGGACTGGACTTCGTCGACGAAGATATCGAATTTGTCACCGCCGCCGAAATTGCCGCCAAGGCCGCAAGCGCCGCGGCCAGCGTCGACCAACTGCTGGCGCAAATGACCGCCCGCACGCTGACCGCCGACGCACTGCGCGTCGTGCTTTGGGGATCGCCCAACGCCGGCAAGAGTAGCTTGTTCAACGCGCTGGCCGCGGGTCAGCAGGCCATCGTTTCGGAAATTGCGGGCACTACGCGCGACTATCTCACGGCCACTGTCGATCTCGACGGCTTGCGCTGCGAGTTGGTCGATACGGCTGGCGCGGAACCGGTTGCGGGCGCGGATTCGCCGCGCGGCCTGGCGCAGCAGTTCACCGACCAGCAGCGCCGCCAAGCGCACCTCCGCCTGCTGTGCATTGACGCCAGCCAGCCACCGGACGATTTCACGCGGCAGCAGTTGGCGGCCGTCGTTAACAACGGCCCCGCAGACAACGGTGGCGAAACGCTAGTCGTGTTGACCAAGATCGATGCGCCCGCGGCGGTCACATTCGCGCCGCAATGGCCGCACGCCATCAAAACCAGCAGCCAGACGGGCGCGGGGCTCAGCGAACTGCGCCAGCGCCTCCGCGGCTTTGCCCTGGAGTCGTCAGATATTGGCATGGTGGCCGCTACGGCCATCCGCTCGCGCGAGAGTCTGGCGCGGGCCAGCGACTGTCTGCACCGCGCCGCGCAAATCGCGCGGTTCAACCAGTCCGAAGAACTGATCGCCGCCGATCTCCGCGCCGCGCTGCATGAACTCGGCACGGTCGTCGGCGCAGTTCACACCGACGATTTGCTCGATCGCATTTTCAGCCGCTTCTGCATCGGCAAATGACCGGCGGTGCATCGTGACGGCTGCTATTTCATCATGCTTCAAACGTCGATCAATTCGGCCCGCACCATCATCTGCCCACAGAAATGGTGAAGCCGACTCAAAAAGTGAACTGCCGGGCTAACATGCGAATTGGTCGAAATCGTTTTTCGCAGCGGCGCGCTATGGCGCGGCCGCGCCTGCTATCGCTAATTGTGCTGATTGCGCGAGGGTTGGTACTCGTTGGCTAGCTCGTGAATTATTTACTTTTCGTCGCGATCGCAAGTCGTCCAGCGCCACCTGCCGAACTCAAGAAGCAAGCCGAAATGGCCATCATCGAAGCAGGTGGCGTCGACGTTCTGCGGAAGGAGGCGCGAGCGATCTTGGCTAATTATCGAGCAACTCCAAATGAAGCGCGGACCAATGTTGAACGAGATATAAAGAACTATCCGGCGACCGTGAAACTTTATCGCTTGCTGTCTTCCTCTGGGCATGACCCATGGGCCAGAATCGGCAGACGCGGTGGATCATTTTGACGTGGGCTTCAATTCGGCAATAGCCGCATCAAGTCGCTGTTGCAGCCTTTTACGTTCGACCTCCGAAATGACCGAAAGAATTGCTTGCTGCTGCGTTTCAAAGCGATCGTAGACTTCAACGGCAGCGGCCGCATGCGGCTTGGAGTTCATCAACAGCAGCGAACACGCTGCAGCTTGCTGGACGCCACGATCGTCGGCGACCAGCAACGGAGCGATGCGATCCGCAAACCGATCTTCGCCTAAAATGCCAAGCGATAGAATGGCCGCTTGGCGCGTGAAAACGTCTTGGTCGGCCATCAAGCTCGCCATCTGTTCCGCGTACCGTGAGCAGCCCATGAGTGCCAGACAGGCCATCGCTGGGCCGCGCCGCTTGGGATGTTTTTTGCTTTTGAGCATGGCGGCAATCTTTGGCGCTTGGTCGTCGGCTTTCAGCGTGGCCAGCGCAAACAAGGCGTAGCGGTAGGTGTCGAAAAGATCGTCCCGGTGACGGGCGATCTTGGTCAAACGCCCGGCGTATTGTTTTGCGTCGAGCCGCGCCAGCGCCAAGCACGCAATCGCCGCAACTTGTCCTTCGCGATCCTTCAGCAAACGCGCAATGTCTGGCTGACGGTCCTTCGCTGGCATCCATGATAAACCCTCGGCCGCGCCAACTCGCAGCCAGCGGTTGGAGCTTTTCAAATAGCGACAAAGTTCTTGCTCGTGGTCTTTCGCCCCGAGCACGCCCAAGCCCTCCAGCGCGCGGCCGCGATCCCAGCCATTGATCGGCAAATCGTCTTGTGTTGGGTAGTCGGTTTTCAGCAGCGTTTCCAAATCGTGGACGTACGTCGGATCGCCGAGGTCCGCCAGCCAAATAGCGCAATAGCCTCGCACGGCTTGGTCTTTGCTGGTGAGCAGCGCCGCGACATCCGCTTTGTATTTCGCCCAACTGCCGGCTCGGCGAACCGCGTCTTCTAATTCGCCAAGCTCGCAAGCGATGGTTTCCAGTTGCTTCCGTCCTGCGTCGGACGCTGAATGATTCGCCGCATAAGGAACGACCGAAAAATAACTTCCGTTTTTCGTTCGGGTCGACGCGCGCAATCACGAGCAGCGGGCGTCTCACTCAGAGGAAGTTATTTTTCGGTCGTTCCTAACCTGGCGGCGCGGGCAAGTCGCCACTCTTGATCGCGGCGACAATGTGTCTGATCTGTTTGAGGTCCGCTTCGGATAATTCGGCAGCACGCCCGGTGCCCGGAAATGCAACGAGTGCCACGGCGATCGTCAACACCACGATTGCGACATCGGTCAATAGGCGCACGGCAGTACCTGCGGGCGGATCAGCGTCGTAGGGGTAACGCGACATATGGCGAACGTGCGATTTTTTTTTGGATTACGCCGGCATTGGCCAGCTCAACGTCAATTGCCGCCGTGCATGATTGCCAGCATCGCAAAGCCGCCAAGCGAGACGACGACGAAAATCACGCCGAACACAAACAGCATCGCCACGCCCAGCGACGAAATGGTTTGATCCAGCGTACATTGCGAAGGCTTGGCCGGATCGTAAAACACCGGCACCTCGCTGCCCAGCGGATACCGATCGGCCTTGGCCTGCGCTTTGGCCAGGCTGGTGCTGCTGCCGACGCCGCCAAATTTGATCCGGCTGCCGCGATACGACTGGCCAGCGACCAGATATTCGTACTCGATGGCCGGCGTGTAATTGCTGAACGACTTGCTGGAATCGTTGGAACTTTCGCTGGTGCGAATGGCATTGGCCACCACCGTGCCGGTTGCGGTTGGCCAACTCTGGCAGGCGGCCGCCAACTTTCGGTAGCGCAGCGCCAGCCACATCGCCACAAAGCCGCCGATCAAAAACGCAATTGGCACCGCCACAAACCAAGCCGGCAATTTGCTGGCGGCTTGCAGGGTCTGCATTTGTTGTTCGTTCATGGGCAACCCTCCATCGCTTGATGTTACAAAACGACACCCACCGCGCCCCGCGCCGTCGTCACTTCTTTTCGACCGGTTTGACGTCGGCCACTTTTTCTTTGACGTTCAATTCGTTGAGAAAATCGGTCATCGATTGCTGAAGCAGGTTCTCGCCGGCAAGACTCTCGCGCAGCAAGGGTCGCAGCTTGAGCAGTTTGTCTTCTTGCTCGCCCAGTGTTTTTTCGTAGCGCTGATACAAATCAGACTTTTTCTCCAGTGCAGCCATGTTCGTCCGAATGCGCTGCTGCTCGTCACGGATATCTGCAACTTCTTGCTCCAAAGCGACGCGTTTGCGTATGGCCATTTCAATTTGGCGGCGGCGCGATTGAATTTCGGAAAACGCTGCTCGTACCGCCGGTCCGGCCGCCGCCAACGCCTGGCCCACATCCTTCAGCGCTTCGGATGTATCGTTAACGGATTGTTTTGCCCGAGCGGACACGGTGCCGGCTCCAAACGGATCGTCGATGGCTTCGGCCGCGGCTTTCATTTCGCGGGCGACGGTGTCGGGGTTGATATCCGCCAGCGGCACTTTCTTCCAGACGTCTTGTTCGAGCGTCACGCTCAGATCGGTCGTTTTATCGGCCGGCAGATCGAGGGCAAAGCGGTACAGGGCGCGTGTTTTTTCGGCCGGCTGTTTCGGCTCGCGGAGTTTCCAGCCGGTGCGCTTGGCCGTTTCAATCAGCAGCTTTTTCGGCTTTTCGCTGGAGTTCTTCACCGTGAATTTCTCGCCAATCGCCACCACCCGCTTCGAATACAAATGGCCTTTGCCGATATAAACTTCGGCCATCGTTTCGGCCGCCGGCAGCGTGCTGGCCACCACTTCGACGTCCAGGTCCAAAGCGTAAGTGATCAGCCGCTCGCCGCCCGGTGCCAGGGTTTCGATCTGTGCGTCGCCCGCATATTCGCCGCTATCGAAGACCGTGATTGGCCCTTGCGACAGCCGCAGCTTGCTACTGTTGGTTAACTTTACGGCGTGCATGGGATGTTTGGGATGCACATCGGCGTTAAACAGCGAAAGCTTCACGCCTTTGACCGGCTCATTGATGATCGGCAGCAACGCGGCTTTTTCGCGGTCGAGCGAAACCGGCAGCTTGATGGCGTAGCGGAACAGTTCGCCCACCGCGCTGCCGTCGGCTGCCGCGGTGATGCCTTTGTTGAAATCCAGCGGATCGGCCGGTTTTTGTTCGCCGCCGGGATCAACCACGGGCGTAACGCTGGTGACCAGCGGTTTTTGATCTCCGCTGTTATTTGACGCGCCGCCACCAAAGCCATTCTGGCCTTGCGACTGCCCGCCCAGACCGCCTAAACCGCTCTTGGCGCCGCCACCACCGCCGAACGCAAAGCCACCACTACCGCCAAAGTTACTGTTGGCGTTCGCGCCGCCGTTACCAAATCCCTTGTTGCCGGCCGAAAGATCTTGGTCGTGAACGCGAGGCGTCAGGTTGATGAACGGCTCCGGCACAACCACCGGCCGATCGGCAAACAGCGGTTGATAGAGGTCCATCTGAAACGAGACGGGGCGGGGCGGCCGCTAACCAGCGTAATATTAACATCGCGCCAGTCTTGCTCGGTGGTGTTTTCGACAATCGCCCAGCCTTGCAGCAGCGGCGGCTCTTTGTCGTCAATGGCCAGCCGATAGGTGGTTTTCCAGACCGGCGCTTCTTGAATGTAACCGACCCGCACAGGGCGTTTACCTTTGCCGACAAAATTGAGCGCCACGGTTTTCTTTTCGCTGGCGTGCGATTGCGCCAAAATGCCCAAGGCATCTTGCAGCTCTTTATCGAGCCGCGTGTTGAGCAGCTTAGTTTCGGTGATGTTAGCCATCGGCACACCGCGTAATCCGGTTTCGGTCTTGAGCAGCAGCGTGTCGACATCCACCAGTTGCTGATCCTTGCCCAGCGGCTGGCGATGCCGTTCGACGCCCACGATGATCCCGGTGAGCTGGAAGGGCATCATCACCTGCACTTTTTCGCCACGAATCTGCCGCAGCAGATCGCTTAGCGATGGATTGCGAGCCAGATCGATCGAAAACGTCTACAATGTGTGCGTGATCGGTTCCGGCGAATCGTAGGTGACGTGCGTGATTTGCCCATCGCCCAGGTCGCGGAGGATCATACTCTTGAGGATATCGTTCACATCCTCGACGTTGAACTTCAGTTCGACGCGTTTGTCGCCGTCGATTTCGCCACTGCGTTCGAAGAAGCCGACGCCGGAGTTATAGAGCACCAGTCGCTTGAGCGGCAACTCGGCGCTCGCTGGCGCGGCAGCGACCGCTGGTTCCGTCTTAGCCGTCGATGACGGCGCGGTTTTCGTCGTCGGAGGAGCTTCGGCCAGGATGGGCGGCGCGGCGCGCGCGGCAGGCTCCGCGGCAACACACCAAACCAGGCAACCGCCAATAACCAGCAGACAGCAAAACGCGTGGCGCATGAAAGCAACTCCATTAAGGCGACGTCGGCGCAGATGCCACTGAGAAATGCAATGTGAAGTGACTGCGCGACCATTGGGACCACCAGCGCCGCCATTGTAGTCAGCCGCACCGCGCGATGCGAGTTTTCGGCCAGTGTATTCCCAGCGATGGGTTCGTCCGGTGAGCTTGCTCCATTGCAGCCGGCCGCGCGGCTTGCGAAAATCGGTTCCGAGCGATCGCTCGCCTGTCCTTTCGCCTTTTCACTCTGACGGAAAGCACAATCATGATCGGTTCGAAATTCATCGGCAACTGCTGGATTTGTCTGGCGGTTGCGCTGCTCCGTTGCCCTGCTGCGTCCGCGGAGGATGCCGCGCGGCCCAGCGAACAGACCGCGGCGGAGCACGGGGTGTTTGTCGACGCGCACGTTCATTTCTTCGATCGCCAGAAAGGCGATCTGGCCAAGGTGGATGCCTGGATGAAACAAAACGACGTGCAACGCGTCATCAATCATCCGCTGGCGCAAAGCCGTCCGCGGAACGACGATGAGCGCAAGCAAATGCTAGAAAACTACGCGCAATACCGAGGCCGCATCGAGCGCTTCTGCATCGTCTTTCCGGATGAAGTCAGCAGTCTGGAGGAAGCAGTGGCCGCGCTCACCAAGGAAAAAGACAGCGGAGCCATTGGCTTTGGCGAGCATTATGGCGTTGGCATGTATATTGACGATCCGAAGAACATGCGGCTTTACGAAGCCTGTTCCAAAGTTGGGCTGCCGGTGATGTTTCACATGGATAAAAACAAGAACATGGACGAGAAGGGCCTGCCGCATCTCGAAATCGTGCTCAAAAAATATCCGGGCTGCACGTTCATCGCGCACAGCGATTGGTGGAAGAATCTCGAAGACGGCACGTGCGATCGCCTGCTGCAGACTTACCCAAACTTGTACGCGGATATCTCGTGTACCGCCAAGAGAAGCCGGTTCGGACGCGACAACAAGTTCGCGCGGGAATTCATCATCCGCAACGCCGACAAGTTGCTGTTTGGATCAGACAGCGGCTGGTGGTCTTTTGGCAAAGAGCAGGCACCCGAGTTCTCGCTGGTCAAGCAATTGGACCTGCCCGCGGAAACCAAAGCGAAGCTTCTCGTCGAGAACGCCAGCAAGCTGTTTCCGATCAGACGAGAGAATCCGCGGAAGTAGGCAAACTGAACTGGGATCGCGGTTCAGGCTCGACCAATTTCGACCATCGGCGACACGTGATCGCGCAGGTTCGGAAGTCGCATGCGAGTGGCGCTACAATCATTAAAACACCGTGCTTGCGATCCATGCCCACAGTGCGCCCGCGGTGACCAGGCAAAGCAGCGATTCTCCAATGGAATCCGTTTGCAAGTTCTTGGCGAATAACAGAATCGTCGCCGCATGGACTAACAGACAACGCGGAAAGAAGAACCACACCAGCGGAAGTAGCGAAAGCGGCAGCGGTCCCACGATTTGGCCCCAGCTCGGCAGTCCACGGCAATCAACGGCCGCTACGAGACTCAGCCCCAGCAAGATGGCCGAACCGAACAGCACGCACCGACACCAAACGCTAATCAGCGCGGCTTCAATCGGACCTGCTCGGTAATCTTCGATCCATTTCATTGCGGCCACTCGCCGTGGCGGGCACCCCAACCGCAGTATGCTCGGTGCGAAGCGCTGGGCGTCAATTGCGATAACAAAGCATCACGGGCCGCGGCGCGGGACGCAAACCACCAGGTAATGAGGCCCGCTTTGAACAGCACCAGGCAAACACAGGCCAAACCGTATTCTTTGGCTGTAGGATCGGACGTGCATTGCGCGGTTAGAATCGCGCCGGCAACCAGCGCTAGGGCCAGATTGCCTCGACCCAAAAACATGGCCAAGGCAAAGCCCATCAGCAGAAACGTGGATGCGGCCTGGTCTGCGCCGCTGCCAACTAAAATCAATCCGCAGATCACCGTGAACTTGAACAACGCCAGCAGACTGAACTGAGACCCCTGCTCAGGCTCGACCAATTCGGCCATCGGAATCGCGCTTTCGTTTTGCATGATTGAGATGCCTCCAATTCCGCTCGCGTTGATCTTGTAAGGATAAGCTGCGATCTAACCGTTGCTGTACCACGACATTAACCTCAGTGAGCGTGCGATCTGCATCCGCAAGAAATTTCGTCGGCACGTTAACGGCCACGACGCTGGCCGGTTATGATGCGTGCAGATGCGCCGTAGCAGACGTTTTCGATCAACCACTTCCTGCCGGTTGTCGCTATATGGAAACTCCCGAATCCGAACCAATCCTAGCTAGACTCGCGCCCGCGGAACGTAAGTCGGCAGGCGGGCTGCTGAGTCTGTGGTTTGGAGTGCTGCGGCCGGTTCCGCCGCTAGCCTACGCGGTCAGCGGTTTTGGCCTGATGCTGCTGAAGTATTCCGTTGAAGCGGCCGCGATTGGCGCGTCTACCGGCAAAGCGTACACGCCGCTGGACTTCGTCAATCCGCAAATTGATTCGCGCCGAGCTTTGTTTCAAGGCGGGCCGGAATGGCTGCCGTGGAGCATGTTTGTTTGGACGCTGCCATTTCTGTGGATCTCCGTCACCATGAGCGTGCGACGCGCCGCAAATGCCGGCAATTCGCCCTGGCTAGGCATGCTGGTGCTGATTCCCGGCGTGAATTTGCTGTTCATGCTGCTGATGTGCATCATGCCAACGCAACTTGGCGACGGCGGCTTCGGACGGCCCGAGCGAACAGACGCACGCGGCCGCGCCTTGATTTCGGCATTGGCGGTTGGCATCGGCCTGACGATTGGCGCGGTGATGATCGGCATCGGCGTGCTGGTCTTTCGAACCTACGGCGCGGCGCTCTTTCTCGGCACGCCGCTGATGATGGCCGCAACGGCGTCGTACTATGTTAATCGGCGCGCGCCGCAATCGTATGGGGCTTCGCTAGGGCTCGGCATGCTCACCGTCTCCTTCGCCTGCCTGGCACTGCTGTTGGTTGCGCTAGAAGGTCTGATCTGTATTGCAATGGCACTGCCACTCGCGCTGCCGCTGGGCATTCTCGGCGGACTGCTGGGCAAAGCCATCGCCGATACCGCTCGCAGCAATAGTCGCGGGCTTGTCGCTGCCATCCTGATTTTGCCGCTGGTTTCCGTCGGCGAAGCTTGGATCGTCCGCGCGCCCGAGCGAATGGTGCTGACCAGCGTGGAAGTCGACGCACCGCCAGCGGTGGTCTGGAAGAACGTCGTCGAATTTCCGGACTTGCCGCCCGATACGTCGTGGTTTGCGGCCTGGGGATTAGCAAGTCCCCTGCGCGCTACGATCGCCGGCCGCGGCGTCGGAGCCATTCGACATTGCGAATTCACGACCGGCGCGTTCGTCGAACCGATCACGGCTTGGGAGCAGCCCAACCGACTGGCGTTTGACGTCACCGAGCAACCGCCGCCGCTCAAGGAAATGAGCCCCTACGACAACGTCCACCCGCCGCACCTGGCAGGATTTCTGATTAGCACTCACGGCGAATTTCGCTTGATCGAACTGCCAGGGCAACGGACGCGGCTGGAAGGCCGCACTTGGTACCGCAACGCGATGTTTCCGCAATGGTATTGGGCGCCCTGGTCCGACTCGATCATCCATCGCATTCATCAGCGCGTGTTGCAACACGTGCAGCACGTCACCGAAGCGGAGCTTCAGGCGCAAGCCGCGGCGCAATGATTTGCCGGAAGTCAGCGACTCCGTGTGCGCCGGAATTTTGAAAACGGAACCCCTTGCCCTGCCGCACGCCATTCCGTGCTGACTCGCGTTGATTGTTTGTTGAACGCAGAAGAATGCCACTGGTTCGCCAAGATTTTTCAAGCCCGGCACTTGACACAACTAGTGTACTAGTGTACAATAACGCGTATGACGAACATCATCGAACACTCGCCGGTTAATCGTGTGAAAGTCAGCCAAATTGAAGCGGCGCTGGCCGACATGTTGAGCCAGGCGTTGCGACGCGGATTTCATGGACTGGCGCGGATCGAGCTGTCGGTGCAAGACGGCACGATCCAGCACATTCGCCGAGCGATCGAACGAATTGAGAAGTAGCAGGTAGCGGCAGCGTCCGCCGGCAGAACAATTGACTTGGTATTTTTTTGGGCTGGCCGCCAGGCGAGTTCCGATCAAAGCCTTCCTCGCAATCAAACTTTGATTGCGTGGAAGGCTTTTTTCGTTGGAGCGCGGGTTGCGCGCAGAGCGTTTAGCGGAAATTGCAAAATGCAGAACACGCTCGGCCCAACGCATCGCTGGCTCGCACCGAGTTTGAAACGTCGGCATTTCCGTCCTCAGGCAAATCATTAACCTCGGATCACACCGCTTCCTTTTACAATTTTCAGTTCGCATTTTTCAATCTGCAATTTCCTCCTCTCTGAAAACACTTCTTGACGCTCTCTCTAAAGGATCACTCATGCAACAGTTTCTCAGCGAATTCGTCGATTCGCGCGGCAGCAGCCTTCGCGTGGATGCGGCGGCCGGCGTGATTCGCGGCATCAAGATTCTTGGCCTGCGTTCGCGCAACGGCCGCGAGTATCTGCCCGTCGCGCTGGCCGCCGCCGCGGAAATGTACGAGGGTGCCAAGGTCAACGTCAATCATCCCAAAGGACATCCAGCCGGACCGCGCGATTATCAAGACCGGATTGGCGTGATTCGCCACGTCAACGTGCGGACAGACGCCGGTCTGTTTGGCGATCTGTATTTCAACCCCAAGCACGCGTTGGCCGAGCAACTCATCTGGGACGCCCAGCAGTGCCCGTTTCCATAATGTAAAACTCTGCGACAACCCTTTTCAGCCTAAAACGCGTGTTTTCCTTCGTAAACGAGACTGTGATTGATTCATAAACGGCCCGGAGCGCCTCGCGAACGTCCCGAGGATTGCCTGACTGCAACCGCTCTTGCAGCCGCGCCGCGTTCTGGATTGCCTTGTCCGCCAGAGCATCGGGGCTTTCGCCGGCAGGCGTGGCAGCGGCATCTAGTTCGGCCTGCAAAGCATCCCTTTGTTGCCGTAGCTCGCGCAGCGCCTTGCGAACTGCCGGAACATCGTCGGAATCAACCAGCGTAATATTGGCCGCGCCGCGTTCCAGTTGTTTGTTCAACTTGGCTATCTGCTCTTTGATCTGTTTAGGCTTGACCGTGCTCGTGCTCTTGCGAGACTTGGCTTGCTCGGCGATTTCTTTTCGCAGTCGTTCAAAATTGCTCGGATCCAAAACCTTTTCTTGGAGCATCTTGATTGCGGCTTGCTCGATGGCCTTGGCGTTCATCGCAAAGCCGATGCAACTGCCGTTGCTGTTATGGGACCGGCAAACGTAATAGTGATATTCATGGCCGTCTTTACTGCGACGTGAGCCGCCCAAACGTCCGCCGCAATGTCCGCAGCGAAGTATGCCAGTCAACAGGTAGTCGCTCATCCGCGCCCGAAGGTTAGTCATTTTGCGGCCAGCCAACTTGGCTTGAACCGCGTCGAAGGCATCGCGTGCGATGATGCCATGATGCGAATCAACGACGACGATCGATGCCGTTCCGTGCCGGACCCTGCCGGTTGATTTCGCTAGTTCGCCGCTGTCATCCACGGTGTGGAATTTGCCGCGTCGATCAGCGCCATAACAGGCGTCACCAGCGTAAGCGCGGTTTCGAAGCAGTTTTGCGATTCCCGAATGCGTCCAAGCGCCGCCCATTGGTGACGGTGTTGCAGTTTGATCGAGCCGCCGTGCGATCATCCGCGGACCGCAATCGCTCGTGAGGTACTCGGCGAAGATGCCGCGAATCGTTGCAAGAATTTCCGGGTCGGACGATGGCACAATTTTAACGGTCCAACCTTGCGGCTTGCGAAACCTGACGCCCCACGTCGCACGGTGAACCAGTTTGCCAGCCGGGTCGTAGAATTCGCGATCAAAGCCCCAAGGTCCAATGCCGTTGATTACGCCCCTTTTAGCCGCATCGATTTTCCCTCGCATGGTGTTGCGTGATCGGTCGACCAGATATTGATTCTTGCCCTCTTGCTGAACCGAATAGATCAGTCGCCCCGCGAACGTGGTCCAGTCAATGACGCCTTGTGCCACGGTAATCATGCGGACGCCCGCGTTTCGCAACGGGGCAATGACAGCTCCGCTATCGATACTGTCCAATCGGCTGAATCGGTCCTGATCGTAAGCCAAGATGACTTCGAACTTACCTTGCTGCGCCTCTTTCAACATTCGCTGAAAGCCATCGCGTTTTTTGGTATCAACTCCACTGATGCCCAAATCCTCATACCAATCGACAATGTTACAGTTGTGCCTCTCGGCCAGCTTGACCAACTCTTTGCGCTGCTGTTCGGGCGATTGCTCCTGATCGTCGCTACTCATTCGCACCAGCGCCGCGGCTGGAATCGTGGTTGAATGGGGTTTCGTCGCCTTAATCATGGTCCTGCCTTCCGTTTGATGAATTTTGGTTCTCTGGTTTGCGACCAGAATCGCTCAGTCGTACTCGGTCGATACTTTGGACGTTGGTTTTTCGGATGCGTTAAACACGCGCGTAGGCGTTGCCAAGCAAAGCCCCAGCGCGGCGTATCGGGACCGCGCCGGGGATTGGGTTCATGGTCGACCGCCCTACGATTCAACCGGGGAATCACCAGTTGAAATACGCCGGCCGTTGTAACGTCCGTGGTCTCCACTGCGTGACCAATGGCCGA
>JBBRCE010000017.1:0-92740 GCA_038205115.1 Pirellulales bacterium
TGGCCAGAATCGCGGGAACCAAGAGAGCTTTGAGAGCGTTCATCGGAAAAATCCTTGTAGGCAAGCGTTTTTGAGGTTGTTTGTCTGATTAGCAGGAGCGAAGTTCACTCCCTTCCTGCCAGTACATCCGCTTGCCGACCAACCACCGGACAAACCGGAAAAAGTTTTTTCGAGAATTCGCGGCAGGGTCGCGAAACGTCGAAATCGCGTGCAGGCTTCAGGCGTGAACGCAATTGCATGAACGTAGCCAGCGATTTCCGCGTTTTCCGCTAGCTACTGCTTGCTCAGCATGGCCGACAATGGCAAACTGGTGATCGCAGGTTTTGGCGGCTGCAGATGCCTTCAGAGACCTTGATCGCCACGGCGGTCGTCATCGACCCAATCACACGCTTCGCTCGCAGACACTACCGGAGTTCGCACATGAAGTTTGGCATGAATTTGCTGCTATGGACCGACCACATGCACGACGGCATGCTGCCGGTGCTGGAAAAGCTCAAAGCCATGGGCTACGACGGTGTCGAAGTGCCCATGTTTGAGCTGGACATTGATAAATGGTCTGCCTGGGGCAAGCGGCTGGACGAACTGGATCTCAAGCGAACGGCGGTCACCATTCGTACCGGGGCCGACAACCCGATCAGCCCTGATGCGGCTATTCGCGCCGCCGGCGTGGCGGCCAACAAGCGGACGCTCGATTGCTGCCAGGCCTTGGGCGCGGAAACGCTGCTCGGGCCGTATCACTCGGCCATTGGCGAATTCAGTGGTGCCGGTCCCACGGCCGACGAGTGGAAGTGGGGCGTCGAGAGCATGCAGCAAGTGGCCGAGCATGCCGGCAAGGTCGATGTGATGTTGGCGGTGGAATATCTCAATCGCTTCGAGACCTATTTGCTGAATTGCGCCGTCGACGACGCACGCTTCGTTCGCGAGGTGAATCATCCAAATTGCCGGATGATGTACGACACCTTCCATGCCAACATCGAAGAAAAGAATATCGGCGACGCCATCCGCAGTTGCGCCGAGCACACCATCCACGTGCACATTTCCGAAAACGACCGCAGCACGCCCGGCCGGGGCAACATCCCCTGGGAGGAAACTTTCGATACCCTGCAAGAAGTGGGCTACGACAACTGGATGGTGGTTGAAGCGTTTGGTCTGGCGCTACCGGCGATTGCCGCCGCGACCAAGATTTGGCGCAAGATGTACGACAGCGAAGAGCAGTTGGCGCGCGAAGCACTGACGTTCATGAAGGATGAGGTCGCTCGCCGCTGGTAGTCTCGCAAAGGCAAAGTCACGCGACCTGCCGCGCGATTGTCGCAAACTTTCAGGGGACTTAGAAATCGATGGCTAAACCGCCAGCCGCAAAAAACGCGGACGATTTGGGGCTGGCCGACTTCGCTCAACCGGCGGAGCAAGGTTTGTCGCTGGATGCGCTGAGTCAGGCGTTTGCCGCCATGCTCAACACCGGTAGTGATCCCTACACGGTTCCGAGCGAACTGCCGGTCGATCAAACGGTGCCCGTGTCGACAATTCAACGCCCGGCGAACTTTGCGGAGCCGGTCGCAATAGCCTCGGCGGCAAACGATGGCCAATGCGAAATTTCGCCGCGCAGCATTTTAGAAGCGATGCTGTTCGTGGGCCTGCCGGGCGGTCAACCGTTGACCAGTCCGCAAGTGGCGGGGTTGATGCGCGGAGTTCGGCCCGTCGAAATTGACGAACTGGTTTGCGAACTGAACCTGCATTACGAACAGTCGCAATGTCCCTATCGGATCGAAAGCGTTGAAGCGGGCTATCGACTGATTTTGCGGGAGGAGTTTTCCGGCGTGCGCGATCAGTTTTACGGCCGTGTCCGGCAGGCGAAGCTTTCGCCCGCCGCCATCGAAGTGCTCGCCACTGTGGCTTACAATCAGCCGTTGACGTCCGACGACGTCAGCAAATTACGCGGGGCCGTCAGTGGTTCTGTGTTATCGCAACTGGTCCGTCGCGAACTTTTGCGGCTAGAACGCGACCCGCAGCAACCGCGCGTGCCCCGGTACCGTACCACTGATCGTTTTCTCAATCTGTTTGGGCTGGAGAGCCTGGCCGATCTGCCGAATAGTTCGCTGGATTGACGCGAGCCGGCCAATCAAACCACCGCTTAAGCCTGCATCGCAAGCGAAGAATGAACTTCCCAATGAGTGCTGCCGACCTGCCGTTTTTTGACGTCGATGGCGTGCGCGTACCGCGGTTTTTGTATGGCACGGCCTGGAAAGAGGATCAATCGCAGCGGCTGACCGAGTTGGCCTTGGCGCAGGGCTTTCGCGGCATCGACACCGCCAACCAGCGCAAACATTATCACGAAGCGGCCGTGGGCCGGGCGGTTGTTGCGGCAATTTCTTCCGGCCAATTATCGCGCGAACAACTGTTCTTGCAAACCAAGTACACTTCACTCGGAGGGCAGGATCATCGCCTGCCCTACGATCCGGCCGCACCGGTCGCGCGGCAAGTCGAGCAGTCGCTAGCAAGTTCGCTACAACATTTCGAAGTGCAGCAGATCGATTCGTTTGTGCTGCATGGGCCCACGTTGCGAGTTGGCCTGGCACCGGCCGATTGGCAGGCCTGGCGGGCAATGGAAACCGCGCAGCAAACCGGCCTGACGCGGCTGTTGGGCGTGAGCAATGTGTCGCTAGAACAATTGCAGGCGCTGACGGCCGACGCCCACGTGCGGCCGCACTTCGTGCAAAACCGCTGTTACGCCGTCGACGGTTGGGACCGCAAGGTGCGAGCGTTTTGCCGCGAGCAGGGGATGATTTATCAGGGTTTTTCGCTGCTCACGGCCAATTTTAAGGTGCTAGGGCATGCGGATACGATCCGGCTGGCACGGAAGTACGGTCGCACTGTTTGCCAGATTGTCTTTCGATTTGCGTTGGATGTTGGCATGCTGCCGCTCACCGGCACGAGCGACGCCGCGAACATGCAAGCCGATCTGGCCGTACTGGACTTCCAACTGACGCCGGCGGAAGTGAGTACGATGGAATCGCTGGCAGAATGGTGAGAATCGGATCGATGATTTATGGACGATCTCAGCATGCGAAATTCCGAAGTTGACAAACAGCGTCGCGCTCCCCTGGGATTGATCGTCGCGGGCACGCTGTTCGGCATGGCGCATGCAGTGGTCAAGCGTCCGCTGTTTGGCGACCTCACGGATATTGGATTCGCCAGGAATCAACTGGTCTGGGCGATAATCGGTTGCGCCGGCGGGTGTTGCCTTTGTTTAAGACTCGGCCGTGGGCGATTCGCAATCCGACACATCTTCGAGTTGACGCTTGCCATGGCGATCGTCGCGATGCTGCTGCGAAAATACGAACAACAGAAGCAGTTCGCCGACTTAGACCAAGTTCGCATGCCGCAATCTCATCTCTACTTTGAGCTTTACGTTCCCACAACCGCTCGACCGCAACCCGACACGCCGCACGATCAGTCCAAGTCAATGATCGAACTTGGCATCATGAAATAATGGCTCCAGCTTGAAATTTTTCGTTCTGCACGATCAAAGCAAAATTAATGAAGACCGCGCGATTGCGAGAAATATAGTGCCGTGCGGGACTTCAAATTGACACCAATCGAGGTGAGCACGATGGAATCGCTGATCGAACCTTAGTGCGAGGCGTTTATGGTTTCTTCCGATGAATTGAATTCGGTGCAAGCGAAACGGCGTCGCGGCCCGCGCGGATGGATCGTCGGCGGGATGCTGCTCGGCATGGCGTGCGCCATGGTCAAGGGTCCCGAGATGGGCGAAATTCCCGACGTTGGCAGGGCGCATATTCTGTTGGTCTGGGCGATCGTCGGCTGCGTGCTCGGATGTTTTCTATCTTTAATCCGAGGTCGCGGGCAATTCGAATTTCGGCAGATGTTTGAATTGACATTTACCGTCGCGATCATCGCCATGTTGTGGCGCGCTTACAGTTGGACGAGCGAAAATTCGAATCAGAACCCGTCACGTTGGCAAAGGCAAAATTATTCGGCAGACTACGAAATACGCGCGCGTGCGACGCAAGTAAATGGCACTTCGGGCCAGGCAAGCGACCCAACCAGCGACTGAACGCGGAGCGAGCGTCGGGTAATTTCCTTCGCCAAGCGGTCGCACTCGTTTCCGGCAGCGGCTGCCCAGCACGTCCATTCGCCCGCAGCCCATTGTTTACCGCCTGCTAGCGATTATCATGGCAGGCGGACGGCAGGATGTCTTTTCCAAGTCGCGGGAACATGTGATGACCGAATTTCGTACCGAACACGATTCGATGGGCGATGTGCGCGTGCCAGCCAAGGCGTATTACGGCGCGCAAACGCAGCGCGCGGTGGAAAACTTTCCGATCTCGGGCTGGCCGCTGCCCCCCGACTTGATTCACGCGCTGGGGCTGGTCAAGCTGGCCGCCGCGCAGGCCAACGGCGATCTTGGCAAGTTGATGCACTCCGGAAAAAATCGGATCGACGACCGCCAGGTGCAATCGCTGCTGGACGCCTGTCGCGAAGTGGCCGACGGCAAGCTCGACGATCAATTTCCAATCGACGTCTTTCAGACCGGCTCGGGTACGTCGAGCAATATGAACGCCAACGAGGTGATTGCCAATCGGGCGATCGAACTCAATGGCGGCGATCGTTTTGCGGTGGCCAAGCCGATTCATCCCAACGATCATGTCAACATGGGGCAAAGCACCAACGACATGTTCCCCACGGCCATTCACGTGGCGGTCGGTTCGGCGATCAACCGGCGACTGGTGCCAGCGCTAGATCGCTTTCAAAAAGTGCTGGCCGAAAAGGCGGCCGCCTGGGACAAAATCATCAAGATCGGCCGCACCCATCTGGCCGATGCCACGCCACTGCGTCTGGGGCAAGAGATCGGCGGCTTTGCACGGCAGATTCAACTGTCGGTTGGCCGCGCCAAAAAAGCCATTGACGCCGTGCTGGAGTTGCCCTGCGGCGGCACGGCCGTTGGCACCGGCATCAACACCCATCCCGAATTCGGCGCCCGTGTGGCCCAAGTGCTGGCGGTCGAGACGGGTTTGAAATTTGTCGAAGCCACGAACCATTTCGAAGCCAACGCCCAACGCGATGGCCTGGTGGAGTGCCACGGCGACCTGCGGGCGATTGCCTCGACGCTGTTCAACGTGGCCAACAATATTCGCTGGCTGGGCAGCGGCCCACGCTGCGGCTTTTTCGAAGTCATGTTGCCTGATCGCCAGCCGGGCAGTTCGATCATGCCGGGCAAAGTGAACCCGGTGATGTGCGAGAGCATGATGCAGGTCTGCGCGCGCGTGATGGGCAACGACCAAGGTATTGCCGTGGCCGGCGCGGCCGGCGGGCAATTTCAGTTGAACATCATGATGCCAATGATGGCACATTCCACGCTGGAAAGTATCCAACTGTTGGCCGGGGCAACGAGTGCTTTCGTCGACTTCTGCGCCAACGAAATGGAAGCTAACGTCGTGGCGTGCGAAGCGGCCGTCGAGAACAGCCTGGCGATGGTTACTAGCCTCAATCCGCTGATCGGCTACGAAAAAGCTGCCGCGCTGGCCAAACAGGCGTTCAAGTCGGGCAAGACCATTCGCCAGTTGTGCCAAGAGCAACAGATTCTCACCGACGCCGAATTGACCAAGGCGCTCGATCCGTGGAGCATGACGGAGCCACACGGCTAATTGATGTCAGCAGATCATTCTGCTTGATGTCAGCAGACAATGTTATCGGGCGTGCGAACAGGCGCACAAACAATCTACCGCCCAGATCCCAACAATCGGTCGATTGCTAACACACACGGAGTTCGAACATGAAGACGTTTTCGTTGGCACTCAGAGGTTTCGCCTGTCTGTCCGCAGTTGCATTGGCCGGTGCGGCCGAATGGGTCCACGCGCAAGTCAATCCGGCTCGTTCCGCGACGACTCCCGCCGTCACCGCGCGGCCAGCAGGCGCGCAACCAGCCACCGCGGTGCAACTTAGCGACGGCGACAAAATCCTCAAAACGGCACCCGGTTTGGCCGCGACGGCAGCGAGCGAAAGCGATTTCAATCGCTTGATGGCAGTTTGCGATCAAGGCCTGGCAAACAACCCTTCGGCAAAAAATCAAGTCTATGCCACCACACTCAAGGCCTGGTGTCTTTCTAAACGTGGCGAATTGAAAATCAAGACGGAAAAGTACGCCGAAGCGATGGTCGATTTTAACGCCTCGATCGAACTCGATCCCAAACGCTGGAAAGCCTTCTACAATCGCGGCACGCAATTCGCGCGAGAGGGCAAGTATCAAGAGGCAATTGCTGACCTGAACAAGAGTCTCGAGCTGAAAGGCGACAACAACGACGCGTTCTTCAATCGGGCCGAATTGCACGCTGCCCAGCGCGAATGGAAAGAAGCGGTTGCCGATTACACTTCATCCATTCGCATCGCGCCTCAAGACCCCGCGGCCTACGCAAGCCGCGGTGACGCCTACATTCAACTGCAAGACTATAAGTCGGCCGTGACGGATCTCACCAAGGCAATTGCACTCGCTCCAGAAGATGCGGTGTTATACGCCCGACGCGGCACAATGGCCTGGCAGCAGGGCGAATACCCGCTGGCCAATGCCGATTACCGCATGGCGCTGACACTCGATAACAAATTAGGGCCCGCTTATATCGGTGCCTCGTGGATGATGTCGACGTGTGCCGATGCACGCTATCGCGAGCCGTCCAAAGCGTTGGAAGCGGCTCAAAAAGCGATCGAATTGGACGGCGACAAAGACTATCGCTACCTCGACACGTTGGCCGCCGCTCAGGCCGCCAATGGTCGCTTCGACGAGGCGGCCGCCACCCAAGTTCGCGCAATCGACGCGGCACCAGAAGCGTTACGCGAAAAACAGCAGCAAAGGTTGGATCTGTTCAAGGGCGGTAAGCCCTACTTCGAAGGTCGCGCAGCCGCTTTGCCAGCCAGCGTGCCGCTGCCGTCGCCCAAGGCGATCGTGGAATCGTTTGACGACGACCCACTTACGCCAGAGCCGCCGCTGAGCAGTGTGGGCAGCCAAGGCCTACCGCCCGGCTTCCAGGGTAATCCGGCCGCAAAACCTGGCCGTGCGGGCGATGCCACGCCGCCCGCGCGCCGCGGGGTTTTTGGCGGAGCGCGACGAGGACAGTAATTGATGAGCTCGCCACGTACGCTGGAATGATAATCAGATGACTCAGATGGTGGCAGACGCTCCAGGTAGCCTCTCGAACAAGAAAAGCCGCCCGCGCGCGGCTTTTCTGTTCAGAGGATAGTATTACGAGCTCTTAAACGCCGCGAGTGGTGTCGGCCGGTGCGACAACATCGGTATGGTAGTGCGTTTCGATCGAGCCGCATTCTTTGAGCACGGTTTCGGCCTGCTTCATCTCCGCCTCGTTGCCGTGAGCAACGATGAGCGATCGTCCGGCTTTAAGCTGATTGTCAAAGCGCTCGATCCGTTCCTCCTTCACGCCACGGCCGGACATAGCACCGACGAGGGCGCCGACGACGAAACCAGCGATGGTGGCCAGGAGCACCATGCCAGCGATCATGAAAAAATTCAGCCCTGCGAATCCACCGGCATACCGTGCGAAACTGACGCCAGCCGCAGCCATGAGTAAGCCAATGCCTGCGCCGGCAAGTGCAAACTTGATCGAAAACGTCGTGTCAGTGTCACCGCCAGCGACGAGGCCGTGCACTTCCTGCTTGCTTTCAAGCTCACGCGAAATGATCGCCAAACGCTTTCTCGCAACACCGCGCTGCTGTAACGCCGCCAAGGCGCGTTTCGACTGTGCTAACGACTCGAATACGCCAACAACACTTTGTTCTGCCATGGTTGCACCTGCCGATCAAAACTCGAAACATCTTGAAAATTGATGAGTCGTAACGCAGCAGTTCTTATGCCAACGATTCCGCGAGCCCAGCCGCAGACATGTGGTTTGTCCCAAAATTCTAGCGATTGCCATCCTTGCCTGAGTTCTTTCCATCATCCCTGACGTTCGGCGGAATCAACCGGGCGGCGGGATTCGGCGCTACCGCAGGGTTCGGCTTGGGCGTAATCCGACCAGCCGGTTGCGGCGTGAGACGACTTGGCTGCGGTTGCGATTGCTGCGATGGATTTTTCGGTTGCTGAACCGGCACATTGAGTTTGGGTTGCGGCGTCGACGGGTTCAAATTCGGTACAGGTGCGAAACTCCCTTGCCTCGGGTTGTTGTCGCCACGCGCCGGTTGCCGCGGTGTAAAATCCTGTTTGGGAAGTTGACGTGGCGTGCTGTCGATTTTCGGCGAAGGATCAATTCTCGGCTGCGATTTTGGATTTGCATCGAACTTCGGTGCCGTATCGAGCCTTGGGGCCGGACGCGTCGGACTATCGATCTTGGGCGGATTATTGATCGGCGTCTTCGGCGTGTTATCCGTATTGGCACCGCCTGTGAGCGGATTGAACCCGGACTTGCCGCCGTTGTCCGGCGCAAACGTCTTAGGGATGCCGCCGGTTGGCGGAACTGGCGACTTTCCGGCGTCTGGTACGACGGGCGTTTTTCCCAGGCCGCTTGGGCGTCCGCCGCGCGGACTAGCCGGATCGTTTTTGGGATTCAGACTTGGCTGTTGACTGGCCGCATCGCTGCCGCGATTGAAGCCCCGCGGATCGCGACCACCCTTGGCTGCGTCGGTTGGTTGCGTGTTTTGGCCTAGGCTTGGCGGAGTCAACGCCTTGCCAGAGTCGATCGGGGCTTTGAGAGTCGACTTCGGACCAATCGAAGAGGCCCCTGGCTGATCGCGATTCGACCGCGACAAATCCGGCGACACCGGCGGCTGGCTGGTGATACTGTTATTACCGCGACCACGGTCGGACGGCTTGCCGTTGTCCAAGCGGTTGGGGAGGCCACCGCTGGGATCAAGGCCGCCAACACCCGGCGCACCGGAGCCGCCGCTGCGGTCCGCACGGGCGCGATTACCTTCCGGAACAACAATCGGTTGCGCGTTGATCTTAGGCACATCGCTCTTAACAAGACGCAATGGTGCAGCGATCTGTGACGGGGTATCGCCGCCGCCGGGACGCTTGAGATTTCCGCCGGTGACGCTGCCCTCCAGTTTTGCGCGTTGCTGTGTTACTTGCTGGGCGCTGATCGCCGTCTTTGCCAAAGCAGCGCGATCTCGCTGCTGCAGGCGCTCGAACTGCATCGGTGAGTCGCCGCTTTTGGCAATCTGATTGACCGGCGCGGTCAGCACGTTGGTTCGTGCAAATGCCCCTTTGTTGACCGTCGTGTTGTTGACCGTAATGTTATTGACGGTGGTGTTGTTGACGCTGCTATTGTTGATAATCGTGTTGTTATTGCGGACATAATTGTTCTGTTGTACGAGCGTGTGTGGCGGACGATGTTCTTCGTGCGTTTGCAGGTAGTGGAATCGATCGCCAATGGTGATCGACCAGTTCGTATCGTGCCGCGAGTAGTCCCAACGATAGTACGAGAACAGCGGGTCATATCCAACCGTCGTGTACGATCGAACGCTGAACCAGGGATAAATTCCAACGTCGGCGTAGCTGGCCGCGTAATAGTCACCAAAATAATAATGGCAATATCGCGGGCGTGCGAACAAGTGCAGCGTAAAAAGATTGGTATCGATGGCGACCGTCGGCGAGTAGACGTAGTTCGCCTGGCGATAAATCGGTTCGCGGTAGTAGACCGGCGCGAACATCACTCCTCGCGAAACGACCGGATAATCCCAATAGCCCTCGACAAAAACGTACCCGCCTGGCGTGGCTACGTAGTGCGCAGGCGACCAAATCCAGTTTGGATCAATGCGGTGCCAATAACCGCCGCGCCAACGGTAACGCCCTTCGGCGTACATGTACGCGCCAGGCACCCAGAATTCATCCGTACTGACCTGCGGCGGAATGGCCTCGGCAACTGGCTGCGGAGGCTCCGGCAGGTAAGTAATCTCTTCGGCCTGCGCCGATGTCCAGAAACCAGGCATCCACTGAAAGCCGGCACCGATATCGTTCCAATATCCTGAAACCCACTGGCGACCAGGCGGAATTTGCCGCCAAATGCCGGAAACCCAGAGGAAGTCTTTCAAATCGTCGTCCCATGCCCAGTAGCCGGCGATCCAAGCCACATTATCGCCAGCCGGCTTTTCCTCCGGAGGCAACTCTTCAATTGTCTGCGGCGGTGCCTTGGTGATAATCAACGTCTTCCGGCCTTGCTCCGCCTGAATGGGCTCGGCGAATGCTTCATGCACGGGACCGCGCGTGAGCACCTCGACGCCGGGATTGGGCTCATCGCCTTGCGCGCGCAAGCTCGCTGGCGCGAGCGTGGCGATCAACGCCAGTAACATGGACCCGAAGAGTTTGCAGCGTGTCATACTTGAACGACCCCGATCTTTGTGTTGGAGCAGTGTGCGGGCCGCGAATTCGCGAATCCAGCAACAAGACATGCATCCCTCGTGCCAATTCGAGCGACCCCGAGGTATGCGCCCAAAATCTACCACGTTTCGCAATTTGTCGGCAATGTCGGTTATAAGGCACGCGACAATTGGCAGCAGTTGCCACAGAAATGCCGACGTTGTCAGGCCGCAACTGGTGATTCCGGCGGAGCAGCATATCCGTACTTGCTGTACGGAATCCGGCCAGTGCGGGTTTGACGATTGAAGCGGCTTCCACAAAGTTCGCCGCGCAAGGTGAAATCGAGTCCCAGTATTCGACATGACGAAGGAACGGTATCTTGATGATCATGTCGCCCAAAAGTTTTTTATCGAAGCATCCAATCGACAAGCCCGCACGCACGCTCCGCGGCGGCATGGTTGGTCTCGGAATGATCTTTACGGAGACTTATCGACCATTTTTTGCTAGCTGCGTATGCCGGCCGCTGTTCGATCTGGACTACGGAATTTGCCAAGTGGAACTGGCGGCAGTTGCCAGCCGCACGGGACGCCGGGCAGAAAGCCTGCAGACGCAAACGGCGCAATGGCCGTCCTGGAAGAGCTTCGCTGGACCGGATGCGCTGGCGGCGCTGCTTAAAGAACCGGTCGATTTCGTCTGCGTGGCCACGCCAGACAACCGGCACTTCGCGGCCGCTCAAGCGGTGTTGCGCGCGGGCAAGCATTTACTGATCGAAAAGCCTTCCGTTCTATCGCTCGCCGAACTCGACGAGCTTGAGAGGCTGGCAGCGCGACATCGTGTGCTGGCCAAAGTGGTTTATCACAAGTTGCTCGACCCAGACCACAAAAAGTTGCGAACACTTGTGGCGGACGGAGTGCTCCAGCATGTGAACAACGGCTATTGCAGTTTGCTTGAGCCCAAGTCGATTTCCAGTGGACAGTTCGCGGAATGGATTTCCGGACGCAACCCCGGCGCGTATGTCGCGGTGCATTATTTGAAGCTAATTGATTTTACGTTTGGCGGCCGGCTGAAATCGATCACAGCCAGCGGGCAGCGTGGTATCGTCGGCGCTGCCGACGGCAATACCTGGGACTCCACGCAGATGCGCGTGGTTTACCAGTATCCGGACGAGCGCGAAGCCGCCTTCGACTTGCATACCAGTTGGGTGACGCCCGACAATTTTCCCGGCTTTGTGGAGCAGGAAGTTCAATTCCGTTTCGATAATGGAGTTTGGAATAGTCACGGTCGCAAGCGCGGCGTGGAATGCACTGTGGAAGGTCAGACGCCGCTGGATCGCAAAAGCACTTTGAACAACCACTACAGTGGCGAGTTCTTGGAGCCGTGGAACCAGCGCGCGCAGCGAGGGTATGGCGTCGAGGTCATTGAACGATTCGTTCGTGAGGTCGCCCAGGTGGAATTCGGCGGTTCCGCGGCCGTGCGCGACGCCCGGCTCGCTGCCGCGCGGTCACTCAGCTACAACGATTTAAGCGCAGATCGCCAGGTGGTGGCCGGAGTGCAGGCGCTGGAATCGATTCTGGCCAAACATGCCGCCGGAACGCCAGACTGCGTCGTTTACGTCAATCATCCGGCGGGCGGTCTCGTGCTATTCTCGCCGGGCAGTGCCATTGCCGAAGTTTTGTACGCCGGCGCCGTCTAGAGATCAGTGCTTTTGGCCTGTTGGCGTCGCAAGCAGCTTCCACAAATCTTGGACGGACTCGACTCCAACCACCGGCGGCTGGCAAGTCGCATGTTCGCAAACGAAGACGGTCGGTTGAGCGCCTGCGCTCGCGTGTTTGCCTCGCAGCAGCGGGGCAAGAATCTCCGGAATTTCGCCTGCCTGGCTGGTGTCGTGCTGGATCACAATCTTATTAGGGATGAATTGGCGGTGCAGTGCGGCAATTGCTGATGTGGTTTCAGCGGAAGTTGAGTCGCCGAGGATCACGATTTCTGGCGTGGGACCGAGATGGAAATCCAGCGCCAACAGCATTTGGCCCGCGGCCATGGGCGATTTTTCCATCAGTGCCTGCCCACTACGCAGTGTGCCCTCCGCCGACTGGCGAAAATCGTCGCGGCCGGTGATTTTGGCCAATCGCAACAGCGCGGTGGCCATCATGGCGTTGCCGCTCGGCACACTGCTGTCGTGAACGTCCATCATCCGAGCGACCAAGCGTTGCTGATCTTCGGCGGTGAAGTAAAAACCGCCGCCATCGAAGTTCGTGAAGTATTTGATTGCATTTTCGGCGGTCGTTACGGCACGGTTGAGATAGCGGACATCGAAACTGGCTTCGTACAAACTCACCAGGGCGTTCGCGAGACTGGCATAATCGTCGAGGAAGCCAGCGAACTTTGCCTTGCCGTGCCTCCACGTGTGCAATAGCCGACCATCGGGTCGATGCAGGTTCGACATCAGGAAATCGGCCGCCTTCTTCGCCGTCTGCAGATATCGCGGTTGTTCGAGCGCGCCTGCCGCATGCGCCAATGCGTCGATCATCAGGCCATTCCAAGAAACAATCAGTTTATCGTCCAAGCTTGGCCGTACGCGGGTCGCGCGCGCGGCAAGCAGCTTTTGACGGTCGCGGGCTAATTGCTCGCGCAACTGCTGGGCATCGATTTTTCGCAGGCTTGCGTAATTCTCGATGCTCTTGGGCAAGTTGAGAATGTTACTGCCTTCGAAATTACCCTGTTGACTGACATCGTAGACCGCGGCGAACGTTTCCGCAGCTTCCACGCCAAGTCGTTGGTCAAGTTCCGCGCGCGACCAGACATAGAACTTACCTTCGTGTCCTTCGCTATCCGCGTCTTCGGTGCTATAGAAACCGCCTTGCGGGTCCGTCATTTCGCGCAGCACGTAATCCAACGTCTCGCACGCCACTCGATGGTATTCGCGATTGCCGGTTGCTAAATAACCGTCGGTGTAGGCTGCGGCCAGTAGCGCATTGTCGTACAGCATCTTTTCGAAATGCGGTACCAGCCAGCGGTCGTCAACCGAGTAGCGATGGAAGCCGCCACCGAGGTGATCGTAGATTCCGCCAGCAGCCATTTTATCGAGTGTGGTGATGGCCATTTGCCGCAGACCATCGCGGCCGGTTCGCCGCCAAAGTCGCAGCAGCAGCCGAATGTCCATCGGATGCGGGAATTTTGGAGCGCCGCCGAAACCTCCATTCCGAAAATCGAACACCCGCTCCAGCGACATTCCGGCGTCAAGCAGCAAGGATTCGTCGAACTGTCCGTCGCCCATTTCCGGCGTACTTTGAATCTGAATTTGTTCGGTGAGTTGGGCCGCTTGCGCGAGCGCTTGCGGCCGGCGATTTTTCCAGGCGTCGTGTACGGCCAGCAACACTTGATCGAAGCCCGCCATGCCACGTTGCGAGTTCGGCGGCCAATACGTGCCGCCAAAAAAGGGTTGTAAGTCAGGTGTGAGAAACACAGACATTGGCCAACCACCGCGACCGGTCATCGTCTGGACCGCCTGCATATAAATCTGATCGAGGTCTGGCCGCTCTTCGCGATCAACTTTGATATTGATGAAATGCTGGTTCATTAGCTCTGCGATTTGCGGATTTTCAAAACTTTCGTGCTCCATCACGTGACACCAATGACAGGCAGAATAGCCAATCGAGAGGAAAATTGGCCGGTCGAGCGCGGACGCTTGCTCGAGCGCCTGATCGTCCCAGGGCTGCCAATCCACAGGATTGTTTTGATGCTGGAGCAAATACGGACTAGTTTCCGTGGCGAGTCGGTTTGGCACGTACTTCTGCCTATTATGAAAGTGAGAAAATATTATTGGCGACGTCAAGAAATGGCTGTTCGGAAAATCGAACCTATCCGGAGCAAGCCGCTAATGCAAACCGGCGCGAGCTAAACAGTAGTGTACGGATCGGTACTAAAGTGCTGCAGGGCCAGCGGTTGCGAGCAGGCGGTTGGCCGCTGGCTGAGTACGATTCAAAATACAGATTAACAGAAAGCCTTGCTAGCGACTGACCGCCGACCGATTGATAAATCGCCGTTTTTTCGTCAAAAAAAATTATTTTTGACGACGCACATCAAACATTAATTTTTCCTTCTGGCGTTAAGCATTACGCCATCAACACTTGCGGTTGACCGCGTTTTGGCAGCGTTTTATTCATCGGGCCATTGTTTTTGATTTTCGTGCTACTTATCATCGAAGATTACTGATGCTTGTGCGTCCTATTTACTACGGGAAGTGGTTCAGCCTAAAGTACTAGCCGGATTATTACTAAATCCGTTATTATTGCCTGGGCTGAAAGAAGTCTGCGTGTTTCGCTACCGGTCAGTGCAGCGCGAACCTGCCGCGACCGGGGCTTTGCTGTGGGAAGGTATTTTGCATGTCAATTAAGGTTTTGGTTGCGGACGACCACGAAGTCGTGCGTAACGGACTGGTGGCGTTATTTCAGGGAACCGATATTAAGGTGGTGGCCGAGGCGACCAACGGCAATGAAGTGGTGCCTATGGCCAAAAAGCATAAGCCTGACGTGGTTATGCTGGATATTCGTATGCCGGGCATTGATGGTTTAGAAACGCTGGAAAAGTTGCGCAAGGACTTACCCAATTTGCAGGTGGTCGTGTTATCCACTTACGACAACCCGACGTACGTTGCCCGCGCAGTTGCTTTGGGTGCCGCCGATTACGTGCTCAAGAGCTCAACTCGCAATGAGTTGATCGCCGTTGTATCGGCCGCGGTTAGCGGCAAGGATCCCGTTAAAAACGGCGAGTTGCGGCGTGTCTCGACGGCTATGAATCTGCGGAAAGAGGAAGGGCAAGAGGATATTCCGCTGACTCAGCGTGAGACGCAAGTCTTGCGTCACATTGCCTTGGGTTTGAGCAACAAAGAAATTGCAAAATCGTTGACGATTAGCGTGGAAACCGTCAAGGAACACGTGCAGAACATTCTGCGAAAAGTGGTCGTCACGGATCGCACGCAAGCCGCGGTCTGGGCCGTACGCCGCGGACTTGTCTGAAACGGATCAAACCGCTTTCAATTCAGGAAGTGATTTTTTCGCAACGTGCTGGCGCTAAAGCTAGCGCGGTGCATCACTGCGCAATGATCAATTTCGCGCAATCCTCGCCTGTCGTCGCCTCCCGAAGCTGACCGGGCGTGATTATACTGCCAGCGTCAACTGTCTGTCCTCAATGACAGGTGTGCTCTGTGCCCTGGGCTGCGATGTCGCGTCGTAATCTGTTTTTGATTTTGGAACTGTGCGCGGCAGTGCTGTTGGTGTTGGCAGTATTGACTGCCGAACCGCGGCAGCGCGGGCTGGCTATCGATACGCTGCTGCTCTGCGGCGGAGTGGTCGCCATGAGTCTTCCGCCGGGCGTGTTTCTAGCCGTGCTGATCGCCCGCACGGATTTGCCGGGTCGCCGAGTGTGGGCTTGCTTGCTAAGAATGCAACTGTTTCTTCCGCTCTTCCTGCAGGCGTCGGCGTGGCAGTCGGGCTTTGGTCTGCAGGGCTGGTATCACCAGATTTTTGGCGGCAATCGCAGCCCGTTACTGTTTGGTTGGCGTGGCGCGTTGTGGGTTCACTCGATGGCCGCGATTCCCTGGATCACGTTAATCGTTTCATCAGGGCTGCGAATTGTCGAACCTCAATTGGAAGAAGATGCGCGGCTTGACGCATCGCCTTGGCGGGTAGTTTCTCGCGTGACGCTGCCTCGCGCGATGTCCGCGATAAGCTTGGCCGCACTCTGGACGGCGATCGTGGTTGCTGGTGAAATGACGATCACCGATGTCTATCAGGTTCGCACTTACGCCGAAGAGGTTTACACTCAATTTACGGTGGAATCCGACGCCAGCAATGCACAACTGGCTTCGCTGCCCGGAATGGCGATCTTGGGTTGTCTGCTGACGGCAATGCTCAGCCAATGGTCGCGACTGCTACCCGAAGATGCGTTGCCGCCCTACAGGCCTGCTTTCGATTTTCGTTTGGGCCGCTGGCGCTGGCCACTGGCGTTGCTGGCGACCGGATTGGTTGTGCTCATCGTGGGCGTGCCAACGGCAAATCTCATCATCATGGCGGGCAAGACGGTCATCAACGGGCCGAGTGGGCTGGAGCGACACTTTTCGCTGCCGCAGGCGCTGAATCGAATTTTCACCGCGCCCGTACGGCAGTCGCAAGAATTCATTGGATCGCTGCAAATCGGCTTGCTCGTTGCCACCGTCAGCACGCTACTTGCAGCCGCAATTGGTTGGACGGCACGCCGCGGTGGCTGGCTGGCCGTGATGGCCATGCTGTTGGCGGTTTGCTGTTTGGTCACTCCCGGCGCAATGTTGGGCATTGTGTTGATTCGCATATTTAACGACCCCGCTTGGCCGATGCTCAACAGGCTTTACGACAATCCGGTTGCGATGCCTTGCATTGTGCAGACGGCCCGCGCGTTTCCGTTGGCTCTGCTGATGCTCTGGATGGCTGCCCGCGGCGTACCGCGGAATTTGCTCGAATTGGCGGCTCTGGACGGCGCTGGAAAATTACGCCAGGTTTTACATGTCGCTTGGCCGCTGCGTTGGCCGGCGGTCGTTGCCGCATGGCTGCTTTCGCTGATTGTGGCTTTGGGCGAACTGCCAGGCACACTGGTCGTGCACAATGCTGGCGTAAAAACACTAGCGATCGACATCAATCAAAAGCTGCATTACGGCATCAACGATCGACCGGCTGGGATGTGTTTGTTTGTGGAACTCGTGTTTTTCATGCTGGTCGCGGCACTGGGTTTAATCGCGCGCTGGTCGTCAGCGTCGGGCGTGGCCAACTCGCAGGGGCGGCGCAATCGTTAAAGGCGAATCGACGCAGGCATTTCATTTGCGACCAAGCCGGATGTCGCAAGCCTTGTCGGTCGCCCATCGTATACAATAAAAATCCATCGGGCTGCGGCGCCGCAAAACCGCAGCCACTTAACACGTTCGATTGTTCGGGCTCATTTGTCAAAGGATGCCTTATGGCGAAAGCCGCTGCCACCCAACGACGGCATCCGACTCGAAAATGCCTGGTCGCGACGATGACCGCTGTTTGCCTGACGGCAATGTTATCGGCCCGGCCAGCTACGACCAGCGCCGTCGACACGGTGAAATTTCGTACCAAGGAGTCTGCCGACCCGCAGACAATCAGCGGCAAGCTGTTGGTGACCGCGCGCGACGGCGGCTTGATGCTCCGCACGGCCGATGGCACCATTTGGAATGTGCCGCCCGACGAACTCATCGAACACACGGCGGACGACACTTCATTTACACCGCTAGCCGCCAATGAATTACGGAAACAATTGCTCAAGGAATACCGCAGTTTCGATGTGGTGACGACGAATCATTACATCATTTGCTACAACACCTCGAAGGCCTATGCGCAATGGTGCGGTTCGCTCTATGAGCGGCTCTACGCCGGTTTTCACCAATATTGGAAGAATCGCGGCATTAAGCTCACCGAACCGGACGGTCCGATGCTGGCGATGGTTTTTTCCACGCCTGAAGCGTACGCTCATTACAGCGAGCCTGAAATCGGCAAAGCGGCCGGTCAAATCATTGGTTACTACAGTTTCAAAACCAATCGCGTGGCCATGTACGATCTGACCGGCATGGAAAAACTCCGCCGGCCAGGCGATAAACGCTCGTCGCCGCAGGAAATCACGCAGATTCTTGCTCGGCCCGACGCCGAATCCATGGTGGCCACCATCGTGCATGAAGCGACGCATCAAATTGCGTACAACTGCGGCATGCATGAGCGGTTTGCCGACATTCCGCTGTGGGTCGCTGAAGGACTGGCGGAATTTTTCGAAACGCCCGACTTACGCAGCGCCACGGGTTGGAAATCGGCCGGCGGCGTGAACACGATGCGTTTGGATCGCTTTCGCGACTATTTGCCCAAGCGTGGCGCAGGTTCGCTGCAATCGCTGCTCGTCGACGATAAGCGGATGCGCGAGCCGCGGCAAGCGCTCGACGCCTATGCCGAGGCCTGGGCGTTTAACTACTTTCTGCTCAAGCGTCACGGCAAGCAGTACAACGAATACTTGCAGATGCTGGCCACGAAAAAGGCCTGGTTCTTCGGCGATGCGGAATCACGCCTGAAAGAATTTCGGACCTACTTCGGCGACGATTTGAAAGAACTGGACGATGAGTTCGTGCGTTACGCACGCGCTCTCAGGTAGCGGTCGCGGCGCGCGAGCCGTAAGAATGGCCCGCCAAATCGATCGAACGACTTCGCGGCAGACGTACGGTGCGGATTGCGGAATAAAATTTCGGACGAATGGTCCCTAAATTCCCTCGACGGTGACACGCAGATGTCACCCCTGTTGGTTAGTCTTCTACCGGCCGAAAGTTCATGCCGGAATTGTTGGCAAGGGTTCGCCTTTTTCGCGACGCGCTCGATCGGGCGCAGCGAAATCGCCTGGCCGCATTCTTAATCCGGTGACGAGCTTTTGCCAATCGCCGCCCCTGTGCTGGGGCAGCCAGGGGTCGGCGATTTTTTGAGCACGGCGCGCGGACCGCGGGCTAATCCTGCGGTGTGGCACGCTTTTCGATGGTCACGTTGATCGTTTGTTCTTGACCGCGACGGATGACCTTGGCTTGCACCGTTTCGCCGACCGCTGTTTTTGCGACCAGTTTGGACAGCGCGAGCGGGTCGTCGACGCGCCGTCCGTCCCAGGCAATAATCACGTCCGCGACGTTCAGCCCTGCTTTGGCGGCCGGCGATCCGGATCTCACTTGGGTGATCACAGCGCCGGAGAGTTCATTCAAACCCAGGAACCGGGCCACTTCCGGCGTCACGGATTGCATGTTGACGCCCAGATAGCCCTGCTGGTTGAGAGCCGTCACAGTATGTTGGTTGTCTCGTAACTTCTGATAGACGTTTTTGGCAATTTCGCTGGGAATGGCAAAGCCGATGCCTTGGTTGGTGGGGCCGACGATGGCCGTGTTAATGCCAATGATCTCGCCATTAAGATTAACCAGCGGTCCGCCACTGTTGCCCGGATTGATGGCGGCGTCGGTTTGCAGGAAATCTTCGCCGTGCGCTTCGGAAGTGCCGCCGTTCGCACCGGCTTGATCGGCCAATTTGCGACCCTTGGCGCTAATGATGCCCATGCTGACGCTGCCGTCGAGCCCGAACGGGTTGCCGATGGCCCAGACGAATTCGCCGACCTCCAGACTTTTGCTGTCCGCCCAGCTCGCGGCTGGCAGGTCAGTCGCATCGATTTTAATGACCGCCAAATCCACTTCCTCGTCGATGCCCACTTTGGTTGCCGTGAAAGGCGCCTCACGGCCCAGGACTTTGACTTGGATTTGATCCGCTCCGGCGACCACGTGCGAATTGGTGACGATGTAGCCCGAGGGATCAACAATCACGCCGGAAGCTTCGCCCAACGATTCATAAGCGCGTGCCCGGTTGCCAAAAATGGTGCTCTCTTTTCGCACGTCATGGCGGCGCGTATCGATGTGGACCACCGTCGGCAACATGATCTTGGCCAGTCTCGCGGATCCGCGGTTGAGCGAATCCAACTCACCTTTGCTGGGCGTTTCCTCCAGCGCGCGTCGTTCTCCCAGCGTCCGAGAATACTGAATGCGGTCGGCCAGCGGCGGCGCCACCCAAAACGCGAGCGCCAACAGCAGGGCAATCACGCCAACAGTACCAAAGGCGACGGTGAGGATCCGATTCTCAGATGGCGCGCGGGCCGGATTGTCTGAGGTCGGCCGAATAACGGGATCCATCTTTGTATTTCCTTGTGTGCCCGACCGCAGCCGGCTGCAGCTCAGGATCGAGCCGTTTTTAAGGGAAAGCTGCTCATGCGAGATCAGGTATCCCGCAATATACCGCGCGGGCTGCCGAGCAAGAACTCAATCTGCCCGTAAGCTGGCGACCACTTGCTCGACTTGGGCGTTGAATTGCCCACGCGTGATCACGAGATCGCATCCGGCGGCTTCCGCGGCGATCAGTTTGCCTGCCTGCACGTGAGCGCCAAACGCAGCCACTTTGCCATGGCCGGGTATTTTTTTAACGGCGGCAACCACGGCCGCCGGGTCGGCCGCCGCGCAAGACAAATCGACGATTACCGCCGCGGCGGGTGTTGCGGTCAGTTGATCGATCAGGCCGCTCATCGTGCTTATGCACCGCATTTGAGCGCCACTGTTGGCAACGGCACCAGCGATCTTGGACGAAAACATCAGATCGTCGGAAAAGAAGAGTACGCTATTCATGGAGTTGGCTGCTTTTTTGAAAAGTTAGCCAATCGCCGCTCGCCGGGCGGAAAATTGGCCGAATTGTCGTTCGGCGGAACCGTACCAAAAGGATCGCTGGCAACACGGCAAAATAATTTCAATCCAGCCGATGCCCCCGGTTTAGACGCCACGGCTGGTATACATTGAGCCTAATTTTGCGGCTGCCAAAAGCAAAGGGCCGTCCATCCGGACGGCCCCTTGAGCGACTGATCAAATTCATTGAGGCGAATAGGCTCGCCTTGCTTTTGTACGCTGATTAATAACGTCCGCCGCCGCCGCCACCACCGCCGCTGCGACCGCGTCCACCGCCGCCACCACCACCGCCGTAGCCGCCGCCACCGCCGTAGCCGCCACCACCACCACCGCCGCCGCCACGCTCTTCGCGCGGACGAGCTTCGTTGACCATCAAGGGGCGACCCTGATGATCTTGATCGTGCAAGCCGCTAATCGCGGCCTGGGCCTCGGCATCCGTTCCCATCTCGACGAATCCAAAACCCTTGCTGCGACCGGTTTCGCGATCTTGAACCACTTGCGCGCTGGCAACAGTGCCATATTGCGAAAAAAGCGATTCCAAATCGGCACTGCTGGCCTTGTAGCTCAGATTTCCAACATACAACCTCTTGCCCACGACGAACTCCTGATACACTGGGCGTTACGACCCGCTACGAAATTCCCGGGTCGCATGGAACAGAGTGCCGTCACGTGACGAACACCGCGGCAGACCGAGGGAAAGCACCGGCGGTTCAACCGAACCAAGAGTGAATTTCGAACGACGGACACACCAAGGGATTATCATAGCGGAAAGCCGCATTCGTGTACAGCAGAATTCTGCTAGCTTCGCTTGAGTTGCTTGAGTTTCGCAGCCGGCGCGGCGGCGGTCGTGACTGGATGATTCTCACGTTAAGTGCGCGAAAACCGGTTCAACTTCTGTTTTGACGCCGTGCAGCATGAACGGCACACGCGGGATCCGTCAATGAACGAGTCCCGCAATCCAGCAGAGATAGGCGACCGGCGCGGCGAAAATAATCGAATCCAGCAAATCCAACACGCCGCCAAAGCCGGGCAGCCAGGTACTTGAGTCTTTGCGGCCCGTATCGCGCTTCAGCAGGGATTCGGCCAGGTCGCCGAACATGCCCGCCAAGCCGACGATCAATCCGTACAGCATGGCGCCCCACCACGGCGTATGCTCGCTTCCACCGGAAAGCCAAGGTTCGAAGTAAGCAAACAGCGCCCACGTGCCGAGCACGGCAAGCAGGATGCCGCCGACGGCGCCTTCCAGCGTTTTGCCCGGACTCAGAATGGGAGCCATTTTGTGCCGTCCAAACAACCGGCCAAATGTGTATGCGCCGGTATCGCAGAGTTTTACCGCAGCCACGAGCGACGCCAAAGCGACAATTCCGGTTGCACTGACACCGCCACCCGCGCCGGGAGCAGTGCCGCGCAACCGCAACTGCACCACAAAACTCAGCAGTATGCCCACGTAAAACAAGCTCAAAATCGTCGCCGCCAGTCGAATCACCGACTGTCCCGGCGCGCGGTACACCCGCAGCTCGTCTAGGAAAGCGCCGAGCGACAGCAGCGTAAACGTCAACCCCGGCCAGCCCCACACGCCTAACGGGCAGTGCGCGAACTGCGCGGGCCAAAACTGCAGCGGTGCGTTGCTGGCCACAATCAGTAGACTGCCGCCGCCAAGTAAAAACGCGTTCGGTCGGATATCGCGCCCGGCCAATAGATACAACATTTCGGCGGCAGCCAATACGGCTAGAGCCATAGCCAACGGCAACAACCACGTTCCGGCAACCGTGGCGTGCAGGTCCAAATTGCACAAACCCACCAACATGGCGATCAAGGCTATTCCCAGCGGTAATCGCCAACGTAGCATAAGGGTTACGGTTCGCTGAGTTGCAGTGTGTCGATTGCTGCGAAGATCGAGACGTTTTTTCGCCCAAATCAGAAATGGATGGCCCGGTTGTCGACGGCCATCGCAGCTTCCTTGAGCGCTTCGGAAAGCGTGGGATGCGAATGGCAGGTCCGCGCGATGTCTTCCGCCGACGCGCCAAATTCCATTGCCGCGGCCGCTTCGGCAATTAAATCGCCGGCACGTGGGCCAATGATATGCACTCCGAGCACGCGATCGGTCTCGGCGTGCGCCAGAACTTTCACCTTGCCGTCGGTGTCGGCCAGCGTCCGCGCCCGGCCGTTGCCACGAAACGGAAACAGTCCCTTGCGGTAGGGGATCTTATCTTCTTGCAGTTGTTCTTCGGTTTTTCCCACCGCGGCAATTTCCGGATGCGTGTAAATCACCGCAGGGATCACGTCATAATTCACATGGCCATAACCGGTGGCCAAAAATTCCGCCAGCGCCACGCCCTCTTCTTCCGCCTTGTGCGCCAGCATTGGGCCAGGAATACAATCGCCGATAGCATAAATGCCAGGCACGCTAGTTTGATAGTGGGCGTCGACTTGCACGCGTTTTTTGGCGTCGAGCAGTACCCCGACATTTTCCAGGCCCAAGCCGTCCGTGTAGGGCGCTCGTCCCACGGCCACGAGCACACGATCGCAATGAATTGGCTCGCTGCCTTCGACTTCCACCACGCAGACATCGCCTTGGGCCTTGGCGCTTTTCACGCGCGTTCCCAAGCGAAATTCCATGCCGCGCTTACGAAACAGGTCCAGAGCGTCTTTGGCGATTTCGGCGTCGGTGCCGGGGAAGATCCGATCAAGAAATTCCAGCACGGTGATTTTTGCGCCGAGTCTGTGCCAGACCGAGCCGAGTTCCATACCGATGTATCCGCCGCCGACCACCACCAAATGCTTGGGAACTTGATCGTACGACAACGCTTCCGTGCTGGTGCCGACGCGATTGCCATCCAGTTCAATGCCCGGCAGCGACGCTGGCCGACTTCCGGTGGCGATAATTATGTTTTTGGCGGCCAGTTCTTCGATAGTCTTGCCCTCTTGCTCAACCACGACTTGCCCCGCGGCGACAATTCGTCCTACGCCCTGGTAGCGTGCGACTTTGTTCTTTTTGAGCAGCGCGTCGACGCCTTTGGTCAGCGCGCTCACCACATTCGTCTTGCGCTTGAGCATGGCGGCCAGGTCGAGCTGCACGTCCGACGCCTTGACGCCGTGCTCAGCCAAATTGTGTTTGGCTTCGTAATAGATTTCGCTCGACTCCAGCATCGCCTTGCTGGGGATGCAGCCAATGCGCAGGCAAGTGCCGCCGGCGACCGTTTCTTTTTCGACGCAGGCCACATTTAGCCCGAGCTGCGCGGCACGAATTGCCGCCACATAGCCGCCAGGTCCACCGCCAATGACTACTAAATCGTGCTGTTTCATGAACGTGGTCGAAAGCAGAAATTAAAGGGTGCAAGATTGCGAGTTAACGGGCCGCATCGAAAAGTTAACCGATCGGACAACATTTGCAACCGGTGTTGATTGCCGAACTGGTCGGCTTGGCTCAACTCCGCAAACGATTTCCGGCAAAGTGGCTCGCTGAGCCGGGTATTGTACTCAAATGGCTCGTACTTTGCGCGGCCACGCGAGTGTGGGAAAGCCAAGTACGCATTCGTCGCCCACGCTGGCCGCCCATTTGCTTCCGATCGATCTGCAACACTGTGGCCGCTGAGAAAATTGGCCAGTTTTGGCAGCGTGCCTCTTGCAGGCCGTGGCGGCCGATGCAAAGATGACGTTATGAATAACCGTCGCACCACTCAGCTGTTTTGGTTTAGCTTTCGCCCGCAGGGTCGCGGGGCTGGAGCCGGTTATTGACCGAGTTCGCAGAGCGACACAATACCAAGCCCCGACGCCCTCCAGGTTTCGGGGCTTTTTTCGTTTTTAATGCTTCGTTTGGCCGCCACATTTTTCAACGCTCGTTTGCCAGCGTCGTCCACTTTCGCCCAACCCTCTGGAAAACATCATGATCGTCGTTATGAACAAAAACGCCACACCAGAACAAGTCAACCATACGGCTAAGCGCATCGAGTCGCTAGGGTTGAAATCGCATGTGATCGTCGGCGCTGAGCGCACCGTGATCGCCGCCATTGGCGATAAACGGCCCGAGCATAAGGAATCGCTGGAAGGCATTCCCGGCGTGGCGGAAATCGTGCCGATCCTTGCGCCTTACAAAGTGGCGAGTCGCGAAGTCAAGCCCGAGCCCACCGTGGTGCGCGTTGGCAGTTTGACCGTGGGCGGCAAGCATCTCGGCGTGATTGCCGGACCGTGTTCGGTCGAGGACCAGCAGCAAATCATCTCCACGGCCAAAGCCGTGAAAGCGGCCGGCGCCACGGCGCTGCGCGGCGGCGCGTTCAAACCTCGCACTAGCCCTTACAGTTTTCAAGGCCTTAAAGAACAAGGCTTGGAAATGCTAGCCGCCGCGCGGCAAGAAACCGGGTTGGCGATTGTCACCGAAGTTGTGGCCAGCGAAGATTTGCCGCTGGTTACTAAATTTGCAGATGTGCTGCAGGTGGGCGCGCGCAACATGCAAAACTACCGCCTGCTGGAAGCGGTCGGCGCGTCCGGAGTGCCGACGTTGCTCAAGCGCGGCCCCAGCGCCACCATCGAAGAACTGCTGTTGGCCGCCGAATACATCCTGAACGCCGGCAATCCCAACGTCATGCTCTGTGAGCGCGGTATTCGCACCTTTGAGTCGCACACCCGCTTCACGTTGCCGCTGGCCACCGTGGTTTATTTGCACGCCAAAACGCATTTGCCCGTGGTGGTCGATCCCAGCCACGGCACCGGCCACACCTACTTGGTGCCGCAGATGTCTGCCGCCAGTGTGGCCGCCGGCGCCGACGGACTGATTTTGGAAGTCCATCCGAACCCGGAAAATGCCTTGAGCGATGGCTACCAGTCCATGAACTTCCAGCAGTTCGCCGACACGATGGAATTGTGCCGCAAAGTGGCGCTCGCCGTGGGCAAAGAGATGTAAATTGCGTGGGCGTCAACGACAGGCGATATATTAATCGCGGCGCCGAATCGTGCGCGCGCCGCTCGACACGTATCGGCGATTGCATTTCCAATTCGAGATAACAATGAAAACGTATTTCGTCCTTGCTTGCATTGCGGCGATGTTAATGTTGCGAAGCTTCACCATTGCAGGTGTACCGAAAGCCGAAGAAGCTGAATCGCAACAGGCCGCACGTGCCGCGGCCGAGAGTTGGCTCAAGCTCGTTGACGAGAAGAAGTACGACGAATCGTGGCAGGCCGCCGCGGAATCGTTTCGCAAGGTGGTGACCAAATCCGCCTGGGGCACCGCCATTAAAACCGCGCGCGAGCCGCTCGGAAAACTCAAGTCGCGCACGTTCAAGTCGGCCGAAAGTCGCACCTCGCTGCCTGGCGCGCCGGATGGGCATTACGTGATTTTGCAATTCGAAAGCGTACTGGAAAACAAAAAGGCGGCCGTCGAAACCATCACGCCTGCGCTCGACGCCGATGGCCAGTGGCGCGTTTCCGGCTATTTCATTCGCTGAACGGATCAATCGCCTTGGATCGTCTCGCACCACACATTTCTCCGGACAACACTCATTTAATCGCGCGGCTGCGACAACATGTTGATCGATTGGCCGGTTCCATCGGGCCGCGGCACTTGGGCAAGCCCGCCGCGCTAGCGGCCGCGGCTGAACTGATCGAACGCGAATTCAGCGAGATGGGCTTTCAGGTGCAGCGGCAGGATTACGCGGTGGCCGGTGTTGAGACGCTGGCCCGGAATTTGATTGTGGAGATTGCCGGCAGCGATCTGGCCGGTCAGATCGTGGTGCTTGGCGCGCACTACGACTCCACGCCGACCACGCCCGGCGCGGACGATAACGCCTCGGCCGTGGCCGTGCTACTGGAAGTTGCCCGTTTGATGCAAGGGGTCAAGCCGCGTCGCACGGTGCGATTCGTGGCGTTCGCCTGCGAGGAACTGCCGTATTTTAACAGCGGCGAAATGGGCAGTCAGGTTTACGCCCACGATTGCCGCCAACGCAACGAGCGTATCGTCGGTCTGCTCTGCCTGGAGATGGTCGGCTATTTCCGGACCGAGCCCGGCAGCCAGCGCGTGCCGCCGAAGATTCCCAAGCTGTTCCATCGACTGTTTCCGCAACGCGGCAATTTTCTGGCCGCGGTTGGCAATTTGCGGAGTTGGCGTTTGCTGTGGTCGTTCAGCCGAGGCTTTCGTCGCGCCGTGATATTTCCCTTGTTTTCGATCGGACTGCCCGAACTGATTCATGACATCCGTCGTTCCGATAATAGTTCGTTTTGGGATCAAGGTTATTCGGCCTTGATGCTGACCGACACCAGCTATTTGCGAAATCCCAACTACCATCAGGCGACCGACACGCCGGATACGCTCGACTATTCGAGGATGGCGCAAGTTACCCGCGGCGTGCTGGGCGGTTTGCTGGCCGTTGCAAAAGCCAAACCGACGGCGTGAACCATGCTGCTGGCGATCACGACCGTATTTCGCCAATCGAGCGGCGGCTCAGCCTACTTGCCTTCAAGCGCCTTGAAGTTGTTGAGCGGCATGTAACGGTAGTAAACTTCCAGCGTCATGATGGCCATGCAAGTGTTGTAGAGTCGGCCGCCAGCTTTGGTTTTTTCGTCATCGAACCACCAACTGCCGGCCTCGTGGCCTTGAGTGGCTTGCGTGGCAATTAAATAATCGCGCATGGCCTTGTTCCAGTCGTACCACTCGCCGCCGTCCCAGTTGTGCAGGCATTGGGTGGCGTAATAATTGAAATACAAATTCGTCTTTGAAGGGCCTTCTTTCACCAGAAACTTGATGCCGCCTTTGATGCCATCGTGTTGGCGCGTCCAACCGGTATACATGCGGCACAGCAGTCCGACGGCGGTGGTCGTGGCTTCGCGTTTTTTGGTTTGGTAGCCGTATCCCGCGCCGGCATCGGTCTCGACGCTATCCAGAAATCGCGTCGACATGTAGATCACGTTCGGCGGCACTTTCAAGCCAGCCAACTTGGCGCTTTTGAGCGCCATCAGTTGCCAACCGAAGGAGCTGGTATCGCCGGGCTGTCCCGGAAAATATCGCCAGCCGCCGCCCGTTTTGTCTTGCGAGTAAACGATGAAATCGATGGCCGACTGCGCGAACGGCTTGAGGTTTTCATCGCCCGACATCGCGTAGGCCTCGCACAACGCGATCGCGGCGAGTCCCTGCGAATACATACTGCCTTCTTGCAAATCGCCGCCATCGGGCGTGACGAGCATTCGCGAGCCAAGATAGTACAAACCCTTGTTGACGACTTCTTTGTATTCGCTTTCGTTTTTGTGCGTGTAGCCGGCACCGTAAAAGCACAGCAGGGCCAGCGCGGTGGAACCGGTTGTCGAGGCCACGGTGCCGGGGTGGCTGCAACGATCGTAACAGGGCGTTTCGTGATGATCGAAGCGCCAGCCGCCGTTCTCGCGTTGGTGGGCCACGAGCCATTTCAAACCGCGACTCACGGCTTCTTCGCTACGCGGCGTTGCTCCACCGCGTTGCACTAACTGATATTTCGTTTCGCCCTCGCGGCCTTCGAGCCCGCCGCCGCCGGCAAATTCGTCCACTTTCTGCTCGTCGACAACGGCCGAAGCGGATGCTGGCGATGACAGCGTGGGTTTGCCCGCCGGCTCACTTGGGTCGGTTGGAGAGATTTTCACTTGCTCGGGCGCTGGCCGAGTTTCCGAGGGTGCGTTTGCCGCTGCGAGAAAATCGAGCGCCGCCTGCAGATCGTTTCTGGGCGAGCGCGGTTCGGCCGGTGTTTGCGACGTTGCAGGTTTTGCCGGACGGTCCGCGACTGGGCCAACTGAGTCGATTTTTGCTTTTTTTACACTCGTCGGTTCAGCGCGACGATTGGCCGGCGCTCTGTCACTTGGAATCGGCGAATCGTCGGCTGCGACGTCTGCAACGTTGGACTGCGGCTGGAAATGATTGGCAAAATGCGACCAGCAAACCAGCGCAATGGAAAGCAGTGCCAACGCGAAAAACGCCAACGACGAATAACGTGTCGTGGAATCGACGGAGCGCCAACGCCGCGCGAGAGCGCGGCAAATGCAGGTCAGAGCGGTGCGTCTGAACAAAGCAGCCATTACAATCCGCAAGACGGTGAAAATCGGTCGGCGATTGCCGCCGGCAGCCGTGTTGTCAAACCGGCCGACGATCTTAATAATAGGACAAAAAAACAACAAATCGCCGCAATTGAGTCTACCTCCCAGACGGTGCCAAATGCCATCGACGGGCAGATTTTTATCCCTCGGCCGCCGGCGGTGGTAGAGTAGCACGGCAGCCTGAACCGGCGACTGGCCGGCAATCTCGATGATTACTGACTTCATTGTGGCGATGACATGGAACTCATCCTCGGCCTGATTTGCTCATTCATCGCGGTGACGGTGATTGGCCATGGTATTTGGGTAGTACTGGGCGCCATATTCAGCTTGGTAAGAAAACCCGATCAAATTCCGCCGCGCGATATCCGGCCCAAACATTGCCCTCGCTGCGATGGCCTAATCGTCGCCGGGCAATGCGAAATTTGTCGCTGGCCGCAGCAAGTCAATGCGGTTGACGGCACTCGTCGCGTGCTGGCAGAGACGATCCAGCGGCTACAGGCCTATCGGCAACTGGGGCTTGTCGACGAGTCACTCGCTCAACGGTGGAACGCAGCGCTCAGCAGCGAGCTGTTGCATTACATTGAGCCCAGCAGTAGCGATGCCGCTATCGTCGCACAACTCGCGCCGGTGCCCGATCCGTTAAACCCGCTCGCTGCGGCGCCCACCAACCAACCGCTGAGCGAGACGCCGATCGATGCTCAGGCTGTAACGTTCCCTCAATGGGAAGTCGTTGACGAGTCCGGCGCGTCCTTGCCGACCGACGCTGAAGTGATCGATCCGGCCGATAGGCAAGCGGCGCCGCTGCCGCTCGAGGAGCGCGCGCGTCAGTACGCAGCCGCGCGAGAGCAGGCGCGGCAGTCCGCCGAAAGCGCTATTGCGCCCGTGGCCGCCGCGCCATCGAAGCCGCGACGAGCTTTCTCCGACGTGATGCTGGCGTTCATGGAGCAGCGGCACATCCGCTGGGGCGAACTGGTCGGCGGCTTGCTGATTATCTGTTGTTCGATTGCGCTGGTTATCAGTTTTTGGAGCGAAATCTCCGAACGGCCGTTTTTGAAATTCTTTGTGTTCAACGGCACCACGGGCGCTCTGTTTGCGCTGGGCTTATATTCTCATTATCGCTGGCAACTCCGCACCACCAGCCAAGGCGTGCTGCTGATCGCCTCGCTGCTGACGCCGCTTAATTTTCTGGCAATCGCCGCGTTCAATCGCTCGATCGACACTCCCGGTCCGCTAACGATTGCGGGCGAAATCTGCTCGATCGCCCTCTTCGCAGGTCTGACATATGCCGCCGGGCGCGTCTTGGCAGAACGCCTCAAAATCTGGTACGCGGTCGGACTTGTTGCGCCGTCGATTGTGCAGCTTCTCGTCCGCCGCTGGGTAACGCCAGCCAGTAGCGAAGGCCTACTGCTGACGCTCGGAAGTTTGCCTCTGCTGATCTATGCGGTCGTGAACGCGGCGCCGGCTTGGCGCACCAGAAGGTCGACGGAGTTGGGCGCATCACACGCCGCGGTAACGCTCATGTTGCTGGGCGTCTCGACGTTTGCCACGCTGTTGCCACTGGGGCTGTTGGCTTCCAAAACCGGACATCCTCTCGAAATGGCGCACCCGTTGGCCGCGTTGTTCAGCGGGTTGGCGGTCACGCCGCTGGCAATTGGCCTCAGTCTCTGGCGACGCTGTGTCGGCCAGGAATCGCTGCGATTGCGCGTTGCCAGTTTGAGCGTGGCGATCATTGGCGCCGGCCTGCTATTGCTGGGAGTCGCTTTGGCCTGGCCCGATCCAATTTCACTCTTGCCGACTGCGCTCATGTCAGTCGTTATTTTGACCGCCGTGGCGATCTGGCTGCAATTGCCAGAGGCGCACTGGCCGGCCGCATGTTGCGCTGCTTTGGCGTATCTGCTGATGGGGCAGTTAGTGACCGGGCGAATTGGCTGGCGCGACGTCGAATCGCGGCATTTGATCAACGATTTATTGTCCGGCCGCAGCGGTCAGTTACTGTTGTTCTTGGCGATCATCTTCGCCGCGTGCGCCCTGATTTTCGAGCGGCTGAAACGACCGCAAGATCGTCGAGCTTTCGTCGGCTCGGCTGGCGCAACGGCGCTTGTCAGTTTGGCGTTGGTCTCTTGGTTCGGACTGGGTGTACCAGGCGACCCGCTACACGCCACTTGGATCTTCGCCGGCTACGCAGTGCTGAGTTTTCTGGCGGCCGAACGCGGACAATCGGTTGCCGCAAATATGATTACCGTAATCCTGCTCTTGGCCGTCTGTATACAGGGATTATTGTTTGCTTTGGTCGAGCATCGTTTCATCATGCCGCTGGTCACCGCGTTGGCGGTGCATGCCACGATTCTCACGGCACTCGTGATTTTCAAAATGCGTCGGCAGCAATCACCGGTCACTGCAGGCGATTTAATTTATTTCTGGAGTGCCCTGTGCAGTTCGGCCGTTGCCGCCGGCGTGCTCACTTTTACTACAGCGACCAGTGATACACATTTGCAGGGCGGCTATTGGTTGTGGTTGGGCTTGCTGTGGCTGACACTCTCGTTACTGACCAAACGCAGCAGCCTGTTTGCGTTGTTTCAAACGGCGCTCGTCATATCCGTGGGGCATTTTGTTGCCAGTTGGCTACAACGGCAATCGTGGTATTTGCTGGCGGCCGAACAGTTGCTGGACCCACGCGTTTGGCAAGCCGAAGCGCTGGCCTGCGCCGCGCTCGGCTTGGCTTGGAGCGGCGTGCGGGTACTGTGTAGGCAGTCCGCGACGATGAGCCCGCCAAACGGAGTTGCGGCGACGGCAGTTGGTCCGACAGGCTGGCGGACGCTGCTCGAACCGCCTGGGATTGCGATCGATCGCCTGGCAACGCGACTGTCGCTGACGGTGCTGATCGGATTGTCGATTTACGCTGCTTGGCCGGGCACCGCGGCGGAACTCGATGGCATCGGTCTCGGATCGATCAAGAATTATGAATTGCTCAATACGCCTCATCTGCCTGCGCAAGGCGCTGGTAGTTGGTGGTTGCTGGCGATGCTGTTGACCGCGATGTTGGCCGAAATGTTCCAGAGAAGGATTCTTCCGCTGGCAGTCTGGCTGTTGCCCATCGCTTGGTGCGCGGTGCTGTTGGGCAGCAGTCGCTGGGAGGCGCAATCGGCAGTTGCATCGGCGACGGCATGGTTCGGAACGCTCTTCTTGTTCGGGGGATCGGCCGCCATCTGGTGTCGCAATTCACTGTATCGCGCCGGCCCTTGGCGAACATGGCCTGCTGTCAGCAGCGGTGCCGTGGAAGTTTCGATTGCAATAACGATCCTGCTCGGGACGATTCCCACGCTCGCCATTGCGGGATTCGTATTTGGTGCCAGTCCGCTCGAGCTTTCAGCCGGACCGGTTTCGACTTCTATTTTTGCGCGGCTCGCCCCGGCGATGAATTATGGGCTGCCGGTACTGCTGGCGGCGCTGGCTATCGTGGGCCATGCCATTCGTCAGCGATCCGTCGGTATGGCGCTGTTGGGCGGGTTTGTCGGCAATGTGGCCGTAACGATTATTCATTTTTTGCATGCCGGAGTCGACGCCGCGCATTTCAACTCGGCGCTGAGAATTGAACGGATGCAACTCAACGCCATTTGGTCGGCCGCCTTCGGATTGATTTGGATCGGCCTAGGAATTTGGCAACGACAATTCACCTCGCCGATGGCCAGAAAAACGTCATGGGCACTGCGCGCGCAGTTTTTCATCCCCACGGCGTTGAATCTGCTGATTTTGCTGCCAGCCTGGTTGATGTTGGTTCTCGACCCTACGGCCGTTAGGCAACTGGCTGCAGCGGCAAACGCACTCGGTTGTTTGGCCGTCGTCCTAACGCTTTTCGGCGTGTTGACGATCAGCGGCCGCGTCGCCCTGCCGCGCTCAAGTAATGCTTGTTTGCTGGGGTCGTGGGTTGTCGTCACACTGCTGGCCTGTGCGTCGGCGCACTGGGATATCGGCAACTGGTTGGCGTTCCATGTGCTGCTCATTGGCCACGTCGCCACGGCCTGGCTACTGGCGCTGCAAGGGTGGTGGCGCGAATCGCGCGAAAGAAGCGGACTGGCAGCGGATCGGAATGCCACGGTGCTGGCTTCGTTGACGGCAGCATGCGTGGTGATCCTGCTGGCGTTTCGCGCGGAAATGGACGACCCGCACGGTCCGGCCTGGACGATTGCCGCGCTGGCTGCAATGAGTGCGTTGGCCGCCTGGTTGGCTTGGTTTGCAGGGCGGCGAGGATTGTTGTACTTCACTGCTCAGGGCGTTTGCCTGGCAGTAACCGTCGGTTGGATGCACGCCAACACGGTGGGATTGTGGCAACTGGATTTTGACGCCGCAATGGAATTGCTCGAGGTGAACCTGGTGGCGCTTGCCGCGCCGGCCTTGGTCTGGTCGTGGCTTGAACGGGCTGTTGCCCGCCGTGCGCTGACACTGACAAACGCCGCAACGCTGCCCATCGAGCCGCCGCGCGGCTTCATCACCGATTCGAAATTCCCATCATTGACGCGATTTGTGACGGCGCTTGCAATTGCTGCGCTGAGCTGCTTGATTGCGATCTATTTGTTCCACGGCTTGATCGAACAGCCAATTGCGGGACCGCGAGTCTGGGAGTGGCTGGCCGTGGCCTCGACGGTTTTTGCCGCGGCGGTTTGCTTGTGGGATGCTTCTGCTCGTGACGCCGTGCTTGGACTGTACGTGCTTGGGTTAGCCGTCTGTGCCGCGACGCTGGAACAGTGGGCACACGGATTTCATCAACAACTTTGGCTCGGCAATACGCTGTTGGCCGCCTATGCGCTGCTCACCAGTTACTTGTGGAGTCGCCGCGCCGGCCTGCGGGCAATTGCAGAAAGTTTGAAAATCTCGACCGACCGCTGGAACAGCATGACTTGGCTGACGCCGCTGAACGGCCTGCTGGCGGTGTGCGTCATCCTGTTGTCACTAAATATCGAACTGACGTTTGCCGAGTTTGCGCTCCGCGTGCTGGCCGCCAAATGCATTGTGTTTCAAATGGCGACGCTCGGGCTGCTCGCGCGCGGCGAACGACGCTCGTATCTGCAATACGCCTCGCTGGGCGTTGGCGTGATTGGGGCCGTTGCTCTCGGCTGGGCCTGTTTAACGCCCGGCGTGGACGACTCGCTGCTGAACCGCAGCACGGTTTTGGTCGCCGCACTGGCCGCAATGGCCATCGTATATGGTCTGGGGCTTGGCAAATTGCTGGCGGCCGAAAGCGAGTGGCTCGGTGCGGCGCTGCGGCTGATTCCCATACTGATCGTCGGCTGCTGCATGGCGATTGCCTTGGTGCTGTGTCAAGAAATCTGGCTCTCCGCGCAGTCAGCCACCTTTGTGATGGATTCCTGGGCGCTGGCGATCATTGCCATCGCACTCGCTGCACAAGCGAGTGCCGCCCTGGCCGCCGCGGTGTTGCCCGGCCGCGATCCGCTGCGGCTCTCTGAGCGTGGCCGGATGAATTACGTTTACGCGTCAGAAGTACTGTTCGCGGTACTCATGTTGCATATTCGCTTGACGATGCCCTGGCTGTTTCATGGATTCTTTGCGCGTTACTGGCCCATCATCGCAATGGTCATGGCATTCGTTTGGGTTGGCGTGGGCCAAGGGCTGCGTCGGCGGTGGCGCGTGCTGGGTGAACCGCTGGAAACGACAGGCGCCTTACTGCCAATCGCGCCGCTGGTTGGTTGTTGGCTGCTGCCGCTGGGTGTCGATTATTCGCTGCTGCTGCTCGCCGCTTGCGCCCTGTATGCGTCGCTGGCTGCCGCCAGAAAGTCGTTTGGCTACGGCGTGATTTCGGTTCTGGCAGCGAACGCGGCGCTGTGGTTTTTTCTCGGCCGGCAAGAAAATCATCGATTGCTGGATCATCCACAGTTCTGGCTGATTCCGCCAGCACTGTGCGTGCTGGCCGCGGCCCAACTGATGCGCAAGCAGCTTACGGCGGCGCAGTTGGCGAGCGTTCGCTACGGCGCTGCCACCGTGGCGTACGTGGCCTCCACCGCCGACATCTTCATCCAAGGCGTCGCCAATTCGCCGTGGCTGCCTATCGTGCTGGCGGGGCTATCGCTGGCGGGCGTGGCCGCCGGAATTGCGCTGCGCGTGCGTGCGTTTTTGATTCTCGGAACGTCGTTTTTGCTGCTGTCGCTGCTGACAGTCATTTGGTACGCCGCCGTCGACTTGCATCAAACCTGGCTGTGGGCTGTGACCGGCATTGTGGCTGGTGTAATGATCGTCGTGGTCTTTGCCGTGTTCGAGAAGCAGCGGCAGAAAGTCCATGACGTGCTCGAGAATATCAAAGATTGGCAATAGCCGCGAACTACCACTGATATTCCAGGCCCAGCGACAGGCCGTGCATCACCAGTTCGCTAAACAGCACGCTTTCGACGTTCTGCTGGAATTTCACCTGGTGCGGCGCCTGGGCGACGTCCGTGACCAGCATAAAGTCGTAGGCCACGCGCCCGACCAGATTTGGTCGGAAATTATACGAGGCCGTCAAGCCGATGTCGCCCATGAAGCAGAGTTGCTCGCCATGCTGCTTGCTGTCGATCGTCACTGGATCGAGTCCGCCGATGACGTTGTCGAGGCCATCGACAACGCGGTGCGCCGTGGAGTTGCCGTACAGCAAGCCCAGCTTGGCTCGCGCACCGTAATTCCAGTTGCAGTGCTGCTCAATCAAATCACCGCCGATTTGTGGGCCAAACAGGTAGTTTTGCGTGGTCACGTCGTAATTGCCGTGAAATCCGGTGTCCGGAATCGTGGAGATTCGCGTCCGCAAACTGTAGTTGTCGTCAAGGCTCAAGAACCGCACGCCGACCAGCAGCGAATAGGTGTAGTTGGGCGTGCATTCGCGTTTCCACGTGCCGTCGCAATGGTAAACCATTTGGTCGCGACCGATACGCGTGCGGATTCGCCAATTGAGTTCGTAACTTGAAAATTGCGATTCCACGTGTTCCGTGGCGGTATCGGCAAAGTTGAAACCGGCGAAGCGCTGGTTTTCCGGCGCAAACAAATTGACCCGCGCTTGCGAGGTGATTGCGGCATCGCCCTGCCAAGTGATTGGTGTCAAAAAGCTGAATTCGATATCGTGATCGCGATTTTGGCAGTCGCGTCCGAGATATTTACCGAAGGTCAAATTTGCCGTCGGCGACCAATCGTAAGAGGCGTCCGACGCCTTGAATTGCCGCATGCCGTCGATGCTCAAATCTTGCAGCAAGATTTTTTCATCGGGCCGGCTGTGATGCAGGTAAACCACATCTGCCTCGGCAAACCAAAGTTCGGAATTCAGGCCGCAGCCCGAACTGCAGATCGGCGCTTCGGGAGAGAAGTCGTGGTTCTCGATCGGATCGAGCACACCGTGGTTCATGGCCCCGCCGAGCAGGCGCGGATCGTCGGACGAGAGTAGCATTTTATCGGGGCCAGCGCCGGTATTTGTTTTCATTGACTCGCCGGGCAGCGGCTGCGAAGCAACCGGTTCTGGCAGCATGACCGAGTCGTTGGTGAGTGGCTTATTGCCCACGGTGCGCGCCATGCGAGCGGTCGGCTGTTGAGCCTCGACCACGTAGCTTGAGCCGTTGGCTTGCACGACTCCACGCGGCGTGCCAGCGGCAGCAGTCTGCGGAGTGTACGCCACGCGTCGAACGCCGCTATTGGCACCGCTATTGGCACCGTTGCCGAACGTTTCGGCATCGCTGGCAAAATAAATAGCTGGAGTGGCCGCTTGCGGCGCGTTGGAATCGCTGGCCACCGCCCGTTGCGATAGACACGTTGCCGCGGCAACCAGCAGAATTCGTTTGATCGTCGTACTTGCTGACACTGCAACCTCCGCTTGCTCATCGGAACATCAACCTATTGCCAGCCCCCCTGGCGAAACAGCAATAGATTCTCCCAATGCTCAATCGGAAGGCTTGCGGGCAGCAGAACAGGAATAACTGCTAAAAACGTAAAAATCGGAGCAATCGTCACGATCAATAGCAGTTCACGGAATTGCCGAGCTTGCCAAACACGACAATGTCGCCGGTCTTTCGATACTACCCAGCCCGTGCAATCCATGCTAAAACCGATTAAACCAGGTACAAACATCCGCAGTCTTTTGCACGTTCGGAGGCCCAGAATGAGTTCTCCATTAAAATCTTTGATTGCCACTGGCACTAAGCTTTGGCTCGACTCGGTCGACCCCGCGCTGGTCAAGACCAATCGCGAGTTGGGCGCAACCGGTGCCACGTCGAATCCGGCGATCATCTCGGACTTGATCAAAACCGGCCGTTTCGACGAGCAAATGCAAAAGCACTTCGAAAAAGGCCTGGACGACGAAGCCGTGGCCTGGCAACTCGCCGACGAACTGGTTCGCGGCGCGCAGCAAGTCTTTTTGCCAGTCTGGGAATCCACCGCCGGCGATGACGGCTACGTGAGCTTCGAACTCGATCCGTTACTGGAAGACCCGGCGGCCAATCTGCCGATTGCCGAACGAACCAAACGTTACGTGGAACTGGGCAAAAAATGGTCCGCCGGCCATAAAAACCGTATGATTAAGGTGCCAGCCACCGAGGGCGGACTCGGCAGCCTGGAAGAACTTTGTGCCGCCGGCATCACGCTCAACGTAACGTTAATTTTCTCGTCTCGCCAATATCAGGCGGCGCGCGACGCGGTGTGGCGCGGTGCCCAGCGGCGGAAAAATCGCGAACCGTTTAAGAGCGTCTATAGCATCTTCGTTTCGCGCGTCGATCAGTACACAGAAAAGCATGTGCCCTCGCTCACCGCCGCCGCTCAAGGGCAAGTTGGCATCGTCAACGCCAAGCGAATCTGGCAAGAGAATCAAAGCTTCTGGGCGGCCAAGAATTTGCCACTGCACCAGGAAATGATCTTTGCCAGCACCGGCACCAAGAACGCTAGCGACCCCGCGTGGAAGTATGTCGGCGCGTTTGCCGGAAGCGATATCGAGACCAACCCGCCGGCGACGAACGACGCCGTGGAAAAGAGCGGACAAATGTTTACACGCCAAGTGGATCAATTGCCGTCGGCCGAAGTGCTGGCGGACATCGACGCCAAATTCAACGTCCAGCACATGGAAGAAACGTTGATGAGCGAAGGCGTCAAGAAATTCGCCGATCCGCAAAAGGCGTTAATCAAGCAAATTGCCGAAAAACGCGCGTCGCTCACGCCCGCTTAGAGGCAAGTCGCAGGTTTAGGTCGCGGCGGGCGGCAACATTGTCAGACCGTATTTATGCGTTACGCGCACCAACCTGGCAATTTCGTCCGGCGTAGGGGGAATTGGTTCGTCGGTTCGACTTACCAGCTTTACGCCCACTTCTGCGAAGAATTCTTCGAGTCCCGCGGGTTTGACCGTAGCGACGATTCGGCCCGGCCGAGCGCCGATGTTTTTGAAACTGTGAGGAATGTTGCGCCGGGCGAGCAAAAATTCGCCAGCGCCTAGCCGGACAACTTGGCCATCGACTGTAAACTCAAAGTCGCCGTCGATGATTTGAAATGACTCGTCTTCGCGCGTATGCACGTGCGGTGCTGGGCCATTGCCCGGCGGCACGTAGAATTCGAACACCGCGTAATCCCCGCCAGTATCTTTGCCGGTCAACAGAAATGTATAGCGGTCTCCAACGACCGAGTAGACCGGCAGCGTATCAATTGACATGGCGGTTTCTCATTTGAATGGAGCCGAGAGGGGGGACGAGCGGCTCAGACTTTTTTGCTTAAACGGATCGCCAAGCGTTCGAGTGCCGTACTGCAGTCGGTCTTGCTGATGTGAACTTGAATCAGCGATGGTCCGCTGGTGTCGGCCCAAGCTGCGCGCAAGGCCTTGTCGAACTCGCCTTCCGTGCTGACTTCGTAACCAGTGCCGCCGTTCAGAATCTTGGGCAGCAGGTGATACTTCCAGGGGTTTATGTCGTTGAAATCGCCGGGATGCAAGAAGCGTTCGGTGCCGTAGCCCTCGTTATCGAGCAATATTACAATGGCCGGAAACTTGTAAGCCGTGATGGTCGACAGTTCCATGCCAGTCATTTGAAATGCGCCGTCGCCAACAATGGCAATGGCGCGAAGCTTGTTGTCGGCTACATGGACACCCAGCGCCGCTGGCACGGCAAAGCCCATCGACGTGTAATACGCCGGCGAAATGAATTCGGTCCGTTCGCGAACAATCAATTCGGTGGCGCCAAACAGCGAATCGCCCACGTCCGCAATCACCACCGTGTTGTCGTCGAGTTGTTCGTTCAAGCGGGCCATCACGCGCGCGTTGGTGATTGGCTCGTCGGGATGGAGTTCGAACAGTGGCAGCAATTTCAACGGCGATGGTGGCAGCGGTCGAATTCCAGCCGGTTGCGGCGCGGAGTTGGCCAGTTCGCGAATAAAATCACCGAGTAGTACGCCCGAAAAATGGTGGTGACGAATTCGCAATTGCTCGCTGGTGGCGTAAATGCATTTGCCCGGATCGAGCTTGGCGGTGAAGATGCCCAGGTTGATGTCCGTCATGAATGCGCCCAGCAGTATCACACAGTCGCTCTCTTCGACGAACTTGGTGATGTCTTCACGGCCCATGGCGCCTTCGTACAAACCGATGTACTGCGGATGCACTTCGCTGACCACGCTCTTGCCGAGGATCGTCGAGGCAATGGCAATGTTGGATGCCTCGGAAAATCGCAGCAGTTCGTCTTGCAAATGGAACCGGTGGATTTCCACATCGGCAATGATCACCACGCTTTGGCATTTCGAAATCCATTCGGACGCCTCGCGCACCGCTTCGCCCAGCGCTTCGACGTCGCTGATCGGTTCCACCTGATAAAACGGATAAGGCACGGCCGGAATGGTATTGACCATGTCGCGCGGCAGTTCGATATGGACGGGCCGCTTGAAGCGCGCTGCGGCGTCGAGCACGCGGTCGATCTCGCGAAAAGCCGTAAACGGATCACTGAGGTCGGCGCTGGCGATGCAGATCTTTTCGAACACTTCGAACTGCGTATGGAAATCGCGCACGCGATGGTGCAGTAGCGGGTTATTAACACGCTCACTGATGCCTGGCGAGCCAGTGATGACCACCACCGGCGATTTCTCGGCAAACGCACCGGCGATGGAATTGCACAAGCTCAGGCCCCCGACGCAGTACGTCACGCAAACCGCGCCCATCCCGTGCACGCGCGCGTAAGCGTCAGCCGCAAAGCCGGCGCAGTCCTCACGCGTGCAGCCAATCACGCGGATCGGACTTTTCGACATCAGCGAATAAAACGAGAGAATGTAATCGCCCGGAATTCCAAAGACATCAGCAATGCCGTAGTCCTGCAAACGTCGCAGCAAGTACTGGCCGATCGATAGTCCGCTAACGGTGGTCGCTTCGGGAACCTTGGAATTCGGTCGATTCATAAATCAGGCAATCCGTTGAAAGTGAAAACGCAAAGCGCCGTTTCTCTATCCCAGGGCAATTATAGCGCGATGGTGCGGGGCGAGGGAATGCGAAACGACATTTCCGCGCCCAGGCTGCGTCAGAGATGCGCAAGGACGAGGTTTCACCCGTCTCTTTCGGACGCAATTGCTGGCCGTCGCCGACACACCCGTTTGCTCTGCGCGGTCGTGGTGGAAGTGGTCGAAATTCGAGCGGCGCGTGGCATTGCGACGGCCACACGACGCGAACAATCCGTCTTGCGCGGCGAACGATCGGTCCAACGACGGTTGGCTTCACGGGGCATTTCGCCTTCGAATTCATGCCCGTTTTGGCGACCGGGACGCTCAAGGTTAAGGATTTGAGGGTCGCAACGGCAAGATCTTGGCGGCTGATTCGCGGCTTACAGCAAACGAGCGCAATAGGCACGTTGCCGGTATGTGAATTGCCTGAATGCTCGCCCGCGATATTTGCCACTGCCAAGAAAATTGATCGATGCACCGCGCGTGCGATCCCTGAAAAAGACCTTTTATGTCCATCAAGACATCGTCCCAGGAACAGAAATCGAAAGCCCAGCGGCATGGCCAGGCGTGCGACGCGCGGGCTGCCGAAGCGCCCGGTTACGCCGCCGAGCTGGCCGCGTTTCATCGCACGTTTCGTGCGGAACTCGCCGCCGTCATTACCTCATTGCCAATTGCACCTGCCATGCGCGTGCTTGACGTGGGCTGTGGCGATGGCTTCTACATGACGTTATTTGCCGAGCGGTTGGCGCCCGCGTCGGAACTTTGCGGGCTGGATTCTTCGGCCTACTTCCTGAAAGTCGCGCGCGAAACGATGGCCAACACGCCGCATCGCTGTAAAGTCCGATTCATCGACGCGGACATTAGCGATGGCGAACCGGCGGGAGCGAATTTTGACCTCATTTGGTGTGCGCAGAGTTTGTACAGCCTGCCCGAGCCCGCAGATGCGCTGAGGAAAATGGCGGCCATGCTACGGCCCGGCGGCATGGTGGCCGTGCTGGAAAACGACTCACTGCACGAACTGTTGCTGCCGTGGCCAGCCGAGCTTGAGTTAGAACTCCGCGCTGCGGAAATGGCCGCGTTGCAGGCGGAGTCGCATCATCCGCACAAGTTTTATATTGGTCGCCGTTTGCCGCAAGTGATGGCCGAAGCTGGCTTGAAGCCGCTCGGATTTCAAACGCGGGCGGTCGATCGAATGGCGCCGTTCGACGACGATCTCCAACTGTTTTTGGCCGCACATTTGGAAAAACTGATGCAGCGTATCGACGCCTTTATCACTCCGGTGCTTCGCCACAAACTTGCGAAGTACACGCTTCCTGGCGGACAATTCTATCTGCCCAAGGCTGCCAACGCGACGCTCACGTGGGTGAACACGCTGGCCTGGGCAATTCGCGAATGACCGCGCAGCAAACGGCCCCGCCGATGAAGAATATTGACCGGCGGGGCCAAAACAAACCTTCAGCAATTACTTGCCGGAACTCACGTCGGGCACGTCAATGCCCAGCGCCGTCGCCAGCGAAATCTGATGGTCCTGCTCTTCGACGAGAATTTCACGAATTTTCTCGGCCATTGCGTACTCGCCCAGCGCTTCGCACTGCCGCACGCGTTGGCGATAATTGCGGATCGTATCGTTTTCGTTATCGAGATCAAAACGCAACATGTCTTCCGCCTTTTCGGACGTCTTGACCGGTTTGGCCACAACCGTGGGCATGCCACCGAGATAGTCAATTTGCTTGGCCAGCGCAATGGCGTGCGAGAGTTCTTCGCCAGCATGAACTTCCAATTCCTTGGCGATATTCATGTACTGCGGGCCCTTGAGCACCTGCGAGTAGACCACGTAAGCAATCACTGCCTGGTATTCGCGGGAAAGATCTTCATTCAGCAGCTTCACCAATTCCTCGCGCGTCACTTCCGCCTTGTCTTCTTGTTTAGACATCTCTTCAATCCTCCAGCAATTACACGACGTAAAAAAATCTCTGTCGAAAACGATCGGCCGCAATGGTCGATTGCAAGCCGCAAATTTCAGACGGTGGCCGCGATTCGGCCACTCATTAAATCGAAACGAAATGCCAGTGAACTTAGTAGCTCGCCATTTTCATAGCGTCGCGAACGATCCCGGCGAATCACGTCAAGTCACTTCGGGTTCAAATGAACGAGGAGCAAATTCAATACCATTGGGCAGTGATATTTGCTCGCTGCGTTCAGTCGGCAGATCGAAACCGCTTATTTGCGGAACATCTCGTTCTCCGCACTTCCGCCGCTGAGTACGTACGCGACAAGGTCGAGAATCTCGTCCTGAGTCATTACATTCAGCAGGCCGGTCGGCATCGGCGAAACCTTCGATTGCTCGATGCTCTGCACTTCTTTGCGATCGATCGATTTCTGCAGATTGGGCTGCGCCGGATCGGTGTTGAGCATGACCGTGTCGCCATTTAGATTGACGACCACGCCGGTGTAGCGATCGCCATCGACGGTCGTCACCACGATGGTGGCGAATTGGTCGTTAATTTGCTTGCTGGGGTTAAGCACTTTGTCTAGCAAATCGTGCGGCGAATAGCGAGCCGCGGCGGTGGTGATATCCGGGCCAGTCATGCCGCCTTCGTTACCAAACCGATGGCACGTAAAACAGGCCGCCGCGCCAAACATCTTGCGGCCATTCGCAAAGTCACGACTTCTTAAGTTCTTCTCGGCGAGCGGCGCGAGTTCTTCCAGTTTCCACGTGTGCGGCTTGCGGCCAACAAAGGCCGCGCCAACGCTTTCGATCACCGATTTCTGTTCGGGCTTTTTTGCCAACAGCGCCGCCAGCGTGGTTTTTTCCGCGGGAGTCAACGTGGCTATTGCGTCATCGTGGATAAACGAGATAAACCGCTCAAAACTTGCGCCGCCGCGATAGTTGGCCGCCTTGAGCAGCCACTCGAAAAACGCCGTACGGGTTTCGGTCGTCCAACCGGCTTTTAGCATCCGCAGCGAACGCGCGTATTCGATCTGTTCTTCTTGCGTGGCCGCCTTCTCGATCAGTGCCACGCCTTTGGCGGCGACCGTCGGCGATTGCAAATAGACCAGCGTTTCGCAGAGCTCCCAGTTCAATTCGCGATCGGCCGCCGGAAACAGCGGATCGAATTTCGTCAGCAGCTTGGCAACGGTCGCATCTTCCGGGCGGCCGAACCGGTTCATCGTGATTTCCAGCGTGCGAACCAGCGTCAATTGCTGCTGATGATCGAGCGATTCCCATTTGATCTTGAGTAGCGCGTCGATGAGTTTTGCGCCCATGGCCGTATCGACCGGTGGCGATTTCTCGGTGCGATGCTGTGGACAGACGCCCGTGGCGCGGGCCAGTGCCAACAGCGCCTCGACTTGCTTGGCAGGATTGGTTTCGGTCAGCGCTTTTTCCGACCAGGTGGCTGGCGGCTGGAATTCGATGGCGGTCCGCGCGGCCCAGCGAATGAAGCGATCCGTGTCGCCCAAATGCGGCCAGGCCGCGGCAACGGCTTGCGGGTCTTGCTTGCCGTGAAAGGCTTCCAGTTGATGCCGGGTTTCGCGAGCCGGATCTTTGACCGGCGCCATCGAGATTGGTGCGGTCGATTCCTTGCCGGTATAGGTTACACGATACAGCCCCGACTGCACCTTGCGCCCGCCAATTGTAAAATACATGGCGCCGTCCGCGGGATGAATGATCACGTCCGTGAGCGGCAGCGGCGTGCCAGACAGAAACTCTTCTTTGGTTGCGGTGTAAGTGGAACCGCTGGGTTGCAAATGAATGGCGTACAGCTTGCCCCAACTCCAGTCGAGCGAGAACATCGCCCGCTGATACTTGGCCGGAAACTTGGCCCCATATCCGAACACCATGCCGGTGGGCGAACCAGGGCCGACATTCAGTGTGGCCGGCAAATTGTCTTCGTAGAACTCGGGGCGCTTGCCGGCACCGTTGCGCCAGCCAAACTCCGCGCCGCTAACCGCGTGGCAGACTCGCGTGGGCCGGTACCACGACGTGTTGAAGTCATATTCCATGTCGGCATCGTAGGTGAACAGTTCGCCGTCGGAGTTTAGCGCCGCATCGAAGATATTGCGGAAACCGGTGGCGAACATTTCGAACTTTTTGCCGTCGGGAGAAACGCGATAAATTGTTCCGCCCGGCCCCATCACATCGCGCATGAAGCCTTTGCCGTCTGGCATTCGCGGCAGTAAATGATCTTCGCCCCAGATCTGCGGGACCGGCGAATCTGCAGAGATCGCGGTGGGCTTGGTGCCATCGCCACAGATCAAAAACAAATCTTTACCGTCGGGCGTCAGTAGCACGGCGTGTACGCCGTGATCGCCTTTGGCGTTCAGCTCACGCAGCAATTCGACTTTGTCGAGGTTGTCGTCGTGATTGCTGCTGCTGATGCGATACAGGCCGCAGGGAATCTTGCCTTCGTAGTCGTTCACGCCCACGTACAGCGCGCCGAATGCCCACAGCAGACCGTTGGCCGCTCGAATTTTGGTGCTCAGCTTTTCGATCTTGCTGGCTTCCAGTGGCTGGTTGGCGGCTGGCGGCGTAAATCGATACAGCCCGCCGAACTGATCTGATGTGATGATTCGGCCTTTGTCGTCGACACATAAATTGACCCACGAACCTTGCTCGCTCGAGGGCACCGAATACAGCAACTCCGCCTTGAAATCTTTGGCGACTTTCAAGCGATTAATTGGCGTGGCGCGGTTTTCGCCAACTTCCAGCCCCGTGGCTGCCGGTTTGCCTTTGGCTCCGTCCTTTTTTGGCGGTGCCGGTTTCTTGGCCGGCGCGTCTTTGGGATTGGCCTGCGGTTTGGGGTCCGCCGCCGATGTCCGGCTGGCGCTGAGAGCCAGACAGAAAATACCGATGACCAATAAACTCACGATTGCAGACGCGGGAACTCTCATGTGTGATGGACGCTTTTCGTAAACAGTTGTGCGGATTGTTGGGACAATACTTTTTCAGAAGTTGCCTTCACTCGAAATTACAGCATCGTTTTTGACTCGCCGACTGTCAATCAGTTCGTTCAACCGATTTCCATGCCGGGGGCGGCGCTGTGAACATCATTCGCTGCGGTAGAATCGGGTGCTGCAGTTCGATTGACCAGGCATGCAAACAGAGCGGTGGATCACCAATGGCAAGTGTTTGAGCCGCGCCGATTTGGCCATTGCGCCGGTAGATCGGATCGCCAACAATCGGCAGGTCAAGCTGCCAGAGGTGGATGCGAATTTGATTCGTGCGGCCGCTCAGCGGCTGTACTTGCAGGAGCGATGTGCCGTCGGCGTACGTTTCCATCAGCCGAAATCGCGTGCTGGCCGCACTGCCCGTTTCGTCTGGTAATCGCACGCCGCCCGGACCCGGTTCGTCGCTAAGCCGCCCAAGACACTCGAAATCGACTTGCGTCGGCCGACCGTGGACGCGAGCCAGATAGCGTTTTTTGACCTGCCCTCGTTCGAATTGTGGCTGCACGCGTCCGGCAATCTCGCGACTTTTGCTGAGCACCACGACGCCCGTTGTATCGGCATCCAAACGATGCGCGGGCCGCAAATGTAGCGGCTTGTAAACACTGCCCAAGATATAGCTCAGCGTATTGCGGTTGTAACGTCCACAGGGATGCATGGGCAGCGGCGCCGGCTTGTTGACGATGACGAGCGATTCGTCTTCGTGCAGCACTTCGATCGCCGCCGAGACGTCGGGCTCAATTGTGGCGGGCAGCAGATGCAAAAGCAGGTCGCCGGCACGCATGATGCGGCCCGGTCGAACCGGTGAATTGCGGCACACGAGTCGCTCTTGTGCGCAGATATCTTGCCATTGGTCGCGACGAAGATGCGTCCGCATGGCGTCCAAAAAATCGAGCAGTTCCCAGCCATCGAATCGCAGCGGCACGCTGATCGGTCGCACGTTGTCGTAAGCCACGCTGCCCGGCAAAGGCGACGCGGAATAGCGCAGTGCTGTGTTGCGCTCGGCGAGCAATTCTTGACGTCGCTGTTGTTCGGTGCGGTAGCAACTTGGGCACGACTGACCTTCAACGTATTGCGGCGATCGTTGCTGGTCGATATCGAGAATGGCTTGGCAGACAAAACATTGCCGCAAACCGCCTTCGCTCAGCGAGGCGTCGACCGCCACGCGTTTATCGAAGACAAAACATTGGCCGCGATAGTGGGCGTCGCCGCACTGCTCCAAATATTTCAGAATGCCGCCATCCAACTGATAGACATCCTGAAAACCTTGCGATTCCAAGTACGGTGCGGCCTTTTCGCAGCGAATGCCGCCGGTGCAAAACGTGATGACCGGCTGCTGTTTCCAAGCGTCCGGCAGTTGCTTTACGGCCGTGGGAAATTGGCGGAAATCGTCGATGCCAATCGGCACCGCGCCAGCGAACGTGCCGGCCTGAATTTCGAAGTTATTGCGCGTATCGAGCAGCGTCAGACGGCGGCCTTCGTCGAGCCATTGTTTTAACTGCAGCGCGGAGATGCGTTTGGATGTATAACGCCCGGGATCGATGTCCGGCACGCCAAAGGCAATAATCTCGCGCTTGATTTTGACCAGCATGCGGTTGAACGGCTGGTCGTCGCTGGGGCTTTCCTTCACCGGCAGATGCTCCAATCCCGGCACTTGATGCAGATATTGCAACAACGCATCGACATCGTCACGCTGCCCCGCGACGAACAGGTTGATGCCCTCGGTACTGAGCAAAATTGTTCCGCGCAGGTGTTGCTGCTGGCAGAGTTGCCGCAGTCCGTGCCGCAAATCCGGCAAACGCTCGAGGGCGGCAAATTTGTAGGCCGCGATGTTGACAATCTGAGGCATGAGCCGGCGAAATCGAGCAGTTCCAAGGCAGCGGCGCGTAAATGGCCCGCCGCTCGCACCGAATTGTACCACCAAAGAAACGCCACTCGCAACACACCGTTCCGGCGCCGACCGTGCCCACAATGGCGTGGAACAAACAAATCCATCATACTGCTTGGGCATAGCGGCGCTTCTGACAAATGGTGGAGCGGCACGTCTGAATGTGATTTAACGCAGAGGAATTTCCAAAATGAAATCGTTGTTGCTGGCAGGCGTTGTGGTTTTGCTCGCACTCCGGGTCGGCGCCGCGCAAGAGACGAGCTCCAAGCGTTTGAATGTCTTGATGATTGCGGTGGACGACCTACGACCGGAACTCGGTTGTTATGGCAATTCGCTGGTCAAGAGTCCGAATATTGACCGCCTGGCGGCCGGCGGAACTGTGTTTTTGCACGCCTATTGCCAGCAGGCGGTTTGCAGCCCGTCGCGAAGTTCACTGCTAACCGGCAAACGTCCCGACGCAACCAAGGTCTGGGATTTAGAAACGCATTTTCGCGTCGCCTTGCCGGACGTCGTTACGCTGCCGCAGTACTTCAAGGCCAACGGTTACCACTGCGCGGCACTCAACAAAATCTATCACCATGGCTTCGAAGATGGCCGCTCGTGGAGCGAGCCGCATTGGTATCCGAATGGACAGACCATCGATACCGATCCGGTCGATTGGACGAAGCGCATCGTAAAAAAAGTTGCGGCGGGCGTCACGGAATCCAGCCACCGGCCGTTGCCTGCGGACAACGATAAGCCCAACGCGGGCCGACCCGGAAAAGCCGCCAAAGGGCCGGCATTCGAAGTCAGCGCAAAGAGCGACGACGAACTGCCAGATGGCTATACAGCCGCCGAAGCGGTCAAACGTTTGCACGAACTCAAGCGGGCCGATCAGCCATTTTTTCTGGCGGTGGGATTTCTCAAACCGCATTTACCGTTTGTCGCGCCTAAAAAATACTGGGATCTTTACGATCCCGCGAAGATTCCGCTGCCAGCCATCGACCATTTACCGCAAGGCGCGCCCAAGTTCGCCGGACACACCAACGGCGAACTTCATTCGTATCAAAACGTGCCTAAAGACAATCCCATTCCGGACGATTTTGCCCGTTCGTTACGCCATGGGTATTATGCGTGCATCAGCTACACCGATGCCCAAGTTGGACGACTGCTCGATGCGCTTGAGGCCGAAGGACTGTCCGAGAATACCGTGGTCGTACTGTGGGGCGATCATGGCTGGCAACTTGGCGATCATGGTTTGTGGCACAAGCATACTAACTTTGAACTGGCAACCCGCGCGCCGCTAATCATTCGCAGGCCTCACCAAAAAACAGCCGGCGGCAAGTGCGATACGCCCGTTGAGTTTGTCGATATCTATCCAACCATCGCCGACCTATGCGGACTGCCGATTCCCCCGGGCGTCGACGGCGTCACTCTCAAGCCGTGCCTTGACGATCCGAAAATCGACCTCAAGAAAACCGCCGTCAGCCAGTATCCCCGCGGTGGCGCGCAAACCGACAATCGACCGCTCATGGGCTACAGCATCCGCGACGCCCGCTGGCGGCTAACGTTGTGGCTTGATCGCCGCGACAACGCGCTGGCGGCCACCGAACTTTACGATGAGCAGAATGATCCGGCCGAAACGGTTAACGTCGCCGACGTCGCCGAAAACAAGGCGATCATTGCCGAACTGCAGACACATTTGCCAAAGAAATCGACGGAAAAACCTCGCGACGTGGCACCGCCCGCCAAGCCGAAAATCGATCGCGCCGCGCTGTTCGAAAAAAAAGACACCAACCATGACGGCAGGTTAAGTCTCGATGAATTCATGGCCAACCAAGCGGATGGCAAGGCGGCCAAGCCCCGATTTGCGCAATGGGATCTCGACAAAGATGGATTTCTGAGCCGCGAGGAATTCGTGGCCGCAGGCGGAAAATCGCAGGCCGCCAAGGTGACAGCTCCGATCGACCGAGAAGACGTCCCCGCGCCAGCGGTTCGACACTAATGCGGCATCGCGCCATTCAGGGCCACAACCGGTTCGTGGTGGTCGCAACCGTTAGTGCAGCTTCCATTGTGCTGCATCAATTCCGGCACCGCTGAGTCGGCCGCCGGATTGGGTTCCAGCAACAGGTAGACCTGGCCTTGCTCAACTTTGACGGGCCAAGTGCGAAGTTGATAGTCTTCACCCGACAGACAGGCGCCGTCTTCCAGCGAATAGGTCTTTTTGTGCAGCGGACAGGCGACTTTTGGAATACCTTGATGATCGCCGATGATGCCGCGTGAGAGGACGAGCTCACGTTTGTGCGGGCAAAGATTCTGGCACGCATACCATTGGCCGCGGCTGGCAAAATTGAACACGGCAATCTGTTCGCGGCCGTGTTTTACCGTGGCGCCGCCGTCGTGCGGAAAGTCGAAGACCGTGCCAACGCGCACCCACTCGCGAGATTCGGGCTGAATGGGCGGCGTATGAACTTTGATGTCCGGCGCGGCCGCTTCAATGGCGATCGGCGCAACGGTCGTCGGGCTGCCCGGCAGAGTGATTTCCGTTAGGTCCGTGCCGTCTTTGGCCCAATCGGCCGGGCGGCGTTGGTTTCGCTCGGTCACAAATTCCACGCACGATTCGGTCGAGTCGGAGTTCACAAATTGTTGGAACATTTTCCGCTTGGCCGGATCGATGACAACCTCTTTCCACTCGCACTTGTAGGTGTCGACCAGAAACTGCATCTGTTTTTCGAGTTCGTCGCACAGGCCCAGCTTGTCATCGATGATCACCTGGCGCAGATAGTCGATGCCGCCTGCCATTTTTTCGAGCCAGACCGAGGTTCGCATCAAACGGTCGGCCGTGCGAATGTAGTACATGATGAAGCGGTCGAGATAGCGCACGACCGTGGCTTCGTCGAGGTCGGCGGCCAGCAAATCCGCATGGCGTGGGTTCGAACCGCCGTTGCCGCAGACGAATAGGTTGTAGCCTTTTTCAGTGGCAATCAGACCGAAGTCCTTCGACTGCGCTTCGGCGCATTCGCGGATGCAGCCGGAAACGCCGCTCTTGAGCTTATGGGGTGAGCGTACCCCGCGGTAGCGATTCTCGATCCGCACGGCCAAGCCGACCGAATCCTGCACGCCGTAGCGACACCATGTGGTGCCGACGCAACTCTTGACGGTTCGCAAGGCCTTTCCATAGGCGTGCCCACTCTCAAAACCGGCGTCGATCAGTTCTTCCCAAATCGACGGCAATTGGTGCATGGCCGCGCCAAACAAATCGATGCGTTGGCCACCGGTAATTTTGCTGTACAAACCGTATTTTTTAGCCACGGTGCCCAGCGCAATGAGCTTGTCGGGCGTAATCTCGCCGCCGGCCACCCGCGGCACGATGGAATACAGGCCGCCGCGTTGAATGTTGGCCAAGAACCGATCGTTGGTGTCTTGCAAGGTAGCGTGCGCGATGATCACGTCGTTCCACAGGCTGGCCAAAATCGAGGCCACTGCCGGCTTGCAGATTTCGCAGCCATTGCCGCGACCATGCCCGGCGACGAGCTGATCGAAGGTTTTGAGCTGTTTGATTTTGACGATTTCGAACAGTTCTTGCCGTGTGAAATCGAAATGCTCGCAAATGAAGTTGTTGACCGCGCGTCCGGCCTTGGCGAGTTCCGCCTTGAAGATATCGGTCACCAGCGGCATGCAACCGCCGCAGCCCGTGCCTGCGCGGGTGCAGGCCTTCAATTCATCGAGCGTGTTCGCGCGACCATCGCCGATGGCAGCGCATAATTGGGATTTGCTGACGTTGTTGCACGAGCAGATTTGGGCCGTGTCGTCCAGTTCGTCCAGCCCGCCGGCGGCCCCGGTGCGATCTCCCAGCAGCAGCGCGTCTGGCGACACCGTCAGCGGCTTTTCGCTTTTATATTTGATCAGCAGCGTGCCGTAATCCGAGGCGTCGCCCACCAGCATGCCGCCGATGAGCCGCGAACCGTCGCGGTTGAATAGCAGCTTTTTATAAACGCCTTGAAAGGGATCTTCGTACGAGATCGGCTGAGAAACTTTCTCGTCAGGAAACGCGTTGCCGAAGCTGGCAACGTCGATGCCCATCAATTTCAGCTTGGTGCTGAGATCCGCGCCGCAGAACAGGCGATGTTCGCCACAGAGGTTGGCCGCGGCGATTTCGGCCATCTCGTAGCCGGGCGCCACCAAGCCGTAAATCATGCCGTTGTGCAAGGCGACTTCGCCGATGGCGCGGATGTCGCTGTCGTCGGTCCGCAGTTGATCGTCAACGATCACACCGCCGCGCTCGTGAACGCGCAGTCCGGCTTGTTTGGCTAGCTCATCGCGCGGTCGGATGCCGGCCGACACGATGATCATGCCGACGTCCAACTTTCCGCCGTCATTAAACAACAGCCCCGCGACGGCCTGCTCGCCCAGAACTTCCCTGGTGCCTTTGTTGAGATGGACTTTGACGCCCAACTCCTCGATCTTGCGGACCAGGAGCCTCGAACCCACTTCGTCTACTTGCCGGGGCATCAGCCGACTGGCAAATTCCACCACGTGCGTTTCCAGGCCCAAGTCGTATGCCGCTTTGGCCGCTTCCAGCCCGAGCAAGCCGCCACCGATGACCGCCGCCGACTTCACTTTTGCGCCGTAAGCAATAATTTGCTGCAAGTCTTCAATGGTTCGATAAACGAACACGCCGGGCTTTTGAATTCCAGGCACTTGCGGAACAAAGGGATACGAACCGGTGGCCAAAACGATGTAGTCGTATTTGATTGACTGGCCTTTTTCAGACTTGACCAGCCGCTGATCTCGATCGATGTTGTTTGCACGGTCGCCAATGTGCAGGTCGATGCCTTTGTCCTGATACCACTGAATATTGGCGAGCATCAGTTTTTCGGCATCGCGATGCGCAAAAAACTGCGTCAGCCCGACGCGGTCGTAAGCCGCGCGCGGCTCTTCGCAAAACGTGACGATCTTATATTGCCGATCGACGTCGAATTCCGTCAGCCGTTGGCAGAACCGATGGCCAACCATGCCATTGCCAATCACGACCACGGTCTTCCGCTGGGCCTGAATCATCCGAAAGAAATCCCCGCTCGATAGAATGAAAGTTCGCCCAAACTACGGCTCGGAACGACTCGGCGTCCGACTGCAATGCTCGGCACCTGCGCACATCGTGGGCATTCAGCGTGCCCAATCGCCTTGAATGCCAGCAATTCAACGCGTAAAGCTATGCAAGAATTCGGCTTAGTGAATTCGCAATTGCCGTAGAAATTCGCGCCGAGATCGATTCGTCGCGTAAACTTATAACGGCAGTCTGCTTAATAGATGAGCACGGCCCCTGCGGTACCCGCTTGGGAGCAGCCGATTTTGCATTGCACCTTTCTGCCCCCAGAAGCGCTGGCAGATCGCGCCGCGATTATGATGAATCGATTGCAGCTCTTGTAACGCAATTGCGCCGAACCCGAAAATGCCGTTTCAATTCGCCTGTCCAGTTTGTCAGAGAACACTCTCTGTACCGTCACGCAAGGCGGGCAAAGCCATCAATTGCCCGCGTTGTCAGGCTGCGATTCAGGTGCCTCCGCCTGCCGTTTATGACCGACATTCGGGCGATCTCGCCGCCAACGATGCGAGCGACGGAATTTACTTGCCGCGCCGAGCATTATTTGCCCAAGCGGCGCTGTTGGCGGTGACCTCTGGCTTGACGTTGCTCGCCGGTTTTGCAATTGGCCTCGCGGTTCGCGGCAACGTAGAGGTGCCTTTCATTCCAAATCGCGGTCCGATGTCTAAATTGTCTGGCAACGTGCGGTACACGGACCCGACCGGCAAACGATTCGCCGACAATGGCGCACTAGTCGTCGCCTTGCCGCTCACCGGAATGCAGGCTGCTGATTTCCCGCTGGCCGCAGCGGAGCTTGCCTTTTACGACGAGGCCCATTTTGCCGCGTCAAACGCAGGCAGGTCGATTCTGGACGCCGGCGGCGGTTTTGTCCGCAGCGGCGCGGCGGGCGATTTCACGCTGAAACTGCAGGCCGGAAACTACCGGCTGTTGATCGTTTCGCGGCATGCCGCTCGCGCGGCCACCGATCGGCAAGCTGGCTCGCTGCAAAGTCTTAACCGCGTCTTCTCGCCAGCCAACGATGTGGTCCGCGATCGGCAGTTTCGCTGGATTATCGAAGAAATCGACCCGTCGAGTACGCCGCTCGATATCATTTGGGACCGTTAAAGTCCGGTCCAGCGTTGCATTTAGGCGCTATTTTAAGTCGTGCCCGAATTTTCGCGGTTCCATCGCCGAGAATTGGGGTTAAATGTTGGTTGTCTTCGTTCCGCGGGTCAACTTATAATCGATACTGCCTAATGCGGGTTGCGAATCCAAAAATGCGACCTACCCCCGCGAACACTCACCCTGGCTAACGTTATGACGCGATTCAATCAGCAGCGCAACGAGATGTTTGGCAGCGGTTTTCGCATTGCGACGCTGGCCACAGTCGCGACATTGGCCATGTTCGCGACATTGGCACCCGTGGTCGCCGAGGCACAGCCGGGCGGTCGAGGGTCTGGCGGCGGTTTTGATCGTAATGCTCCGCCGTGGTCCTTCCGCAACGAAACTCCGCTGGAGTATTTGAAACGCAAGGATTCCAACGGCAACGGCCTGCTGGACCCCAACGAAATTTCCGACCATTCTCGGCCGTTTTATGAGCAAGCGGCCAAGGGCGCGGGGTTGGACCTGAGTCGGCCAATCCCTATCGAACGCTTTGCTGAAGTACTGCGAACAATGGGACCGCTGACACCTTCGCAACCGACCTCGTCCGGCTCTTCTGGCGGTCCGTCATTTGGAAGCACGCCTGGAAGCACGCCGCCATCCAGCGGTTTCGGGAGTTCCAGCGGTTCCAGCAGCAAATCATCCGACAAAAGCAAAACCCCTGGCGTGCCGGGATTTGGCGTGGCGATGGACTTGCCGAAAGCGGCTGGCTTCACGCCGGATAACAAGCCGGCTGCAATCCCCACCAGCGCGCCGGCTAACACGACAGCCACCAGTTCGAGTTCCAGCGGTGGTTCGGCGGACGACAAAGCCAAGTATCGACGTTATGCCGAAGGCCTGATGCAGAAATACGACGAAAACAAGGACGGCAAGCTTCAAAAAGACGAGTGGAGCAAGATGAGCGAGTCGTACCACAGTGCGGATCACAACGGCGACGGCATCATTACTTTGGATGAGTTGATGGAACACTTGGAACATCCGAGCGGTTCTTCCAGCAAAAAAGACGAAGCGCGAGTGGATAAGAAAGAAGAAAAGAAAGAACGCAAGGATGAGGAGCGAGCCAAACGCGACGAAGAACGCCGTGGCGGACCGTCAGGTTCTTCCGGCGGACCGACAGGCTCTTCGGGCGGCCCACCGTCGTCGGGATCGGGCGAAAGTCGCGATCGCGGCTGGGGCAGCTTTGGCAAAGACCGCGGCGGCTCCAAAAGCGCAGCCACGATTGCCGCAGCCAAAGGCAAGCGATTTTTAACACCCACGGAACGACTGCCCGAAGGCTTGCCAGATTGGTTCATCCGTGCGGATGCCGATGGCGATGGCCAAGTAACCATGGCCGAGTATTCGCCCGTTTACACCGACGCCAAAGCGGCCGAGTTCGCCAAGTACGATCTTAACGGCGACGGCGTCATTACCCCGCAAGAAGTCCTGCAAATCGAACGCAGCAGCGAGAAGCGGAAGTAGCTGGCCAGCGCCCAGCGGCTCGTCGCCCAGCGTTCAATCCGTCTGCTGTGCCGTTGCTGTGGCTACTGTTTCCCAATGCCGGGTGCGGCGGTGAATTGCAGCAACTGCTCGCCAGTTTCCGTGTCCCAGACCGTCACTTTGCCATCGTAGCCGCCTGTGGCGATTCGCTTCGAGTCGGGACGAAGCGCCAATGCGTACAATTCGTCGGGCTGTTTGGCCCACAGGCGAATCGACTTGGCGGCCTGCAAGTCAAAAAGTTGCACCGCCCGTCCGCTGCCGCAACCGTAAAATGCGGACTTTCCGGGCACGAGTTGAAACAAATCTTCGTGAACGTCCAGTTCGTGATCTTCTTTGCCTTGGTGCTCCTTGTCTCGCCAGACCCGCACGCGTTGGTCGTGGCCCGCGCTGGCCAGACGTTTTCCGTCGTCAGAATAAGCGATCGTGAGCACCGGCTCGCCGTGCCCGTGAAATGTCGAGATCACCTGTCCTGTGGTCATGTCGATGAGTTTGCAGGTTTTATCGCGACTGGCGGTGGCCAATTGCTGGCCGTCGGGTCGCCAGGCGAGCGATGTCACAGCATCGGCGTGTTCCTCAATCAGCCATTGCCGGCTGCCGTCACTTATTTTGTAAACCTGTACGGTCCGATCCAATCCGCCGCAGGCTAATCGGTCGCCGCTCGGATCGAATGCCACGCAACTCGCCATGTCCGTCAAACGCACGACGGTGCGGATCGTTAGTCCGGTGGCCGGATCCAACAACTTGACTTCGCCAAGTTGCCCCGGGTTGCCGGATGCCGCGGCCAACGTTCTACCGTCGGGACTGTACGCCAGGCACAACGTCCGCTCGGCAATGTCCGGGATTCGCCGCAGCAGCTTGCCGGATTGCGCGCTCCAGATGGTGATTTCGTGATAACCGCACACCGCCAGCTCGTCGCCCGACGGATGAAACGCTAGCGCCGTGATCGGTAGTGGCCGGCTATACTTTTCCGGCGCCGGGGGATGTGTAGCCGGCGGAATTAATGTGGTCAGTGGCGTTGCCGGATCGTCGCCATCGAACTTGGCGCCGGCGGCAATCCAACGCCGTATCAAGGCAATTTGCTCGCGCGGCAGCGGCTCGCCCTCTTGGGGCATCCGCTCATCGACGTCGGGCGTGGTGATCCGCCGCAACAGTTCGCTTTCGTCGGGCTTTCCTGGTGTCAGCGAAGATTCGCCGCTGCTGCCGGATTTGAGCAGGTGCTGGTAGGAATCGAGTTGAAATTCGCCTTTTGGACCCTTAGCGCCGTGGCAGGCCACGCATTGTTTAAACAGCAGTGGCGCCACATCCCGCGAAAACTTCGGCTCGGGCGGCGGAGTTTCAGCGGAGCGAGCGTGCGTCACGGCAATGATCAGCACGAGCAACCATGCTGCCAGCCGTCGCGGCAAGACCGTCCGATCGATGTGGGCTGTGTGTGCCATACGCGGCTGGCGAGTCAGCGAAAGGATTCAGTGCCGAGGCGAGAGTTTTATTCTAGCTCGGGCCGCATCGCGCGGCGAATGATCTCGGCATCGAAATAATTGACGCTCATGCCCGCGTCGACCACCAACTGCTGGGCCGTGATTCCGCTGGAACGCGGACTGAGCAGAAACGCCGCCACGTTGGCCGCTTCTTCGGTTTGCACGGCCTGCTTGCGGAGCGTGGCTTGTTCGGCGAATAAGTAGGAATCGACGTAGCCGGGGATACCCGCCGAGGCCGAAGTTTTTAGTAAACCGGGCGACACGGCGTTAAATCGCACGCGTGAAAATGCACTGAACGACTTCGCCAAAAACGCCAGCGACGAATCGAGTGCCGCCTTGATCGGCGCCATGAAACCATAGTTTTCGCTGGCCATGCGCGTGGTCGAGATCGATATCGTCACCACCGAGGCATCTTCGGCGAGTAGCGATTTGCAGGCGTTGCAAATCGCGATCAGCGAATAGCAAGATATGTCCATGCTTCGCAAAAACGCCTGTTTGCTGGTTTCATGAAAGGGCTTAAAGCCATCGCCATAGTCGGCAAACGCAATCGAATGCAACAACCCTTGGTACGTTTCATTGCGCGCCGCCAGATCGTCACGTAACTGCGCAATTTGATCGGGAAATTCTACATCGCAAACATAGATTACTGCCGTTTCGCCCAGCAGTTTGGCAACGGACGCCTTCCGCGCGGCGGTGCGCACTACATAAGTCACGCGCGCGCCTGCCGCGGTTAAGACCTTGCCCACGTGGTAGGCAACGCTCTTTCGATTCGCAACGCCAAACACCAAAAACGACTTCTCGGCGACTTGCAAAAAATCCATGAAAATCGTGGTTACCCCGGGGCACAGGTTTTTTGCGGCAGGCGATCTCGCGCCGCAAGTAGCGCCGCCACTTGGCCACGCGCGGCGCACTATCGCAGGCGGCCAGCGTGGCTTAGAATAGCATTTTATCGATGTTTCGCCAGTCATTGCACGGCGTGCGTGGCATGAATCAACTCACACATTTTGACGAGCACGGTGCCAGCCGCATGGTGGATGTGGGTGCCAAGCCGGTCACCGCGCGCTACGCGCGGGCCTCGGCTAGCGTGCGCATGGCGGAGACCACGTTGGCCTTGATCCGACAGCGTGCTCTCTCCAAAGGCGACGTGCTGGAGGTGGCTCGCCTGGCTGGCATCATGGCCGCCAAACGGACTGACGAACTGATTCCGCTATGCCATTCGCTGCCGCTCGATTCGGTGCAGGTGGATTTCGAATTTCCGGATCAGCAGACGGTCAAAATCACTTCTACAGCCGCCGTTCAATCGCGGACCGGCGTCGAAATGGAAGCACTCGTAGCAGCCAGCGTCGCGGCGCTGACCATCTACGATATGTGCAAGGCGGTTGACCGACAGATGGTAATTGAGCAAGTGCAGGTGATTGAGAAATCCGGTGGTCGCAGCGGCCACTTCGTCAGATCCGACTAAACTCCCTTTCCGCCGAGTGAAATCCATGCGCTGTCCGTTTTGCCAGGCCGACAACGATCGCGTTTGCGATTCGCGGGCAATCAACGAGGGATTTGGCATTCGCCGGCGTCGCGAGTGTCAGCAGTGCGGCCGTCGGTTCACGACTCACGAGCAAGTGGCGGAAGTGCTGATCAAAGTCATCAAAAAAGATGGCGTGCGGGTGCCCTTCGACCGCGAAAAAATCAAATCCGGACTCCAAAAAGCCTGCTGGAAACGGCCGATTGGCGATGATCGAATCGAGGCCATTTTGAGTTCGATCGAGGCCGATGTCTACGCCCATTTCGAAGTCGAAGTAGCCAGCGGATACTTGGGCGAACTCGTGATGCAACATCTCCGCAAGCTGGACGAGGTTGCCTATGTGCGGTTCGCCAGCGTTTATCGCCAATTTCAGCACGTCAACGATTTCGTCGAAGAACTGGCGCCGATGCTGATGGAAAATCGCCGCCCTGCCAACTGATTGCCCACTCCCTCATTTACCTCTGAAATCCGCCAATGATTTGTCCGGCTTGTCGAAACGAAGTCCCGGCCGATGCCGCGTTTTGCTCGCATTGCGGCGCCAAGATGAACCCGTTGCGACCGGCGCCTTCTCCGGTCACGGCCCAAGGCGCCCCGCCCAGCAACGCGGTCGAACATGCCGAGGCCACCGAGGCCTTCAAGCAAAATCCGCATTCGCACCAGGTGCCCAGCGACGACATCGAGACCGAAATCTGGCGCGGTTCGTACTCGCCCAAAGGCATGATCGGCAGTTGGATTCTGGCCGGGCTAATTACCGCCATCGTAGTGACGATGGGCCTGTTTTTCGCAGGTCGAGCGCCCGATCCCAAGATCGTTTGGATCGGTATCGCCGGTTTTGTGGCCATCGTCTGGCTGGGCCTCATGTTGCGTCTCGTGCGTCGGCGGATGTCAATTTTGTACCGCCTAACCAACGTGCGTTTTTTCTACGAGGTCGGCGTGCTCAGACGCGTGACCGATCGGATTGAGGTCATCCATATTGACGACGTCAAGGTCACGCAAGGTTTTGTGCAACGCATGCTGGGCGTGGGTGACATCGAGTTGACAACCAGCGACAAAACGGCGCCGAGTATCTGGCTGATGGGAATCGACGACGTAACCCGCGTGGCGGATATGATCGACACCGTACGCCGCGAACTGCGAAACCGCCGCGGCGTCCGCATCGAACAAATCTAATCGCTGCTCTCCAGAACTGCCTGCTGGCCGGAAAGCCAATGCGAGTCACAAGTACTTGCTGAGCTGTTTGTTACGTGCGAGTCTTGCTGACAAATCACGAACGATCTGCGGTTAACCGCAATTCGGTGAAAGTTCCGTCTGTATTGCAACTTGCGCGGAACTCGTCAGCCGCTGCGGGGTAAAATCGATAGCTAGCTAGCTCGCTTAGCTGGGCCTGAGGCCATCTCGCAAATTCATTTCTTTAAGTTGGATTCGTTTTTTAAGGAGTTCTGCATGAAAGTTTTCTGTCTCGCGCCGCGAATGGCGATCGCTTTGGCTGTTGGCGCGGTATTGGTCGCATCCGCCGGAAATGCGATGGCGCAACGTGGTGGCGGTGGACCCGGTGGCCGAGGAACCGGCGGCACAGGTGGCCGTGGCACCAGCGGCTTGCAGTTGCTGCAGAGCGAACAAGTTCAAAAAGAACTGGAATTGGTCGACGATCAAAAGGAAGCGTTGAAGAAGATCAGCGAATCGATGCGGACGGACATGCGTGAAATGTTCACCGGCATGCAAGGTCTCTCAAGCGAAGAGCGCACCAAAAAGTTCGAAGAAATGCGCGGCAAGATGGAAACCAAGCAGAAGGAATATCAGGCCAAAGTCGACGAAGTCCTGTTGCCCAATCAACGCGACCGTCTCAAGCAAATCACCATGCAAGTCTCTGGTAACAGCGCTCTAACCAGCGACGACGCCGTTAAGGCGCTCGGTTTGACGGACGACCAGAAAGAAAAAATCAAAAAGATCGGCGAAGACGCGCGCACCGAAATGCGAACACTGTTCCAAGGCGGCGGGCAAGGCACCGATCGCACGGCACAGCAAGAAAAAATGGACAAGATGCGAAAAGATACGGAAGAAAAAATCATGGCCGTGTTGACGAGCGAACAAAAAGCCAAACTCGAGGAACTCAAGGGCAAGAAGTTCGAGATCGACCGCAACGCCCTGTTCGGTGGACAGCGGGGCCAACGTGGTAATCGGGGCACTCCCCCGGCAACTCCGCCCGCAAAGCCCGAAAGTGCTGCCAAGTAACCGCAAAAATAGCAACCACTTGCGCGAATTATCGCGCCAAGAATTTAGGTTCCTATTATAATTGAGGCTTCGGAGAAGATTGTTATCAAGCGTATCCGGCGCGCGCGACGCAACGCGCCGCCGGATCGCTTGTTTTGTTCTGCTCGTTGCCCTGCCCAACATCCTCCTGCCCGCACGTGAGTGTTTGCGTCGCCAGTTTCCTTTGATTGTCGATGTTCGCATGCGCGCAGGGTGAATGTGGCTGGGCGCCGCGGATGGATTTTCGCGGCGGCATTCGCAAGCTTACCCTCCTGCATGGAGTGAGGATGGCGTCAGGTGTCTGGTTCTATGGAAGCTGGTGAAATTCTTGTCCGGCGTGGCCTCATCGACCAACATCAGTTGGCGCGTTCTCGCAGCGCGCAGACCGACGGACTGCGGCTGGATCAGGCGGCCGTGAATTTGGGATTCGTCACCGAAGAAGCCGCGTTGCGGGCGCTGGGCGAAGAAGTGGGGCTGGACTACATCGATCTGGCTGAGACCACCGTCGATACCTCGCTGCTGACGAAATTTCCCACCCGTTTGATCTACCGGCAAATGCTGTTTCCGATTCGTCGCGAAAACGGCACGCTCGTCGTTGCCACCAGCGATCCGTTCGATCTCTATCCGCTGGATGAATTGGGCGCGGCCACGGGGCTTGCGATCCATCCGGTGCTGGCCGGACGCGACGAGATCGCCAAGCTGATTAAAACGCATTTGGGCGTCGGTGGCGAAACAGTCACCGGTCTGTTGGCTACGGCGGAAGAAAACAAAGTCGAACTACTGGAAGAGTTGGAGATCGATGGCTCTGAACTTTCCGAGATGGTCCAAGAGGCCTCGGTGGTTCGGCTGGTGAACGAAATTTTGCTGGAAGCCGTCGAATCGCGGGCCAGCGACGTACACATTGAATCGCAACAATCGGGTTTGAAGATTCGTTACCGCGTCGACGGCTTGCTGCACTCGCAGCCGGTGCCGCCCGAGATATCGCGATTTCAGTCGGCCATCATTAGCCGTTTGAAAATCATGGCCCGGATGAACATTGCCGAAAAGCGTCTGCCGCAGGACGGCCGTATTAAGATCAAGGTGTCCGGCCGCGAAATCGACGTCCGCGTCTCGGTCATTCCGATGATTCATGGCGAAGGTATCGTCATGCGTATCCTCGATAAAGGCCGCATGAAGTTCGATCTCCAAGCGCTCGGCATGGAGGACGATCAGTACGCCGTTTTTCAAGATCTGATTCGCCTGCCGCACGGGATCATCCTGGTCACCGGCCCGACCGGTTCGGGCAAAACCACCACGCTGTATAGCGCTTTGCTGGAGATCAAAAGCGAAGACACCAAGATCATCACCACCGAAGATCCGGTGGAATATCAATTGGACGGCATTAATCAAATCCAGGTGCATGCCAAGATCGGGCTGACCTTTGCACAGTCGCTCCGCAGCATTTTGCGTCACGACCCAGATGTTGTGCTGGTGGGCGAAATTCGAGATCACGAGACGGCCGAAAACGCCATTCAAGCCTCGTTGACGGGGCACTTGGTGTTCAGCACACTGCACACTAACGATGCCGCCGGCGCTTATACTCGGCTGGTGGACATGGGCGTCGAGCCATTTTTGGTCGCCAGCACGGTTGAAGCGGTGATGGCCCAGCGGTTGGTGCGGCAACTCTGCAAACACTGCAAGCAACAATACGAGCCCAAGGTTGAAGACTTTCCGGCCGATTTCCCTGTCGAACTCTGGCGCCAGTCAGGCCAGCCGCTTTTCAAGCCGGTCGGCTGCCGCGCCTGCCGTAACGTGGGTTTTCAGGGTCGGCTGGGCTTGTTCGAACTGATGCTCACAACCGACCCGGTTCGGCAGTTAGCCCACGAACGCAAAGGCACTTGGGAAATCAAAAAGGCGGCGTTAAAAGACGGCATGCGGACGCTCCGTCACGACGGTTGGCGGAAAGTCATTAGCGGCCGCACGACCATTGAAGAAGTTGTCCGCACCGCCAAGGCCGACTAACGGCGTTTGTGCTTCGAACAAAAATTTCAGTTGACGATCTGCGTTTATGCCTGATTTTGCTTACACCGCTCGCGACACTGCCGGCAAAAAAGTGACGGGAGTCATCTCGGCCGCTACGCGCCGCGATGCGCTCACGCAGCTTGAAAAGCGCGCGCTGTTTCCGGTGCAGGTGGACCAAGCGCAGTCCGGGCGGGCGGGCGGCATGTTTGCGTTTGGCCGCCGCGTCGCAAAGCCTGCCGCCAAGAAACCGGCGCGCATCGCCAGCGAAACCAGCGGCAACGCCAAAACCAGCGGCAACGCCAAAACCAACGGCAACGCCAAAACCAACGGCAACGTCAAAACCAACGGCAGCGTCAAGGCGTACTCCAACGGTAAATCGTTGGCAACCGCGACCAACGGCAAGGCGATCTCCAAGCCGTTTAGCTCCAAAGAAAAAGCCATCGCGGCCAATCTGTCGTCGGGCGCCACCGCGCCGCGGCGTCGCGGGCGCCGGATCAACGCGCAGTTGCTGGCCAACACCTACGCGCAACTCGCCGCGCTGTTGCGTAGTGGCGTGCCGCTGTTGAGATCGCTGCGAGTGCTCAAAGAGCAGACGTCCAACGCCGCCTTGGCCGATGTGATGGACCAGGTCTACGCCCAAGTCGAAGATGGCACGACGCTGGCCGAAGCCATGGCCCGGCACCCGAAAGTTTTCAGCGAAATGGCCATCAGCATGGTCCGCGCCGGCGGCGAAGGCGGCTTCATGGAAGACGCTTTGACGCGCGTGGCCGACTTCACCGAAAAACAAGAAGACATGAAGGGGCGTACGGCCGGCGCCCTGGCTTATCCGATGTTTCTGGGCGTTGTTGGCACGGCCGTGGTCACAATTTTAGTTGTGTTCTTCGTGCCTAAGTTCGAAGAAATGTTCGCTCGACTGCGAGAAAAAGGCGAACTGCCCATGATTACCGAACTGCTTCTCGGTCTGAGTCATTTTCTGGGCAGTTGGGGTTGGATTGTGCTCGTGGGCATGATTGTCGGTGGCTGGGTGATCATCAAAAAGCTACAAACCGAAGAAGGCAAATTCCTCCGCGATCGGATTCAGTTGAAGTTGCCTGGCGTGGGGCCAATTTTTAAAAGCCTGGCGGTTTCGCGGTTTTGTCGCGTGCTGGGCACTTTGCTCCACAATGGCGTACCAATTTTGCGATCGCTGGAAATTAGCAGCTTCAGTGCGGGCAACCGCGTGCTGGCGGGTGCCATTAACCGGGCCAGCGAAAACATTTCGGCCGGCGAATCGCTCGCGGCGCCGCTAGCAGCCAGCGGTCATTTTCCGCGAACGGTCGTCGAAATGATTGCCGTGGCCGAAGAATCGAACAGTCTGGAAACCGTTTTAACGGATATTGCCGACAATTTAGATAAACGCACTTGGCGGCAATTGGATTTATTTGTCCGTTTGCTGGAACCTGCGATGCTTTTGGTCATGGCCGTGGTTGTATTATTTGTGGTGATTGCACTGTTGTTACCCGTTTTGAAGATGAGCATGACAATTTAATCGCGCAGCATGGGCCTGCCCAACCGCTGGACGCTGTCACTTTTGCCGATTGTTAAGGAGTTTTTGAGATGTCACGCACGCGTAGCCGCCGTCGCGGTTTTACTTTGATGGAAGTGTTGCTGGTGTTGGTGATCCTGGTGGTGCTAGGATCGTTGAGCGTCAGCATTTTGACCGGCACGCGCAAGCGGGCCAATATCAACGCCGCCAAATCGCAAGTCACGCTGCTCAAGTCGCCCATCGACTTGTATTTCAGCAACACGGGGCAGTATCCGCCTACGCTGGAAGCCCTCTATCAGGGTTTGCAAGATCCGTATTGCGATCCAGTCCCGCTGGATCCCTGGGGTGGCCAATACAAAATTACCGCGCCAGGCACGCATAATCCCAGCACGTATGACGTTTGGTCGTCGGGGCCAGATGGTCAGGACGGTAGCGAAGACGATATCGGCAACTGGTAGTTGAACGTGCTTCCGGCAGGCGACAATCGAGTTTAATGATGCGGCGATGCCCAACCAACTTGCGTCGTGTGAATCTTGGCGGCTTCACGCTGCTGGAGATCATGTTGACGTTGGCGGTAATGATGGCAATTGCGGCACTGGGTTGGCCGATTCTGCAAGGCACGTTCGAACGGCAGCGGTTGCTCAGCGGCGGCAATCAATTGCGGGGTGCATTTGCGCTGGCCCGCGCCAACGCCATCAATTCCGGCGACGTGCAAGCCATGCAATTTGGCGACGACCAAACGGCATTCAAGGTCGATCGCTGGGTTGGCGAAGTGGCTGGAGGCACCGACGTCGTTGACGATACCGACACTTTGCCCACCGCGTTCAACGGGCAGTTGCCCGAAGGCGTTTCCGTGGCGACCGTGAATCCATTGGGCGACGGCTCCGCGGTGTCGGCCAACACGTCCTCCGCCGGAACCGGCGCGTCCGGCAGTCAAACCGGCAGTGCGACCGGCGCATCCGGCAGTGCATCCGGTAGCGCCACCGCCGATAGTGCCGCAACGATTTTGTTTTACCCAGATGGCACGTGCACATCGTGCGAAGTTGCGTTGGTCGACAAAAAGCAGCGCTCACTGAGCGTGGTGTTGCACGGCTTGACAGGTTCCTCGGCCTTGACGGAAATCGTTGGGCGGGACAGCGGCGGAGGCAAGCGATGATCCGCTTTTCGTTCAACACCGCTGGCGCCAACCGCGTTGGCTGCCGCGTGACGCGCCGTGGTCGCAGCTTGCAGGCGTTCACCTTACTGGAGGTGATCGTGGCGCTGGCGATCTTGGTTGGCGCCGTGGCGATCTTGGGTGAACTTGCCCGCTTCAGCTTGAAAAATGCGCGGGCGGCCAAGGATTTGTCGCGTGCGCAAATGTTGGCCGAAAGCAAAATGTCGGAGTTGATTGCCGGAGTAGCACCGCTAGAGGGCAACGCGGATGTGGCGTTTGACGACCTGCCGTCAGCCATCGACTGGCGATATACGGTTGAAGTCGGAGAAAGCGATATCACCAATCTCATGGCGGTGACGCTGACCGTTAAGCCGGCGGAAAACGCCAACGTCGCCAATACGTTTACGTTGTCGCGTTTGGTCGTTGATCCGGCCAGCAAGCAGGTTGCCGCCAGCACGAGCAGCACAAGTAGCGGCAGCACCAGCGGTTCGGGCAGCACTTCCGGAAGCTCCTCGGGGAACTCCGGTGGCAGTTCCAGTAGCGGATCGAGCGGTTCATCATCTGGCACAAGCGCTAAGTAGGAAGCTTTCGCAGGCAACGTCATGAAATCCATCACAATTCGTTCACGGATGCAACCCATGTTTCGGCGAGGTTTTTCACTGCTCGAAGTGCTGTTGGCGCTTGCGCTCTCAGTGACCGTCATGGCGGTGGTTGCCATGGCGATTCGCGTGAATTTGCGCGTCGCCGATGTCAGCCGCACGGAAATCGAACAGTCGCAAACCGCGCGGGCGCTGATGAACCGCATGGCTGACGACCTACGCAGCGCGGTCCGCAACCAGCCGGTCAACACCGCTTCCATTCAAGCCATGCAAAGCAGCGCCTCGAGCGCCGCACTTAAGGCAATGATTAGCTCCGGCAGCAATGCCATTGCGGCTGCCTCGGGCAGTCAATCCGGCTCGACCGGAACCGACGCTTCCGGCTCGGGCACCGCGGCTGGCTCTGGCCAAACAGGCGGCAGTTCGTCCGGCAGTGGTAGTTCGTCCGGCAGTAGCAGTGCCTCCGGCAGTGGCAGTTCGGGCGCGTCGGGTTCCTCGTCGTCCGGATCGAGTGGCAAGAGCAGCAGCGGCTCGTCATCGTCTGGCGGAACTGCCAGCGGCGGCGGATCGAGTGGTAGTAGTGCAAGCGGTTCCAGTGGCGGTAGCGGTTCGTCATCGTCATCATCAACGGCGTCCACCACACCAGTTTCCGCACCCGGTTTGTTTGGCAGCCAAACCGAATTGCGGCAGTTGGATGTTTCGCCTGCCCGCGCGGTGGGTTCGGGCGGATTCGGTGGGATGAAGACCATTTCTTACTCGATGCAGCCCAGTGTCAACGGTGTTGGCAACACGCTGGTTCGCCATGAGTTGGACCGCGCCGTAGCGGCATTTTCCAGCTCGCAAGGTGGTGCATCGGCCGATGGCGGCGAGTCCCTGGCGGATAACGTCACGGACTTGGAATTTCGTTATTTCGACGGCACCGATTGGCAAACGGATTGGGATTCTGACGCGCAAAACCGCCTGCCTTCGGCGGTGGAAATTGTGATGTCGATTGCCCCGCCGCCGGCTGGCTCGTCGGCTAGTAGCGCGCAAGCTGCCACGGCCGACGTCGACCCGATCACCTATCGAATGGTGGTGCAATTGCCGACATCCACGCCGCCGCCAGACGATGGTTCGACTGACGCCGACTCGACCGATAGCACCGGCTCCGATAGCGGTTCGACGGGAAGCAACGCCGATCCGACGGGCGCCTCGGGGTCGAGTTCGTCGAGCAGTTCCGGAGGCAGCTCGCCGAGAAGTGGTGGCGGTAGCCAAAACGGTCCGGGAAAAGGCGGCGGCACTCCGCAGGGTGGACCGAATCCCGATTCGAGCGGAGGCAAGATCACGCCGCCCTCTTCACCCAATACCATCCCCAAGATTGTCGCGCCACCGTCCGGCGGTGCGCCTGACATTACGAAAATCCCGGGTGGCGGCGCGCCTGTTAAATAATATGCAAAATCAAACCCGCCGCACCGCGCCCAGCGGCATTATTTTGGTGGTGGTACTGATCGCGATCGCCATGCTGAGCCTGGTGGCGTTCACGTTTAACGACCGGATGCTTAACGAGCGCAAAGCGGTGCAGGCGACTGGCCGCAGACTGCAAGCCCGCGCGGCGGCCGAGTCGGGCTTGGAACTGGTGCAACAGTTTTTACAGCAAGACGCGCAAACTCAAACCGATGGCGGCGGGCGCTACGATAACCCGGGCCGTTTTCAGGCCGTTATGGTTCAAGATGATGAATTGCCCGGCCGCCGCTCGCGATTTTCGGTCATTTCGCCGGCAATGCAGGACGGTCAATCGTCAGGTATTCGTTTTGGATTGGAAGACGAATCGACCAAGATCAACATCAACACGCTGTTGGTGGCCGACCAGCAGGTTGAAAATGGCGGGCGAGCCATTTTGATGCAACTGCCGAGCATGACGGTCGAGATTGCCGACGCCATCATGGACTGGATCGATCCCGACGACGACGTTCGCGAAAACGGTGCCGAGTCCGAAACCTATTCAGGCATGTCGCCACCTTACGCCGCCAAAAACGGTCCGCTGAGTTCGATCGATGAACTATTGACGGTCAAAGGCGTGACGCCTGAGTTGTTATACGGTTTGGACGTCAATCGCAATGGCATCATCGAGCCAGAAGAACGCGGTAGCGGATCGAGCGGCGACGCATCGATGGACTTCGGTTGGTCGGCGTATTTGACCGTCTACAGTGCGGAAACCAATCTGCTGCCGGACGGTACGAAGCGCGTCAGTTTGAACGGCAACGACATGCAAGTGCTGAGCGATTCGCTCACACCGATTTTACAGAACCCGGCCTGGGTCAACTACATCATCGCCTATCGGCAATTTGGTCCTTATACCGGCAAAGGCAGCACCAAAAAAGCGCAAGCCGACAGCCTGACGCTGGACCTCACCAAGGCTGGAAAAACCAAGCTCACCAGCGTGCTGGATCTGATCGGTTCCCAGGTGCAAATGTCGCAAGGCAGCGGCTCGAATCAATCGGTCGTCGATTCGCCGTTTGTCGATCAGGCCGACGCCATGCGAGACTATCTGCCCAAACTTTCCGACGCGGTGACGGTCAATTCCACCAACAGCATCCCGGGCCGGATCAATATCAATCAAGCCTCGGAAGCCGTGTTGGCCAGTATTCCCGGCATGACATCGGAAATCGCGGGCCAAATTGTTGCCCAGCGCACGCCGGAACCCTCGCCGGATAAGCCGTATCGCAAATACGAGACTTGGCCGCTGATCGAGCAAATTGTCACGTTAGACCAAATGAAGGCCCTGTTGCCGTTCATGTGCGGCGGCGGGAGTGTCTACCGGATGCAAAGTGTCGGTTTTTTCGATCAATCCGGCCCAACTTCGCGAATTGAAGCGGTCATCGATGCTTCCAACGGCCCACCACGCATAGTATTCTGGAGAGAGCTTAGTCGCTTAGGTCGCGGTTTCACGCCGTCGACGCTGGGAGCAGAACCTCCCTGATTTTTGCGATCCGAGCGGCGTTGCCCACACGTCTTGACGATGTGTGTGCGATTCCATCGCTCCAGCGCCAATCCCGGCGTAGCGATCGCAGGTTTTCGGCCGGCCAGTGACCGGCCTGTTCTTTAAGTCGAGTTTGCCATGGCACGTTTGATTGCGCTGGAATGGGACGACACAGAATGTCGGCTGGTCGTGGCGTCGCGTCGCAACGCCGGGCTGCTGGTCGAGCATGCGTGGGTGATTCCGCTGCTGCCCGAAGGGGAGATTCCGCGCGCCGAAATACATCCTTCAGAACAGTCGGCCGCACCTGCGGAAATCGTGACCGATTCGCGTGGGATGGCAATCGTCAAACTGCCGACGGCCGTAGAAATTGGCGCGGCCATCGCCGAGGCGCTCAAGTCGCGCGGAATCGCGCGTGGCGAATGCCTGGTGGCTGTGGGCCGCACCAACGTCGAACTCAAGCACCTGCAATTGCCACCCGCGCCGGACGACGAACTGCCGGACATGGTCCGTTTTCAGGCGCTGCGCGATTTCAACAAACTGCAAGACGATTCGCCGCTGGATTTTATTCCGCTGGCGGCCGACGATGGCGAATCGCGTTACGTGTTGGCTGCCGCCATGTCGTCGGATTTGGTCGGTGAAATCCACGAGACTTGTCGCACCGCAGGCCTGCAAGCCAAGCGGTTCGTGCTCCGTCCTTGCGCGGCTGCGTCGTTATTGCGTCGAGCGCGGCCAGAAGAAACCGAGCAAGTTTCCTTGCTGGTCGACCTGCTGGCTGACGAAACCGATCTGACCGTGCAGGTGGATGGCGTTGAAGTTTTCATGCGCACCGCGCGCGTGACGGGCGACTCGGCGGTGCCTGGCGGATGGCGCTCGCTGCTGGTCGAGATTCGTCGTACCATGGCCGCTGTCTCCAACCAGCTTGGCGGCCGGCGCGTCGAGGCGATCTATCTTTGCGGCGATGGTCAGCGGCACTTGGCACTGGCCAAACAGATCGAAACGGAACTGCAATTGCCGGCGCACTTGCTCGATCCATTTTCCGCAGTGGAACTCGCGCCGGCGTTGGCGGCGGCGCTGCCGGAATTTCACGGCCGTTACGCGCCGCTGCTGGGCATGCTGGCCGACGAAGCGGCCGGCACCTCGCCTTCGATTGACTTCTTGCATCCGCGGCAACGTCCCGAAGCTCCCAGTCGCCGGCGCATTTGGACGTTGGCGGCGGCGGTTGCCGCCGTGCTGTTGTTGAGCTGTCTGTACCTCGGCTGGCGACAATTCCAAGATCGCTACGCGGCCATCGGCCGTCTGGAGTTGGAGGCTAAGAATATCGACAAGCTGATGAACGGCAATAAGGAAGTCGCCAAGAACGACGCCAAGAATACGGTCGAAAAGAAAGCCAAGGACGTCGACGCTTGGGTTAGTGGCGACCGCGTTTGGATCGACGAGTTGCGGCAGATATCCGACAAATTCGTCTCGGCCAAGGACGCCATGTTGATTTCGATGTCCGATAACGTCGCGCTCGCCACCAGCGATATCACCATGGATGGCTTGGCCCGTAACAGTTCGGTCATCAACGAATTGGTCAACAATCTCCGCGACAGCGGCCATAAAGTGGAAATCGCCAACAGCGGCGAAGATACGCGGCAACAGCAAAAGAATTATCCCTGGAAGTTCTCGTTGCGAATTGGCGTGTTGAAAGCGAAAGCCATGCCGACAACTCTGGCGGCTGCCAGCGCCAAATCGGCTGCGGCCAACACAGAGGCGGATCGTACATCGAAGTCACCGACGCCCGAAAAAAACACGCCGGCGAATCTCTCGCCGGCTAAATCCGCATCGGCCAAGGATGCGCCGGCGAAATCCACTGCCGCCGACGCCAAGTTGCCAGTCGACGCCAAGCATCTGCCCAAGCCGGACGACAAGTCGCCTGCGCCGGTCAAAACACAGCCTGCCGGTTCCGCCGACAAGGGAGCGTAATACATGCAAACTCGCGAAAAAACATTGGCCATCGTTGTGGCAACCGTGGTGTTGCTGCTGCTGGCCTACAAGGGTTTCGATTGGTATTCGACCGAACTCGCATCGCTGGATCAGCAAGTTGTGAATTTGCAGAAGTTGGTCACTGACAAAGAAATTGCCAAGCGCAAATTGCTGGAGTGGAATCATCGCTCGCTTCCCAAAGATCAGTACGTCGGCCGTTCGCTATATCAGAAGTGGTTGTTTGGTCTGAGCGATCACGCCAAGCTGACGGACTTTACGCTGACCACAAACATGGCGACGCTGCAGAATCAGGGTTACGATAAGCTGACCTGCACGGTCGGGGCGCACGGCACGATCGAGCAGGTGACGCAATTCCTGTTCGATTTTTACGGCACCAACCATTTGCACCAGATTCGCAAAATGACCATCAAGCCGTTGCAAAATAGCAAGCGACTGGCGATCAGCATGACGATCGAAGCATTGAAGTTGCCCAACGCGGATCGCGAAGACGGGCTCAACGCGGACAAAAAAGCGCGGACGGAACTTTCCGATTTCGCTGCTTACAAAGATTCGATCGTCAAACGGAATTTGTTTTCGGAGTATGTGCCGCCACCGCCGCCCGTGGTTGCCAGGGTGGAAAAACCTCGCGACCCGCCTCCTGCACCTCCTGCACCGCCACCTCCGCCAAAGTTCGATGTGGCCAAGTTTGCCTACGTCACGGCCATCATGGACGTCGATCGCGAACCGGAAGTGTGGCTGCACATTCGCACCACCAACAAAACGTTGCGGTTGCACGAGGGTGAGCCGTTCGAAGTCGAAGGCTTCAAGGGGCAGATCACCAAGATTGGCGAACGCGAGGTTGAATTTAAAACCGGCAACAAGCGCATGACGTTGAACCTGGGCGAGAACCTCCGTGCCGCTACGGCTGCCGACGAGCTTTAAAGTTTGCCGACGACCGCGTGCTAGGGCATCGGCGGTACCATCCAACTCAGCCAGTGCGCCTGAGCCATTGTCAGCAAGCCCAGCAGCAGTGCCAGCGCAACGCTGTGCCAAAACACGAACCGCAAAATCGTCCCTTCCTGTTTGTGTTGGCCGGTGGCGACCGCCGCGACCACAATACTCTGGGCGTCGATCATCTTGCCCATCACGCCGCCGGTACTGTTGGCGGTGCAAATCAAAATGGGGTTGAGCCCCAGGCGTTCGGCCGTCACTTGCTGCAAGCTGCCGAACAACGCGTTGGAGGAAGTGTCCGAACCGGTCAGCGCCACGCCGAGCCAGCCGAGCATGGCGGCAAACAGCGGATACAGCCAGCCGGTGCGTGTGAATGCCAAGCCCAGCGTGACGTCGGTGCCGCTGTAGCGCGTGATGTAGGCAATCGCCAGCATCATGGCAATCGTCGCCAAGGGCCAGCGCACCGCGTACAGCGTGGCGAAAAACGTGCGCAGAAATCTTCGGGGCGAAATTCGCAGTAGCAGCGCGGTGAAAACGGCGGTCACAAAGATGCTGGTTCCGGCCGAAGAAAACAGCGGCGCTTTGTACGTGTGATCCTCGGGCTTACGCTCACCGCCAACCTGGCTGACATCGCGATAGATTCGATCTTTGAGCATCGCAACCGAAAATTGATATTCATTCATCGGCAGCAGCTTCTTGAATGAGCCGATGCCCCAGACGCCAACGCAAACCGACAACAGCACCCACGGCATCCATGCGAGTGCAATTTTTCGTTTGGAAACATTCGACGATCGTTGGCGTGGGGCTTCAATCAAAGTGCTTGGGACGTGCGCGGCAGCGACGTGCGTGCCGATTTCCTGTGCCGCCGTCTGTGCTTCCGGCGCGAATTGCCACGGATCTTTCGGTTGCCAGACCTTCAAAAACAGGGTCAGGGTTACGAGCGAAATCACTCCGCCTGCCACGTCCACGAGTTCGGGTCCAAGAAAGTTGGCCGTGGCAAACTGCACCACGGCAAAGCTGCCGCCCGAGACCAGCACGGCGGGCCAAACACCGCGCAGTCCTCGCCAGCCAGACATGGTGACAACCATCCACGCCGGCACAGTCAAAGAAAACAGCGGAAGTTGTCGTCCGGCCATGGCGCTGAGCTTATCCAGCGGCAGACCAGTGACTTTGTGCAGCGTGATGATCGGGGTTCCCAATGCGCCAAATGCAACCGGCGCGGTGTTGGCGATCAGCGCTAAGCCGGCGGCATACAGCGGCGGAAAGCCGGCGCAAATCATCAGCGCAGCCGAGATGGCTACGGGCGTACCGAATCCAGCCGCGCCTTCGATGAAAGCGCCAAAACTGAATGCAATCAGCAAGGCTTGAATTCGACGGTCGGACGACAGCGAAACAACCGAGGCTTTGACAATCTCGAACTGGCCAGCTTCAACGGTCAGCGAATACAAAAACATGGCGTTGAACACGATCCAGCCAATGGGAAAAAGTCCAAAGGCCGCGCCCATTCCGGCAGCGGCAAACGCGGCATCGCTGGGCATCCCGTAAGCGAAAATCGCAACCGCCAGCGCTGCCACCAGTCCGGCCGCCGCGGCGCGCGCGGCGCTCCAGCCCGCGAACGCCAATAACCCCAACAGCAATAACGTCGGCAGGGCCGCCAACAACGTCGACAGCGCCACCGATCCGGTCGGGTTGTAGTTTTGAATCCAAGGTTGCATCGAGCCCCGCGCAGTTCGCAAGCCAACAGCCGTCCGCCATCGGCCCAGCGGTCGATCGTTGAGCAACCACCACTACTTTTTTTCGACCACCCAAATGTTGCGAAACACCACGGGATTGCCGTGATTTTGCAGGAACAGCGGATCTTGCTGAGTATCTTCGCCGCCGGAAACACCGCCGGGCGTGGGGCCGGGCAATTCCACGGCGTCGTGAATGATCACACCATTGTGCTTGACGGTCAACTTGGCCTTGGCTTTGCGATCACTGCCCTCGAAACGCGGTGCAGTCATGTCGATGTCGTACGTTTGCCAAACGAGCGGCGGAAAGCTCATGTTGACCTTGGCGGTGGCTGCTTTGTAAATACCGCCACAATCATCTTCCTTGCCTTCCAAGCCAAAGGAATCCAGAACTTGTACTTCGTAGCGGCCGTGTACGTACACGCCGCTGTTGCCGCGCGCCTGACCGTTGGATTCCGGCATGAATGGGCAACGGAATTCCAAGTGCAGTGTGAAATCCTTGAATTGATCCTTGCTGGTCGGTCCTGACATCAGCAACTTGTCTTCGGTCAACTGGCCGTTCTTCCAGCGATCCGCGTTGCTACCGTCGAACAGGACCACGGCGCCGGCGGGCGGCTTGGCTCCCAGTGTCGGACTAACGCGATTAACCTTTTTTAATTCCATCGACTTGTCGTCGATGGCGCTCTTGAGAATGAGTTTGTCGCCATCGATGACTAAACTCCATTTGTCGCTGGAAAACTTTGTCGCACCATTTGCGGTCGTACCTTTTACGACCGAGCGCGCGTTGCTGCGCTGGAAGCCTGCGCCCGGCAAACCGCCCTCAAGCACGGCCGCTTCGAACTTGCCCTCGCCCCGCGCGACAACCTGCACTCCGTAAGCGGCTGCGGCCGACTTGTCCGAGGCGTATTCGCCTTGAATTGCGTAGTCGGGACCTGCCCGTGCGACATCGGTGATCGCCTTGCCGTGTTCGGCCGCGAAGAGTGCTTGAGGTAAACTACCTGCGCATCCGAGCGCAATTGCAAACGAAAAGAGTGTTTTCATCGTTCTAAAATCCTGGCTGTCGTATTGGGCGGGATCATCGGCGGGCAACCGGCTATTGTGACGCCCGCCGCAGTCAGAAACAAGCGGCGCAACAACCGTATGCAGACGCGTCAGGCGGCCGAACGACTCGCTTGCAGCCTGCCGCGGATCGGCAGAGTGACACGCGAAGAGCACCGCGCCGTAAATGCCAGCGCCCACCAGCATCGGCGCAATGACCAGCATCGCCGGCCATACCGCCGATGAATGTTGCTCCACCATAAGCCCCGCCAGGCCGCGATGCGTGAGCCATGTCGCCAAGCTCAGGCACGCAGCGGCGAGCACGGCGCAGCACGTTGTTTTTTGTAGTTCAGGCACATCGAGCGCAGCATGACGCCTGGCGAACAACACAACCAGGACGATGGTTTGCACGCTGGCCGAAATGGCCGTGGCCGCTGCCAGGCCGACTTCGCCCAGCGGCCAGACCAACGCCATGTCGAGCGTAACGTTGATCAGTAAGGCCAGCACGCCCGTGCGAATGGGCAATCGTCGATCACCCACCGCATAAAAGCCCCTAATCAGCACTGGCAGCAGGCAGTAGGCCCAGACGCCGGCCGCGTAAGTGGCAATCACGTTGGCTGTGCGAAGACTGTCGTCTCGCGTGAAATTGCCGTGTTCGAACAGCAGCCGCGCGATCGGCTGCGATAGGATCATCAGGCCAACGCCAGCCGGCAACGCCAGCAGCAGCGTAAACTTCAAGCTGCGTGTCAGTTCTTGGCCCAAGGCTCGGCGATCGTTGCCTGCCACGTGCCGCGCCAATCGTGGGAAGACCACGGTCGCGGTGGCGACGCCAATTAGGCCCAGCGGCAATTGGTACATTCGCTCGCCAAAGTAGAGCGCGGACGTGGCGCCGTTTTGCAACGGATACCGCCAGCCCAGCCATGGCATCGTCGCGCCACGAGTTGGGCTGACAGCCAACCCCCAGGCGAACAGACAATCGATGAGCGTATTGAGTTGCGTGATCGCGAGCCCTAGCGTTGTGCCGGCGAATCCGGTCCAGAGTTTTTTTAACGACGCGCCGCCGATGACGAAGCGGAAGTCCAAGCGTATGCCGGCTCGTCGCAACGCTGGCAACTGCACGCAGATTTGCGCGACTCCGCCCAGCAGAATGCAGACCGCCACGACGTGCGCGCGGCCAATGGCCGAATCGGAAATCGCCGGCGCCAACCAGCACACGCCCAACAGCCAGCAAGCATTTAGCAAACTGGGCAACAGCGCGGGAATGCGGAAATTGCCAGTGGCGTTCAACATGGCTGAGAGCTGCGCAGAAAGGCAAATCAGCAGCAAGTAGGGTAGCGTCGTTGCCACCAACTCCAACAACACTTGGCGCTCGACCGATCCAGCACTCAGTAGCCAGGACACGCCGCAGATCGCTTCGCCCATGACGACAACAACCAGCAACACGCCGGTTAACTGCCGCAAAAACTGCGACGCGAAGGCGTGGGCGGCCGGCCGATCACTTTGCAATCGCGAGGTGAACTCCGGCAAAAAGCTGGCCGCCAGCGCACCTTCGCCAAGCAGCCCGCGGAACAAGTTGGGAATTCGAAACGCCAGCACCAAGGCGTCAAGTACGGTTGAGCCCGACATACCCAGCAGCGACGCCGTCGCTGTATCGCGAAGTAGTCCGAGGATCCGGCTGACAACGGTGCCGAGCATTGTGACGCCAATGCTGGCAAAGAAGCCGCGTCGAGAATCGGCGGCCGGAGTTGACGTCGCTGGCAAAGGTGGTCCAAACCTTCGGCTGGCTGCGTCAACGGACTTCCGCTGTCGACTTCCGGCATAATCCGTTTTTGCAGTAGCGCTGGACATCAATCCAATTAACTTTCCGCCCCGAACTCTGCAAACGGCCGTGCGTTGGAATTGGTAACGTTTTGGCCGAGAAAAACAGCATTCGCCGCGAGGCTGAAAAATCGTCCCTCAACGGTCGATACTCATAACGTTTCGCTCACGCGCCGCCAAGACAGACTGGGCAATCTGTTCCAACTCGGGACGATTGCATAAACTGTTGTAGGCGCCCCGATCGCGATTTTGCCCATCTCATTACTGAATCCCAGGCGAAAGCTATGGCCGATTATTCCAAGTATCAGCAAAAGATCATCAAGAACTATTACAACAATCAGGACACCCTGCTGTTGCAGAAACTGGGCGAACACGTCACCGAACTCTACTTGGCCGAAGGCAAATCTCGGGTAAAGCGCTGGGAACTCGTCGTGAAAACGCTGGCCAAACTCAAAGTGCCGGCCACGCGCGTGGCGCACATTCAGAAGAAGGACGATCCGGCGCTCGTCGCCCAGGTGCTGCAAGAATTGCTCGCCAAAGCTGGTTGAGCCGACGTCGCTTCAGCACATGCTGTGAGTCAACGCGCAGGACGATTTGGCACCGTCCTTAGCGTTCATGATTCGCGATCGTCGTCGTCGGCTGGCGCGCAGCGGCGTTGACCACGGCGTACGCGACTATTTCTTCTCGGTGATTTCCGTAACGCGAATGTTTTTGAAGGCGTGCTGCCCGCCCGCGGTGACTTCGGACTGTATGCCAATGTAGCCGTCCGCGGATTTCAAGCCATCAGCTTTCCAAGCCGGTTTGCCATTGATTTCCAATACGGCGCCGCTGCCGACCACGGTCAGTTTGAATTGGTTCCAATCGCCCTTTTTGATTAAACCGAGTTTCTTCGCATTGGGCACGCCCAGCAAATCGCCCTCGTCGTCTTCTTTGAGATTCATTTGATAACGGCTCGGCCAGTGCTTACCGGCGGCGGGCAATTCGCAGCGGATGTAAACGCCGGAGTCGTATTTTTCTGGCTTGAGCGATTTCCAGTCCAACTCCAAAACGAAGTCGCGGTAGCGATGATCCACATACAAAAAGCCCTCGCCCTTTTTCAGCACGAGCGCACCGTCTTCCACGGCGACGTCGCACTCGGTGATCTTCCAGCCGTCGAGATTCTTGCCGTTGAAGAGTTCGACAGCGGCCGGCGATTTTTCCGACGTTTTGTCGTCGGCTTTTTTGTCGTCGCCGCGCAGTGTCGGTGAAAAGACGCTCAGATAACAGCACACCATCGCCAGACCGGTGATTGAATTGATTTTCATGTTGGTTCCAGAACGTTTGATCCGTTGTTAGGCAATGCAACTATCGCGGTGCGACGGGCGCGGGAGCCGGTGTTGTTGGCGGTCCGAGCGGCTTCAATGCGTCGGCGTCAATGCTCTCCAGTGGCTGGCGCTTGCCCGGCGGCATCGGACCGGTTGGAGCTGGGACCGTATCGTTTTTGGACTGCGTGCGGAGTTCGATACCGATCGTCAGTGCCAACACGATGGTCACGAGGAGGTAAAAGCTGAAGTGCAATGCGCTGGAGCCAAACTCCAACTCTAGTAAGCCCAGTGCAATCACCCCACCGACGGCGATGAACGGCACGGATATGTACAGCGGAATCAAATCGGTCTTCCATTCGGCCGGAATCCAGGCATAAACGGCCCACAACGCGGAGTACAGCAGCCCGCAAAGTGTCGCCCGTACGAGGAGTTCGGACAGTCGGAACGGAGCGGTTTCATCGTTGCGTAAAAATGTGTAGCCAGCGTACGCCAACAGCGGCGACAGTATTGCCAGCCCGACGCCTTTGATAAGTAATGAATCTTTTATCGTCGTTCGCAAGATGAAGGCCATCACCAGCAGGCCAACCGCGCCGGCAATCACCCCGATCATGATCGGAATCGAAATCTGCGTATCGGTGCGGGCAATCGGCTTCAGAACCGAACGGCCCTTGGAATCCTTGGCGCCTTCTTCCGTGGCGCGCTCGTGGACTTTGATCTCTTCCGACGCTTTGGGAATCTTAATCTTGACTTTGCATTTGGGGCACGGGCCTTCTTTACCTCCGTACTTTTCGTTGACGGAAAATCGGGCATGGCACCCGGGGCAAATCACATTGATGGGCATGAACGAATCCGAAAAGCTAAATCCCGGCCGCGAAGCAATACGTACAGGTGTAGTTTCCGTTGAGCCCTGCGGCAAGTCAATGATTTTGCCCTGTCTGTGGCGGTCCGATCGCAAAAAGTTTCTTCCGCACGGCGAATAACCAGAACCCGCGCAGCCACAACGGCCAGGCGTGGCTCGAATGCGACCGATCGATGCGCATTTTGCAACGCCTACCGGAGTTTGACGCGGGCGGCAATTTGCGAGTCGCTGCTGGCCAGTTCGCGCACCCAGGCGAGCATCTCCGGATCTTCGCTGGTGGCCATGACCGTGGCCGCGGCCAAGCGAACTTCGAGGCTCTCATCGCGCGACAGCCACATCAGCCAAGGCTTGGCGTCAACGCCCGGCAGCGACGGCAGAAAATTGGCCAACTCTTTGCGTCGTTGAATATTCGCATCCGCCAACCGTCGAGCAAGCGCTAAATCAACCGGCGTGAAACCGCGCCGCATCAGTTCGGCCTGAATCTGCGAACATTGGCCATCGTCGGCCGAGTTGAGCATGCCAATAACATCCCTTACCGGCAATTTACCAATGTCGGCCGGCACAGCAAGTTTGGTCACCAACTCCACCGAAGCCGAGGCGTTCAATTCCGGAACCGAGGCCGCCTTGCTGGCCAACCCACTTGCCAATTCACGGTTTGACGGCGCGGCAATTGGCTGCGCGTCGCGCGAGTCCGGCAATCGCTGCGGCGCGCCCAAAATCGCAAATGCTTGTTCGCCGCCGCGCGATTCGCCATTCGTGCCGGCCGACTGATTCAACGCGTTTTTGCGCATGTTCATGGGTGTTACGTCGTTCTGGACGCTGGCGACTTCGATCGGCAAACCACCGCCTGGCAGGCGAGCCACGCGATCCAGTCGCAACGGCTCCGCGGCCGTGGTTGTAAACACTGCGTAGGTTGACGACTGCTGCCGAGTCGACGACTCGTTGGCCGTGCGATCTGTCGCGCCGTTGGTCGGCGACGCTTTGAGCAGGCGCTGGCAATCGGCCAGCAAGGCCGACCGCTCGCTTGTCGCGCGCTGCGCCGGCATCGCCAGAATCTTTGCCGCAAGCTCGGCGCCAAAATTTCGCAACCGCTGCGGAGCATGATCGATACCCTTCGCCAGCGCATGCGCCAAGTTGGCCAGTCGTTCCGACGCCGCATCGGCCGGCAGTGTTTCCCAACGCTGCAACTCAGCCAGCAACTGCAACCGCGCTTGCTGCGAAAGCAGCTCGTTTTTATCCGCCAACAATTCAATGGCTGCCGGCATGCCGGGCTCGCCAAGTTGCAGCAATTTGGCCAGGTACTCCGACCGTTGCTGGTCACTGCCCGCTTGATGCAACTTCTGCTGGTAGAAGTTTGCTAGTAGCGTAGGCTGCCAACTTCGCCAGACGATGGCCGACACGACAACCACGCCGCCGGCTGATAACAGCAACGCGATCCAGCGGTTTCGGCTAATCTGCAGCTTTGCCATATCGCCAACCTTACGCGAATTCCATTCTCCGAGACATTGCGGGCCGCACATTGTTGCGATTCACGCCCGCCGTAACAAGATCAGTCGCCAAGGGTTGCAAACACCAGCCACAAACCGCCGGCCACCTGCGGAATTCGCTCGTTTCCCTGACCGTCGTCAGCCGAATAACCCTTAAGACCGTTATCGCCGGAATATCCGGCAATTGTTCCAAGGGGGGAACTATGGCGATGGACCAACGGGCAATTTGCGTCTCGAATGGCGCACTTGCTAGCTTCAGGCGAAGCCGCGCGCTCAGCCCCGGCATCGTGACGATATTGCTGCTGGCCTGCGTGCTTCTGCCGCGACAGCCGCAATTGCAGGCTGCCGAACCTGCCAAAGCAACCAACAGCAAAGCGGCCCACGACGAGGCGATCCGCGGTATTCCGTTCGATAAGATCGAGCCCACCACTCGCGCCAAAGTTCAGGCCGTCATCAACGATGCCACCATCTACCGCCGCATGCCCGTGCAGACGGTCGATTGCGATCCCGAACTGTTTCTGTATTTGATTCAGCATCCGGAAGTCGTGGTCAACATGTGGGAAAATATGGGCGTCAGTAAGATGACCATGACGCCCAAGGCGCCTGGCGTTTACCACTGTGCCGACGGCGAAGGCACACAAGGCGAACTGACTTACGTTTATAAAAATCACGATACCCAAGTCATTTTTTCCGATGGCACCTACGAGGGGCCGCTGTTCGGACGAAAATTGCGTGGGCAATGCGTGTTGGTACTCAAAACCGCATACGTTCGCGAAACCAACGGACGCTTCTACATCACCAACCGGCTCGATGCCTTCTTGCACTTGGACAACATCGGCCTCGACCTGGTGGCCAAGACCGTGCAACCGATGATTGGCAAAGTGGCCGACTACAATTTCACCGAGACCTGCGGTTTCGTCAGCAGTTTGTCGCATACGGCCGAAACGAACCCGCGCGGCGTCGAAAAACTGGCACACGCACTCAAACGCGTGGATCGTGATACCAGCGACAAGTTCGTCAATTTGGTAATGGATGTCCGCGGGCGGCTCGATCCTCAGCCTGAGCCGGAAACCAACCAAGCCGCGAACAACGCCGCTACGCGGACCAGCAGCACCCCGCGATTACCTCGACAGTAGCCAGCGGCCAACGTGCGTCTCCGTGACATTCGCAACCGCCTGTCCGGCACGCGGCCAAACGTGTTGCGGCTCTGCCGGAAAAAAACGCCGTGCTCCAGTGTGTGGCACGGATTTCCGCCCGCAACTTCCGCTCAGCACATCGTTTGTGATCTACGACCAACGCAAAAACCGCTTTGGACAGTTGCGACACGACGTCCACCGACCGTTTTTTTCAGGCCGAAATAAAGCGCACCGCAGGCTCGTCACGGCGACCGGCGCGTTCATTTTTCGCCCTTTCATCGCGATCGCCCTGGGGCGACGCCGTCAGCACGGTTGCGTGTGCGCTCAACGCACGATGTGACGTACGACGCATGATGTGAGTACAACGCATGATGTGAGTACAACGCACGATGTGACGTACAACGCACGATGTGAGTACAACGAAAAAAGTTTTTCGCCGGCGCGTGCGGTGCTCAACTGCAAAGGGCCCGAGCGTAACGACTTGGCATCGGTTTTGACTCCAAAACACGCCGTGGACAGTGAGGACAACAGCCGCCCAAATCGCACTTTTTCCACTGCCTCGGCGCGGACCGCAGGCAAGTCACCCCGAATTGTCATGCTGCGAACTTCCAGCCATCGGCGCAAAACGCTGCGCGCCGAATCGCGCGTTCGCAAATCGGAGTGCGTGAGCGGTCGCCAGGCTTGCATAGGCGCAGGCGACCGCCGTTCGAATTGTCAAAGAGCTTCAACGGGGATTCGGCTATTTACTGCGGCCACGCGTCGGTTCGATTTCGATTGGCCAGCGCACCGGCGAACCTACTTTTGTCTAGCAAACCATCCACGCGACATCCCTTGCCACCAGTCTCATGCAAGTGCCGGCGAATTGCCGACGGAAAAATCTCATTCGCAGCGTTGATTGCTCAACCACACAAGCACTTTGCCTGACTGCTGCGAACTAAATTTCCTTCGGGTGTTGTGCCTGCCTTTGCACGCTGAGTTGTCAGAGCCCTGGGTTGGCCTCAAATCCGTTGTCCCGCGTTGGGCAGAGTTTCCGCCCGCGAGATATATGAACGTTAGTATACCATATCCCCACGAAAAGTCAACGGCGGAATCGGCAGAATGGATCGAGTCGGGTTGGCGTCTGTGCGCTGCCAGCTTGACAATCACGCCCAATGCGAATCGCACCCTTACCAGGGCCATCGCGCACTTTCCGCGAAATGGGCTAGGGCGGCAAGGCGGTCTGTGTTGGGAATAGTGTCTGCAAAACGAGGTGAGTTCGTCGCTAGTGTGACATCCATTCAGGCAGGCATCTCATGGCCGCGGAAATCCCGTTCGATCTCGATAGTATCAAGCGTTCTTTTGCGGAGTTGCCCGATCCGCGCTGCTGCACAAATCTGTCGACATGAGTGAATCGACATCGTGCTGATCTGCATCTTCGCGGTGTTGGCCAACGCCGATGGCCCGGCGGGAATTGCGATTTGGGCCAAGCTCAACCAGACGTGGCTGAAGCAGCATCTCACACTGGAAAATGGCATTCCCTCACGAGACACATTTCGGCGTTTTCTGATACTGGTTCGGCCGGCCGCTTTTCGGCGGTGCTTTGCCACCTGGCTGGAATCGCTGCTGGGCGACACGAAAATCAAACTGCTGAGCATCGACGGAAAAACCCTGCGTCGCTCGCACGACAAAAAGCACAATCTTGGTCCGCTGAATTGAGTGAGTGTGTGGGCCAGCGAGCAGCGACTCACACTCGGCCAGATCGCCACATCGGAGAAGTCCAACGAGATCACGGCGATCCCGCAAGTGCTGGAAATCGTAGCTGTTCGCGGCGCTATCGTGACCAACCACGCGATGGGTTGCCAACGCGCGATCGCCAAACAGATCGTCGATCAAGGCGGCGACTACCGGCAGCTCTTGCACAGGCGTCGCAACGCCGTCGACAAGTTTCGCGATCGAATGACGGGGCTTCCCCGCTGAGCCACACACTTTAGTGTGAAGACGCCTGGCTTTTTTTCCACTTTGTTTTGCATCACTCTGATTATCGTGTTAGTGGCAGGTGTAAATTCTCAACGACATTTCCCGCATGCGTGCCGCAAACTGTCCTCAACCAACGAAAATGGGCGGCCCGTTTTCACAAGCCGCCCATCGTCGTTCGATCGAATGAATTCAGCCTGCGCTGCCAACCGCCAAACTACGGCTGCTTGAGCGTCAGGTTCGCGGCCAAGACCTTGCCGATGCGGGCTTCGGTCTCGGTCAGGTGAGCGCGGGTGTAATCGTCCAGCTTGGCCGAATCTTCCAGCGCCTTTTTGATCTTCGCTTGCAACTTCGCCAACTGAGCATTGGCAATCGTCTGGCAATCTTGCGGAGCGCCGGCTTCGCCCATGGCGATTTGCGATAAACGCTGCAAATAATTGCGTTGCAAGCTGCGACGCAAACTGCTAATGGCTGGCTTGCGAACGGTGAACTCGCCTTCCAGCTTATCGGTCTCTTTGAAGATTGACGTGGTCAATCGATCCAGCAGTTCGGCCGTGGTGAAGGCGTCTTTATCCGCGGCAACTTGCAGCTCGGAGTCGTATAGTCGCTGCAGAGTCAGCGACGACATGACCTGCTGCAGAATGCGATCCTGCCACATGGCAATCACTTCGTGAATCGGATAATCGCCTCGCGTGGGCGGCGTGGCACCCCAATGATTCCAATGCGAACCCGCCAGATGCGAATACAATTCCGGCGGAAAGTTGAATGGCTTGTCGCTAAAGACAAACTCTTCTAGCAGCGCCAATGCATCTCGCTGCTTTTGAGCATCGACCACCGTAAACGGCGCGTCGCTGTTTGGATCGCCCTTGTGCGAACGAGCAACATAGACGCCGCCGATGTAACGCGAGCCAAAATACATGGACGTGCCGTAGTTGGTTAGCAGCACGCCAAACTCGCGGCGCGTACGCTGGTAGCCGTCGCCATCCTTGGTGGACGTTTCCAAAACCTTGGGCCACATTTCGTTGATCAACTTGGCACGCTGCCGAGCGAATTCGAGCATGTCTTTGCCGATATCGAAACGATTCGACAGCGGATCAGGGTCGATGCCGCGGGTATCTTCGTCCGTGGAATAGGCCAGGTTCGGTTCGCCGCTACGCGACGCAATTTTCTTCAATTCCGGCAACTCGCCTTCAGGACTGCTGGCGGAGAGCGCCTTGTAACCGTACTCGATAGCCCACATGTCGTAGGGGCCGATCGTGGTGGTGTAGTAATCGACATGCGGTGTGCCCTTGGGCACTAGGTATGCTGGTGTGTAGTCCATGACCGAGGCCACCAAGCCATTTTCAGCGACTTTTTCTTTCTTACCCATCTCGGCCAGCGTCAGCATAGTGCTGGCCTTGAAGTTGTGCCGCAAGCCCAGGGTATGCCCGAGTTCATGCATGGCCACTTCTTTCAGAGCTTGCATGATCATCCGCTCTTTCTCAGCCTCGGCTTGCGGGCCGGTGAGCGAGGCCGCCAGCACGGAGTGGCCAAAGGCCAAATCGCGCGACATGCCAGACGTCAGCATGCATTCCAAGCAGCGCTCTTGCGAGTGACTCGCCATTTCGCGCTCGTACGACTTCAAATCCAGCGGGCCGCCGGTCATGTTGGCAATGCTTTGCGGCGTGAATGTCTCGTATTCTTGCTTCCAGAACTGCAAAAAGTCCGCATCAAAGATAATGTCGGCATCCAGAATCTGGCCGTTGATCGGGTTGACACGTGTGGGGCCCATGGCAAATCCGGCGCTGGCCGTGATCCAGCGAAACGTGTTGTAGTTGATGTCTTCCGGATCCCAATCGGCGTTGTCCGGCTGCTGGCGAACTTCAATCGCGTTAATGATGCCAGCTTTTTCGAACGCTTTGTTCCATTCCAAAATGCCTTCACGGACGGGCTTGCGATACTTGAACGGTACGGTCTTTTCGATCCAGAACACGATCGGCTTCTTCGGCGGCGAAACCTCGGCGCCGCCGTCGGCCTTGGCAAGATCCCAGCGATTCAGATAACGCACGAAACGGTCGTCGTCGATCTTCTGCGAATAATCTTTCAGTACCGTAAGGAAGTAGCCTACGCGGTCGTCGGCCAAACGCGGCCGATAACCAGACTGCGGTAACGGGCTGATCGAATAATGCACGTTGATGGTCGCGCCGCGACTATCGGCCACGGAGTCGATTTCGGCGGTGCCGGCCGAGGCGTAGGTAGCGGCGACTTCCAGTTCGATGTTATCCGGAAAGCCTTTGACCGAAGCCCAATTCGATTTGCTGCCCGAAAACATGAAGCCCGGCAGCGACTTGCCAATTTGCGGCAAGTCGCCCATGAACACTTGGTTCAGATCGATAATGTAACCACCCGCTGGTCCGATGCTCAAAATGGGCAGGCTAAACAGCACGCTGTCGGTGTAGGCGATGCCCACGGCTTTTTCTTCAGGACTGCCTTTGGCGGCCGTGAATCGCACGTTGCGGCGGACGATGCGAATTTGATCGTCGACTTTACGGAACTGCCAGAGCCAATCGTCGCCAAAGTTCAAACTCATGCCGCCGAGAACCTGGCCGCGGCCGATGCCTTTGGCGATGGCGATGGCCACCAGGTAATCTTTGTTGAGATTTTGCGCCGTCAATTCCGCGTAGAGATTGTTTTCTTTTTTGTGCAGCGTAATGACGCCCGGCACGGTGACGGTGTCTTTAAGCACCACCGCGAATGGCGCATACTTGGGCTTGGGCGTTTCCGCCGCCGGTTTTTCGGCTGGCTTTTCATCGGCAGCCCATGCTGCTGTGGCCGAAGCAATCATTCCGCACGACAAACCGACTAGCAGCGCTGCACCGAACCCGGGACGCAGAATCATCGCAGCACGTTTCATAGCTGTACCTGCTAAGTTGAGTTCGCCACGATAGGGCGAGACATTGGACGAGTACTGAATAGTGCCTTAAAAATTGGCGGCAGGCGGACAATCCGCCAAGACTTCTTATCTTAACATGCCGGCAATGTCGGCAATAGTCTCGCCAATTCTGCGGTTTATCCTATTTGATACGGCAAAGCTGGCAATTTTGATCGCCGCTGGCGCCTATTTGGCTGACATCCGCAGCCCACCGTCTAGCCGAATGACTGTGCCATTGAGCATCGGATTTTCGAAGATGTGCCGCACCAACGCAGCAAATTCGGCCGGTTCGCCCATTCGCGGCGGAAACGGCGATTGGCTGGCAAGCGCCGCGACGGCTTGGTCCGGCATGGCGCCCATCATAGCCGTAGCGAACACGCCGGGAGCGATGGCCACCACCCGGATGCCAAAGCGGGCCAGTTCGCGCGCCAGCGGCAACGTCATGCCAGCGACGCCCGCCTTGGAGGCAGAATAGGCCGCCTGGCCGATTTGTCCCTCGAACGCGGCCACCGACGACGTATTGATGATAACGCCCCGCTCGCCATCGGCGCCAGCGGCAGATTTGGCGATCGCTGCCGCGGCCAGTCGCGACACATTGAACGTGCCAATCAAATTCACGTGAATGGTGCGGGCAAACCGCTCCAAATCGTGCGGGCCGTCTTTGCCGAGGAGTCGGCCCGACGTCAGAATGCCGGCGCAATTGACCACGCCGTTAAGTCCGCCGAACCGCGTCACGGCCAAATCGACCGCCAACTGCACTTGCTCGGCCGACGTGACATCCGTCGCCGCAAAGCAGGCCGCATCGCCCAATTCAGCGGCCAGTTGCTGCCCCGCCGCGACGTTCAAATCGGCAATTGCGACTCGTCCGCCGTGCTGCACGATTTCACGCACACAGGCCGCGCCTAGCCCGGATGCACCGCCGGTGACCAAGAATGACGCGTCGCGAATTTGCACGATGCCGCCGGTCCGTTGTTACGGGTTTCGAATGCCGATTAAAGCAGGCTTTCCAACAGCAACCGCATTTTACGCATCTCGGCCCTCTGTTCGACATCGGGAATCGAAATCATATTGACCGACAGCGCGCGGTTGTAGTTGACGGCCGCCAACTGCGTGACCAGCCGGCCATATTCGACTTCGCCCTGGCCGACGCGAACTTGCAGTTTGTCTTTACTGGTGTCGCGGAGATGTACGTGGACCACGTTTTTGAACAATTGGTCGTAGCTGCCTTTGTGCGGCCCAAAAATGAAATGGCTGGGGTCGAGCGTGATGCCCAAGCCCTTGACATTGTCGCACAGGGACATGGCGGTGGCCGGATCTTGCGTGACGTGGCCGGTCTCGGTTTTCAATCCAACGACCACGCCTTCGTGCGAGGCAATTCGCACCATCTCGCGCAAGCGTTCGATTTCTGCATTGAAGGGCGTGCCGAGTTCGCCAGCGCGGATGCAAATGGCCACCACTTTGCTGGCTTTGGCCAACTTGCAGCAGGCCGCCCATTGGCGGAAATAATCGTCGCCGGGCGCAATTTCCACGGAGTAAGCCGCCGGCGTCAGGCGATGGGTATCGCGGCAAAGAAAGATGGCTTTGTCGAGATCTTCCAGCACCTGCGAAGGTCGGATTTGATTGCCATACTCGCTCACGGCAATCTCGACCGCCGTGTACTCCAGGTCGATCAACCGACCGATGGCATCCTCTAGCGAAAGCTCCGGAAAACAATCCGTCGATGCTGCGACAAACACGCGCCAACTCCTTCCCTGACCACGAAACTTGCCAGCAACGTCAAACGCCGCTTAGCGGCTCGTTGCGCGGTTTAGCTTAACACTTTTGCAACCGCTCTGGCAAGACGGGCGGTTGTTAACTGGAAGCCGCAGCAGGTTGATATTCTTTAAATCGCGATACCATGCGCTGAAACTGGCGGTCCGAGACGGCGCAACAACCGCCAACACGCGCGTCCGCCAATTGCGGTGGCGTGAAGGCGACGCGCAGCTGCCGTGAGGCTAAGTCGGTCGTCCAAGTTGGCAATGCTTGCCGCATTCATCGCCCGCTCGTAAAATTCGCGCCGGCATTTTGCATCGTGCTAACACGCCGCTGGCAATCGCAGGCTAATCTGCTGGCACATCGATTCGCGAGTCTCGATCGCGGTGAATGACGGCAGCAACGCCCTTGCCACGTTCGTGCGAGGATTGCAAACGTGATTTGCCTCGGTCGCTTCGCGAACGTTTCCCCGGTAAGGAATTCTTAGGAGTCGCTCATGAAAACGCAAATCAAGTTCATTCTGACCGTCGTGGCAGGCTGCGCGGTCAGCCTGACGACGGCGGTCATCGCCCACGCCACGCCCATCGGCACGGTGTTTGTCATCGCCATGGAAAATCACAATTGGACGCAACCCGGCGGACCTGGCACCGGCTCGCCCCAGCAAATCTTCGGAAACACGGCTGCGCCCTACGTGAACAGTCTGGTCACGCCAGGCAACCCGAATGCCGCCATGGTCTCGTACGCATCGAATTATTTGAATGCCGGCACCGGCACGCATCCCTCGGAACCAAACTACGTTTGGGCCGAAGCCGGCACCAATCTCAACCCCGGCAATGGGTTTTTGGTCGCCAGCGATGCGGATCCCAATGCCAGTAATACCTTTGTTAACGTGCCGCATCTCACCGCGCAAATGAACTCCGCTGGCGTGAGCTGGAAAAACTACCAAGAGGATTACGAAATTGCCAGCAGCACCGTGCCCACCGGCGGCAATCAATTGGTCAGCCGTTCGGGCACATCGACCACGGTCACCAACCCGTATTACAACACCAAGCAATACAATTACGCCTCGAAGCATAACCCGATGGCATTTTTTAACGACACCCAGTCGCAAAATCTCGCGACGTTCGGGCAACTGCGATCAACGATTGCCGCAAACACGCTGAGCATCTCAAATCCCACTCCGACCAACAATTTCGGCCAGTATAACTGGATTACGCCCAACCAATACAACGACATGCACTCGTCGTTGAGCACGTCGTTCACCTACAACGGCACCACTTACGCTTCCAATGACCAGCAAGCCGTGGCAATCGGCGACAATTTCCTGTCAATCATCGTGCCTCAGCTTGAAGCCACCGAAGCATTCAAAAATAACGGCGCGATCGTGATTTGGATGGACGAAACCGAAGGCAGCAATCGCGACGACGGAAACCACACGATCAACGAAATCGTGATTTCAAAGTTAGCTAAGGGCAACGCCTACGCCAGCAGTGTGGAATTCAATCACTCGTCGGATATCAAGACGATGGAAGAGATTTTCCAACTCGGCTCGTACATCAACAATCCGACGCCCGGCACGCAACCGTACGGCGGCCTTACCTCCAACACCGTGCCCGGGGCGAACGACCTCTCGGATTTATTCGTGGCCGGTACTATTCCTGCCACGCCCGTACCAGAACCATCGACGCTGACGCTGCTAGCCAGTTCCGTGGGAATGTGCGGGCTGATGACGTTGCGCCGACGTCGCCGACACGCAGCTCAGTCGCTGGTTGCCTAACGTTCTTCCACGATAGAAACGCGTGGTTGGAACGGCACGCATCCGCACGACAACCGTTGGCCGATTCGCGACACTGGGAGTTCGCCAACTCACGCTCCGTGGCTTGGCGAACTCCCTCGATTTGGCCGCACTCGTGCAAGCGGCAGGTTATTTGGCCTTGGGTCCGTAGCCTGCTTGAGGCTTGCCGGAGTCGTCGAGTTTATTGCACGACCAGAGTAATCCGCGGGTTACCAGGTCGAGATAGACCGGGTCGGACATCGTAGCGTTGGAGTGGCCTAGCGTCGTGCCAAACACCTTGCCTGCGCCGTACGTGTTTTGCCAGATCACGGCGTGATCTTTTTTCGTTTCGGAACCGTAGGCCGTCGCCAGCGGCACAAAGTTGGGCCAGAGTTTTTCGTTCTTGTAGAGTTCGTCTTTGGCATCCAGCCAGCCATCCGGAAAACCGCGCATCACCGGGTTGTCGGCGGCGACGACTTTAATCTTCAGATCCTGCGCTTTCTCGTGACTCATCGAAGTCTGACCGATCACCTGCCGCCACTCGTCGGTTTTGGCCATTCGATAGCTATGCGTGCTGCAGTGCAGCACCACGGCCGGCGTGCCATCGTGATGCGCCTTGGCGATCCGCTCCACGTACGGCACGTCGTCCACAAAGCCATAGCACTCGTTATGCACGACCACATCGTAGCCTTTGGCCCAATCGTCTTTTGCGTAAATACTGACCTTGTCGGTGCGCTCTTTGCCTTCGTGGACGATGGTCCACACGACGTTGGCTCTGGCTGAGATTCCCTCGGAAAGAATCGTTTTTTGCTTTTCGTAATCGTGGCAGCACCCGCCGGTCACCATGAGCGCCTTGAGCGGCTTAACATCTTCCGCGCGGGCCAGGGTAGCCATGCAGAAAAATACCGCCAATAAAATGTCACCTCGTCGTAAGCAACGGGAAGCAAAATGAATCGTCGAATTCATGCTGGATATTGGGGTTAAAGAAGTTGCGCGTGGGGCAAGTCGGGCGATTGATCGTCGCACGAATTATAGTTGCCGCACGCGCTGCGGAGCAACAACTCCGCCAACAGCAAAACTCGGCTGCGACAATTTGCTTGGTGTTGGCCGCAAAGCCGATCGTTGCGGATGACCGAAGCGCGGCCTTTTTAACGATTCGCTGCCGCCAGTCCATGGATTTGTCCAGTCGCCGCCGGTGATTCGATTTTACGGGGCTGTCGCGATTTCCCTAATCGCGTGGGCGACCGGTTGATCGATGGAGATGATACTCAGTCCAAATCGCTGTCAAATTTAAAGCATCGGCTGTGGCAGCCGATTGCAGATTGCGTCGTATTTCCGCTGGACGTCGCGACGGTCGTCTTGCTCAGGCAACCCATCACGGCTACCTCGGGCAATCATGTCAGCGTGACGCCGGAGCGTGACCAGAATCTCAGGTCGATCAGTTGAATCGGCGATTCTCCCGATCGTCTCCAGCAGTCGGATTGTTACCGCCGCACTTGTGCGGCCATATTGTCTGATCTGATTCAAGGCCGCATCCGCAACTCCGTCGAACGTGATCGAAGGGGCAATGATCCGCAACTGATCTTCGTGGTAGCGGTACGCTGACGGTGCGTGACGCTGCGCCAAACGGGTCAGAGCAGAACCCAGGCGGTCGACGCAAGCTACGGCTGTAAATGGGTCGTTGATGCCTGGCGACAGCGCGCGAACCGCAATTTCGACGAGTTGATCCACGACAAACTCGACGTCTTGGACTTCCGTTCGACGATGTCCAATTACAAAGACCGCGCGGAGCTTGCCTGCGATGGCGTCATTGACTCGTTCGCGGGGCAAGACGAGGGCCAGCGGGTTGCCGCGTATGGCGTATTGACCGGGACGTCGTAGCACCCGCACAAGCAAGTCTGATTGAGTTGCCAAGTCCAGCAAAGCGTCCGCGTCGATGAGTTGAACGTACCCATCGACATCCGCGGAGACGGGCTGCGCCTCGCGGTCGAAACCGTCGGGAACTGCGGCATGCGGTTCCTGCGGCGTTGACTCGGGCGGCCCCTGGCCAATTTCTTTGGGGTACAAACGGTCGATGCCACTGAACAATTCGGCGCTCACCCGCGCCAGCAACTCATCAGCCTGAATGGACATGGCCACGTGATGCACAAAATAGATCAGTACTACCAGGCTCGCAACCGCCATCAGCACGCCGATCGTCACAGACAAGTGCGGAACAAAGGCCGATTCATCGGCGCGGCGGACGGTTCGCAGAACGAGCAGGCAGTAAACGAAGGTGGCCACAAACGTGCCAAGGACGACTTGGTTCATGGTGTCGCGCATGAAGTTCCGCAGCAGCCGCGGGCCAAATTGTGACGACGTCAGCGAGAGCGCAACCAACGTCATCGAGAACACCAAGCCGGCGAGCGTAATCATGGAACCGGCAACGGCACCCAGCACGGCACTGGCGCCTTCCGCCCCGCCGGCGTAAGCCCAACCGAAGGCTCGCAACCACTGGTCGGAAATGCTCGCATCAAGGGCCACGGTTGCAAATGCCAGTCCGGCCGCCAATCCAGTCATCAAAATGGGTAAGAACCAAAAGCTCGACCGGAGCCGTTCGCCCATCACGCGGAGTTGCATTCTCACGCCGTCCCCCCAGTCTCGCGCGTGGCGGCTATCCGCATCAGCGGCAGACCAACGACTTCGACGGTGGCCGATGCGATGCCAATTCCGGCCTCATCGAGCGCCTGCAAGATGTCGCGGCTCAGGGCATCCTTCAACTCGCGGATGCCGTAATCCCGCGCGATGAACCGCACCGTCAATTCCAGCCAGTTGTCGGTGAGCCGATAGTAAACGCGCGGTTTTACGCCGGCTGTTTTCGTCGCGTAACGCCGTTGTAGTTCCGCCAGTGCATCGGCGCTGACATCCTCGATCGCCACCGTATGTTTGGTCGCCACCTGGAGCAGAATGTCTTCCGCCCGCGCGCGGTCCGCCGCGTACGGCACCGGCACCACGATTTCCTCCCAAATGTAGGGAAATTCGCGCGTGTAGTTGTAAACCGGCTCGTCGAAGATTTTGGAATTACTGACCGTGACAATGCGCCCCGTATATTGCCGGCTTTGCACCCACATCGCCGGGTCGGCATGTTGCACCGGTGGCGGTTGGCCCATCTCCATAATGGTCGTTTGGCTGAACCCCAGCGCGATCACGTCGCCGCGTACTCCGCCCATCACGATTCGGTCGCCGACATTGAACGTCTGACCACGCAGGATGACGAAATATCCAGCAACCGCTGTGACGACCTTCTGCAGTGCGAACGCCAGTCCGGCGGAGACAAGCCCTAGAGCGGTCGCGAGTCGTGTCGGGTCGTCGAACCAAATCGAAGCGACCCCAATCAGCAGCACCGCGCTCATCGAGAGGCGTATGCCCTGGCGGAGCCAAAACCGGGTTCGTTCGTCACGGCGACCGCCCAACAGCCAACCGGCCGTCGCCTGCAACAAACGGGCAACGAGCAACAGGAAAACGATCAGCCCCAGAGTTACCAGTAGCTTCGTGCCGTTCTCGGCATTCACCCCGACGAGTTTGACGCCGCCGATTTCGACAGTCCGGTTTGGCCCGACCAAACCAATCCAAGATTCCACGAACGACCTCCGGATAATTTCGATCGCGACAGTGCCGCCGGTTGGACACGCCCGTCAAACGCAACGGCATTCGACCGCCAAAATCGCGGCGAAGGTTACTGAATCTTGGCCGTGGAGTCGCGCTTTGTCAATTCCGCCCCGCCAAGGTGTCTTGCGACATGAGAAATGTCCCCTAAGATCGTTTCCGAAAGGAGACGAGAAGGGAGACAATAGCGATGTGTCGGAAGGAACGGAAGCGGTTGGAGGCGTTGAGCCGGGGCAAGACGGGGAGTTTGAGCTTGGTGGCAGCGAGCGAACTGCTGGGACTGAGCTACCGCCAAGCGAAGCGGGCATGGTCGCGCTATCAATGCCAGGGCGACA